>JBJKSA010000025.1:0-115518 GCA_046704405.1 Thermoplasmataceae archaeon | reverse complement strand
AGTGAGCTGTTACGCACTCTTTAAAGGATGGCTGCTTCTAAGCCAACCTCCACACTGTCTTCGGCCACAAACCCCTTTAAATCGCACTTAGTCAGTTTTAGGGACCTTAACCCTCGTCTAGGTTGTTCCCTTCACGGATGCAAAGCTTATCCCTGCACCCTAGCATCCAGCATCTACGATCTCGACAAGTTCGGAGTTTGATAAGCTGGCGCGGGCTTTCGTCCGCTAACCCGCTAATCGGTCGCTCTACCTCGCCGAGAATCTCCGCTGAAGTCTACCTGCGGGTAGTATCGAGGGGAACCCGCTATTACCGGCCTAGATTGGCCTTTGACCCCTATACCCAAGTTATCCAAACGATTTGCACATCAGTACTGGTTCGGTCCTCCACCAGGCTTTCGCCGGGCTTCAACCTGCTCAGGTATAGATCGACCGGATTCGGGTCTTCCACAAGTGACTGAACGCATTTATTACGCTATCCCTCCATTGCTGTGCGGATAATTGCTTTCGCTTCGGCTTCTCCTTAAAGGATTAACCTTGCCACTCATCGAAACTCCCTGGCCCGTTCTTCAACACGGACAATAGGACACTGGTCAATCTTTGTTAGAGATCTCACCCCTTTCATGCCCTATAAGTTTATCACTACTTGGTTTCAGGCTCTTTTCACCACCCTTTCGGGTTACTTTTCATCTTTCCCTCACGGTACTTGTTCACTATCGGACTTGGAACGTATTTAGGGTTGGATGTTAGTGCCACCCATATTCCCGCGCGAAATACGACGCACGGTACTCTGGATACTTTCCCTTGTAACCTTTCACCTTACTCCTACAGGACTTTCACCTTCTTTGGTTCAGCTTTCCAGCAGATTCAGATTCAGCAATGAGGCATTAGAGAAAGTCCAAACTCCACATCTATTCCACTTTTCAGTAAAATATTCGGTTTGCCCTTTACCGCTTTCGATCGCCTTTACTAACGGCATCTCGGTTGATTTCTTTTCCTCCGGGTACTAAGATGTTTCAATTCCCCGGGTTCCCTCTCCTTTCGGAGTGCTATAAGCAGGAAGTCCCATTCGGACATCCTCGGATCTAAGGCTCCATGCGCCTCCCCGAGGCATTTCGCAGCTTGGCACGTCCTTCCTCGGCGTCCAAACCAAGCCATTCCCCAAGTAGTTTAGCAGTTTACACAATCCATTTTGTTGTGACTTTCTTTTAATGGCTGGCGTCATCGGTCGTTAAACCTCTTACCCTTCCCCTCTAACTATCGTTTAGAAGGTGCATTTGGCGCGTAGACTTGGTATAACTAGCGCTAATATAATGATTTTGGTAAGACGCTGGGAGGCGTAATATATAGCTGGTTCTGCATTAAATTCAAGTTTTATATTCACACTCTACTGAAGCGGGAGAATATAACTAAAGACCTTTATGCAGTAAAGCAGGGTTCAATCGTGGGACTTCCCATGCATAACTGAGGGGCGAAAGAAGGCACCCCATCTGCATTGGAACAAGTCTGATCTTTTATCCACCCCCTATGAGCGCCTTTGTAAAAAAGGTTGGAATAGTGAAATTTCTAAAAATTATCGTTAACTCTGAATAGGTAGAAAGAAAGTTGCATCAAGCCATATCTTAGATATGAATTTCTTCGTAGGCCAAGAACCTTGGGAAAATATACTAAATTGGCTCACCTCAGCTGTAAACTGGCAGTATTTCCCTTCATATGGAGGCACAAGGAATAAACGTGCATATTCGCTGTATAAGCAAGGTTAAGAATATGACTGCCACAAGAATAAATGTACCGCAGATCGGAGAACTAAATGCAGAAGGTCCCAATGAGAAAGACAAGGAAAAACTCATGCTATTCGGGCAGTTTGTTGGAGACTGGGACATTCTTGAATGCAGGTTTCGAAGGGATGATGGCACATGGGATACTACCCATGGAGAACTTCACTGGGGTTGGATTCTCAACGGAAAGGCTGTTCAAGACGTTTGGAAGGGTGTTGCTGGAGAAGAACATGAGCCTGCCGATTTGGGAACTACAGTGAGGTTCTACAGCCTAGATTTGGATGCTTGGCACAGTATTTGGATCTCTCCTACACAGGACAGGGTTCTTAACTTCGTTGGGCGAAAGGTGGACGAAGAGATAGTGCTCGAGGCCAAGGATACTAAGGGTAAAGTACTGCACTGGATATTTTATGACATAACAGCGGATCAATTCAAATGGCGAGCAGAAGAAAGCTCAGATGGAGTATCCTGGCAAAAGACTGAGGAGATGTTAATCAGGAGAAGGAGTGAAGGTCCAACACATTGAATACGCAGTGAGGAAGACTAGTTTCTACTAACCAGATTAGGTGCTCGGAAAGAAATCTGAGATTTATGATCCTCCATTTAGTCTTCTTTCTCTATGCTCCTAGAATCTCGTAGTAACCAGTCTCTTTTTTTATAGACCTAGCATGATCAATTGGGCTGGAAGTGCAATCAATTGAAGAAATTTAAGCGAGTGCTTGGGGTTGATGACGGTCCATTCAACCGGGAGTCGGAACAGAAAGCGCCAATTGTTGGTGTTATGGCAAGGTTCGATGGTTACATAGAAGGAATAGCTATCCGTTCAGTAGAGATAGACGGAACAGATGCAACAGAACAGATCGTATCAATGTTTCAAACGCACTTTGGATCACAGATTGATTATGTAATGCTCAACGGAATCACAGTGGCTGGATTCAATATATGCGACATCGAGAGAATCAAAGAAACTACGGGCGTGCCTGTAATGTCAGTTGCTAGAAAGAATCCTGACATCGCCAGCATGTTAGGTGCGATAAGGAAATATTTCTCCGATTATGTTGTCAGAGAGAAAATTCTGTTGAAGTCCTCTATAGAGCCTATATCCTTGAAGAATGGTAAAATGATTTATGTTAATCTTGCAGGCATCAAGAAGAATGAGGCATTGTTGGTCATAGAAAGAACGGTGATAAGAGGAAATATTCCTGAACCAATAAGGGTTGCTCACATGATAGCCGGTGCAATAAAAAATGGTGAAAGTAAGGGGAAAGTGTGATTACTCTCTCCACATCATTAAGTCGAGTTCTGGCTGGGTCTTATTCTGAAGTTCATTGAGGTTCTTCAAGACATCATCCAGCTTCTCTTCCTCAACGGGTATATACTTCATCTTGCCCAAGGACATGTGATATGATCCAGGACAGAGTACCCCTTCCTTCACAATAATCGCATCAGCCTGTAACCCAAGAATACCCTGCATTGCCCTCTCCTTGCCTCCGAAGGGGGCACCAAATCCAGGGTTCTCGTATTCTCTGATTTCCTTTGTATCCGAGTCGATCTCCATTATTGAGTTTCCATACTCCAGAGGAGTTATGTAATCTTCATCGTCCACTACTGCTATGATCTTCATGTTTTCTACAGATCAATCTGGGATTTAAGTGCATTGTTACTTTAGACTTGAATTACAACTATCCAACGTGTAATTACAATTGCACCTCACCTATTCATGCTAACAATTATGGAAGTTTTGGTTCCAGTGCGGAATCATGACAACCCACAAATCCTCTCTTTTGGATATTGGATCTTTAGTGAGATATTTCATTCTGTTGCGGGTTAGAATCACTTTTCCGCTGTTCATAATCATACCCGTTGCAAGATAGTCTCCAGTATTCATTTCATAATCAAACAAAGGGATGATATCAATTAAAACTAATGGAAGAACTCAATGAATGTTAAATTGCTTCTTCCTTTTTTTTGAAATCTAATTTCGAACCAAAAGGTCGAAAAATTAAGTCTATAAATTGAAGTAAAATAATTTTCATACTAAGATAATATGCAATTTTACAAGGTATCTAAACAACTGGCGTATACTTGTACCATAAACATATAGTATCGTATTAAGGTAAAAGGATTAATGGAAGGAAATATCTTCGTTGGAATAATAGAAGACTGGCTTAAGGGTCTGACGAAAAAACCCAAGAGTGCAGAAAAGGTGGAGCTATCTTCACTCGAAACTTCGGATACACCTCTACTACCAGAGGACTTTCAGCGTTTCAAAAGTTGGTTCCTCCTTGCATTGAGGGTTACCGACGTATGGTCAGGAGAAAGGTCAATGAAACCGGAGGATGTTGTATTTAGGTCGGCAGTAAAAAGAACTCACGCTAAACTACTTGAAGCGCTTTCAATGTTTTCAGACAAGGAACTACTTGACATCTTCGGCTCAGAGAGGGCAGACAAGATAAGGGGAGTTGCCAATGAAGTCAGTATTGGTTCCATATCCTATGTAACTCTGTCGACTAAATCTTCTGATATTTCTTCTGTCTCTCTGTAAAGACTTCTTAGATATTTCTTCACCATTCTCGCCCTTCTTTCAACGATATAAAAATTGTTTATTGCAAATTCGGGCAGTAAGTGGCTATTTCATGAGAAAGAAATTGTTGTTTTCTATGAGAAGTATGTCCGAAAGACAGATATTGTCTTCCAACTAAGAAAAATCTAAAATTCAAGAAAAAGAATACATGAGAATTTGTTTCAAAATAATAGGAACATGTTCTATTTGGATCTAACAAATCTGTGAGTGCAAACATCTTCCTTAGGGAGAGGTTTCCGTAAACATCATTATTGCCCTGAGAAGTCCAATTCAGAGCCTCTGCGAACAAAAAGACCTTAGAAAAGTCTCAACCCTTGCCTTCAATTATGGGCATTAGTCAATCAAATGAAAGACGAAACCCTGAAATCTTGGAAAGAAGGAACAAGGGGAGGCCTATATAGATAGGCTCCAGGAGCGATTTAGGGTAATATGTACCAATAATACTTTATGTCTACAAGGGTTTTTTTTTCGTGAAAATATTCGTGGTAGCACTGATAACAGTGTTAGTGCTGATAGCACTCTCTTCAGGAGCTGCCGTTGCGAAAGCACAGACAAATCAAGTTGAGGCTCAACCTTTTCCTAGTATAACCCTTAATATGTCAGGGGGCGTCTTTTACAATCTCTCCTATATGGGGCTTATTCTCAAAACTCCAAACGGTTCTTATGTAACCAGTTTTAATCAAGGTAAATGGAATTTCACCTCTGGGAGCAACTTAACATATAGCTATGCTTCAAACGTCAAGTTTGTTCCAGATAACTCTCAGGGAATTCCAGCCACAGCGGGTAACCCTCCTGGAGGAAATGGAAATGGTCATAACTCCACTAACGGAGGAAATGGAAATGGTCATAACTCCACTAGCGGTGGTTCTTCAAATGGCCAACAAAATAATACGCAAGGCTCACATGGCGGCGGTCCACCAACGGGCATTGCACACGGCACAATTGACGCAACCGTTGCAATAAATCTGAAGGCCCTCAATGATTCTCTCTCAAACATGGGCGTAGTAAATTCTTCAGCAAATTCAAATAAATACTCCTTCCCCCAATATTCAATGCTGGAAATAACAATATCGGTGACATTCCAGAACACAGTCAATGGACCAGGTGATTTACAACTGATCCAACTAATCAAGTCATCAAACGAAACAAACGGTGTTAACGGGTATTACTTTGGAGACATTGTGCACGATAATTCCATGAATGTTCATGGAAACAGTCAGGGTGTTCAAATACACGGAGGAACAAATACTTCAGATAATGCCACAGCAAACGCATTCTACTGGTGGAACAATAATTTCGATCTAAATGGTGTGCAGCAGAATCTGACTTCAAGTGTGGTTGCAGCAGATGGCGGAGTTTTCATAACGTTCAACTTTGCCTTCAACAATAGCACACAGCTCAAGAGCGTATATCAGGACCCATACCTAGGCGTTCCTGGTTTGGGTATATTCAACAGCCCCATAGTGCATAAGATTGTCAAGACTGTAGTGAACTATGTAATTGTCAATGCGATCTCGCTATCGGCAGGAATTGCTTCTGGAGTGGTGTTAGTCGGTGGCGCAACATACTCAGTCTATCGAAAGCGCCGTTTCTGATCATTCCTCCTCGTCAAGTAGAGAAATGAAGTTCTCCGAGAGTGATTCCAGTATACTCTCACGATATTTTCTAGCTATTTCAATAAGCTTTGTTCTCTCCCTTATTTTTACTTTTACAATCCCAAGATCTTTGAATATCTCTAGAATCCCGTCTTTTTCCATTTCCTCTATTATCTTCTTTCTTCTCTCAAGCTTGGATTTCCTAGCTCTCATCAGTACATGCAGAGGCATGAATTCTGATCTCGAAAGTTTCTGCAGGATATCTCTGCCAATGTTGCTCCTGAGGTAAAAAAGCATCTGTCTCTCTGAGTAGGTGCCGCTGCTTGCGGAGAAGTATCTTTTTACATTTCCGTCTTCTCGGATGAAAATCTCATCGTCATTTTCGAGCTGATAAAGGTGGTACTCCAACTGTCCTACAGCCAGTCCTGACTTCCTCTGTATCTCCCTGAAATGAATTCCAGGGTTCTTGACGATCAAGCTGATGATTGAATCCCTCGTTGACGGCTGCTCACTCAATTACCCTATACCCCTTGCAATGCCCGTGTAAAATAGTAAAAGGATGATCAATTCCACACTTAGAAAAGAGATTACCTCGTAGCGCGCCCCAGGAAGTAAAGAAAAAACCTGAAGCACGTACACACAGTTTGAAACGAGAATTACAGCGAAAACCGCGCCTGTGTATCTAAAAATCCTAGCTCTTCTAAGCCTTAAGGCTTTGACTGTGACTATCAGAAGGAATATGGAAATGACTATTGAGACGCCAGAAAGAATGACAGCAATATTATACAATACCCAAGATAGAAACCGCTATAACTTAAAATTATTCTATTTAGACATGCTTCTTGAATCAAAATTCTCGCTTCTGGATAGGCCCATCCGATTTCGCGTAATTATACTTTGTCATCTCTTTTTCTTTCTTGAAAGTAAATTGCCTCAAAGTACTCCGAAGTTATTGTCTCTTAACCTTGTTATTCCTAAGTAGCCTTATTATCAAGCACTTCTGGTACTAAAATTTTGAAAAGGCCGTAATAAGGCAATACTATCTAGGGAACGCAACCAATTTGAAGGTATTTGAGCCAGTCCAAACAGTACAATCAAACTAATGCGGCAAAAGGGAACATAACCTTGGGCTAAAAGGAATTGTGGGTAAGGACTTTCTTATCATGAAGGACTCAGTCTAGAAATAGCCTTCAAAATCCACAGAATACTTGGGAATACTTATGCCCGTTCCATTTTCAACGTGGCCGATTTCCTTGAATGGGACCCTGTTTCTTAGAGTGTTTATAAAATCAAGTCTGCTATCTTGGTCTATTACAATGGCGAATCCCATTCCCATGTTGAAAACTTCGTACATCTGACGGTACGATATGTCTCCCATCTCCATTAGTTTCTTAAAGACATTTTGCGGCTCAATCGGATCGTCGATTAAGTACTTCATATCCTTCATCCTAGACAAATTCCTTACTCCTCCGCCCGTGATATTAGCCATACCCTTGATCTTCACGATGTTCATGATGTCAAGTATTTCTCTTACGTAGATCCTGGTTGGCTCTAACAAAACATCGACTGTTTTCTTGCTGTCGCCGGGGAACTTATCTGACAGCTTCAGCTCTCCTTCATTGATTATATTTCTAACTGTAGTGAAACCGTTTGAGTGAAGTCCGCTGCTCTGAAGACCAAATATTATGTCTCCATCCCTGATCTCCTCGCCGTTGATAATCTGATCCTTATGGACTATCCCAAACGAAGTCCCAGAAACATCAATGTAGTTCACTAGGTCGGGGACTATTGCAGTCTCGCCTCCTACAATGGTGAGGTTTGACATCTGCGCACCAACATTGAAGCCAGTTCCAAGTTGCCTTGCTACCTCTTGGTTCGGCTCTTTCAGTGACAAGTAATCCACCATGGCTATGGGTTCTGCGCCTGAAGTTATGGCATCATTTACATTCATGGCAATGCAGTCCACACCCAGTGTATCCCACCTGTTTGCTTCCTCTGCAATAATTGTCTTGGTGCCCACGCCGTCGGTATTTATGGAAACAGCAAAATTGCCTAAATCCACCAGTGAGGTAAAACCGCCAAAGCTTCCAATCGTTCTGAAATCTTCTCTTTTGAATTTTAGTTGCCTTATGAAAGTGCTGATGAATTCACCCTGTGACTTTCTGTCAATGACATTTTGCTTGGCACTAGGCATATAAACCATATCGCATCATAGAATAAAATTTTAGGCACCTTAGAGCGGCTAGAATTCACTGGGAAAAGGGGGAGACTGTTGGCTTCTCCTTGGTTATGCAAAGTATCCATGAAGTTCTTCAGTCTATTCGTAACTTTGTCACGCCTTTCGAATCTTGTTCGACCCACACTTGCCTAAAGATCTTCCTTTCAATTAAGGAGGATTGAGTAAATGCTGTGGAACAGCTTCGGCCGCCGTTACTGATGCTAGAGCTGCAGAAATTATGAGACCTATCCAGAATACTACAAGTATGGCACTCCATGCCTTGGACACCTCCATTTTGTGTGGAAGAAGATCATAGATCAGTGTGGTTGGGTAGGTAAAAATTCCGGTCAATCCAAATGCAACATAGAGGCCCAACATTGCGATGGGACTTGCAGTCATATTTTGTATATATGCTGAAACGCCATAGTAAATGGCGATCAGCCCCGCAAATAGCGCCACTATACCTGCGTATTGAAGCTGGAACTTGAGGCCAATTGAAATGACCATCATAAGAATGACAAGACCAAGGATGAGGTAGGGATCGTAGAAGAGGATGTTGTAGCTTCCAGGAAGCGGCCACTTCATCTCCCCATATATTCCCATAATGACTATTATCCCGCCAAGAATTCCCAGTGGAAAAGCACCGGAACGAAGCACGCCCTCAATATCGGTATCCCCCCTCCTGTACGCAAGGTAAACCTTGCTTGTCATATAGACGGAAAGAACTCCAACCAGCGTCAGTGAAAACAGTTCCATTGCAAGATCGTCTACAAACGGCATATGTACAATTATTCCATTGCTTCGATATATATAATATTGATGACCACCTTCAAAATGAAATGTTCTTCTCATCTTCACAGCGACTGATACTAATCTCAGGTTCGATTCCCTCAAAAACCCATTAAATTGGTGGTTCAAGAGACAGTCCAGCGTAGCATTTAAATAACTTCCAGACAATAAGGGATTGGTGATTAGTTGGTCAAATTAGAATCCTTGGACTTTAAGCCTAAACCCATAGATGAGAACTTCATGGACGATCAGGAAAATTATCCTGTGACCGGAAACCATCATGAGCACGAGGTTAGGGCTGAAGGAATCCAGAGAAGTGATGCAGATGGGAAACCCTATCCCACAAAGTTTGGAATACACGGGAGTCACGTCGCCATAGATTGGGAAGCATGCATCGCCGATGGTGCTTGTATGGACGTTTGCCCTGTGAGCCTATTTGAATGGGAACTGAACGAAGGTGAGATGGGTACTGGGAATGACAAGGACATTTCTAAGGACAAGGAGCTTTACGCTAAGTACAGGACAGACAAGTGCGACCCTGTCAGGGAGAGCGAGTGCATCTTCTGCATGGCATGTGAGAGTGTCTGCCCAACTAGAGCTGTCAAGATTAACCCGTAAACCCACTCTTTTTTTGATTTATTAGTAGGCTTAAACAGATACCATTTTCTTTAGGACACTGATTGCTTCCTCAACGTGCTTTGCAGGGCTCATCTGTGATTTGAATGAATGAACAATTTTTCCATCAGTGTCGATCACATAGGTGGTTCTATCCGGAAGGAACGAACCCTTGGCCTCATACATTACCCTTATAGACTTGTCCGGATCGGACACGAGGGTGAACTGCAGTTTCCTATGCTCTTTGAAGGATTTGTGTGACTCTATGGAATCAGAGCTTACCCCGAGTACTGTCGCTCCTAGCTTTGATATCTCATCCCAGTTGTCCCTAAAGGTACAGGCTTCTTTTGTACACCCAGGAGTCTCATCCTTAGGGTAAAAATAGAGCACAACAGGCCCATTTTTCAGAACATCGTAGAGCTTTATCGTCTCGTTTGCGTCTGTCTTTCCTTCAAAATCGGGTGCCTTTGAGCCGTTTGTAAGTACCATGGGCATGGTACAAAATCAAATCATTATAACCTTACTTTGACATGTCCGCATAATAGGTGCATATGGTAATGTCAGGTAGGAACAAAGCATATGTTATAGATGCCCTCAGAACTCCGCTGGGCAAGCGGAACGGAATTCTGAGCGGTGTGAATTCAGTTGATCTTCTAGCTACTCTTCTAGGTCAGATTGTCAGGAAGAACGGACTAAATCCAGAAAAGGTTGACGATATCATAATAGGCTGCGTAGACCAAGTGGGAGAACAGGGTGCCAACATAGCCAGGAATGCTTGGCTCTCTGCCGGGTTTCCTGAGATTGTGCCTGGTGTGACCGTGGACAGGCAGTGTGGGTCCAGCCTCCAGTCCGTTCAGTTCGCTGCATTTGGAATTATGTCCGGTATGCAGGATCTTGTAATAGCAGGTGGGGTAGAATCAATGTCGAGGGTTCCAATGTTCTCCAATATCGAGGTAAGAGGCACGCCGATAACAAATTCCCTATCCGAACGATATGGGCTCAAGGATGAGTGGTTCAGCCAAGCAGCAGGGGCTGAGTTGATTGCCAAGGAATTTGGGATTAGCAGGGAGGATATGGACAAGTTCAGCCTGAGGAGTCATATGAATGCGGCCGAATCTGAGGTGCACCTAAGCAACGAAATAGTTCCCCTGGAGGTCAAAGTTAGCAGTAATCCAGGAGAGATCCAAATAGTCCAGCATGATGAAGGCGTAAGAAAGAACACTTCCATGGAAAAACTCTCTGGGCTTAGACCTGCATTTGACGGACTTCAACTTATTACCGCAGGAAACTCCAGCCAGATAACGGATGGCGCAAGTGCTGCAATTATAGCTTCCGAGAATGCTGTCAGGAATTACGGATTTGAACCAATCCTGGAGATAGAATCCATGGGTGCAGTGGGTGTCGATCCAGTAACGATGCTTAAGGGACCTATTCCAGTTACTGAGAAAGTGCTGAGACTCGCTTCTATGCAACTTGAAGACATTGATGTTTTTGAAGTAAACGAAGCATTCGCACCAGTGGTCCTTGCCTGGCAGAAACACTTCGGCATTGAAACTGGAAAAATCAATCCACATGGAGGAGCTATTGCCCTTGGTCACCCTCTGGGCGCTACAGGCACCAGAATTCTATCTACCATGCTTAACACGATGAAGAGTGAAAAAAAGGATCACGGCCTCATTGCGATATGTGAAGGTGGGGGTATGGCAAACGGGGCAGTGTTAAGCCGGTTATAATAGGCCTGACTTACAAAGTTGGTCTGCCTTGAATACACGCGGGCCTTCTGGATCCGAGCAGGCTTAGATGATGCTTCCTACAGGTCCTCAGGGCAATATTTTTCCTCCTTCTGGTGCGTGCTCTTAGGACTCCGATGTTCTCATCTTTGATGTATTGGGACAGTCCTTGTCCGTATAAGTTGTGCGATTGAAATTGTTCCTTTCTTATTCCATTTCTTATGACAAATTCATACATTTTCATTCATCCTCAGTCTCTGAATTGAGCGGATAATATATTAACTAAATCGTTAACAAATTTAGCAAAATAACTCACAAAAGCTTGATGGGCAATATATCTATTGATCTTACTGGATACCCAAAAATTAAATTTTTGGACAGCTATGTCAGTCGAATAGCCCCGTGGTGTAGTGGCCAAGCATACCGGACTTTGGATCCGATGACGACAGTTCGAATCTGTCCGGGGCTGTAAGCCTTGAACAGAGAAAAGGATAAGATTAGTTAAGTGGCATGCATGTGACAACAATGATCTGCGGGAGTGAGCCTTATGGTCTTAAGAGTGGTAGGAAGAAAAGCTATTCAGAAAGAATTGGATAGAAGCATCTCCCTTGGCGAACTGCGCAAGAGCCTAGATTTACATGAGGATCAGTACATCTCTCTCTTGAATGGCAACCCAGCCACAGATGATGAAATCGCTACGGAGAATGACGAAGTAGTCTTCCTCGAAGTATTCTCTGGGGGATGATCAAAATAAGCCGCGCGAAAGGAACTTCTCCAAAAGAGTATCGTGGCTTTTGAGATCAGGCTTTTCAATCTCGAGATCACCCTTGAACTGATTCAGGCTTTTTCCTATGTTTAACGCTCCGATTTGAGATGGCAACACATCCTCAATGCTTTTCGGTTTGCCCTTCAAGTCTACGTAAAGTCTGTCATCTCGTATATATGGCCCCCTAAGGATGTCACGGTCCTTCCACTTCTCAATAAAATCCAATGCATTGTCGGAATCTGCTGGGGGGCCTTGATGTAAGATAAATTTAGGCGGTGACATCCTCCTGCACTCAATTAGCACTCTGACCTTCGAGGAGACCTCAACTTCACTATCAAGCGGTTCAAAGCCTTCACTCTCCAAGATACTCCAGATTGAATTCCTCATTCTTAGCGCCTGTGGATACACAACGTCGTCTATCTGGTCTGGTCTCGGGACTGAGAATATCCTAATCTCAGTACCCCGGTCATCCCTCTTGAACTCAAGAGGTTTCTCTTCCAATGAAAGAAAGGAGGCACTCTGGCTCCTCAGAAACATCTTGCATGCAACTTTCATCCTAGAAAGGTTCTCCAAGCTAATCGCTGCGGCGGCATTTCTGTCTTCATCAACTGGATCCACGATTACCACTTGCTCGCGGAACTTCTTCGAAAACGCAGTGGAGCCGAGGTAGAATTTGCCCCTACAGGATGCAAAGGTTCTTACAACCTCCTCGAAAGTCCCGTACGAGATAACAAGGAGCTCGCAAATATAACCTGAGAAACCTGAAATGGTGACCTCTGATCCATATACGCCTATGCTTTTTGCAAATACCTTAAGCAGAAGAACTTCGGAGATTCCGTTCTGGTCAAGACTCCTCTTAACATAATCCGTATGTAGGGGTGTTCTGTCCACAGAACTGAGTTTCTTCTGTCCCTCTTGGATCCTGTAGCAAGGAACTACATCTATCTTTACTCCGTCATGAAATCCAGTTACGTATGGGTGTTCGGCGTATTTTTCCTGCCCGTTGGAAAGTGTCTTGTGCCCTATTTCAAGGCCAAGTTGTTCCATTTCCTTTCTTGAATACGATTTGTCAAATCTAACAAAAAGATCTATGTCAGCCCCCTTGAGGTTTGTCCCTTTGGCAACTGATCCTACCAGAACTGCGTCTGCCGCGATTTCTGAGTTCTTGCAATAGGAGTTTATGAAGTCTAGCGCAGTACTTGAGACTGACTTGAGCTTGTCTTTCTCATTTTGGTCTGGAAGGTATTTCTGAATGGATTCCCTGTAATCTGCTTTCATTTGCTAGTTAGGTCCACGATGGCCTGAGCAGGTTCTCCCTTCGCCTTGTCGAGTGCTCCGATAGCCTTTTTCCTATCTACCTGTGCACCTTCCATTACCAGTGAAATGTCGTCCTCACTGAACTTAGGGGCATCTGGCTGGCTAGCTGACTTCTGAGACTTCGGGACTTCCCTGTAACTTCCCACCACTTGGAATGTCTTCTGTCCCTGTGCCTCAATCATGGTCACCTGTGCATCGGTGATCATGTAATTCTTTGATTCCCCTTCCAGTATCACAGTCTTGACATCAGGCATATCAGTGGATTTGATGCCCATCTGGGCCATCATTCTTTTCATCTCTCTGTTGTTCATTCTTCCCGGTATCATGATACAAACTGATAACTCAAACTGGATAATTAAAAATTTGTCAACTGTTCTGCTGCCTGAAGATACGTAGAGCTTCGGGTTTGCTGATCATGAGGTTGGCAAGTATAAATGCTACTAGGACAGGGAAAATAGCTACTGCAAATAACAGCCTGGGGCTGAGCAACCACAAAAGTGCACCTAAGATTGGCGCAATTACTGCCAATGGTCTTGAAAAAAGTGATGAAAGGTAAACAAGCCTTTCTGGATTCCCGTCTTCAAATCTTTGCTTAACAAAGATATCAGAACCCGGCTCCAGGAAATACCAAATTGCTGTAATAGAATAGCCTATCTGGAAGAGCAGGGGATAGTAACCAAGTGATAGTAAGAGAAAGCTCAACAGTAGGAAAAAAGGTCTTATGAGAAAGGAGAGTCTACCCAGCGAACCTGTAAGATACAGTTTTCCTAGATACTTTAGCAGGAACGAGGCTATTCCTATGACAGCGAAAAGGAAAAACACTTCTGATCTTGTGAGACCATCCCGAATGGCCATTGCTGGCATGAATACTAAGACTGAACCCACTGAAAGTACGGTCACTATCTGAATAACTGCAAGGGCGGTTATGAAATCCTTTTCACTTATGCGCTCCATTTCATTCAATGCCAGAAAGGGCCTTCTAATCAGCTCAACTAGTCTCTCAGATAAAGGAGGGTTACTCTTCAGCGGTTTATGGAACTTCAGAACGAAAAGTGAGAATACACCTGTGAAAAGCAGAATCAGTGAGATTGCACCGTACAGGGGTCTAATATCTGCCCCTCCATAAAAACCGGCAATAACTAGTGCAATTAGAGGGCCGCCAGCATTGAAAACGCCATAAGCCGAGGGTTTTTTCTCATCAGTCTTGGAAAGAGGTTTCACGGAAAGCTTCGGTCTTATCCCGGAATGAAAGAACGTGAAAGATACATTTATGAGAAATATTGATGCAATAATCAATGAGAGATTGATGGAAAGGTAAAGGAGACCCATTGAAATGCCCATTGCGGACAATCCGGAAGAAATGCCTGCCTCAGAACCGTATCTTTCGGCGAATACCTTTGCAGGTACTCTCGCAGCAAAATTAGTAAGAAGACCGATCGCCTCCAGAATACCCATATAGGCAAATGTAAGATTCATGGTGAGGAGTAAGAACGGGAGAGAAACCATTACAAAGGTCAATGTGGCATTGATAATGGCTGAACCTGAGAGCGCCACGAATGTTTTCCTGCCATAATTTTGATAGCTCAAATTAGGAAACACTCAAATACACTATACTCCCAAATGTCGTATGATCTTCCTGTTTTTATACTTCATGACGGTTCTCGGAATAAACACCGCAAAATTACGAAAAATCCAGAAAAAAAGGGATGGACAACTAACTGATCAGTTCTTACGAAGTGTTAAATAAATCTGGTCAATCAGCAGATAAGCCGTGATAGCTCAGTTGGGAGAGCGTCAGACTGAAGATCTGGAGGTCGCTGGTTCGATCCCGGCTCACGGCATTCATGAGTAGATTAGTAGGTCCAGGAATTCCCAGGATAATTACTGATATTTGAAATTAATTTTGTAATCTATAACTTTTAAAGGAATAGCGATTGTGAGAAAAGGAGTAATTTTAAGGTTTCTCAAATGGCTATTGACCAACGATTGCGCGCAAGGTGACAAAATAAAAAAAGAGAGATGGGGCCCAAGGCCACTTGACACTGGGTTCTCAGATCACTCTATCTGCTGTGTTCCTATGTTATTTACGTCGCTCGCACTTCTCTTGTAACCGACTCCAATAGCAATTAGAATTCCTGTCACTACCAGTGCTATCAATAAGTAGGTTGCTAAGCTCGTAGGATAGGAGGGCACCGGATATAGTATGCCCAAAAGAGCGAATGCGTAAACTGCGGTTGCGGGCAGGGGACCAAGAAGGAACGGAAGCCACTTTTTAACCGAGTACTTCAATGTCTTCTTACCATACACGGGTAAAGCAAAGTTTGCGAAAAGATGCACAACATACAAGCAAGCACCATTCAGGCCCGTAATCACTGCTGCTCCAGTAAAGGGTCCGAACGCTATTCCGCCAGCAACGGTTATCACTGATACAAGAACAAGTTCAAACAGGATCATTTTTCTGGGAGCACCACTCTTGCCATGAACATCTGACATCGTTTTCGGGAAGAGAACCCTATCTCTTGAAAGTGCATAACCAATCCTGCTGAATGCATTACCCTCGGCAATTCCATTTGAGATGAAACTGTTAAGAGTAATTATTATGAAGATAGCCATTCCGATAGGGCCAATATAGTTCTTGACAATAGTAAAGCCTGGGTTGGTAGCGCTTGCAAAACCTGCCATATCATTGACTCCCCATCCTACAACTAATGCATATGAACTTAGTATGTAAGTAACTGCTCCAATGACTACTGCAATTGTTATTGCCTTTGGAATAATCTTCTTTGGATTGTGCAACTCCTCAGACAAAGTTATAACCGATCCCATTCCAACAAAACCCAGAATGGCGTACACTGTTGCGAGTCCGAGCCCACTGATGGAGGACCCAGCAAGAGTGAATGGGACGAATGTGTTATGAGTGTGTGGGCTTAGTATGATAAAGATTGAAACTCCAATCACGAAGCCAATTTCTATTATTGCACCTATCATAGTGTAGTATAGAGAAGGCTTCAGTCCAAGGTAAAGAAGTACGAAAATAAGCACAATCGGTATGAAGGCAAGCGGTATCCAACCGTACGTATTTCCGGCCAAACCTGGAATAAGAGGCTGGAGGACACCGGCAAAGAAAAGGGCTGAAAATCCAGTTAGTGCTCCAAGCACATTTATGTAGTACAACCAACCTGCAAAAGCTCCCATCCTCCCGCCAAAGCCAGCAGAAACATAGGAATAATAGCCTCCGGCATGAGATATTCTTTTTGAAAACTCATAATTCATATACATAGCCGATGAAACACCTAGGGCTGCCAGTATGAATGTCAGGGGAACGGCAGCTCCAACAACACCAGCTTCAACAACAAAAAAGGATGCCACGACAGCTGCTGGAGCGACATATGCAAGGGACTGGAACACCCCAGCCCATAATCCTGCCACACCTTTCTTTAATACATTACTCTCTGTCATTAAGATACTTATTCACAAAAGTATATAATTCAGTTTTTCTGATATGCCCCATATTTGAAAAGCAGGAAATTTTTTACCATAATTTGCCGATATATTGTAATTTTTTTTCACAAATGTAACATTTGAAGAGATCTATTTGTTATGGAGTTACACCAGTAAAGCTTAGTTTACCGGTAGAAGTACTTTAAGATGAGACAAGCCAGGGTGAGCACTCACTGCAGAGTAAGTGGCATCTCCACTTATCCGCTCTTAGAGGTCAACCCCTTCAAGGCTGTAGTCGCGAAAGACTTCTAGCACCGTGCGTGAGTCAGACCTTTCCACTCCATTTATGGCGGATATCTGATCGAGGATTTTGGAGTAATCTTCCTTGCTTCTGCACACTGCAATTATGACAAAATCTATTTCCCCAAGGAGGAAATAGACCGATGCAATTCCACGTATCTCACTAAGCTTCCTGCCAATATCTCCGCTGTATCCAGACTGGTATTTTGCTCTTACAAAAGTGACTGTTAGAAACCCAAGTCCCATATTGACGTAGTCAACATCTGCGTGGTAGCCCTTTATTATCCCTTCCTTTTCCAGTCCAGTAATCCTCTTGCTTACTGAGGAAGCAGAAAATAGCCCAGCCTTCTTTCCGATCTCCTTCAGTGTTTGGTTGGAATCTTTCACCAAAATATTCAGTATCCTCTTGTCGAATACATCCATGTGTTAGGTATCTCGTATTGCTAAAAAAGGAAACTTTTTTTCCAAAACCAAAGCGATGAGGAAAGATTTTTCTCATATTGCAGATAGTGAGAGCAACAGACAATCAATTTTAAAGTCTCGGTGCATTGTTTTTTGATATCTATGGACGAAAACGTGCTCCTCAACGAAATCTCAGAGGCACCAGTGATAAGAACAGAGATACCTGGCAAAAACAGCAAGAGAATATTGGCAGAGCAGAACAGCCAGGAAACTCGAACTGTTGTTTATCCAAAGTCATTCCCAATCGCAGTAAGGAGAGCAAGTGGATCCTTGATAGAAGATGTGGACGGTAATGTGCTTATAGACTGGATGACTGGAATTTCAGTCCTTAATTTGGGGTATGCCGATTTCATAAGGGACACTGTGAAGAAGCAACTGGATCTCACTTGGCATTCGCTTGAAGTTCCAACTGATGCAAGGATTGATTTCCTCAATGCACTCCGGAACTCCTTCCCTGCCAGTATGAGAAGCTACAAGACAGTATTTGGAATCAGCGGTTCAGATGCCTGTGAGACTGCAATCAATATGGCACATACCATCAGGGGAAAGAAGGCCCCGACCATAGCCTTTGAAGGTGCATACCATGGTATCTCTGGAGCGATTATATCATCAACATCTGGAAACAGGTACAAGAAGAGTTTCTTCGGCCACGGGTTCGAAGTTATTCGTGTTCCTTATCCTTACAGTGTATGGCAGGACCTTAACACTGACATGATTTTCAATCAGCTTGAGAGGATTGTAAATGACCCGGAGGCTGGCTATGATAGACCAGATTCTGTCATAGTTGAGCCCATTCAGGGAGAGGGCGGTTACATAGTTCCACCCCAGGGGTTCCTGAAAGGTCTCAGAAAATTTTGCGATGATTATGATTTGACTCTGATAGTGGACGAAGTTCAGTCCGGTATGGGAAGAAGTGGGAAAATGTGGGCCTTCGAGTGGGATGGCATCGAACCAGATATTTTATGTGCGAGCAAGTCAATCGGCGGTGGTCTTCCATTGTCTGTTGTCTACTATCGAGAAGATTACGATGAGAAGCTCCCAACACCCTTCCATATGGGGACATTCAGGGCAAACCCACTTGCAATGGCAGCCGGTACCGAGGTCCTTAAAAGAATTCCGTCCTACTTGGAAAGGGTGGTAAAGGACGGTGAGAAATTGAGAAAGGAATTCTCGGCCATTGGCTCAGATCTTATCAAAGATGTCCGCGGGAAAGGATTTATGATAGGAGTGGAGCTGGAAGAGAACAAGGTTCCAATGAATTCAGACAGGATGACCAAGATAAAACACAAATTGTTGTCAAAGGGCCTGATTATGCATACCTGTGGGCATTATTCAAATGTATTCAGATACATGGGGGCACTTAACATACCGGAATTGCTTAATGACAAAGGGGTTGAAATCTTCAGAGAAGTACTGGAATCGGAGTAAGCTGTCGCGGCATCATCAGGTCCAAAAAACAGTTCTATGAATACATTACTTCCCTGATATATTCCTCATCAAAAACTTCGTCCAATGAACGGCTTATACCATCTCCAAAAACATCTTCAGGGTACCACTTCGAACCAAACCGCACGAGCGTCATAAGGACAGGCAGAACGTCCTTGCCCTTCTCGGTCAGGTCCCACTTCAAGTACTTGACGTCCTTCTCTACCACTTCAATAAGCCCCTCTCTCTCGAGGTCCCTCAGTCGCATGGAGAGGACTCTGTTCGTTAATCCTGGTGTTATCTTGAGCATTTCGTTGAATCTCTGCTTTCTATACAACGCAATATTCCTTATGATGAGCAAAGCCCACTTCTTTCCAAGCACTCCAAGGCTGGCCTGAACAGGACAAGCCGAGAAGTTGACCTTTAGCGCCTCAGTTCCCTGAAGGCTTTTCTCCTGCTCCTCGTCGGCAGTATACATTTTTTCCCTTTCTTATTAAAATATATCGTATTCATAAGACTTAGCATGGCGAGCATCATAGCACATTTGAACTTCAATGGAAACTGCAGGGAAGCAATGAAATTCTATGAGAAATGTCTCGGTGGAGAACTTGAGCTCACAACCTACGGAGACTCAACAATAAAGGATAGGGTGCCATCAAGTGAACACAATCTGATATTTCACTCAGTACTGAAATCACCTGGACTGACAATATACGGTGCGGATGGATTCGGTGAGCATGAAGTTCACTTTGGCGACAATGTGACTCTTTCCCTGGAGTGCAAGACTGAGGATGAAGTCAGGGACCTCTTCAGCAAACTTTCTAATGCGGGAAAGGTGACTATGCCAATGGATAAACCCTTCTGGGGAGGCTTATTCGGGCAGTTTACGGACAAATTCGGAGTCGGTTGGATGACAGTCTTCCAGGAACGGGATGGTTCAGAATGAGCCAAGTAACTTGCAAGAGGACTGAAGCATTGAAAGCCTTGAAGAAGGAGGCAGAATCCGCTTCACAGAAACCTGAGGAAATTGTCACGACCTAGTTTACGTTCTGAGATCAAGTCCTTGCCTCGGTTATAACTATGCGTGGGGAAATAGCCTCCTCTTTCTTCCTGGATCCCGCCCTGAACAGCTTCAGGTACGGTATTAGTGCATCCATAATCCTGTTCTCTGCCTTCCTGAGGTGCTCCTCATACGTGGAGCGCGAGAGTCCAAGGCTGGTAGCAATGGACTCTGTTGTTATCCCCCTTGGAGAGGCATAATACCCACGGTCGTAGGCCCTGGCGATTGCATCCATCTGCTTTTCCGTCAGGTCTGAGAAGAAACTCTCTGTCCACACCGTCGAAGGGACTGCTCCTTGGTGGAGATTTTTCTTGCTCAGTAGCTCCACCTCCCCTACTTTTGAAAGATCTGAGAAGAATTTCTTCATATCGTCCTCGTTGAAACTTATCACCCTGAAGTATCCCCAACCGTCAAGATAAACAGCTGGGTTCACATCTATGCAGTGGTTCTCGCTTACATAGTCCCAGATGCTCTTTAAGACATCGCAGGTACATTTTAGCGTTATTACAAAACCGTCAACTGAAGGCTTGAAATGGTCAATAGATTTGCCCAGGGACCTTGTATATTGCTCAATTTCTTCCATTACTCCTTCATTTCTCACTGGAACATGAATCATCTCTCTGTCCCAGATGCACCACATTGATATCTTCGAGCCGTGATATTTTTCTGACATTTTTGTGAAAGGGTAGTCATATCTAATTCTGAAGGATAATTCCCAAGTTGTCATGACAACTTAACTGTGGAGTGATATTATACTTTCTCCCGTCATATGACGGCTTCCATTGAAGCCTCAATCCAATTCCGCCACCTCTCAATGGAGAGTTAGGTGAAAAGAATGTTCGAATATGAGATGAGAAGTGGTGTAAGAAGGGAAGAAATACTGATACTTCGGGGGATCAGACCCGATGTTGTCAGATACATGAAAGACGAACATGTCCTTTTTCTTGGAAGAGCTCCAAGGAAAAGCAAGAAAAGGTCACGATCCGATTACTTGCCAAGGATAGCAGTTCGGCTTCCCAGAGTCCAAAACGGGTAGTACCAAGCACCTACATACGAAAAGGCCTTATTAAAACAGGAAAAATATTGAGGCATCATTCTGAAAACTCCTACATTGCGGTCTCCAGAGCGATGCGAAATTATCACAATTAACGAGCTAATTAATATATACGCACACGCGTAAGCCCAGATTACCGGTGCATCGTGCCTTGAAGCTAAGAGAATTTCTCAGAGTAGCTAAGTCTGACATAATATTCATTGTTGGAGTTTCGTCTCTGGCCGGATTTCTGGCTAATCCGCACTTCATCCTAAAACCCATGGCAGTGATCCCTCTTCTCATAACAGGATTTCTCGCATCCGCGTCGGCTGCCATCTTCAATAACCTGTACGACTACGATCTGGATCTGAAGATGACGAGGACGAGATATAGGGGGGAGATTATAAAGGACAATCGCAAGCAGCTCGCTCTAATAGCGACGGCAATGTTAGCTGCTTCTGTTGTAATTGCGTATATCGCCATCAATGCATGGGCAAGCATGTTCATTTTTCTTGGATTTTTCAGCTACGCGGTAGTATATACAATAGTGCTGAAGAGGAGGACCTCCTGGAGTATTGTTATCGGAGGATCTGCAGCAAGTTTTGCGCTGCTTGCGGGCTGGGTCACAATAGGCGATGTGGTATCCATAAATGCAATGTATCTTGCCGCCCTGATGTTTGTCTGGGTTCCGATGCATTTTTGGTCCTTTGCAGTTTCACACGCAAAGGATTACAAGGACGCCGGAATTCCCATGCTTCCAGCGGTGTTAGGTGAAAAGGGATGCGCCCTGGCAATCATGGCAAGTGCTTCAGTATTGCTTGTCATAGTTTTGATGCTTTTCGTCAACCACATAATATTTGGAGTGCTTGTGTATGCAGTTCCCATAGCTGCATTTAGCGCCCTTTTATTGTATTTTAATCTCATTATTGTAAGGAGCCCTGCTATAGGCGGAGCATTCAAGAACCTATATCGGTACTCACATATCTACATTTCATCAGTACTTGCTGCAGTGATTGTAACCAATGCGATAGGGGTGATGTAGTGTCTACCAAGGTAATCCTGATCTGCTGGTTTCGTGTCCATGCAGGATGTACTATTGAAAAAAGATTAATAGTAAATATGTAAAGATTGGAGAGAATACTGATGAAGCCGAATGGTGATCTGGCATCGGAAATCCTGGAGCAGGTATCCGAACTGCTCAACTACGAGCTATTAGTGTCAACTCCAGGAATTCATGAACCAGATTCAAATTTCATGTGGGCGGAAAAATTCAGGGCACCAGTTGGCATAAACGTTATACAGGACGATGTTTCATTCAATCTATTCCTTCCAGAGGGATCCGAAAACGAAAAGGACAAGAAACTCTTCTTCAGCAGAGTGGGTGCAAGCCTTGAGAATGGATTATGGCAGGTAAGAAGAGACATGAGCGAACTCAGCGAAGTATACGCTTCTACAATAAAGATGGCTCTGACTCAGTTTAGAAGCGTTGTCTTGGATTATTCCTACATCAAGGAAGGCCGATATTATGCACATTTTACCTTCAATGAATCAGACCTCTCCTCCATCTCTGCCACTTTGATTGCACTCAACGATGTAATACATGGTTACAGGATCGAATACCTCAGGACTCTCAAGGATCAGAAGGCTATTTTCGACGGTGTGGATGAAATAAGGGAAGTTGCGACAGTCTGCATTGACATCACAAAGAATGAGGGGGGCAATGACGGTGGTGGATACGCCTCCCTTTTCCCCTTCGTAATGGCAAATTTCCTCAATGGAGGTGTTAAGACACTTGGCAAGAATGTCAGCAAAATTCCCCCTGTCATACTAGAAGCAGAGAAGATCTCTAATGTGGGGGGAGCTGTAATATCTTTCAAGTCCAGAAACTGCCACATTACGGAACTGGTCAAGCTAATCGCTTCCAACTACATCGTACTTTACGGCATTTATGGAATAGCGAATAGCGACAGCATGAGGCTCATGACGCCTTTGCCTAAACAACAGACAAACATATTCCTCAAGGTCCTCAATTTCCTGATAACTGAGTTTCCAGGATGGAACATCAAACTTGCAGAGCTCTCTGAGTTCAGCTGAAAAATGATACTAGGGGGTTGAAGACCCATAGATCAATGTTATAACAAAGCCTGGAATGCTTGTTTGCGACATGCATAGATGGAGAGTGTTTTTACGGATTCCATGACTCGAGACAAGCAAGGCAGCCTGGTGGTGAGGATCGCCAAGTCCTCAGATATGGAAGCCGCTGCTGAATCCTTCAGGCAAGTAGCCTCGGAAAGAAAATATCTTGCTACGGAGGAAGTGGCACCAAATACCGGAAGCAGGTGGCGGGAGAATTGGAAGGAGAATGCTGTAAAGAACCTCTTCGCAGTAGCAGATTCAAATGGCATGATTGTAGGAGGGATAGTTCTTACATCCCTATCCTCGCCCAAATCAAGTCATGTGAGGTACTTGGGAATGTGGCTAATAAGGGCCTTTCGCGGTCAAGGCGTTGGATCGGAACTCCTAAGATTTGCGGAAAACTGGGCAAGGGATAGAGGAAGCATAACCCGAATTATTCTGGATGTATACGCTTCAAATATTGGGGCTATCAACCTGTACATAAAGCATGGATTCCAGTTCGAGGGATGCAGAAAAAAGAACGCTTTTGTTGATGGTGCATTCGTGAATGAAATCTCAATGGCGAAGGACTTGTCAGTGAAGAAACAAGCTATATTACCTTAAATTGTTGCCATACTTAAGTGGTTTCTGGAAGAGAAAAACATACTCATGCTTGAAAACATAGAATCCACCCTTGAGTGCACGATATCTCCAAAGCTCCTTTTGATTTCTCTTTCCCTTGGTGGCATCATAATTCTTTACTATGACGGACTTAAGCTTGAATCCTTTGGAAAGGACTGATTCCATGCACCTGAAACCCAGCGGAATCCATTCTCCCTTAGAATACTTGTCACCGATGACAAGGGCTAGATGTCTGCCTGGCTCGAGTACACTAAAAATTCCGGCTGCCACAGTTCCGACCCCGGCAATGAATTGTTCTACGTCAGGTGAATTCGACAGGTCGTCTCGCATTTCAGAGAACCTTATTATGTCCCAGTACGGAGGATGCATTATGGCCAGTTGGACAGATTCTATCCCAAGATTACTGAGCATATCAGGGTAGTCAAGTAAGGTACTGTCTCCCATGAGTACATTAGTTCTGACACCATCAACAGCTGTTTCTTGTGACAGGTTTTCCCTAGCCATCTTGATTGCCTCTGCTGATAGGTCTATGCCAACACCGTTCCTACCCAGTCTTTTGCACTCAATGAGTGTTGTTCCGCTTCCGAGAAAGGTGTCTAGTATCCAGTCCCCTCTCTTGGTGAACCTCCTAATCAGCTGGTTGGGTATCTGGGGGATGAAATTTCCCCAGTATGAAGCATTATGGGCACCAGAGCTGTCCCTTTTGTCCATGATCCAGAGGCTGTCAGTAATGAGATCATCATACTCCTTCCACCTGTTGAGGTTCAGATCGTTGATCCGCCCTCTTTCCACTGATGTTATGGATTTCAGTAGCCTTCGTATATAGTACTTTGACCTTTCTGGGGTATGAGAATCTCTGATCTGGCCCAGATTCTCCTTTAATAACCTCAGATTAGGGGCAATATTGGATTCAGGAGTATCGGCCTCCGAATCCTCATAGTCCCATGAGATAATTTCCATTATTTCTGTAACTCTTTCCTTGATTGAATTGATGCTGTCAAGCTCAAGCAATTCCCACAGCTGGTCAAGGAGGCGTGTTACACCTGGCCTGCTCGAGTGACTGGGCGACTGTCTTTGGTCGGAGTCTGGGAGATTCATATCTCTGCAACTCCTCATTGCTAAAATAGGCTAAAAACTTGTCTCTATGGTCGGATACTGGAGGACTGAAAGTGGAATTAGCCTATTTGCTGCTCCTCTGTCTTGTTACGGACAAACATGTTCCTGAGTCCTTCACCTACACTTTCTATAGTATCAGAGGAAGATGCCCCCCTCATTCTATTCAGGTTCGGCGCCCCCCTTCCGTATTCTGACATCCACTCATCTGCAAAAGATCCATCTCGAATTTCTTCAAGTATCCTCGACATTTGCTCCTGTGTGTGGTCGTCAACAACTCTGGGACCTCTGGTTCTTCCACCATACTCTGCAGTGTTGCTGACATTGCTCCACATGTTTTCCAAGCCGCCAGCCTGGATTAGGTCTACAATAAGCTTCAATTCGTGGAGAACCTCAAAATAAACTATTTCAGGCTGATATCCCTGACCAACGAGGTAATTGAAAGCCTTCTTTATCAGCTCCGAAACTCCGCCACAGAGTACCACCTGTTCACCAAAATTATCTGTCTCAGTCTCTTCTTTGAATGTTGTCTCAATAACTCCAGCTCTGGTTGCACCAATCCCTTTTCCAATTGCAAGTGCAGTTTTCAGGGCATTTCCCGCGACATCTCTGTGGACTGCCACAAGGCTTGGGGTTCCGAATCCTTCAAGGTAGGTTTTTCTTACCATCTGTCCCGGACCCTTTGGTGCTACCATTATGACATCCACTCCTTCGGGGGGAACTATTCTGCCAAAATGTATATTGAATCCATGAGCAAATTCAAGAGTCTTCCCAGGGTGCATTCCCTGCTCTATTTCTTTCTTGTAAACCTCTGCCTGCACTTCATCCGGGATAAGGATCATGACTACGTCACCAGAATCGGCCGCATCTGCCACAGTCAATGGAGAAAAGCCGTCATTTTCAGCTTTGAGCCATCCCTTTCCTCCTTTCCGCAGGCCCACTTTCACATCCACTCCTGAGTCTCTCAAATTCAAGGCCTGGGCCCTTCCTTGAATTCCATACCCTATGACTGATACCTGTTTTCCTTCTAAGACCGAAAGATCTCCATCATTTTCGTAGTATGCCTTAGCCATATCCTATCACTCCTCACCTTCTTCGATTGTAACTTCCTTGACTCCGTAAATCCTATTGAGGTGTTTCAGTACCCTGAAAGCATCCTCCCCTTCCACGCCTATACGCATGGTCACAAGATCTTTGTCGCGGTCGTAAAGCAATCTACCTATGGGAATATTTCTCCTGCTGAACTCAAATATCGTTCTCTGCAGAGTACCATCTTCATCGCTTGCCAGTATTCTTAGGTTCTTCAACTTTCAAATCCCTCCACTTGCATCTTCCATATATTGTTCCCTCTTCTCCTGTCCAAGGTGGTGTCATAGGGAGCACATCTTCGTTAATGTCCACCCTTACATCAGCTATAAACGGAACATCACTCCTCAACCCCTCTCTCAGGGCATCAGCTATTTCACTTGGGCGCTCAACAGTGACTCCCTCTCCTCCCATGGACTCTGCGAACTTTGCAAAGTCTGGAGTCATTGTGTAATCTGAAGCGTAAATTTTGTTCCTGTAGAATTGCTTCTGGAACTGCCTGACCATCCCAAGGCTCTGGTTGTTCATGATCACGGCCAGTACAGGTATTTCATTCTCAACAGCTGTAATGAATTCAGAATAACTCATCTGGAAGCCTCCGTCTCCAGCAAGGCACACCACTTTCTTCTCAGGAGCAGCTATTTTGGCGCCAATTGCTGCAGGAAGTCCAAATCCCATGGTTCCAAGGCCGCCAGAGGTAAGAAACTGCCTTCCTGCCTTGTTCTCATAAAAATGCGTTGCAAACAT
Organism: Thermoplasmataceae archaeon; assembly: GCA_046704405.1. Taxonomy (GTDB): domain Archaea; phylum Thermoplasmatota; class Thermoplasmata; order Thermoplasmatales; family Thermoplasmataceae. Next base: position 88,705 of record JBJKSA010000025.1, on the reverse strand, counting down.
CTGGTGCTGTCCCACATCTGTCGTGAGAATAGCATTATCAGGGAGTATTTTGGAAAGTTCCTTGACGAGCTTCTGAGGCTTGATCGGAGTTCCAGGTAAGTCGAAATCGCAATTGCAGAATTCCTTTACACTATCCATCTCCCGTGCCCAATCATTCCCCGTGGAGAAGTTTAAGGGCAGATTGGCTAGAAATGACTTGATTACATCGTCCGAACTTCCTGTGACACCCACAACTCCCTTGATGTTCTTCCCGATTTCTGCGCCGTCTATGTCAATGTGAATTACTTTCGCCTTAGGAAGGAACGAGTCTGTCTTTCCAGTGGTCCGATCGCTGAATCTTGTCCCAACTGCAATGACAAGATCGCAATTCTTCAGGGCGTACTGTGAGGAACGACGGCCATGCATCCCTGCTGTCCCAAGGGCAAGAGGGTGATCTTCAGCAATCCCGCCCTTACCCATTACTGTAGTCACAACGGGCGCATTTATCCTCTCAGCCAGTTTGAGTACTAGATCCCCAGACTGGGACCATCTAACTCCCCCTCCGGCAAGTATCACGGGTCTTAGTGACTCCATGATGAGTGACAAGGCCTCTAAAATGTCCGGAGACTCATTTGATACAGACTGAGATTCCTGAGTTCCTTCTTGGTAGTCAAAAGGGTCAACCTCACGCGAGGCAACATCAGATGGCACGTCTATCGCAACTGGCCCGAATCTTCCAGATGTGGCAATATTGAAAGCTCTTCCTATTACTCTAGGGATGTCACGGCTATCTCTGAGCTTAAAATTCCACTTTGTAACGGGCACCATAAGGTCAAAGCTGTTCGCTTCCTGGAATGCATCTCTTCCCATGGAAGAAGTGGCAACTTGCCCAGTTATGCATATGACTGGGGATGAGTCCGTAAAGGCAGTCGCCATGCCAGTTATTGCATTCGTTGCGCCTGGACCTGAGGTACCCAAAAAGACTCCGGGCCTCCTGGATACTCTGGCGTAACCGTCTGCCATGAATACGGCGCTTCCTTCGTGTCTAGCCAGGATGTGCCTAATGCTTGAGGAATAGAGTTCTTCGTAAATCGCTAGGTTCGCACCTCCCGGTATGCCGAATATCGTATCTACCCCGAGTCGGGCCAATGATCCAACAAGAAGCTCAGCACCTCTCAAAAAAACACCTCAAAAACGCACGTCAACCTTTAGTTGCGTGCTTAGAGTCTAATAATTCCAATAATGACCGAATAGTTCAAGGGGCTGGAATCCATGTTATTTATTATCAGACTCAATAACGACTGCAGAATCTTGTACTATTTAAACATTTGTCCGGACAGTCGAACTTCACATTCGTCAAATGACGATGTATCTGACTGTACTACGTATAATGGGGTGGCTTCATAACCACTTAATAATCATAAGACATCATGGAGCGGTCCTCATACATGATGCGCGCATTTGACAGAAATCAGAGAAATATGATTTCGGCAGTTGCAGTGATTGAGGTACTGAGGATGTTTGGCATATTTCTGGTCCTCCCGGTCTTTACCCTCTATGGCAAGAATTTTACGAATTCCTCACTTCTAATAGGGATTGCATTGGGTGCCTACGGGCTCACAATGGCAATTTTCCAGGCACCCTTTGGAATTCTATCTGACAGATTTGGCCGCAAGAATGTGATAATTTTAGGCATGATCCCATACGTAGTTGGGAATTTCATTGCTTGGCACCCAATCAACATATATGGCCTCATTGCTGGGAGATTAATAGCCGGTGCTGGCGCAATAACATCATCTGGGATGGCAATGGTCCAGGAGAACGTCCCAGCAGAAAGAAGGAATGTTGCAATGGCTATCCTGGGCATACCAATAGGCTTTTCATTCATGGTAGGCCTTATTCTGGGTCCTTATCTCGCATCTCTGCTCGGCACATCATTTCTTTTCCTTCTCTCCGCTGTTCTAGGAATTGGTTCGATATTTCCCATGATGCGGATTAAGTACAAGCGCCCCTCATACACCAGTCAAGAAAGAAAAAGTGCTGGAAAGATTCAGGGCCGTGCATTACTTGTTGGTGGAGTTGCATTTCTCGTTTCTCTATGCATGATCACTTTCTTTTACTACCTTCCCCTCTATGGAACTTCGGCTTACAGCGTACAGGGATATAACTCGGTCCTTCTCTGGACAGTTATCATCGGCGGTGTAGTTGCAGTAGTTTCTTCCGGATTTGCTGACAGGGGGCATACAACATTGTTTTCTGTTATTTCGCTTGTAATCCTGCTCTGTAGCCTTCCACTCGTTTTCCTTCTTCCTTATTATACCGCAGAAAAGAATTGGTTTTTCGTAGGGGCTGCAGTCTTCTTCTCAGGATACTCAATATACGAGATCGTCTTCTATCCATTGCTCGCGCGAATTTCCATGAGCAACAGTTATGGGGCAAACATAGGCATTTACAACACAATGCAGTTTTCCGGTCAATTCATAGGTGGTGTGTTGGGTGCAGTCCTTGTAACACTGCATCTATCAAACACATCTCTTATCAGAACGACGACGGTTCTCGTAATTCTCATTGGTATTTCGTTATTTCTTCTCTATATTGCAACAAGGTTTAGGGAGATACAGAAGAATGAGGGCTCAAGCTCATCGGCAGCTTAGAAACAATCTGCTGCTCTGCTAAAATTCTTTATGACATCTTCCTTAGAGCAATAGAAGACTGGGCAGTTCGGGCAACATTTATGACCGGAGCGGCTCTCCTAAATAATGGAAAAAAAGCCTGTTGTGATCAAGGGAAGGATGTATGACGGTGAGGAATTTTTTGAAAAAGGCGTAGTCGTCGTTAACAGCGAGACTGGCCTTATAGAAGCAGCAGGTGAAATGGGTTCCGTCGAGGAGCCAAAGAACGCTAGTACATTGGAGGTTGCCAATTCAACGATAGTTCCTGGTTTTATCGATGTTCACATGCACTTTTTTGGTGCAAAGTCCTTCGATTTGGCGGAGTGGAATACAACACCCGCAGAAACTGTAGCCATAAGAAGTGTAAGTGACATGTGGAATTTGCTTTCGGCTGGATTCACAACTGTCAGAGATCTCGGTAGCAAAGCAGGGACTTTTCTGAGCAGAGCCGAGAGACAAGGAGAAATACTCGGACCAAGAGTTATATCGGCCGCAAAGTCAATTGCTCAGACTGGAGGAAACGATGACTACAGGATTCTGCCAGTTGAGATGTCAAAGGAGCTCTCCTACTCATATTATTGCGACTCGCCATGGGATTGCAGAAAGGCCGTGAGGCTCTGCCTTCGCGATGGAGCAGAAGTGATCAAAGTTTATGCATCTGGAACAATGAGCCAAGGTGGGCTTTGGAAACCCCATCTCACTGTGGAAGAACTTTCTGCTATTTCTGATGAAGCACATAGAGCATACGTCAATGTTACTGCACATGCTTACGGAGAACCTGCTCTTACAAATGCAATAGAAGCTGGAGTAGATTCGATCGAACATGGACTGGAATTGACAGAAAAGACGGCAGAAATGATAAGGTCCAAAGGTATCTATTATGTACCTACACTCAGTGTCTACGCAGCTAGACGACCGGATAAAGGAACTTACAGGGAGAAAGTGGTTTTGAGGCACTTCAAGGAAGAAATGACTATAGCAAAGGAACGTAAACTCAAGATAGCGGCTGGGACCGACTTCGTGGGAGCCGGAGAAAACACACATGGACAGAATGCAATGGAAATGCGCCTTCTATCTGAAAGCTTAGGAAATCTCGAATCAATCAAGGCAGCAACCTCAGTGGCAGCTGATTGTCTAGGCCTTCCTGATCGAGGAAGGATCAAGGTGGGCAAGACTGCGGATTTAGTTGTACTGAAAGGAAACCCGATCGACTCCATCGAGAGCACTTCTCCTGAATATGTCCTTCATGTCTTTCACGACGGAAATCGAATTAAATAATTAAGGTCTAGACGAAATTCGGACGAAATTTACGATTCTAGCGCACAAAAACTTTTATATCTTATTCTTTTCAAATGTAGGCTTGACAATGTCAACCTCGGATCTAGAATATGGAAGTGCGTCTGCAGGAATTGTTGCGGGAATTCTTACCTTCATAGTATTGGGCTGGTTACCAATATATGGATGGATTGCCGCAGGAATAGTAACTGGGCTTATAGTAAGAGGATCCTTGAGGGGAGCAGTAGCTGCAGTGATAGCTGGGGCCATTGTGTCTGGTGTTCTTATAGCACTGACAATTCTGGTCTCGCCATCTGTAATATCGACATTCTCTTCCTACCTTGGCTCCAACGTACTCGTAGGAAACATAACTGGGCAAATTAAGCTTGCAATGTCTATGCAGCCTCTGGTTCTCATTAAGAGTCTTGGAGTAAGTGCATTACTGGTTCCCGCTATAGGCGGTTTCATCGGTGGCTCTGTACTGAGCCCAAGAAGCAGGTACGAAGAGAGTTACGAGCCTGAAGCCCCTTCCGAGCCAGAACCTCAGCAGGCATAATATCAACCTGCTGTGTTGCTCGAAAGTGTTTCTCGACGAGAGAACTCGTATCTATTACCTGTAGGATTAGGGTATCCCTTTTATTCCTAATTCTTCAAAAGTCTAATTTAATTTTATCTGTCAGGGACATTCATAGAGTCGATTCATTCCCGCTATCCAACGATTGAGTCATTACCAAGTCGCTGTAGCTTCAATAAATCAAGGAATTCTTCTAACAAAGGGTTCGGCCTTAAAATTAAAATTACAGTCTAATCAAGCAATCATCGCTATAAGTCGACACTCGCACTCCTCACATGTATAATTCATGCCGGCAAGAGGCGTTTCAGTGAGATTGCAAGTGATTGCCAGTAAGTTCTACCCCCCTTCGCAGGTATAAATTATTAGTTTGTCAATATTTTTAACACAAAATACTTTTGTAACTTGAGTAAGATATATATATTTATAATGGCGTCGGAAAAGGCGGCTAGCTATATTGCCAGAGCTGAAAGATTACCTGCCTGGGGACTTTCCACTGGTTTGATTTGGGCTCTGGGTTTCAGTTGGTTTGTTACGTTGTATGATGCTGTTGGCAACGTTGGGCCTGCACTACCTTACATGATAGGACAAGGTTTCTTCCCTGGAACAGCTTCCCAAGCCTTAAACGAAGCACTTTTTGGAGGGGTAACCCTTGTCCTATTCGGATATCCGGTAGGCGCCATACTTCTCTCATATCTTGCAGACAAGGTAGGGAGAAGACCAATGATGATCACTTCCATTTCACTTACTGGTTTAGGAGAACTGGTATTGGCACTAGCACCGAATTACGTAATCTGGGACGTTTTCAGATTCATTACAGGAATGGGTATAGGAGCGGATCTCGCACTTGTAATTACATACCTCTCAGAAATGTCGCCAAGCGCCAAGAGAGGTATTTACGTTAACAACACATATATTGCCGGTTGGATTGGCGTCGGCTTTGGAGCACTTCTGGCAACACAAATAGTAGTGCATGACCCAATTACGGGGTGGAGGATTGCCTTCGGAGTTGCGGCAGCCCTTGCATTTATGGCTTTGGCAATTAGGGCAACAGCACCAGAAAGCATCAGATTCCTTGTTAAGAAAGGGAGATTTGATGAAGCTGAGAAGTTGATTACTAGCATGGAAAAAGCAGCTATGCGAAGAGCTAATGTCAAATCTCTTCCTGAACCTGATATAATCCAGTTCACGGTTGAAGACAAAAATCCTTTGAGAGCTTTGGCGAACGGGAGATACATAAAACGAATACTTGTTTTGTTTATCTTCTGGTTTTTCCTATACTGGGTGCAGTATCCGTTCAGTCTGGCTTGGAACACCTACTTCATAGGAGTATTTGGCTATACAGGCACAGAAGCTACCAATATAATCACATTGTTCGGGTTTACAGCAATAGGTGCAACTGTAGGCGCAATACTTGTAAGGCCCTTGCTAAACAGGGTAGACAGGAGAGTGCTTGCGACTATAGCTGCAGCGTTCTGGTCAATAGGCCTATTTATAGCGTTGCAAGGGGGGCCTACGAGAAACTACCTTGAGATAACAATTGGGATCCTGCTTGTAAACATAATAGGTGGGGGCTTTACTTATCAACTCATGTACCTTACTTCTGCGGAATGCTTTCCCAACTCTGCGAGGTCGACTGGTTATTCCCTCACGGATGGTCTGGGTCACATAGGAGGTGCCATTGCACCAGCGATTCTCATACCACTTACAGCCATTGTTGGAGCTTACTATGCTTTCCCAATCTTGGGAATTCCTGTGATAATTGCGGGCGTGATTGTCATTCTGGTGATACCAAAGACAGTTGGAAAAAGGCTGGAAGAGGTCAACGAAGCACTTATCCCGCCTGAAGTAACCCCGGTAAACGAGTGACGCGATTTCGCGTCACCTCTCTCTTTAATCTCAATTGCAAACAGGTGCAGTAGGAAGAGTTGTATTCACCTATATTTCATGAATCTAGAATTTTACATAGATCACCAAGATTCAACGGCAGAGAGTGGCAAGAAGGGTTGAACTTGTAACCAAATACATAATAGTCCTCTAACTTCCGGTTGTTTCTCAGCTGTTAGGGTGTATTAAGACCTTAGTGTAACCTTCGATCCTTTTGTCGTACTTCTCATATGCCTCTGGCGCTTCTTCCAGTGATATGTGATGTGATATGATGAAGCTAGGTTTGGCAGAGCCAGAAATTATTAAGTTCTTCAGGTACCTGTTATAAAGTTTGACGCTGCACAATCCAGTGCCTATTTTCAATCCTTTCGCGAAATATCTGCCAAACGGGAAATTGATCACGCCACTTCTCGCTTTTTCATCTGGAGATCCAGGATCAGAAGCAAGGTAAAGCCCAGGGACGCCCACGCCTCCTGTTGGCCTGACTATTCTAGCAAGTGAATCAAGAATGGTATTCGGGGCCTCCTTTCCCTTGGATACAGCTTGGTATCCTACTGCATCCACTCCCCTTTCGACTCCGATCCCGTCAGTCTGTGAGAGGATTTCCTTTACAGGGTCAACTTCATCAAAATTCACTGGTATTGCGCCTATGCTTCTGACTTTGTCCAGTCGTTCACTGATCCTGTCTATGACAAAAATCTGGGATGCTCCTCTGAGCTTGGCGCTGTACGCAGCCATAGAGCCCACAGGTCCAGCACCAAATATGGCAATAGTATCTCCGGCCTGAAATCCTGAGAGGGAGACTCCGTGCCATCCAGTAGGGAATACATCAGAAAGTAGTATGAAATCATCTTCCAGTTGCCTTCCCTGGGGAAGTCTGAGGGCATTGAAGTCTGCATAAGGTACCCTGAGATACTGGGCCTGCCCTCCATTGTAGTTTCCCATGTAAGCATAGCCGTACACCCCTCCTGTATATCCTGGATTCACTTTTGTGCAAAAGGCGGTGAATCCCTGCTCACAGTTCTTGCAATGCCCGCAGCCAATGTTGAAAGGAAGCACTACTCTGTCCCCTTCATTAAGATCGCTCACGCCGTCGCCAACACTTTCCACAGTTCCGAGGTTCTCGTGACCAAATATCAGTCCTGGCTTTGCTCCGGCCCTGCCTTCATACATGTGCAAATCTGAACCACAGATGGCTGTTGTGGATATTCTAATAATTGCATCGTTTGGCTTTAGCAAGGTGGGTGGATTTACGTCCTCGACCACAACTTTGAAGGGCTCTTTGAAAACTACAGCCTTCATGCTCATAGTTAGCTTCTTGCATCTGATTAAATTTTCCGGAATACTTCCTGGCCAAAAAAATGGTTCACTTAAGGAAGACGAGAATGCGCAGGAAGGAGTTTAAACAAACCCTGACCTTTCCCCGAAGACCTCCTGCGCCAGTTTAAGGATATCCTTTCCAGAGTTCTGGAATAGCACACTTAATCCAGCAGCGTCCCTATAGAAATTCTCCACTCCGAAGTCCTCTATGTATCCGTACCCTCCGTGCATCTGGAGTGCAGATTTTGTCGCCCTCTTAGCGAGATCAGTGGAGAAGGTTTTCAGCATAAGCACCCCCTTTCTGTCAAGTTCGAGGGAATGCTCGAGAGAGAGGCCAGCCATTTTTAGTTCCGAAAGCAATCTAGAAAGTGTGTTAGCAACTGGGCTATAGTCCTTAAGTGGCATTCCGAATGTTTTCCTGACCTTTGTGTATTCCACTGCCTTGTTCAGTGATGCATCTGCAATTCCCAAGGCCATTGCGGCTACAGGGAGATCAATATCTTCCATTATCTTCTCAAAAGACTCAGGTCCTTTCTCGGACAGAACCAAGCAATCCGCTGAATCTACCTTTGCTGAGCTGTATTTCAAGCCTCGGAACGAGAGGTGATACTGTTCATCACTGTATGTTATTCCTCCCTTGACCAGGATTAGTCTATCATCATCCGAAAGGGCAACAAATCCTTCGTCAGTGGCATTTATGACATATCTCATGGTCCCAGACACTTTGTCACCTGAGACCGTCAACGAGCCGTCTTCTCCTCGCCCAGCGTTAGGAGAATGCAAAGACACACCGAAATCTGCCTCTCCAGTTGCAATCTTCCCAGCAAGGATTGGATCTGCATTTCCGATCAACTTTGTTGTAATGGAGTTGTCAATTAGAACCAGAGCAGCAACTGACGGTGAGAAAGAAGCAAATTCCCTCAGAACAGAAACATACTCCTGCCCTGAGACACCGGCCCCACCCAGGTCCTGAGGAACTGCTATTCCAAGGAATCCTTGCTCCGCGAGGGATCTTCTCAGGCCCTCGCTTATACCTTCCCTTTCGATCTTAGTTGCATTGTTAAGAATGTATTTGTCTCCGAACTCCTTGGTCGCTTTCCTAAGCATCTCGACTTCTTCTGAGGGCATTCTAATCTGCACCTCCCATTTCTTTCATCAGATTTCTGTAGATAATCAGCTTTTCTATCTCACTTGTGCCTTCCCAAATCTCCATTATCTTGGCGTCCCTGAAGAATCTCTCTAGATCACTGTTAATGCCTGAGTGTCCCGTTATCTCGAGTGCCTTTTCTGTCGCATAAACGGCGGTCTCAGCTGCATATGCCTTTGACATGCTTGTCAAAGTGGGGTTCGGCTCAAAATTGAACAGGTAGGAAGCTGCCTTGTAAGTCAAGAGTCTAGATGCCTCTATCCTTGTAGCTATGTCTGCGGTTGCAAACTGGACCTCTTCTGTCACCTCACCGTTATTGGGCTTGCCGTCGCTTAAGAAAAGGCGTATCCTGTCGAGTGCTCCTTGGGCAATGCCAATTGCTTGGGCAGCAACGTAGGCTCGGCTTATGTTGAAAAAGGTCATTATGTAGTAAAAGCCCTTTCCCTCTTCTCCAATCAGATTATCGGCGGGGACCTCAACATTGTCCAGGACCAATTCCGCTGTGTCAGTTGCCCTGACACCGAGCTTACCTGCGAGCTTGTTCTTAGTGAAACCTGGCGAATTGCTCTCAACAATAATCGCACTCAGGCCACGATGCCTCTTTCCCTCAGGAGGTGGCGAAGTACGTACAAGCATTACAAAGAAGTCCGCTAATGTGCCGTTTGTTATGAACATCTTATTTCCGTTGATTATATACTTGTCACCAACTTTCCTGGCAGTTGTTTGAAGCCCTGCAACATCGCTTCCTCCGCCAGGTTCAGTAACGGCGAAACCCATCATCTTCTTTCCCGATTGAACAGAAGACAGGTACTTCTCCTTTTGTTGATCTGTTCCGAAGAGCATAATGACCTCCGCGCCAAAGAGTTTGACAATTGAGGAAATTCCAAGTCCTGCATCTGCACGGCAAAGCTCCTCGATTGTAACAAGAAGAGACCAGGGATCACTGTAATCCGCCATCCCTGCTTCAAAGGCTTTTCTGCTTAGCTCTTCAGGGAACTTCTCTAATCTGTCGTGTAACGTGGCCTCCTCTTCTGTCAATTCCCTTTGGGCAAACTCCCTGGCTTTTTCCCTCGCTTTGATTATCTTGTCAGAAAACTCGAAATCCATATACTACACCCTTTCGAATAATATCGCTTAAGACTGGCCCCCATCTACACATAGCGTAGCTATGCCATAATCTTTTTTCCTCTTCTGAGGAATCTTTTAACAAATCATGTAGCTCCACGCAAGCCCTGCACATTGCCTATAAAATCTCACGCCTATGTTTAAGCAGATCTCATGTGAACAGGCTCTTCTGTGACCCCTTTAACGTAGAAACCAGCTTGATCATTTCAAATATGGGAATACTTCGGATAGCACCTCAGCTTCCTCTCCCTACAACAAGGCTCTGTCCAGCGTCTATGGTAATGACTTGACCAGTCAACGAGGGGACCTTAATCTCTGTGAGAACGACCTCAGCCACCTCATCGGGATATGTAGCTGTTTCTGTAAGCGTGAATCTTTTGGCCCAGCTCTCAAGATCCATCCCTAAGACCTCAATGAGGCTATCCCCAAGGTCAGTCACTACCAGTCCTGGTGCTATGGCATTGACCCTGATCTTTGGAGCCAGTTCAATGGCAAGAGACTTGGTCAGAGCAATTATGCCACCCTTGACGCTGCTGTATATTGGAAGCCCCTTAGAGGGCAGTATTCCGGTGATAGAAGACATGTTTATTATCACTCCTTCGTCCATGACCTTTGATGCAAAAAGTGAGCAGTAAATTACTGACTTGAAATCTGCGTTAATTGTCTTGTCAACCAGTCGCTCATCCACATCTCTGAAGAATCTGTAAAAGCCTACACCTGCATTGTTGACCAGAACGTCTATTTTCCCGTACTTTTCCACAGCTTTGTCCACAACGAGTCTGCATCCCTCCACGCTCGAGAGATCTGCTTTTACTGCAATGGCGTCGATCCCTTCCTGTTTGAGCAGGTCCAAAGTCTTCTGTGCTTCTTCATCTCTTTTCCTATAGTTCAATACAAGAGATGCACCCTCACTCCCCAGTCGCTGGGCTATTGCCTTGCCTATTCCTCTAGTTGAACCAGTCACCACTGCTACCTTTCCCTTGAGCGAGTACATTTGAATCTATCTCAAAGATAGGTTGGTTAGGCAAAAGTTTTATGCAGCGCTCAGGACAAATCAGGTACAAGAAATTCATAACTCATTAAAACCTAAAACCGTCATGAAAAAAGATTAAATTTCTATTTCTCGTATATTCTGACGAAGAAGAATGTATAAGGACAGGTACGAGCTTACGGTTGACAAGATTTTCGCATCATCGGTCAGGAACAATCCCGATCAGGTGATATCATATCAAGGAAAGAAGGACGTGACCTTCACGGAATTCATGGACCAGGTTTACAGAGTTGCCAGAGGTCTGGTCAAAATGGGCCTGAAGAAAGGTGACCGTGTAGCTGTTCTGGACTGGGATTCTCTACACTACATGGAGGCATATTACGCTGTCCCAATGGCAGGAGGAGTTCTCCACACTGTAAACATCAGATACCCGCAGGAGCTCATATACTATACTATGCAGCATGCAGAGGACAGGTTTGTTATTATCAGAGACGAATTCGTTCCACTGATTGAGAAAAGTATCTCTCTTTTTGATTTTGTCGAGAAATGGATTATTTCTTCAGATTCTGATGAACCTGCAGGCAGACTCCCAGGATCAATAGATTACAGTGATCTGGAAAAAATGGGGCAAGGGGTAGACCTTCCCAACGTCAGTGAGGACGACGTTGCCACAACTTTTTACACATCTGGTACGACTGGCCTACCTAAGGGGGTATATTTCACACACAGGCAAATACTCCTTCATGCAATGTCTGTTGCTCTTGGCCTATCAAAAGAGCCATTTTCCCTGAAAACCACAGATGTGATTATGCCCTTGGTTCCAATGTTTCATGTTCATTCATGGGGGTCTCCTTACATTACTATCATGTCAGGCCAAAAGTATGTCCTTCCTGGAAGATATGACTTTGACCTTATACCAGAGATTATGGAAAAGGAGGGTGTGACTTTCAGTGAAATGGTCCCATCCATCCTCTACATGCTGGTTACTGGTAAAGCCAAGGACAAGATGAAGGGCCTGAACCTCAAGGTGAGCATTGGCGGGAGCGCACTTACTGAGGGACTCGCTAAGCTGGCGGAATCAATGAACATAACCGTTGCTGGAGGATATGGAATGTCCGAAACTGCTCCTGTTCTAACGCTCTCCACGTACAACAAGAGGTTGCTGGAGGAACCAGACGGAAAAAGGGCGGAATACCATAGGAAGACTGGAATTCCGATACCATTCGTTGACCTCAAGGTAGTTGATTCCGAAGGAAAGGAAGTTTCACACGATTCAAGGGCCATAGGAGAGATTGTGGTAAGAGCACCATGGCTAGCTAAGGAATACGTGAAGGATGATGTGAATACCCAGAAACTTTGGAAGGGAGACTGGCTTCACACTGGTGATCTCGCTGTCGTGGATGATCTAGGATATGTGTCCATTGTGGATAGGGAAAAGGACGCCATAAAGTCAGGGGGCGAGTTCATTCCTTCTCTAATACTTGAGGAGGTAATCAGCACTTTCCCAGGAATAGGTGAAGTTGCAGTCATAGGAAAGCCAGATGATAAATGGGGAGAAAGACCAGTAGCATTCGTGACATCCACTGACGGTGTCGACGAGGAGAAACTTAAGCAGCACCTTATGGAGTACGCAAATTCTGGCAGAATTGCAAAGTTCTGGATCCCTGATGAGTTCATCAAAATCGCGGAATTCGAGAAGACCAGCACTGGAAAGATAGACAAAAAGCCTCTGGTAAGAAGGTACAAAGACGAGTAGTCCTCTTTCTAGGACTCCTATCTTCAAATTAACATCTCAATTCAAATTCAGCAAGATATGAGTTCTTGGGGTACAGTTAACGACGTAAATTTATTCATCTATCCAACTCTATTATGGTGAGAAGGCGGGGTCATCAAACCAAGTGCAGTGAGTTGACCTATACAACGGCAGGCTTTCTTTTGGGTCATGCGAGGTGCATAATGTGTATCATCCAACAGAGTCCGATTTGAAGAAAGTAAGGGAAAAGGTCAGAGAATTTGCATCAAGAGAATTAACAGAGAACATGGCGCTGAAGTACGAAAGCGAGGGGGCATATCCCGACGATATCCGCAGAAGAGCCGCAGAAGAACTACTTCCCAGTTTTAAAAACACCTTTTCGAAGATGGCAGCAATAGAAGAAATATGCAGAGTTAACACTGGTCTTGGGATTACTGTTCTTGAGCAGCCGCTCTTCGGATCGGATCTGATAGACCTTCATGGCAATCAGGGCCAGAAATCAAACATACTGGAACGCGTAAGAAAGGGGGAACTGATAACTGGTCTGGCGGTAACTGAACCAGGTGGTGGAAGTGATGTTGCCTCCATAAAGACTCAGGCCATAAAAAGTGGAAAGAAATTTATTCTGAACGGTTCAAAGATGTTCATCACCAACGGTAATGTTGCCGATTACATCATCGTACTGGCAAGAACATCCTTAAAAGAGGAAAAGAAACACAGGGGAATGACTCTCCTCATAGTTGACACAAAATCCAGAGGGTTTTCATCAAATAGGCTCAAGGGAAAGATGGGAGTCAGGCCATCAGTCACATCTGAGCTTTTTTTCGAAGAGGTCGAGGTGCCTGAGGACATGGTATTGGGAGAGGAAGGTAAGGGATTCTATCACGTCATGGATTTCTTCAACAGGTCAAGGATAAATGTTGCAGCTATGTCCGTAGGAACTGCCGAAGGAGCTTTTGATAAACTTCTGTCTTGTGTAATGGAGAGGAGAACAGCGGGTGACCCGGATTACAGCAATGAAGGCATAATTTTTGACATTTCTGAGCTCGCAACAAGGATCTACGCCGCGCGGAAAGTCACATATGAGGCAGCTGAGATGGTTGAATTGGGCGACCCTGATCCCATGATAACAAGCATGGCAAAAAAAATGGCCAGCGAAGCCGCTGTTCAGGTAAGCAAAGAAGCTTCTAAGCTGATGGGCCCAGATGGAATTCTGGGGGCACCGGAAAGATTTCTCAGAGATTCAAAAATAATGGACATATGGGAAGGGACCAGTGAGATAGAGAATCTTGTCATAGGTCGTTCAATACTTAAGAAAGGGGGGTTTCTGAATGAATAAAGAAGAACTCGAACTACTAAGGCGAACGGTCAGAGACATTGCTGAAAAGCACCAAAAAGACTTGTCTCCTCCTGAAAAGGGTAAATTTAGCGATGCAGTAATTAGTGAATTTGCTTCTGCCGGGATCCTTGGAGCCAGAATTTCGCCTTCATATGGGGGGTCCGGGCTACCATTTGATGGCTATTTAGTAATACTGAATGAACTGGCAAAATACTCGCCATCACTTTCTGTCAGAGTAATGATAGCAAATTCAATTTTCAATTCTCTCGCCGAGAAACTCGACAATCCAGGTTATGCTCTTACAGGTATCTCAGAAGGAAAAATCAATGCGGCGGTAGAATTTTCACTTAGCCAAAACAGTACAAACGGTAACTCCCTGGTTATTAGTGGCTCAAGGATAAGAGGAGATTCGAAGCACCTACTCAATGCAGACTGTGATGTTGCATTTTTCAGCCTGGGCAATGACATGGTATTTGTTCGGAGTGGAATATCGGGTTCTCAAAACTCAGAAAGGCTGGGTCTTAATAGCCTCCAATACTCAAGTGTCAAGGTCGATTCGGAGAGTTTTGAAATAATCGAGGGAGGAGGCAAACGAGTATTGAAAGACATCCAAGATTCCTTGGATCCCGAGATTGCAGCGATATCTCTCGGAGTTGCAGAAGCGGCTCTTAGTAGGGCAGTAGAATATGCTGATCAGAGGGAAGCATTCGGTAACAAACTAAGGAATTATCAGCCTATAGCCGGAAGACTTGCCAGACTGAGCTTTGACGTCAGATACATGGGAGCAATAACATTTTCAGGAATCACCTTTGAACTGGGAGAAATGCTTGCTCTAAAAATGCATGCCCTCTCTGTTGCCGAAGAGGCCACTAACACTGCAATACAGACATTCGGAGGCTATGGATACTTCGAGGATTTTCTTGTCGAGAGGTATTACAGGGACATTATTGCAATACAATCACTGTTTGTAAATAGGAGGCAAGATCTTGAACGAGTATCGGGTATGCTGTTCGGAGAAAAATCAGGTTATCTTTAGGAAGCACGTTATACGCCCTGGTATGAATAGAAGCTCTTGAGGTCAGGGAATTTACTTGCAAATTCCCTCAGTGCCCGTTGTGCATCCAAATTCCTACTGCCTTTGTCAAAGTACTTGAAGATGCCAGTTTTCCACTTGAATCCGTGAATCAGGGCAGTCTCAATGTCATCTCTGCTGCAGATCTCGTTGTTTACCAGATAAAGTGCCTGATTGTACATCGGTGCAAGAATAGGAATTGGATCAATCTTCCTACCTTCTTCTTCAGATATTTGTGGCATTCTCCATACACCCGGCTCAGGATAGTCATAAATGCCCCTACCAGATCTAAACCCAATCCGGTTCTTTTGGACCATCCTAAAGGTGATTGCTGTGATCTCCCTGTACATTCGATCGTATCCGGGCGAGGGCTCATAATGTGGGACTTCCTTCTTGATCTCATTGTATGTCTTGCTCTCGTCATATTCGAGCTTAATTCCTCCTGTGAAATCGGTTAATGCAAGAATTCCCATTGGAAGCCCAACCTTGAAAATAAGGGCTGAATCTATCTGCTTTGGAGTCAGAATGCCTCTATCGGTCAAAAGCATGGAGTGATATCGAAGAGATCTCACGATCCTGTTTCCTATAAAGCCTCTAATATCTCTCTTTGCAATTATGAACCTCTTACCTATATCTGTGCTGAATTTGGAAAGCATCCCAATACTCTCCATGCTCGTCTGGTCACCCTTCACTATTTCTGTAAGGTCAAGCAGAACTGGCGGGTTGAACCAATGAAAACCGACGCAACGATCAGGTCTCTTTGCCCCTTTCTGAATGAACGTCACCGGAATGGAACTTGTGTTGGTGCACACAAGTGCATTATCAGGGCAAATCCCAGAGACTTTTCGCGCTATTTCGGCCTTAAGAGTTGCATTCTCATAAACTGCCTCTATTATGATCTCACTATCCCTAGCGCAACTCTCAAGGGTGTCTGCAAAGTGCAGTCTTCCAATTATGTCATCGGTCCCTTCCCTAGTTCTGCCCCTAGCCTTCAGCTTGGCTATGCTTTCCTTTACCTTTACAAGATTTGAACGAAGAACTTCGCGGGAGGTCTCAAACACTTGGACTTCAACGCCATTAATTGAGAGGTACTCGGCAATTCCAGAACCCATTGCACCAAATCCAATAACTGAGACCTTTTCAACCACTACACATTGATCAGTCTTTCACTATTTGACCTTTCTAGATCTATGACAAAAGTGCTATTAAAGCAATTTGAGCAAGCATTATTGAATCACGGGCTCACTTAAGGTATATTTATATAGGCGCAAACAATGGTGATTTTGGTGATTAATATGACAGATCAACGGGATGAACCCAGCAACGAGAGATTTAGGTCGAATCTTAAAAGGGAGCTACACACCATGGAACGAAGAAGGGCTTATCTTAGCTCTGCGCGTGTGGGAAGGGCGGCGGTACTGTACTTCGGTCCCCTCGTAGGTGGAATTGTCGTAATGGCTGGTTTGATGGCATTTCTTGTGAATTTGGGCATTATGCAGCTGAATCTGCTTCTCATTTTATCTTTCATCGTAATGGTAGCCGGCTCGTTTATTGTAGTAGGTTCAATTTTTGCAGCTAGAGTTGTCATGACTGAAGAAATAGTGAACAGGGAGTGAATTGTTTGACAGATGTTACAATCAGAGGGATCGAGGACAATGTTTACGCCCTCTTTTCTGCCGAAGCCCGCAAGAAGGGAATATCGATCGGGGAATTGGTTACAATAGTGATGAGAGCCTTTCTGGACGAGTCTTCCAAGGAGGGGGAGGACAGAATCTCGCATCTAAATTCACTTCAGGTCTCTCAGAAAGACCTTGAGGAACTCGAGGGAACAGTTTCTTTTACAGGCATAGGAAAGCTTGAGTTTGCGGCTGATGTAAAATGGGAGACCTTTTCTGAGAAAGTGACCTCGGTTGACCGAATAGGCAAACTTACCTACCCCAAGACATTTCCTAGGCTTCCCTTCCTCGCAAGATGCAGGACGGTAGGGAGAGCCAGTACATGGTGATAACATGGACTTGAGGGAGAAGAGGAAATCAAAGGACTTGGCATTAGAGGGGAGAACAGCACGCTGGTATGACAGGATGTCCAGGGAATCCAGGGTCGAAGAGATGGCAGGATACGCCCGGGAATTCTCAAAACACGCTAAGCCTGGCTGCAGCATCCTGGAAGTAGCCCCAGGACCAGGATACCTTGCAATAGAGCTCGCAAAAGGAGGTGGCTATAACATCACAGGCCTTGATATCAGCAGAGATATGGTAGAAATTGCATCAAAGAATGCCAAAGCAGAAGGGCTTGACATAACTTTCAGGCAAGGAAGTGCATCACAAATGCCATTTCAAGGTGGCAGTTTCGATCTGATTGTCTGTACAGCCGCGTTTAAGAATTTCAGGGAGCCGGTTAAGGCACTTGATGAGATGCACAGAGTCCTGAGACCAGGTGGCGAGGCACTGATTGGTGACATGAACAAGGATACTACGGACCTTGAAATTGATGCACTGATCAAAAAGTATGACATGAAACTCATTACGAGGATATTTACAAAATCGGCGCTAAAATCTTTGTGTAAGGTTGCTTACACGAGGGGGGATTTTGAGAGTATGGTTTCAGCATCTGCATTCAAGAGTTGCAATATAACACAGGATGGAATAGGATTCTTGATCCAGCTCTCTAAAATCCAGACCCCATGAGCGGGATATTCTTTTCTGACAAGGAAACAGCAGACATCCTACATTGCGCAAGAAGGAATAACCCTCACCAGAAAAGGTGAGAGTTAACTGAATTCAGACTCTTTCGAGTAGGGTCGCAAATCCCTGCCCCCCTCCAATACATAGAGTTGCAATTGCCCTGTCCTTTCCTTTTTCCTTTAATATTCTGGCTGCTGTTCCTACCAATCTCGCCCCAGTTGCACCCAAAGGATGCCCTATTGCTATGGCTCCTCCGTTAACGTTCACTTTGGAAACATCAAGTCCAAATTCTTTCATCATGTTTATGACCACCACAGCAAATGCCTCGTTTATCTCCCAGACATCGATATCATCCCTGGTCAGGTCACCATTCTTCAGCGCCTTTTGGGAAGCAGGTATAGGCCCCAGCCCCATTAGGTACGGAGGTACTCCCGCCCAGCCAAATGTTTCAATCTTGGCGAGCGGTTCAAGTCCGTACTCTTCAACCTTTCTTCCTGATGCGAGCATAACAAGTGAGGCTCCTGCATTGAGAGGTGAAGAATTTCCCGCTGTTACAAGGCCACCATCTCTGAAGGCGGATGGGAGTCCAGCCAGTTTCTCCATGCTGGTGTCTGATCTTATGCTCTGGTCTTTGTCAACAACTACCTCTTCTCCCCCTGTTTCTAAGAGGATTGGTTGTATCTCCCCCTTGATAAATCCTTTTTCCGTGGCTTTGCTTGCCCTTTGATGGCTCTCCAAGGAATATTGATCCATCTCCTCCCTTGAGATACCACTCTGTGCTGCCAGGTTCTCAGCAGTTATGCCCATATTGTATGACTCTTTCATTCTGTATTCTAGGTATCTTGAATCCTCAAGCAGAGGAGTGCAGAGTTTGTTTGAAAGTCTTGGAACGTGAGTCATGTGTTCCATACCTCCCGCAAGAACTATTTCGGAAAGACCGGTTCCTATTTCACTGGCTCCAATATAAATAGCATTCATTGAGGAAGCGCAAGCGCGATCTACCGCCATAGAGGGGACAGAGTAAGGTAACTCTGAAAGAAAGACAGGGTGCCTTCCACCGTAGGTCCAGTTTTCATCCCGTTGATATGCGCCTCCAACGATGACATCTCCCAAGTCTTCAGGCTTAACCCCAGTGGTTTGAATCGCCTCGCTTATGAGCTCACCAAGTGCTTGGTCCATTCTTATGGAATTAAAGAGGTCCCTTTCGGGGTTGTTCGGCCTTGACCTTGAGAAAGCAGTTCTCCTGTACTCAACGAGATATACATCCTCGCCTTTCATGGGTGATAGATTTGCCTCTGTTTTTAAACATTTGGTGGAACTCAATCATTTCTTGAGGGGAAGCTCATCAGTTATGCCAGAAGCATACTTTGCCAAAGACTCATCAGATCTGTAGTCGTAGGACCTGAAAAGCTCAATTATGCTGGCCTCAAGAGAACCTTCTGCGTGCAGCATCGCAGTAGTCATGATGCCGTTTAGCGAGGATATGATGAATTTCAAGGTGTTAAGGAGCTTGAATCTATCCTCGGTGTTGTTGCCTGAACCTGCAAGATATTTTTTCAGAAGATGGGAAACCTCAGCGTTGTCCAAATCACTTGCAGAAGGCAGTGTAGCAGCAAGTCCTCCAGCAATGTCCACAGCACATTTCACAATATCGGTGTAACGCTCATTTGCATAGAGTTTCCCCGCATTGGTAAAAATCATATTTGGGACAGCAATCTCTGTGCGAGGATCAATCAGCGCACTGGTACTGGCCGAGATGCCTGCCGATCTGAGGCTTTCCTTGTACATTATTAGTTCTACGATATCCCTTCTTATGTGCGATGCTCCAGATATTCCATTATATTCTGCTAGAAGCTTGGAAATGCCCAAGAGAAGTGATGAAATTGCCGATCGGTAGGATATGGCTGTATATCTGTGGAAAGTAGGAAACATAACTGCAGTAAGGCCAGCAAATTTAGCCTCTCCCGCCAGAAATACCCTGTCCCAAGGCACAAAGACATCATCAAATATAGTAAGAGTTTCAGCCTCAGTGTTGTATCTTCCCATCGGTAGCGAATTGTCTCTTAGGGCCTCTTCTGTTCCTTTCAGTGTTTCGGCAACCATACTTAGGCCAGGGGTGGAGGCAGGTATTGCAAATGCTACTGCGTAGTCACCCTCAGAGTCAAGCATGTTCCTTGATGGGAGTACAATGATCTCATTAGCCGCGACTGACTGTGTTGTGTGAGCTTTTGCCCCACGCACTGTAATTCCCTTTTCGTCCCGTTTGACAATGTGCAAATACATGTCCGGATCGCTTTGTTCTGAGGGTCTCTTTTTCCTATCACCCTTGACATCTGTCTGTGCTACAGCGAGAGCGAGATCGTTGTTTACAACATATTCGTAGAACTTGGAGACTCTTGAAGAATACTCTGAGCCGGTTTCGCTGTCTACTTTTCCTGAACTGATCATTAGTGCAAAGAGAGCGTCTGAGCCGATTGCCTTTATGATGTTGAAGATCCCTCTGCCATATTCCGTGGTATTGTATATGAGCTCAAACCTGTTGTGGAGATCCTGAGAGGTCCTAGGCATCTTGTAAAAACTGCTTATCTCGCCATATTTTTCTGATTTGTAAACTGTGAGGTTCCTGTAATCAGAGTCTTGCTGCAACCTGTAGAGATCTGAAGCATGTCTTACTGCCACGGACAGGGCAGCATGTTTTGTGACATCCTTAACACGTTTTCCGTCGTAATATATTGTCCTTTCATCTTGCAGGCTTTTCAGGTAGTCTTCAACAGCTTTCAGCATTATCCATGCTAGTTCTAAAATTTATTAAAGACTTGCGAGGTGACTTTCAATTTCACCTCGTGTCTCAGAGATTTCTATACTCTTTCTAGAACAACCGAATATCCTTGACCTCCACCCACACAGAGGGTTGCCATTCCAAGGTCTTTCTTCTTGTCCTGAAGAGTTCTTGCGAGTGTACCTGCCAATCTCGCGCCTGTTGCTCCAAGAGGGTGCCCAATTGCAATTGCACCGCCATTGACATTTACCTTCTCTGAATCAATTCCTAGCTCTTTAATTGCGTTGAGAACCACCACAGCAAATGCTTCATTTATCTCCCAGAAATCTATGTCATCTGCCGATAGGGCGGCTCGAGCAAGTGCCTTTTTAGAAGCAGGCACAGGGCCCTCTCCCATTATGGATGGTGGAACTGCTGCCCATCCGATGGACCTGATCTTGGCGAGAGGTGCAAGCCCATATTCTCTTACCTTGCCTTCAGACATGAGCATGGTTAGGGAAGCACCGGCATTGAGCGGGGAAGAATTACCTGCTGTGATTACTCCGTTGCTCTTGAAAGCAGGGGGAAGTTTTTCCATTCCTTCCATGCTCACATTGTCCCTGATGCTCTGATCAGTATCAACTGTCTTGAATTCGCCGCCTATCTCAACATCGAGGGGGAGGATCTCACCTTTGAGGAAACCCCTGTCCCTAGCCTTTGCCGCCCTCTTATGGCTGTTCATGGAATACTTGTCCATTTCCTCACGTAAAATATTTCTCTCAGAAGCGAGTTTTTCTGCTGTCAGTCCCATGGAATAGCCAGTATTCATGTCAAGCTTCTGGTACTCTGGCCTAACAAGCAGTTTGATATTTGGCTTAACATGGTCATTGTTCGCCATGGGGACATGGGTTAGGTGTTCCATCCCGCCTGCGAGGACAATTTCTGCATTTCCAGTCATGATCTCCATAGAGCCAATAGAAAGTGCATTCAAGGACGAAGAGCAAGCTCTGTCTATGGCCATCGAAGGCACAGTCACAGGCAAGGATGAAAGAAGTGATGGATGCTTGCCGCCATAGGTCCAGTTTTCGTCCGCCTGTATGGCGCATCCTACGATTACGTCCTCTATCTGGTCTTTCTTAATCCCAGATCTGTCTGTAGTGCTGTTGATCAATTTAGATAGGGCTTCGTCCATTCGAATTGAATTGAAGACATCCCTTTCAGGATCATTTGGCCTTGACCTCGAAAATGCAGTTCTCTGATAATCCACTAGATAGACGTTTTTCACATCAGCCATCATATATCACCCGATGTCAAAGGAGTGAATTTTGGCTTAAATGTCTTTCCAAGTCCTGGTGGCAATCCTATTTCACTGTGAGCTCCGCCTAAGGATTCTTCAGTACCCTCGAAAAGTCTGAAGAATTAGAGCTTTACTATTAATGTAATACATATACTTTATGAATAACATTCTTATTCTATTCTGATGTGCGATGGTCAAGTACATTCGCTGTGAGAACTGCGGCTCTGTTTTCAAATCCCCCGCAATGGATCAAAAGAGGTTCGGTTACGGCCTGACAATTCCCGGTCTCGGTCTTGTGGAATGCCCCGGGTGCCATGAAAGGACTTCAAGGAAGCACTATGCGACTGCCACCGAAGAGGATTATTACGCATTCCAGCAAAAGGGAAAGACCGAGCAACCTGTTCAGAAATCGGAAAAGGATCTGGTAGACGATTCAAGATACGAGGATGAATAGATGATTGAGATTTCTGCCCTGACGAAGTACTATGGGAACAGCATTGGTGTCAAGGATCTTACATTCAAAATAAATGATTCAGAGATATTTGCCCTTCTTGGACCTAATGGGGCAGGAAAGACCACTACTCTAAGGCTTATGACTGGATTGATCTATCCAACAAGTGGGCATGTCTCATACGAAGGGGTAATCGCCAAAGGACAGGAAAACATTAGTAAAATACATAAAGAGGTGGGCGCGCTCCCTGAAGTTCCAGGACTCTATGAGAATCTCTCTGCGTACAGGAATCTCCAGTTCTACGGCAGGATGTATGGAATGAGTGACAGTGATATCTATGGAAGGGTAAAGGACCTGATGGTCGAATTCGAGCTTTGGGACAAGAGGGAGAATGCAGTTGCCACATTTTCCAAGGGAATGAAGCAGAAGCTCGCTATCATAAGGACGATCATACATGATCCAAAATACGTGTTCCTTGACGAGCCTCTTGCCGGCCTTGATCCCGAATCCTCCAGATTTGTCAAGGATTACATGAAGACAATGAAGTCCAACGGAAAGACCGTGATACTATCCACTCATGACCTTTCAGACGCAGACAAGCTTTCAGACAGAGTGGCAGTGATAAAGAACAGATTGCTTGCAATCGATACTCCTGGTGCTCTCAAGAGACAATCATTCTCCAGGACAGTAGTTTTCCATCTAGCAAAGATCGAAGGAATCAATCTGAAGGATATTCAGGACTTCCCATACGTCAAGACCGCAGACATACGAAACGACGCTCTTGTACTGGAGGTAGACTCACCTGAGGAAAACAACCCGGACATAGCCAACTATCTGATGAGCAAGGGATTCAGGATTCAATTTATAGGCGAGATAAGGCGCAGTTTGGAGGATGTATACCTCTCGATAGTTGACAAATCCAGGGAGGCGGCATGATGAATTACTCACTTATTAGGGAGGTTATGAGAAAGGACCTACAGGATATCCGTAAGAATGGATATGTGTTCTACTCCATGCTCTTCCTACCAATTTTGCTGGTAGGGATTGGAGTCTTGGAATCTATCTCTCTGCTTTCTACTCTCACCACTCAATCTGGACAATCTGCTATTGTAGTACATGAACTTGTAACACTCTTTGCCTCTGTCATGGTACTTGTGCCAGCGATTATAACCACACTGGTAGGCTCTACAAGCGTGATTCTCGAGAAGAACAATCACAGCCTCGAGCCTCTTCTTGCAACTCCAATTACTGACACAGAACTGTTTGCAGGAAAGGCACTTGCTCCTTTCTTACCCGGCCTTCTCATAGGATGGTTCACTTTTGGCCTTTACATTGCGATCACAGACGCTTTGACTTACGGCTCACTGGGATATCTTCTCTTTCCAACATCTTTGACATATGTGCAGATTCTGCTCCTTATGCCTTCGATTGCTTTGCTCGGGACACTCATGTCACTTCTCGTTTCATCAAGGATGAAAGACGTAAGGGCTGCACAGCAGGTATCCAGTCTTGTGGTTCTTCCAGTGCTTATTCTCGTCTTCATTCCAATTTTCGCGGCGGGAAATGACCTTCTCCTATCTCTCATAATGGGTTTTGTCTTGCTAGGGGCATCGATAGGAATATTCTTCTTGACAGTAAAGGCATTCGAGCGTGAAAATATCCTTATCTCATGGTCCAAGCAATGATGTGCTTTAGACACAGCTTAAGACTATACAATGCCTTTACATGTTCATACAACGACCGCAGAGGGGTGATCCAGATAATAAAGTCCTTATCATTCCAGGATCATTCATTTCTTCTTCTTAGTCAGTGATCTTATTGTTTCCCAGTCTTCATTGCTAAGCTTTCCCAGCTTGTTGAATTGGCCTGCACCGTTCAGCCATTCTCCTCCATCTATGGTCACTACTTCACCATTTATGAATCCCGCTTGGTCTGAGATAAGAAAAGAGGCAAGGTTTGTCAGTTCCTCATGATTACCAAGTCTCCGCAGTGGAACGCTCTCTGACATGATATCTGAGATCTTCTTTATTGGGGCAAGCCTCTCCCATGCTCCCTTAGTCTCAAAAGGTCCAGGTGCAATAGCGACGTGCCTTATGCCGTATTTTGCCCACTCTACTGCAAGTGATCTTGTTAGCGACAGCACGCCAGCCTTTGCGGCAGCAGATGGAACAACGTAACCCGACCCGGTCCAGGAGTAAGGAGTGACCATGTTTAGAACAGTCCCTTTGGTGCCAGAGGAAATCCATCTTTTCCCTATGTCGAGAGTAGAATAGAAAGTCCCATGCAGGACAATGTTAAGTACGCTGTCTACAGCGTTTGCAGACAGGCTTTCTGTAGGGCTTATGAAATTGCCTGCCGCATTGTTGACAAGAACATTCAAATTGCCGAAATGCTCGAAGAAGTGATCAAAAGCTTCTTTGACAAGTTCTGGCTTTCTTATATCACATTGGTGAAATACAGCATCTGAACCTTTTGAAGTCAACTCAGAGACTGTTTCCTCAAGAGGCTCTTTCCTCCTCCCGAGTATGGCTATTCCTGCACCGAGACTGCTGAACTTGGCGGCCATGGATTTTCCAAGCCCCGTGCCACCACCTGTGATTACTATATTCTTGCCTTCGAGAAGATCATTCTGGAACATTCGTCACCAGATGAATATGGCAGATATAGGTAGAATATTTTCTCATGCCGATAGATCATTATAGGTTATCTCCTCCTCAGACAAAAGCAGTAGAATTGGAAAAGGAAAATGAATTGCCAGACTGCAAATGCTCTTGATCTGCTTTAGTAGATTTCTGGAATGCTGCCCATTTTTATTTTGCCATCACTTTATTCTATCGGCTACCAGTTCCGCAATGTCCTGTACTTTCATCTTGTCCTCTAAATTCTTGGTTTTACGTGCATCGTCGAACATGGTCATGCAGTAGGGGCACGCTGTAACCAAGGTAGAGGCTTCGATTTTTTCTGCCATCTCAATCCTCTTATGTGAAACCATTGTGCCTTCCTTCTCCTCCATCCACAATCTGCCACCGCCTGCTCCGCAGCATAGGGCCTTGCTCTTGTTCATCTCCATTTCTTCATAGTTCTTTGCAAAGCTCTTGACTGCGCTTCTCGGTGTGTCGTAGGTCTTGTTGTACCTCCCCAGGTAGCATGGATCGTGATAAGTGTATTTCTCAAGCAAATCTGAGTCAAGCGACTTCACGTTAAGCTTCTTTTGTGAGATGAGGCGGTTGATATACTCAGAATGGTGATATACTTCAAGCTCGATTCCAAAGTCCTTGTATTCGTTCTTCAATGAATTGAAGCAGTGCGCACAACTGGTGATCACCTTCTGCACTCTGTGCTTCTTTAGAGTTTCCACGTTTCCTTTTATCATCATATCTGCAAGATATTCGTTCCCAGTCCTCCTTGCAGGATCACCTGTACATTTTTCTTCCGAGCCAAGTATGGCAAATTTCTCGTCCGCCTTCCTTAGGATCTTCACCACGGATTTTGCCACTTCTTGATTTCTTCGGTCAAAACTAGCTACACATCCGACCCAGTAAAGAACATCATACTCTGCATCCGGCGTCTTTGAGAGATCGACTACATCAATATCCTTTGCCCAGTCACCTCTTGTTGCGGGGTCCATTGCGTAAGGGCTGCCATAGGATTCTATGTTTCTGGTGAGATCTGCCACTTCCTTAGGCGCCTTTCCCTGATTAAGGATAAGCGATCTCCTCATATCTACAATCTTGGGAACATGGTCTATCATGACTGGGCACTGTTCTACACAGGCCATACAAGTGGTGCATGACCAGAGGTCCTTCTCAAGTATGGGATCACCTATGACTGTTGTGAAAAGCTGATCTCTGTCCCCTCCTGACTGTCTGTACTTCTTGCCCTGCTCCATTACAACTACCCGAAGGTCCCATATTATTTCCCTGGGGGAGAGAGTCTTGCCAGTCATGTTCGCGGGGCAGTTGTCTGTGCACCTTCCGCATTCAGTGCAGGCATAGAAGTCAAAATAGTCTTTCCAGTTGAAATCCCTGATATCTGTTGCGCCAAACCGGGTCTCCTTTTCAAAGTCAATAGGCTTCAGGTTTGCCTGGGACTCTTTCAGAAACAGGACGTTCAGCGGGGCTGCAACAAGATGCAGGTGCTTGGATCTCGGTATGTAAATCAAGAACACAAGAAAATCTAAGGCGTGAATCCAGAAAGACGTCCAATATATGTAAAATGCAGCCGCTCCTGTTGGGACGGGAAGGATAGATGCAAGTGCATAGCTCACTGGTGTGTTAATGTGTGCAAGATTCTCCCCAATGCTTCCAGGTATGTTTGCTGACACGCCGTCAATTCTGAGCACTGACAGGACAAAATATGTTCCCATTAGAACTCCAATAAGCAAGAGAATGAACCATGCCTCGAACCCATTGTATCCCCTGTATCGTGGAACTTTGATTATCCACCTCCTTGTTATGGAATAGAAAACGTCAGCCAAGACAATGAGAGCAAAGAAGTCCACAGTGAAGAACGCGACTTGCTCAAACAGCCCACCTCCCAGGAGCTGATATGGTGTGAAAATGCCGCTTACAAAGAAATCGAGCGAATAGGATGCAAAAGCAATGAAACCCCAAAACATGAGAGAGTGCATTATTCCACCGCTCAAATCCTTGAACAGCTTGGCCTGAAGGAAGACATTTCTGATTACGTAGTATATTCTCCTTCCAATCTGGAGCTTCAAATCTGGCTTCTTTTCCGGGATTTTAACTGCATTCCAAACCACCTCGTAAATAGTGTACAGAAATAGTCCGGCCGCAATTATGAGACCTAAGAGAAGCAGAATAGAGAAAACATACATTGCAAACACCCTAGTTCGTCAAGTCACCCATAGGGGACTAATATACATCTTTCCTGCTCTAAAAAATCTTTTGGGGATTTTTCCCTGTGTGAACTAAAAAAAGAAAGGGAATTTGCAGTCAAGTAAATTTCACGACCGCAATGCATCTACAAGCTTTGGTACTATCTGGTATAGGTCTCCAACAATGCCGTAATCGGCTTCAAAAAAGATAGGGGCTGATCTGTCCTTGTTTATGGCTATAACAGTCTTGGCTCCCCTCATGCCTGCAATATGCTGAATCTGGCCAGAAATTCCTATTGCGATGTAGAGTTTGGGCCTGACCTTTTTCCCTGAAATGCCTACCTGCCTGTCTTCGCTTAACCATTGATAATCGAGGCAAATGGGCCTTGAACCTGCAAGCTCTCCGTTAACCGCTTTGACAAGAGGTTGGACAGTTTCTATACCTTCCTTCTTACCTATGCCACGTCCCACTGAGACTATGACTTTTGCATTCTCTATGTTTGCACCGGATGTCTCCTTGTTTTCAACTCCCAGTACACTCACTGAGGATTCCGGAAGGTTAACCGTTTTCTTCTCTGACTTTCCTGCATTCTGGGCATCAGCTATCCCGGGCGCATAGGTGAAAATCTTCGCATCCGATTCTTCCTCTAAGAGAGTCTTGCCGCCAAGGAAGTATCTCTTGGTCTTCATTTTGCTATCAGCCCTCTCAATGCTAACAATCTCTGGCATGATTGGAACATCCATGTCCAGGGAAAGGGCACCAGCAACTTCCCTTCCAAGTATGGTTGATCCGATGAATATGTAGTCGTAGCCCTGTCCATATAGGTCATTCAAGGATGTAGACAGGTTGTCACTCAGTGCGGTCCCTTCCATGCTATATACGACACCAGCTCCGTAGTCAAGCAGAGCTTCTGCACCGCCAGAAAGCGTTGCGGCGTCGACCTCTCCCATTTCTCTCAGGTATGTGACACCCTGTGCCGCAACCTGAGGGCTCTCTGAGAAAACCAGTGATTTCATCTCATCTCCTCCTTTATGACTTTCACAATCTCAGGAATCCCCTTTTCTAGGTCCTCTATGACAATGTTCTTTCTCTCGCTTTTTGGAACTTTGTTGGATATGACCTTTATGTTTGATTCCTCAGATAAACTGGCTGCTTCAGTGTTCAGCGGCTTCCTCCCTGCAGCCATTATTTGCATTACTGGCGGGATTCTGGGCTCATTTATTTCCTGGGTTACAGAAACGACAACAGGAAACTTACCCTCAAGATGCGCGTTATTATCTTCAAGTGCCCGCAGAACTTTCACTGAGTTGCCCTCAACCTCAATGGAATTGGCATTCCCCAGAAGTGGTATTTCAAGTGCCCTGGATATGCTGCCAGGAAGAAGGCCCGATACTGAGTCCGCGGACTGGTTACCAAGTACGATCATGTCATACTCCAGCGACTTGATCTTAGCTGCCAGAACTTTGGCGGTAAGTCTGGGGTTGTTCCCCTTGTATCCTGTTATTATGAATCCTTCATCCACTCCCATTGCATAGGCACGTTTCATTATTGCGCCAGACTGCTCATTTCCAAAGAGGAGGGCAGTTATCTTTCCTCCATGCTTTTCCTTGAGTCTCACCGCTTCTTCAATGGCATTTTCGCTGAGATTGTCCAGTTTAAGCTGAACATTTGCAGTCATTGGCTCCCCAGTTGAAGGGTCGGGCTTGATCAGTTCGAGATCAGGCATCTGTTTCACAAGAACAATGATTTCTACCATTTCCTACACCCTGCCTGTTTTACCGTAGCGTATCTAGTCTCATTACCTTTTTCCATTATTTTTTTCTGGAAAGCCAGCCGTACGATAGAACCGTGCACTTCTGGCTTAGGTTTAGTTGAGAAGTTCCCGCAAAATACCGGGAATACAACAATAGCATTTTACAAGCTATACTCCCCTGCCGCGACAATCTCGTTAAGAGATGCTCCTCTGCAACTGAAATGAAAGGAAGCAAGCTGGCCATTATTTAATGAAAAAATTAAGGGATATTGAGAATGATTTCAACTGCTTGAGGAATGGCCTCCCATAGAACCTGACCTTTTCGTTAAGACGCCTCTCTAGATCGTGGAATAGTGGATGTGAGGACACATCACACCTTGGTTAGCCAGTCCTGGAATTGTGCACTCTCCCCTCTTACGACCTTGAAGAACATATTTCTAATCTTTGCTGTGAGGTCCCCTATGCCGCCATTTCCAACACTCACTCCGTCTACATTTATTATGGGAGTGACTTCTGCTGCGGTTCCAGCAAAGAAAATCTCGTCAGCATAATACAACTCATCCCTGTGGACAAACCTCTCTGTTATGTTAAGTCCCATGGATTTTACGATCCTGATGATTGAATCCCTTGTTATTCCAATCAGTATATCTGATTCCTTGCTCGGTGTCACTATTTCTCCGTCTTCCACAAGAAAGATATTCTCTCCTGCGCCCTCAGCAACATATCCATTGAATGAAAGAAGAATTGCTTCGTCGAATCCTGAAGCGTGTGCATCTAAATCGGCGGCTATTGAATTTATGTAATTTCCACTGGCTTTAGCCTGTATAGGCAGTATAGCAGAGTTAATTCTTTTCCAGGACGCAACCTTGCAAGTAATACCCTTGTCCGCATTCTCAAACAGAGTTTTGTAAGGCATGGCTGCAACTACCGTGCTTATCTTCTTCCCCTTTGTCCCAAGGTTTATTCTGTCATCGTCCACAAAAGCAAAGGGCCTGATGTATGCGTCCTTAAGACCGTTGTCCTTTACCACTGTTTTCACAGCTTCTACAAGTTCCTCAAGTTCGTATCCCAGATCGTAGGAATATATCTTAGCAGTCCTGAGGAATCTCCTCATATGGTCTTCAAGCCTAAACACAGCAGCTCCGTCCTTAGTCTCGTAGGATCTGATCCCCTCGAAGATTCCAGTGCCATACTGTAGGGAGTGGGTCAGAACAGGAACCTTTGCTTCGCTATATGGAATAACCTCACCGTTGTACCAAACCTTTGAATCACTGTCCATGTAAGATCAAGTAGTAAACATCTGCTTGGTACTTAAGCGTTCATTTCACATTATGGTCGATTTGCTGGTTTTCAGGATTAGTGTGAAGGCTTATTGGAACCCCTATCTGTGGGCTTTTCCTGTTTTCCCAAGTTCCTTTCTGCCAGCAATAATCATAGCTGCGAATGAATCAAGCCCAATTATGGTCCGTAAACGATCGACATTTATCCTAGCCAGCTTTAGAGAGCCGCTTACCAGGCCAAATGCTGAATCAAGACAACAGGAGATATCACTGAGAAGCTACCTGACACCGGGTGAATATGAGCACCCTGAATTTATGGCACTCGGCCACTACAGCGGCCTTGAATAATCTGCCTAGATTTTTCTCAGCACTTGTGCGAATTTCATGGGTGATCTGCCATTCCCCCCTTTATAATAATTTAGCACTTTCAGGTACAGAATCAGTGTCTTAATGCGCCAGAGTTATGAAAAGCGGATTATTGATTTTGTAATTTAGCTCTAAAAGATGTTCAAAAACAGTGCAAGAGGCGTTTTTAGAATAAGTTCCAGATTCGAAATTCTTGCCAAAGAAGAAAGTTTAGTATATCTATACCCAATTTCAGAAGGTGAGACCTGAGTACGTAAAGGTTAGCATACCTGGAGGAGAGAACTACCTTAGGATAAAGGACACACTCAGGTCACGATCTCTATACACAGTTTGTGAAGAAGCGCGATGTCCCAACGTAGCAGAATGTTGGGAGTCTGGCACAGCGACTTTTATGGTAATGGGAAGCAACTGCTCACGGGGGTGCCGATTCTGCTCAGTTACCCACGGAGGGATGCTTCCTCTGGATCCAGATGAACCCATTAAGGTAAGGCAATCCATTGAAAAAATGGGCCTCACCTATGCTGTGATCACTTCTGTCGACAGGGATGACCTTCCGGATCAGGGAGCATCACACTTTTCATCAGTCATAAGGGAGGCAAAGAAGTCAGGTGCCCTGGTGGAAGTTCTAATTCCTGATTTTCAGGGCAAGACTAATTTTCTCGATCTCATTATTAACGAAGGGCCGGCAGTAATTGCACATAATGTAGAAACGGTGAAGAGGTTAACACCAAGAGTAAGAGATGCAAGGGCCGGATATTCACAATCACTAGATGTATTGCAATACCTAAAGGAAGGCAACGAGGAACAGATGACCAAGTCTTCTATAATGCTAGGACTTGGCGAGTCGGACTCCGAAGTCATAGAAACACTCAAGGATCTGAGGGATGTTGGGGTGGACATTGTGACAATCGGGCAGTATCTGAGACCCTCCAGAAAACAGCTGGAAGTTGTTGAGTACTCGCCTACGGAAAGATTCAAGGATCTGGAGAAGGAAGCCTATGGTATCGGTTTCTCGTTCGTAGCTTCAGGGCCACTTGTCAGAACTTCTTACAGGGCGGCAGAAGCTTGGGCACAAAGGAGGTTATACAATGGTGGAAGAACTGAATGAACAAGCTCAAAGAGATAAATATGTAAGAGGGTTTGGGGCAATGGTCCTATCAAGGACTCTCGACAAGAAGATTGTTACGGCTCAAAGACAGGGGAGGGTCGGTTTCTATACTCCCTCAATTGGTCAGGAGGCCACACAGGTAGGCGCCTCCATGGCACTGTCTAAGGAGGACATCATCTACGAATATTACAGAGATGTTGCCCTTATGATACACAGGGGGGTTCCCGTGGAAGTCCTAATAGACCAGGTCATGGGAAATAACTCTGACCTGGCCAAGGGAAGGCAAATGCCCTCGCATTTCGTTTCTGTTGAACATAATTTCATGTCAATTCAAAGCCCTGTAGCAACCAATCTTCCTCTTGCCGTTGGAGCAGCTTACGCGGCAAAGTACAGGAAAACTGGCCAGGTTGTACTAGCATCCTTTGGCGACGGCTCTTCTTCAACTCCGGATTTTCATGCTGCAATGAATCTTGCAGCTGTGTATAATCTTCCTATCATCTTCCTATGTGAAAACAACGGTTGGGCAATTTCACTGCCAGTCCACAAACAGACCAAGACAGAGATATGGAAGAAAGCTGATGCCTACGGCATGAGAGGCGTTAAGGTAGACGGCAACGATTTCATTGAGACCTACAAAGTGGTCGCAGAGGCAGTCCAGAACGCTAGAAATGGCAATGGTCCAACCCTTGTGGAAGCGGTGAGTTACAGAATGGGGCCGCACTCAACTTCAGATGATCCATCGAAGTACAGGGAAGACGAGGTTACAGAGGGCTCAGAAAGGGACCCGATCGTTGTAGCTGCAAATACGTTGAAGGACATGGGATTTGTCAACGACAATATTGTCAACAAAATCAAGGAAGAATCTGTTAAGATAGTGGATCAGAAATTCGATGAGAGGGAGAAAATTCCATTTCCGGATCCAGAAACAATGTTTGATGACGTTCTTGCCGAGATGTCTTGGATCCTGAAGGAAGAAAAGGGTGATATACTGTGAGCTCTGCGACAATGAACATGGTTCAGGCATTAAACTCAACTCTCGACATGAGGATGGCAGAGGATGACTCCATAATTCTCCTTGGCGAGGATATAGGAAAAGACGGCGGAGTATTCAGGGTTACCGACGGCTTACAAAGAAAGTATGGCGATGAAAGAGTCCTTGACACTCCCCTGGTTGAGATCGGAATTATAGGTATGGCAATTGGAATGGCCTCATCGGGCCTCAAGCCACTTGCCGAGATACAGTTCCAGGACTTCATTTACACAGCAATGGATCAAATAATAAACCAGATGGCTAAGCTGAGATACAGGACAGCAGCAACCATCACCGCACCAGTTGTGGTTAGGACACCCTATGGAGGAGGGATCAGGGGCGGTCTCTATCATTCGCAGAGCGGGGAAAGCTATTTCGTCCACACTGCAGGTCTGGTAGTACTTACGCCCTCCAATGCCTACGACGCAAAGGGGCTACTTTCGACAGCCATTGACTCGCCAGATCCTGTAATATTCCTTGAGCCAAAGAGGCTCTACAGGGCAGGAAAGATGGATGTTCCAGAGGAAGACTACAAAATTCCCGTGGGAAAAGCAAACCTTGCCCATGAGGGAGATGAACTTTCCATCATAACATATGGTTCAATGGTTCCGACTGTCATGAAGACTGTGTCAAACAACAACCTGAACGCTGATGTCTTAGACCTCAGGACACTTTCTCCTCTGGACATTGATGCCATAACCTCGTCCGTGAAGAAAACAGGAAGGGCAATCATAGTGCATGAGGCGCCAAGAACCCTGGGAATGGGCGCTGAAATTTCGGCGCTCATAACAGAAAGAATGATCGAGTACCTGTATGCCCCCATTCTGAGGGTGACAGGTCCAGACACGCCGTTTCCGTACAAGCTGGAGGAGTACTATATCCCCAGTGAGGCAAGGATAATGAAAGCAGCAAGCAAAGTTCTAGAATTCAGGTGATGATGTGTACAGTTTCAAGCTACCGGATATAGGAGAAGGAGTCAACGAGGGAGAAATCGTAAAATGGCACATAAGGGAAGGTGACCAAATCAAGAAAGACCAGGACATGGTGGAGATCATGACCGACAAGGTGACAGTAAAAGTGCCATCCCCTGTGGAAGGGACAGTAAGCAAGATATACTATGATGAGGGGAGTCTGGTGGAGGTCGGTAAGGTTCTCATAGATATACAACTTGAGGGAGAGCCAGAAGCCCATGAAGCGGTGCAGCCTGAAACGCCAGAAGAGGATCAGGAAAAAGCTGAATTGAGCACTGAGACAGAATCAGCCCCCCAGGTGGAGGAGGAAGAGAAGCATGAAGAAATTGTTGAAGAACACGGCGAATTGGTGCTTGCTTCTCCCGCAGTAAGGAGAATTGCTCGCGAAAAGGGTGTGAACTTGAGCCTTATAAGAGGAACCGGGCAGAATGGCCGTGTAACACTGGATGATCTGGAAGGTGCACCTGAAACGGAAGAAGAGGCTCAAGAACAGCCGAGAGCTGAAGTGGAAGAGCAGGGGCCCATGAATGAGGAAACAGCAGCTGAAAGGGTAGAGGAGATAGTGGAAAATGAGCCGGCTGCTTCCCCGAAGACTGAATCTTCAGGCGATCATGAAATACTTGTCCCAAGAGGTTTAAGGAGGCTCATTTTTGAAAAGATGACCAAGTCAAAACAACTAATGCCCCATTTCACGATATTTGAGGAGATCGATGTTTCTCCCATCAAGGAAAATATAGAAAAGTTGAAGAGGGACAACCTAACGGTGACATTTACTCCTTTCTTTGTAAAAGCTGTTTCAATAGCACTGAAGGAATTTCCATACCTGAATGCCACCTACGACGAGGAGAACAAGCGTTACTTTCTAAAGAAATACTACAACATCGGTGTGGCAATAGACACTCCTGATGGACTTACCGTGGGTGTGGTGAAAGGCGTCGACCGAAAGAGTGTTGTGGGTCTTTCCACAGAAATATCTGACCTTGCGAAAAGGGCTAGGGAAAATGCCTTGAAGCTCGACGAGGTTCAGGATTCAACTTTTACCGTAACAAATGTTGGCTCAATAGCCGGTATAATGTCCACGCCAATAATCAACTATCCTGAGGTTGCCATACTTGGAGTGCACAGGACACTCACAGAAATCGATCCCAGCGGTGGCCAGAGGGAGAAAATGTACATTACACTATCTTGTGATCACAGGCTTGTTGATGGTGCTGTCGCGGCACGCTTCATAAAGAGGCTGAAAAGACTTCTTGAGGAACCAATCCTTATACTTTCCCAGTAGGTGTTAAAATGTCTTACGATGCAATTATCATTGGAGCTGGTCCGGGTGGATATTCCACGGCAATAAGACTCGGACAGAAGGGCAAGTCAGTCCTTCTTGTAGAGAAGGACAAAATAGGCGGGGAGTGCCTCAACTACGGGTGCATTCCTTCTAAAGCTTTCATTGAGCTAGGCAATTCTATAGGGTATCTCAAGGATATGCCCGGTGTTCAGATTGATTACACAATAGACATGGAGGAGTGGCAGGATTGGAAATGGTCCATGATCAACAAGCTGACCTCTGGAGTTGAGACTCTTTGCAAGTCCTATGGAGTAGAAATAGCAATTGGTGAGGCATACATTAACGACTCCAACCACGTCAAGGTTGGAGAGGATGTCTACGAATGTCAGAATATTGTCATCGCCACAGGATCAAGTCCTGTAAAACTGGATGGGTTCAAAGGCGTGGACTTCAACAGGGAAATCCTGGACATAAAGGGTGTTCCGGAAAGCATCGCAATTATAGGCGGTGGGTACATAGGAGTAGAACTTGGAACAGCCTTCGCCAAGTTGGGCTCAAAGGTAACCATTGTTGAGATGATGGAGTCCATTCTTCCCGAGGTCTCACATGATCTTGTAAGGCCAGTTCAGAGAAGACTCAAGGAGTTAAACGTTGAAATCAAGACAGGTGTAAAAGTCAGCGAAGTGCAGAAGGAAGATGCTTACACAGTCTCACTGGAGGACGGAAGCAAGATTGAGACTGAAAGGGTCCTCCTTACTGTTGGCCGCATCCCTAACACCTTGGGATTCGGGTTGGAGAATCTTCAAGTTGAAATGGAGGGCAGGTTCATCAAGACTGACAATAGGAAAAGAACAAGCGTTTCGAACGTCTATGCACTGGGAGACGTTTCTCCAGGACCAATGCTAGCACACAAGGCATTCTACGAAGCAGATGTAGTGGCGGACAACATTGCAGGAATCGATTCCGTAGTTGACTACAAGGCTATGCCATATGTTATCTACTCAGATCCTGAGATATCTTACACAGGGCATCTGGAAGGGGAGCATTCTAGATTTCCCGCAGCGGCAAATGGAAGATCTCTTGGAATGAATAATTCTCTGGGATCATTCAGCATCTACTATGACGAAAAGGGGTACGTCAAGGGTGCAGGAATCACTGCTCCCCACTCCTCAGAACTCATTTCGGAGATAGTTCTGGCGATCGAATCTGGTCTGCTGGCAATGGACATAGGCTTGACAATACACCCGCATCCCACAATATCTGAGGGAGTCAAGGAGGCAGCAGAGGCGACCTATGGGAATTCACTACACTTCAAATCCGGCAAGTGACCTCGGCAGAATCGGTTACCATGAGTGTCTGCAACTGCAGCTACATTTAGTGGAAATGAGAAAAGAAGGGCTTGTGGGCAACACTCTGCTGTTTCTCGAGCACGATCCCCCCGTCTATACGATTGGCCGAAAAAGTGACCCGAAGAATTATCCTGGTATTCAGGTGGTGAAGACTGGCAGGGGAGGTGATGTGACATACCACTCGCCCGGGCAGCTTGTCGTTTATCCTATATTTGAAGTCTCAGACGACGGAAGACTTGACGTAAGGGGTTTTGTAAAAAGGATTGATGGAGTAGTAATTGATTCCCTTGGAGCCTTAGGTTATGATACCTATGTGGGAAGTGAAGAACCCGGGATTTGGGACAAAGGAACTGGAAAGAAGGTCGCTTCAGTCGGAATGGCCATAGACGGGCATGTGTCTTACCACGGAATAGCAATCAACATTTCTGCAGAACCTATTGCGGGATTCCAAAGAATTCACCCTTGCGGTCTGGAGCCTTCAATGATGGGGTACGTTGACGTGGATAGGGGGGAACTGGTAAACACGCTATTGAAAAAGTTCTCATCAGCTTTCAGTGAACACAAAATGGTTGGAAAGAATATTCTTCTGGATCTGGTCTCCAGATGGGAAAGTGGAACGAAACCCGGCAAGAATCAAATGTCTGCGATCAGATCATAGCCCAGTTTTTTCGCGCAGGCATCAATTAGTTCGTCTTTCTGCCCCTCGTCCAGATTGTACTTTTCGCCCTCTCTTGTCACCTCGTATCTGACATTTTCAAGGTAGGACTGAAAATCCTTGAGGATACGCTTGAGTGTTCTAGTCCCTGGAATCCTCACGTTAGTGACACCTTTCT
Source organism: Thermoplasmataceae archaeon (assembly GCA_046704405.1). GTDB lineage: Archaea > Thermoplasmatota > Thermoplasmata > Thermoplasmatales > Thermoplasmataceae. The sequence continues at coordinate 51,574 of JBJKSA010000025.1, read as the reverse complement.
TGGCGCAATAAAAGATGTATTTTGCCTCATATGGATCCTTGAAGAATATTCGCTCGCCGTCGAGCATAACGAAAACTCCCTCAAGCTCTCTATACATCATGATGTCCTCCGCTTGGGGGATCACGAAGTCGGTTGTTTTCTCATCAGCTGGAAGATAATCTTCAGGAAAAGACTTAGGTTTGATATCTGAAATAATCCTTTCGGCAAGCTTCTCAATGTCGTCTGGCATCCTTCATTCTCCTATTGCAGTGGAAGTCACCAATCAAGGTAGGTGAGGAAGGGATTGCTTCTCTTCTCCTCGCCAATGGTGGTCTTTTCACCATGCCCCGGGTATACTACCATATTATTGTCAAATCCCTTTAGCTTTTCCACAGTCTTTCTCATTACTTCCGTTGATCCCCCGAAATCCGTCCTTCCAATGCTCCCCTTAAAGAGTGTGTCCCCTGAAAAAAGCAACCCATCTGCAAGGAAGGAGACGCTGCCTTTTGTATGACCAGGAGTATGAAGCGGCAGGATACTTGTTTCTCCTATGATGTATTTTTCTCCTGTTATGAAGCCATCTGGCTCCATCACTGGTTCTATATTGCTTCCGGTGAATTTTGTGGACATTTCATGGGCAGAATGAAGCAAGTAGAGATCATCCCGGTGCAAGTGGAAAGGACAGTCGAATCTGGCCCTTAATTCGTTTATGCCAGCGACGTGGTCGAAATGGCCATGCGTCGCCAGAAAGTAATTTACCTTCATGCCGCTTTCTTCAATAATATCGGCAATCCGAACCCCCTCAGAACCTGCGTCAATCACTATGCACTGACCCATTTCAGATAGTATGTAGCAGTTGGTCTGCAATGGGCCTACTGTTATAGACTCAATATGCAAATCAACCCAGTCCTTTCAGATGATCCTCAAGGGAGAATTCGACCCTCTTGTTCCTTCTTCCCTTGTTCTGCATCTTGGTGAATATAAGTTTCCCTACTTCTGAGGTATTTGATACATGTGTGCCACCGTCTGCCTGTTCATCGAGACCTTCTATCACCACGATCCTGACCTTTTCCAGCCTCTCGAGTAAATCCCTGCCTGGAAGTGTCCTTGACAAGTTAGGTATCTTGGACGCCTCCTCTCCATCTATCTCCTTTGAATAGACTTTTAGACCTGAATCTACCACTTTATTTGCCTCCTCAATGATCTGTTGTGCCTTCTCTTTTGTCAGATCTTCCATGTCGAAATCTATTCTGGCCCTGTCTTGGTACATTTGCCCACCTGTAAGTGTGCCTTCGGAACCATGCAGTTGTGTCACAACGCCATCAAGAATGTGAATTGCTGTGTGGTACCTCATATGGCTGTACCTCCTGCTCCAGTCTATCTTTCCGGATACAATTGCACCCTCTTCAGGAAGCAAGTCCCCAGTTATCTCATGGAGAACATTATCGCCTTCTTTCTCGACATTCTCAACTATATACTCTAAAGAACCTGATCTCAGGGTTCCTTTGTCTGCGGGCTGGCCTCCTCCACGGGGATAGAATGCTGTTCTATCCAGCCTTACCTTTCCGTTAGCCACCTCAAGAACCTCCGCTTCAAACTCAGTCATTTTCTGATCCTTCCAGTAGAGTTTCTCAGTCACAGTTTAGTATATTGATTTTCTTATTTAAATTATCAACGGACTCATTTAGGAAAGGTTGAACTAATTCCAATCTTGTATCCCAAACTTAAGCAGTTGCAATAGCAAAAATCCAGACAAATTGACAGGCAATTATCACCAAAATTTTTGTCCATTCAGTTGCATGTCTACAGGAAGTGGATTATGAAAATCTACGACAATATACTGGAGACTATAGGAAATACACCAATAGTCAAGATTAACAAGATTCTGGGAAAGAGAAACAACTTCTATGCAAAACTGGAGTTCTTCAACCCTAGTGGGAGCGTCAAGGACAGGATGGCAAAGCACATAATGGAAAAGGCCACAAAATCTGGCAGCATAAGTGACAGGGTGGTTGAAAACTCCTCAGGAAATACTGGGGCCTCCATATCTATGATATCTGCAGTCAAGGGGTATGACTGTACAATAACTATACCCGACAAGATGAGTGATGAGAAGATCAATCTAATGAAAGCCTTTGGGTCAAGGGTTGTGGTTACCAAGACAGACGTGCCATACGACTCTCCAGAAAGTTACTACAGCGTGGCTCGAAAGATATCAGAGGATGAAGGCTCATACTACCCTGATCAGTACAACAACCCTGACAACATCGAGGCGCACTACATGTCTACAGGGCCTGAGATCTGGGACCAGATGGATGGAAAAATCGACATTCTCATAGCAGGAATAGGCACTGGAGGCACTATAACCGGAATAGGCAAGTACCTGAAGGAGAAGAATCCAGCCGTGAAAGTAATCGGTGTCGATCCTGAAGGAAGTGTTTTTTACCCTTACTTCAAGGAAAACAGGCTTCCAAAGACCCATGTATATAAGGTTGAAGGCATCGGGGAGGACTATCTGGTGAAGGCTGTGGACTTTTCGGTGATAGATGACATCGTGCAAGTGAAAGACGGGGAGAGCTTCAGAATGGCAAGAAGGCTGGCAAGGGAAGAAGGAATATTTGCAGGCGGCTCCTCAGGATCAGCTACGGTCGCCGCCCAGAGAATCGCTGAGAAATTCGAGGGAAAAAACATTCTATTGATATTCCCAGACTCTGGGAATAGGTATCTCAGTAAACTGTACAACGATAATTGGATGAGTGATAATGGGTTTATGGAGTGATATTCAATGGAATTTTCTACAAAATCTATTCATGTAGGTGAGGAACCTGATAAGAAAGGTGGAAGGGGGGACGTCGTATCCCCAATCCACTTGGCAACTACTTTCGCAAGGGATGATCCATCGGTGCCAACCAAAGGGCTTGAATATACAAGAAGCGGCAATCCAACGAGACATGCCCTGGAAAGCAAGATAGCTTCCCTTGAAAATGCAAAATATGGGCTGATGTTCTCCTCAGGACTTGCCTCAGAGATGACTCTTTTTGTATCTCTACTGAAGGCGGGAGACCACCTGATAGCTTCAGATGATCTTTATGGAGGGACTGAAAGGCTATTGAGGAGGGTTGTTGCGAACCTTGGAATCACATATGAACTCAGGGACCTTACAAATCTGTCTTCGCTAGATACGATCCCGGAAAGGACAAAGATGATCTATTTAGAAACACCATCTAACCCCCTTCTAAGGATTACAGACATACATGGAGTTTCAGAAGTCGCTAAGAAGCATAACCTGCTGACAGCAGTGGACAACACTTTTGCCACACCTTACTTCCAGAATCCACTAGATCTCGGAGCTGACGTGGTTGTGCACAGCACTACAAAGTTTATCAATGGACATAGTGACTCATTGGGAGGAACCTTGATAACCACAAATGAAGAACTGTTCCAGAAGCTTAAGTTCAACCAGAATGCCATTGGGGCTGTCCTTTCACCCTTTGACAGCTATATGACCATGAGGGGTATCAAGACGCTTGCAGTGCGAATGAAGGAGCATGGGAAGAATGCTTCTTCAATAGTCTCCTTCCTCTCGGATAACAAGAAGATTGGCAAAATCTACTACCCGGGGCTGGAAGAACACGAGAATCATGGAGTGGCAAAACGGCAAATGAAAGGCTTTGGCGCAATGGTCTCCTTCAAGTTGAACTCAGATCTTGAAGGAGTGAAAAGGTTTGTTGGCAACCTAAAGTACATATCGCTTGCAGAGAGCCTTGGAGGAGTGGAGTCGCTCATAGAGGTCCCCTCACTCATGACTCATGCAGGCATACCAAGAGAGATTCGGGAAAGATATGGTGTTACCGACGACCTTATCAGGCTTTCAGTGGGAATTGAGGACGTCGACGATTTAATCGGCGACATTTCAACTGCACTGGAAAAGGTCTGATACCGTTAAGAGCGAAAACACTCCTTACATTCCGAGTAGTTGGAGTGCGCTCTTGCACATTATCTCCACCCCGTACTTCAATGCGTCTTCATCTACATCGTATGTAGGGCTGTGCTGTGGACTTGTAATTCCTTTCCCCTCATTTCCCACGCCAAGGAAGTAGAATGCTCCAGGTACTTCTTTCACGTAGTATGAAAAATCCTCACCTCCCATGTCTGGTTCAGGGTGAAAGATCGCATCCTCCCCAAGGACTTCTTTGGAGACCTTCTCGATTGTCGCTGAGACCTTGTCATCATTTACAAGTGCCGGATAACCCTTTATGTACTCGAATTCGTACTTGCAGCCGGTTCCTGCCGCTAAGCCCTTAAGGATCCTCTCAAGCTCTCCCTTAATGAAGTCCTGGATCTTGCTGTCAAATGTCCTCACTGTTCCAGTCAGATCTGCGTACTGCGCTATAATGTTGTACCTGTAGCCAGAATTCAAAGTTCCTACTGTGACGACTGCGCTCTGGAAAGGAGCAATTCTTCTGGATATTATGGTCTGAATCTGCATAACATAGCTGGCGGCTGCAATCAGGGCATCATTGGCTTCCTGTGGAGCAGAACCATGGCCTCCCGTACCTATGATCCTTATCTTGAATTCGTCAGCATTAGCCATCATTGGGCCATAGTATATCGCTACCTTCCCTGTATGAAATCTAGAGGCAACATGCTGCCCTATTACGTAGTCGACACCCTTGAGTTCTCCGTTTTTAATTAGAAGTTTCGCGCCTCCTGGGGGGGACTCTTCAGCAGACTGGAAAAGCATTCGTATCCTTCCTTTGAATAGATCCCTGTGCTGAGAGAAGTACTTTGCCACTCCCAGTGCCATTGCAATGTGAGCATCATGACCACAAGCATGCATCACTCCTCCGTTTTCGGATTTGAAAGGGAGTTTATTCTCTTCTGTAACTGGGAGGGCATCTATGTCTGCCCTTATGGCGACTGTTTTTCCACTGCCTTTGCCTTCTATGTCGGCGACTACGCAGGTCTCAGCAACCCTTCTCGGAGCCAATCCCATATTTCTTAGTTCTTCCTCAATTCTACTGGAGGTTCCCTTTTCTTCAAAACTCAATTCTGGATGCTGGTGGAAATGCCTTCTCATCTCCACGACATATTGCTCGTAAACGTCTGTACTTAGGTCATGCATGATTTTATCATGCGTACATGTGGTAAATTGGGTTAAATTTTCACAAAGGCCTACGCCCACTCGAGTTGAATTCGTAGATAAACATATAAAATGAGTACCAATTCTGGGTATAGTCAGGGCCGGGTTGTTGCCGACCTTAGGGTGATAGAATGAAATTTGAAGGCTCAAGAGATGTGAATGCAAGCTCAAAGGCTGTGTGGGATTTCCTTATGGATCCACACAATCTGGCGGAATGTTTGCCAGATGCCAAGTCAACAGAAGTTGTAGACGACAAGACTATTAAGGCCCAACTCAAGGTTGGGGTCGGCTTCATCAAGGAGACTTTTGATTCCACTGTAAAATACAGTGACATAAATGAGGCCAGTGGGACAGTTAAGCTTACAATTGACGCAAAAGCAAAGAACAACAGCTCCACGGTTACAATAGACGCAAGTGTAGCTGGAGATGACAACTCCGCAAAACTGAAATGGAACGTGGACGCAATAATGGCTGGCCGTCTTGCAAGCATAGGACAGAGATATATCAGCAAGGTAGCGGACCGCATTATAGAAAAGTCATTCGAATGTATGATGAGTAAGCTCTGAAGACCCAGACAATGAAAAAAAGATATCAGTCGTAAGTTCACTTTGATATTTTTATTATTTTTATTCAGTTGGGATGAGAAGAGCATGTTTTGATTGAGGATAAAGCAAGGGTCAATAGCCAAATTTATAACAATGGATTTCTTAGTAACCACAGTGTCTCCGAGGATTTCCGACTTTAAGAAGAGAATAAACAGAGAAATCGAGTATTATAGGGTTCAGAATGAGAATCTCAAGCATGAGATCGCAAATCTGGAAGATGACTTCGACAATAACAGAAAGAGGTTAGAGATAATCAAAAACGATTACCAAGAAAGCGAAGATATGATTCGCGTAATGAAGACTCTTACGAGATGATGCGTAATAATGAACCTGGACGAAATTAAAAGAATTCTAGGACTAAGCGGAAGGGAGGCAAGAGACTTTGAGAGCAACTATTTTGAGGTTGAAGATGAGATAATGGAATTAATCGATCTATACAGCAAATATGCCGAAATGATCGAAAGAAGAAATCAACTCCACACCCAACTGGCAAGATACAACTTTAACATCCACGAGACTTGGATGGAGCTTCACAAGAATGCAATATCACTCAGTTCCTACAGGGCAGAAGTGAATCTCAGAGAAATTGGGCTTGAGTCGAACTTTTCCAAGAGGATGAATGAAATAATAGACAGCTATCTTCTTATCGAAAACTTTGCATAAGATGGCAAAGTTAATTTCTTATCCGCAAATAATTAGACAGAAATGGCAGAAGAAGAGAGCCCGGATGTGTGGAACGACATACTTTCAAAGGTGGTAATTCTCAATAGAATGACTGTGCCAAAGGTCAACCAAGATGGAAGCATCCTCCCACATCCTTCAGAAAGCGGACTTTTTAGGAGGTCTATAGGCGAGATGCATGGTCAGAAATCTGATTGGCGCGCCTCAATAGCGGGTTCTGACAGGGGAGTTCATGTTCAGGAGTTCGAGGATTGTTACAAGATACATGTCGACAGATATGATCCACACAAGAAACCTTTGCAACATATTGCAAGGGACAGCCCAACCACAGGCGCTGCACTGGCACTTGCAGGATTGGGCCTTATCATTGCAGCCAGGGCCATCACAAGGGCAAGGAAGAAGCGATAATTCTCTTCCTGTGTCAAAAGTCAATTCCCGTTACAGGCGTATCCTTTTTATCTTTCTTCTAGGCTCCTACTTCTGCTTGAAATTACTCTCCTTTGCAACTTTTATCCCATGAAATGAATTGACTCATCAACCGTGAATCAAAGCAGCTTATCAGATCATACTTATAGACCTGACTGCTTAACCGAATGATGCCAGGGGCCGAATTCTACGCTTACATTCTTGAGGCAGTTCTTGCAACATTTGCCAGAATTTGGCTCCTCATGGGAGCATCAGTTGTCATTGCCCTCTTCCTAGGAATCCTAGCTGCAAGGGTGAGGTCGGCGGGGGCAATTATTATACCAATCACAAATGTGCTTCAAGCTGTTCCAGTGGTGTCTTTCTTCCCCATAATACTGGTCTTTTTTCTAGCGCGCATACCAGGAAGTATAGGTGTTGAAATTGCATCTGACATACTGATAATTACAGCACTGGTTTGGAATCTAATTCTTGGGGTATATGAGGCTGTAAGCCACATCCCACAGAGCTATGATGAGATAAATAAAGTGTACAGCATAAGCATACTCTCGAAGCTGAGAAGGCTGTACATACCGGCCTCTTATCCAATGATCGTGTCGAACATCATGCCATCTTTTGCCAGTGGACTTTTCTACATAACACTGAGTGAAGTAATAGAGATAGGGAGCCGTACATTCCAAGTCTTCGGCATAGGTGGAGTGGCTCAAAGCTTGGTAGCCAACCACGACTACTCAGGAATACTCGTTTTACTTGCGATGCTTGTTGCTGGTATTGCACTCAATTTTTACTATATCATAACCCCCTTACTGAAGCGTGCAGACAGGTACACTTTTGACACTTCCACGACATCAGGAAACGTCCAAACCAAGAGAACGGAGGGCAATGTTTTTCTTTCTAACATATCAAGGAGGGTTAACCAGGTAGTCAACACAAGCGTGAGTGCTGTGACTTCGATCAACAGGCTGCTGTCTCAATTTCCCCGGCGAGAGAGGAAAAGGCACCAGATTCAGCCCTCTGAAAGGACAACCAACCTAGTCATAGGCGCAATTCTAGTGGCAGTAGTAATTACTGTGATCTACCTAGTAGCGAGGTCTGGATTTGCAAGTGCATTCATGCTCTACATTCTGAATCTCCAGTTCATCAAGGAACTGTCCGTAGCCTTGGGCTACGATCTTCTGAGGATTCTGGTAGTTTTTGTAATATCGGTGCTCACAATGGTCCCGCTGGCCATGAGGCTTGGGAGCAAGGGGCAGAAAAGTGAAGCCTCTACAGGAGTTTTCCAAGTCCTGTACTCAATACCAGCACCCATATTTTACCCTATAATTGTTGTTTTTCTCACCCCTTTTCTAGCCCAATACATTGGCAGGGGTCTTTCTCTGGAGGTGGACGTTTTCATAATAACCTTCCTTTCTGCTGCGGCCTACATATTCTTCAACGTTTACGGCGCCGTCAGGTCTATTCCGCAGGAGTTGAAGACAGTCACATCTGTATATGGCTTGAAGAGAACCAAGGTTACAAAGTACCTCACCTTTCCGGCCAGTATTCCTGCCCTCATTACAGGTTCGATGGCTGCCATAGGCAGTTACTGGGGAGGGTTGATGGTTGGGGAGTTCACAGTGGTTGGCGGGAGAAACTATTCTGTGTCAAACGGAATAATGCTTATGCTCGACAGGGCGATTGCTACGAATAATCTCCTTCAAGCAGATGCCATAGACATTTTCATGGTAGTGGTGATAGTCGCACTTTCTTTTCTCCTCTTTCGACGGTTATACTCCTATTCCAAGAAGAAGTACACATATTGATCCTTGTGAATCATAGTGTCTTTATTCAACAGTTGATTGTAATGATCCGATGAATCCCTTCCTCGTTACATTTCTGGGGTCTCTCTTTATCATTGGATCCGCCCAGTTATCATACCGGGTTGATGGGGCATTCATCCCGGTTGTTGTAATAGAAACAGCACTGACAGCTATTGGAGGATATCTGTGCTTTATGAATATAGGAACTCCACTCTCAAATGCTCAAGGGACTGTCATAAGGTCAACTGTAATCTCAGGCCTGTTCTCCTTAATCTTCGTATATGCTTTCATATCGCTTGTCTTGAGCATAATCTCGCACAAATTTCCCGAAAACAGCCTTATTCTGAGGATCGTCTTTTTATCTGGATTAGCAGTCACAATTGTATCGCTCCCTTTTCTCGTATACTACAATTTCTATCTCAGCAGAACTGCGGTCTTGTCGGGCAAATCCTACACCATATACCCTTACGCAGTCCAGTCGGGAATACCATTCCTATTGGGTCTTGTTACTGTCTTCTTGGCCATAATATTCATCTTTCTGTCAAGGAGATATGGCAATAGTCAGCTTGCTGGTTCCGTCCAACATAGATCAAGCTTAAGGCGGGAGTAAAAATCCTGCATGAATTACGTGTTGACCAAAGCGTATCGACTGTTCTTGAAACCTATAAATGGAGGTGGAACTCACAATTCCTTGAAGATCTCGTCGTAAATATTAGCGGGCTCTTCTTCTACAATTGGTGCATTTGCTGCCTTGTAGATATTCTCCTTTTTGTACACCCACTGGTTGACTCTCCAGGTTTTACCCTTGAAAATGTTCACTTCTTCTCTATGCGGTTCAAGGAAGCCAAATTCCTCAAGGTTGTAGAAAATATCCCTCTCAGGCGCGGAAAGGGTATTGTCTAGGACGTAGTCATCATAGCCGAAAAAGGACAGCACAAAGTCACAGAGCTCTACCACATCTGCAAATGCCATACCTTTGCGGCCGTATGTTTTTTCTAATGCCCTAACTAAAACTTCCCTGGTCATTACGGCCATAGAAACCGGACTTACAATATATCAAAATATATTAATTTTGTTCCGAATACTTGAATGAGCTTCGAATTTCGTATCAATAAGGTCCTATCTTGAAAACTAAAGGGTAATGAGTTCGGCTGAAACGTTATCCAATGCCTTAATGGAGAAATCCTCCTGGAGGTTTATTACAGCGTCTCCATCAAATTTTCCATCATCTCTGTCTTCTATGATGCCTGTACCGTTGAGAATCCTGAGGACAGACTTCTTTGATACGCTGATTCTTGCGGATTCACCTGACTTGACGAAGTATTGAGTGATTGATTTTCCAGCGTGCGTGAAAATAGTCTTGGTGTAGCCCCACTTCTGGTCCTCCCTGTTGGTATACTCTTTTCTTATGATTTCCAGGTCTTTCTCACTGTCCACTCCTATCCACATCGTGTCCTCTTTGTATGCCCCGGCCAATTTCAAGTTAGCAATGTAGGGAAAAACCGTCGTCTCAATATCCTTGTTGAGGTAATCTCTGAAGAAATAGCTGAAGGCGTCTTTCTTAATGTAATAGAATCCAGAATTGATGTAATAATCTAGGTAAGGTTTCTCTACAAAGTTCACTATCTGCTCTCCCAGTGTTTCCACAACACCAAAAGGACTCTTCATCTTGGAAATGAACATGATCAGGCTGTACGGGGAATTCTGCGCAAATTCTACAAACCTGGTAAAATTCATGTCTGTAATTGTATCTCCATTCCTTAGAATTACGTCTTCATTCGGGCTCTCATCAAGGAGTCCCCTTAAGGAGAAGAGGGTTCCGAGCGGTTTTTCCTCCCTAAGATAATGGAATTTAATACCTCTGCTCTCTCTGCCATACCTTTCTTCGATCTTATCCCCAAGGTAACCAGATAGTATGTAAACTTCCTTTATCCCCATATTCTGGAAGTCGTAAAGTTGCCTGTCCATAATTGTATAGTCTTCCTTTATCTTGATAAGCGATTTCGGGATTGCATCAGTAATCGGTTTCAATCTTTTACCGTAGCCGCCTGCCAGTATGGCCCCTATCATTGTTTGGTAATGTTATGAGTTTATAATTAACTTATTCGAAAGGCAATTCTGACAAGTCAAGAGGGCATCATTTCTCTAGGGTGCAAAACGCCAAGAACTGTATCTCTAGAATCACTTACTATTGCGTCTCTGGTGCCATTCCATATTTCTTCATCTGTGAGCCACCTTGATGTCCGTCCTTCAATCTTGAAACCAAGATTAACGCGCCTGTATTCTGCGCTCGGAGGCAAATGTAGTTTTTTAGCGTCATTTGCGTCTTGAGTCCCTACTAAATGGAACAGCTTCCATTTCTCATTGGAATGTTCCGATATCTCCCATGCCACTGATTCTAGCGAATCTCTTGCGGCGCTTCTTACCCAGGCTACACAGAGCCTTAATGGCCCATTTCTCCACATATCTCTTCTAATGGCATCCTTAAACACCTCAGGATTAGAATAGTCAATTGAGATGGGAACTATCTGGTCCGAGTGCGATCCAGCCTTCTCCACAAGTTTCCGCAAACGCTTCCAGTCTCTTCCCACTACAGTAACTACTTGATAGGTCTCAGTCAGCCAGACAGAAAGATCGGCTAGCATTCCTGTACCACCTATTACCAGAGCGTGCACGTCTCCTCATGCGTAACCCCAATTAAAACAATGTCCGAGGGAATAAAGGAATTTGGACATTCTACCTCAAATGCGAACCGAAAGGGCTTTAATGCAGCTATCGTTTTGTTTAAACTATGCCGGACAAAGTCTCTGATATAATGACAAAGGACCCAATAACATACAATGTTCCCAGTTCACCTAATGAGGTCGTGAAAGTGCTCATAAAGGGCAACATAACTGGAATGCCTATTGTGGACAACAAGGGTGAATATGTGGGAATCATAAGCCGGCGTGATATATTTGACAATCCTTCAGAGACTCAAACCGCGCTGATCATGCGCAAGGCATCTGCCGTAAACGTTGATGACAGCATAGAGTCGGCGGCGACAGAGATGTTCCATCAGAAGAGGAGGCATATAGCTGTTGTGGACTCATCGAATAAGGTCGTTGGCATTATGACGCCACAAAATTTTCTACCCATATTAAGGCAAAGGCACGGAGATGTCAGGGTCAAGGAAGTAATGTTCAGTTCATGCGTACCCATCTGGGCCGATACACCAATAAATATAGTTCATTATATGATGAGTCTTTCAAAGGTTTATTCATCTCCAGTAGTTGACTCAGAATCAAGGTTTGTTGGTCTTATCACTGACAGAGATATATTCGACAATGTTGATCTCAAGCCGCAGACAATGTTAGCGGAATCCGGCATAGCAGATGACGAGGACCCTTGGTCCTGGGGCGGGATAAGAAATGTTATGACATACATGATCGAAAAGAATCACATCAAACTTCCTAAGACACCTGTTAGCGACATTATGGTCAAAGATCCTGCAGTTGTTTACAGAAATGACAAACTCAGAGACTTAGTGAAGACCATGGAGGTCAAAAACTTCAACCAATTGCCGGTTCTGGAGAGCGAAGGTAAATTAATCGGAATGCTATACGACATCGAATTGTTGAGCGTATTTGCATGAGTGTGTATGAAGAAGTAGTAGAGCTGGCAAAAAGACGGGGAATTTTCTGGCCATCATTCTCTATTTACGGTGGCCAAGCAGGATTTTATGATTATGGCCCCATTGGGGTGCTCCTTAAGGACAACATAATAAACTCTTGGAAACACGCTTACCTCATGGAAGATGCACTTTTTATTGATACGCCCAATGTTACTCCGGCATCAGTTTTCCGGGCATCGGGGCATCTAGAGAAATTTGCAGACATTGCGGTAGAATGCCCAAAGTGCAAATCTAGGTCAAAGGTGGAAACAGTCCTTAAGGCATCTGGCGTAATCGAAGTTCCGAGCACAGTCGAAGCGGCAGACAGTCTCCTTTCAAAGAACACCGTGAAATGCCTGAACTGCGGCAACAGATTGTCAAAAGCCTATTCTGCAGATCAGATGTTCAGGGTCGAATCCAACCAAGATCAAGCGTCCTATTTGCGACCGGAAACAGCCCAGGGGATGATGGTCAACTTCAAACTTCTCAACAGTCATTTCAGAGGAAAGCTCCCAATGGCAGTAGCCCAGCTGGGAAAGGCATTTAGAAACGAGATCTCACCACGGCAGAGTCTCCTGCGACTTAGGGAGATATATCAGGGTGAGGTGGAGGTATTCCTCAAGGACAGGGAAAGTTACTGGAAGGAGATTCCAGATGGCCTGGAGGTGAGTTTTCTACCCTCTGAGAGCGAACCCAGAACGACCACAGTAAGGATAGCAAGTGAATCCGGGCTTATCAAGGACAAGGCACTTGCCTATTTCATTAACAAAACTCTTGATCTCTTGGTCAGAGTGGGTGTTTCACGGGAGAAGATCCGATTCCGGCAACATCACAAGAGTGAATTGTCGCATTATTCCACTGAGACTTGGGATGCTGAAGCCTATATTGACGATGACTGGGTCGAGCTTGTAGGGATAGCTGACAGAGGAACTTACGATCTGAGGAGGCACCAGGAAGCATCTGGCGAGAATCTATCAGTAACAATTGACGGCAAGCAGTACATCCCGAGAGTGGTAGAACCTGCCCATGGTATAGACAGAATCCTGATGACGGTGATTGCGCACTCATATTATCAGCGTGAGAATGGCTACAAGGTTCTCAGACTTGAACCACATATAGCCCCATACCATGCAGCAGTACTCCCTCTGATGAAGAAGGATGGAATGAAGGAAAAAGCTGCTGAGATATACAACTCAATAAACGAGTTTGATCCTGCCATAGTCTATGACGAGACCGGTACCATTGGCAAGAGATATGCACGGCAGGATGAAGTGGGAACTCCATACTGCTTGACTGTGGATTATGAAAGCCTGGAGAACGACACTATCACAATCAGGTTCAGAGATTCCATGAATCAGATAAGGATCAGTGTCAAGGATTTACTGAAGGAGAGGACGATAGTAGGAAGCAATGTCTTAACTGAAGCTACACACTAGATTTTCCTTATCTTTATTATTCCAGTGGGGCAAGAGAGTGCAGCTTCATGATTGGATTCGTATTCACCTTCATCAATGATTTCCTTCTTGAATGACGCTTTCCCATCCTCATCCATGTACCAATTCTCAGGGCAGAGCGCCGTGCATATTGTATCTGCAAGGCACCGGTCCCTTTCGACATCAATCCTGTATCTACTCAAAACAGCACCATAGTTATCTGTTTTCTTCGTAAGTGCGAATGCACTTCTGAAGTGTGTTGAAGGAGAGAAGAGCACACTTTTCTCTGCTTGGGCCCAAGTTAAGCCCCACCATGTCTATGATCTCCTTCTCATCCATTTTCTTAAGGTCCTCAAGTGAATGCCCAGATATTCTGTCCGTTAGCATTGAGGCAGAGGCTTGGCTAATGGAGCAACCTTTACCCACAAACTTTACACTCTTTACGCGACCATCTTCTATATGCAGGGATAAGTTCACTGTGTCACCGCATACAGGATTACTCTCTGTAAGAGATACGGTAGGATTTTCCATGGTACCATAGTTATGCGGTTCCCTGTAGTGTTCGAGAACTATCTCGGCCTGAATGTCATCGGTCATTTCAAGTACACCTTCCTGACATTTCTCAGAGAATTGAACAGCAGATCCACATCTTCCTTTGAGTTATAGACATAGAAGGAAGCCCTTGAGCTCGCAACTATACCAAGTCTTGTGTTTAGTGGCATGGCGCAATGGTGTCCTGACCTTACTGCAAGGCCGTATTTGTCGAGCTCTGCAGCGATATCATGCGGGTGTATTGCTCCTGCTTCTATGGAATCTGCCGAAAGCTTCTTGCTGAGATCCAGAGGGTGAATTTCGCCAAGATTAAAAGAATATACTCCACCCCTGATTTCTGCATCTCTAGGTCCGTATGATACGAGTTCCGGTATATCCTCCTCTCCCTCTAACTTTAGAGCGTACCTGATGATTTCTTCCTCATGCTCCCTTACTTGCTCCATTCCAATTCGCTTCAGGAAATCTACGGCTGCAGAAAGTCCGATTGCACCCTCCACATTGGGTGTACCGGCCTCGAACTTAAGTGGTGTATCGTTCCAGGTGGAGTAATTCTTTCCTACCTCTCTTATCATTTCACCCCCACCCATAAACGGATGCATCGAGTCCAGAAGATCATATTTGCCGTATAGAACACCGATACCTGTGGGTCCAAGCATCTTGTGGCCAGAGAATACCATAAAGTCGCAGTCCATCTTGTCTACGTCTACTGGCATGTGGGGAACGCTCTGTGCGCCATCTACTATGAATGTTGAGCCATTATCATGAACCATCTTTCCTATCTCATCTATTGGGTTTATGGTCCCAAGCAAATTGGAGGCATGAGTCAGCGAAACAATCTTGGTCCTCTTTGTCAGCTTACTCTTCATGTCCTCAAGATCAAGGAGCCCTCCGTCTGTTACTGAAACAAACTTCAGCTTGATCCCGCGATCCTGAATGAACTGCCATGGAACTATGTTTGAGTGATGCTCCATCTCAGAAAGCAGTACCTCATCACCTGAATCCAGCTCCTTGCCCAGGACATGGGCGAGCATGTTCAAGCCCTCGGTGCTGTTCCTGGTGAATACAATCTGTCTGCTGTCCCGTGAGCCTATAAAATTTGATATATTCTCTCTTGCCTTGTCATATAAGCTTGTAGACTCCTCTCCTATTTTGTAGATGCCACGGTGGACATTGCTGTTGTGGTTGTAATAGTAGTCCACAATTGATTCCACAACTTCTCTGGGTTTTTGTGTTGTGGCAGCGCTGTCCAGGTATATTAGGGGCTTGCCGTTTATGCTTCTTTCAAAAATAGGGAAGTGTTTTTTGATTTCACCAGGATCAATCATTCTCATCGAGGCTCTCAGCATACTCATTCACTTTTTGTGTAAAAAGGTCATTCCTAGCCTTTTCGATTAGAGAAGATACGAACCCCGCCGTAATGATCTTTCTCGCCTCTCCAGGAGAGATCCCTCTGCTTCTCAGATACAGTATCTGCTCTTCATCCACATTGCTGATAGCCGAGCCGTGTTTTGACTTGGTATCGTTGTTCTTGATCATAAGTGCTGGCTTGGTGTTTGCGTAACCCAGCTTTGAGAGTAGAAGTATTCTGGAATCATAAAATCCAGTGGACTTCCTGGAGGATTCCTCCATGTCAACATTGCCTCGGTGCATAGTTGAACTCTTTCCGGAGACAACTCCTCTTACCTTAATGTCAGCATTTGTCTCTTCCCCAACCTGGAAGCTGCTGTCCCTTATGTCCATCTTCTGGTCCTCATCCGTGAAACTGACACCATATACTCGAAAACTGGAACCCTTGCCATGTTGTTGGGACTCATTTGTGAAGAGTACCTTTCCTGAGCCATGGTTTATGTGATAAACCTCGAATTCTGCGTAATCATCCTCGAATTCCTTAATGTGGGTGAGGTCGACAACCGTAGGCACATTGTCCTGCAGATAATTGTACTGAACCTTGCTCCTTTTGCCCAAGTTGAAATATATGTTCTTGCCGTGCACACCGTCCCCCTTTCCTGTGGTGCTGTATGATTCTGTGAGGTTTAGTTTAGTGTCATCATCCACTATTATCAGGCTTTTAAATGCAAAAGATGCTGTAGAATCGAAAATTATCTCGGAATTGATTGATACACTACGCACCTTTTTTGGGATATAGATGAAAATTCCATTCTGCCAGGATGAGTTGATCAGGTACTCGGTTCTCTCATTTCCATAAGTGCTTTGAGAATGTTTGTCAATTAGATCGCTGTGCTCTCTCAGAGCAGTCCTCATGTCTGTGACTACAACACCTTTCTTTTCTAGGTCAGAGTTGACATGCAGATGGTCATTGTCCATTATGATGTCAGTGTTAGGGGGAAACTTGATTGTTTCTTTCCTTTCTGGAAGAGTAATCTCACCAAAGAGCATTCTCTCGAGCTCATCGTCTTTGATCTCTACATAGTCCTTGACTGTAGGGCTTTCTTTGTGTATTCTTATTGGCAACTTGAGGAATTCCTTGAATGCCTCAGCCCTGTAATCGTATTGCCTGTCGCTGAATCTGGTCTTTAGTACTTCAGGATATTCTTCCATTTTGGATCATCCTACAGCGCCTAGTTTTCCCATTTCCAGCTTTATAAGTCTGTTCATCTCCACAGCAAATTCCATGGGTATTTCCTTCATGACATCATCGAGGAATCCGAGTACGATCATGGAACTGGCCTCATCCTCACTGAGACCTCTGGATCTCAGATAGTTGAGCTCGTCTGTCCCTATTTTTCCAACCGTCGCCTCGTGTCCGAAGGTTGCAGTTGGCTCATATACCTCGTCATGGGGGAATGTGAATGAAGTTGACTCGTCATTAATAAGGAGTGCATCACACTGGACATGGCTCTTGGAATGCTCTGCACCCTTGTTCATCCTCAGAAGGCCCCTGTATATGGCTTTCCCATCGTCTATGCTGATGCTCTTTGCAACGATCCTTGAACTAGTGTAGGGAGCAAGGTGTATTGCCTTGGCACCTGTGTCTTTTACTGTCCCTGGACCTGCAAGTGAAACATTAAGGTTGCTGGTTGTTGCGTGCGGTCCCCTAAGATAGGAGGACGGATAGAGCATTGTCACTTTCGAACCCAGTGAACCGCCTACCCACTCCATGTTGGCATTCTCGTCAACCCAAGCCCTTTTCGTGGGCATGTTGTAAACGCTCTTGGACCAGTTTTGCACGCTCGTGTACCTGGCATTTGAGTTTCTTTTAGCGTATATTTCCACAATTGCACTATGTAGAGAGTTCTTGTCATACCTGGGAGCGGTGCATCCTTCAATGTAGTGCACCTTTGATCCTTCGTCTGCAACCACAATGGTGTGCTCGAACTGCCCGGTTGCCTCGCCATTCATTCTAAAATAGGTTTGGAGGGGCATGTCGATCTTGACGCCCTTTGGCACATATAGGAATGAGCCCCCGCTCCAGACCGCCCCATTAAGGGCAGCAAACTTATTGTCTGAGAAAGGGACTGCCTTGCAGAAATAATCCTTCACCAGGTCAGGGTGATTCTTCACAGCTGAGTCGAGATCCATGAAGAGAACGCCCTTGTCTTCCCATGATTTCTTTAGATTGTGGTAAACTCCCTCACTGTCATACTGAGCAACTGATCCTGCGAGGTACTTCTGCTCCATTTCTGGAATTCCAAGTTTCTCGAATGTATTCTTTATCTCATCTGGAACCTCGTCCCAGTTCTGAGATTTGTTCTCGTCATATTTGTTGTAGTATGAAGTATTCTCCCAGTCAATGCCAGAAAGATCAGGACCCCAAGTGGGAATAGGCTTGGATTCGAATATCTCCAGTGCCTTAAGCCTGAGTCTCTTCATCCATTCCGGTTCCTTCTTGATCTCAGAGATTTCTTCAACTACCTGTTTGTTAAGGCCCGCCCCGGTTGTGTAAAGGGGCTTTACCGAATCATGAAACTCCCAGTCTGAAGACTTCACGCTCTTCAGGTCATGAAGGAGTTTCTCCATTTCCTCGTCTCTCTTATAGTCAACTTCCATTGTTTACGCCTCCGCCTCGGGCTTTATCCAATCGTAACCTTCCTCCTCTATCCTGAGGGAAAGTGCTTTATCTCCATCTTTTGCTATTTTTCCGTGCATGAGCACATGAACGAATTCTGGCTCTATGTCTTTAAGTATTCTCTGATAGTGTGTTATGATTAGAAATCCAACATCCTGGTTGTAATATTCCCTGATCTCTGCTGCGACCAGCTTCAGGGCGTCCACATCAAGCCCAGAGTCAATCTCATCCAGTATCACGATCTTAGGTCTCAGCATAACCATTTGCAGAATCTCTACTCTTTTTCTCTCCCCTCCAGAAAATCCGTCATTTACGGCTCTCTGAATGAAGCTCTCATCCAGGCCGAGATTCTTCATGTGTTCCTTCATCTGGTTGTAAAATTCAGTAATCTTGATCTGATGTTCAGGGTGCAGATTCTTGTATGCAGTCCTTATGAAAGTTCCAAGCTTCACACCAGCAACAGAGATTGGGCTCTGGTATGCGAGAAACAGGCCCGCCTTTGCCCTCTCTTCCGGTGTTTTGTCAGCTAGCTCTTTTCCGTCGAGCTTTATGGACCCGCCGGTAATCTCATAGTTGGGGTGTCCCATAAGGACATTTCCCAGTGTGCTTTTTCCTGCACCATTAGGTCCCATAAGTGCGTGAATCTGCCCGCCCCTCACAGCGAGGTCTACGCCGTTAAGTATCTGTTTTCCCTCAACTCTGACTGAGAGATCCTTGATGACTAGTTCTGACATCTGTTAATGCACCTACCTCATGATGATTTCTCTATATTTAAACACTTTCTTATGTTTAAATTGACTAAACCTTTTATATTGGGACTTCATACTAGTTCTGTAGATAACATGAAACAGTCTATCCAGTCTTCCTCAGATGACCTTGAATCTTTCCTAGGGGCGGTAAAGGCAAATGTTCTCCATGAACTAAGTTATTCAGAGAAGAGCATGAACGAGCTCTCCCAAATATTAAAGATCAACAAGAATGCAGTGAAGGAACATATGGAGAGCCTTGAGCTGAAGGGTTATGTGAGACCATTCTTCAAGGGCCAAGGGGCTGGTCGTCCAAGCAAGTATTATGAACTGACAGAGAAAGGTATTTCCCTTCTACCGAAAAGGTACATCAACCTTGCAACAATGCTGGTTGATCAAATTGAAGAGGAATTCGGTCAGGAAAAGTTAAACATAATTTTCGGAAAGATTGCGGACAAGATTCTTACAAATGCAGGTTGGGAACTAAACTCGAAGGAAGGCATAACTAGGGGAGAGAAGATAGAATATCTCAAGGACTTTGTGGACACCCTTAACAGACTTGGGTACTATGCCCGCCTTGAGGTCACAGATGAAGCAGTCAGGATCATACGGCACAACTGTATCTTCTATGAACTGGCTAAGAACAACAGCAGGGTAATATGCGGCTCCCTGGGATCACAACTGGTCAACAAGTCAATTAAGGATCAATTCAAGATAAAGGAAAAATTCTCCGAAGGCTCCAACAAGTGCGTTGTTGAAGTAAGCATCTGACCTCTCATTTCAAGCCTTAGGACCCTATTTCTCAATTTCTTCCAGGAATTCAAGCATCTCATTCTTGAATTGGTCCGGCGAAGAAAGGTTTGGCAAGTGATCGGCATTCTTGATCACTCTAAATTTAGAAGAGGGGAGATTTTCATGAACCTTCTCAGCAATCTGTCTCATACCTTTCCTATCAAATTCCCCGCTAAGGATGAGCACAGGAAAAGCTATTCTGCCCAGTCTTTTGAATGCAGGAGGCTGGGGTGATCTTTGGTAGTCATCCGTGATTTTGTCTGGCTCCGGAACATTCTCTTCCGCAATATCCAGCACTTTTTCCCTCAGATCTCCTTTCAGCATGTGACTCCAATAATCAACGTCCAAGGCAGCAGCTTCCCTCTTCTTACCAGCCTTTATAAACGCCAGGTATTGCTCCTCAATCTCGCCAAGGTTGTTCCAGAGATCGCTTTCATCTCCGACAGTTTCTATACCCCTTATCCCTGAATTGACAGAAATCATCGCAGAAACTCTTTCCGGATGTTCGGTGGCAAAATCAAACGCAATCCTGCCTCCGTTTGAAACACCAATGAGAATCGCCTTTTTTATCATCAAGAAATCGAGCAGTCCACTTAGATCCTCTGCGTCTGAATATTCTGAGTCCGGTGCGCTAGATTTTCCATACCCTCTCACGTCATAGGTTATGACCCTGTAGGATCTTGAAAGGTACTGGATCTCATTCTCCCACATCCTGCAGTCCAAGTATCCTGCATGTATGAGGACAATTGGTGTACCTTCTCCCGTGATATCATAATGGATTATGCCTCCCTTGACCTGGACGAACTCATCTGGCATAGAAGTGCAGGTAAGGTGGGCGTATAAACTTTCATCACCATTTGGGTACGAGTAGCAGGGCAATTCAAATTCTGTTCTTTTTCCAGTTTGCAAGCCTTGAGGTCACAAAAATGACTCCGACCATTTCCACAAAGTATATCAGAGCGTAGATGGCTATTCCAGAGAAGTTTCCCGCTATTGCACCCTTCATTAGGAGGGCTGCCCAACTTGTTGGCACCACATATGCAACATATTGAAGCGCCAAGGGGAGTGAATAAATTGAGTAGTAGATGGGTGGGACAACTCCAAACAGGATTGAAAACATCACGGATATTGGCCAGATGTCCCTCATCTCCCTAATTCTCGTGGACACCAGATAGGAAAACATGGAAAAGATTGCCCAGGTCGCAAAGAGGGTCCCTATGATAACAAGTACAGCGGCTGCAGTAATATGCGAGAAGTATATGATTATGACGAAGAAAATGGCTATTCCTGGCAGAGTAAATATTATATTTCCAGTTGCAAGGCCAAAGGTGTAAAGCAGAGGAGAAACAGGAGTGGATGCTACAATCTGTTGAAATTTGAGGTCAAGCTTGTAAAACAAGAGGTCTGTCTGAAGCATTGTGGCTGAATTTACAATTGTAAAGAGAAGACCACCAATAGCTCCTATAAGTATCTTAGAGGGACCTCCGAATATATATATAAAGAAAAGGAAAGAGAATGGAGTAGATATGACAGCTAGAAGCGCGATGGGCCTCCTGTAAACAGGGATCCAGCCGTTTATGGCATTGAGGGCGATCACAGCACGCAGTTGGGAGATCACTCTATTCCTCCCCTATGTCTTCCCCAACAAGGGAAATAAAGACATCGTCAAGGCCTACCGGTCCGATTTCCACTCTATTTTTTCCCATTAAATTGCCTGATATGAGTTCATCGACTGAATCATGGTCAGTATAGAGTAGAAGCCCATTCTGCAATTCTTGTGCCACTCCAAATTTATTGTAAGTTGAATCAAACTTGACTCCAGGCAGAAATACTCTTGTATCATGCCTAAGAGAGCTTCTCAGGCTTTCCAAGGTGCCTTGCCTTACAAGCTTACCGTAGCTGACTATTGCAATCTCATCACTCAGTGCAGAAGCTTCGTCAAGATAGTGGGTGGTGAGTATGATGGTCTTTCCTCTTTCTTTGAATTTGAGAATGGCTTCCCACACCTTTCTTCGAGTAATGACATCTAACCCGATGGTAGGTTCATCGAGGAAATATATTCTCGCGTCTGCTGATAGGGCAATGGCTACCATTGTAAGCTGTTTCTGTCCACCCGATAGGTTAACGCACTCTTTTTTGGCAAAGTAGTCCATGTCAAGGAGATCACAGACATAGTCAGTTGAGTCCTTCGCAGCCTCTCGGTTGCTTCCCAGCATTCTCTGATAATAATAGACATGTTCCCATGGTGTGAGGTGAGGAAAGGGCCTGCTCTCTTGTGGGACCAGCGATGTCATAGATCTGATCTCGTTTTCATCATTTCTTATATCCTTTCCAAAGAGCGTTACAGTACCTTCATCCTGCTCAAGTTGCGTAGTCGCTATTTTCACAAAAGTGGTTTTTCCTGAGCCGTTCCTGCCAAGCATTGAGAAGATCTTGTTTGTGTCAACTGTGAAGGTGAAGTTGCTTATGGCCAAGTTCTCTTTACCCTTGTATTTGTAAACCTTCCTGAGGTTGATGGATTCCAGTGGAACGCTCATTTTCATCACTCTTGTCCAGCACACAAAGCCGAAGCATTCTGACTATGGTATCAAAACATCCAACATGCTTCCATACATCAGTCCTCCATGGTGGATGTATCTAACAGAGAGCCGGTATTCCGTAAGGCTATAAAAACATGAGTTAACTGGACTCACAAAAGGAGACGGATGCCAAAAAGTACCCGGAAGATTGGCCGGGGTCGTCTTATTGCAACAACTTGTCCTGGCTCTATCCCTACCTCTCCAGTTAATTCAATCCGAAATGGCATAGGGCTAAAATCTGGAAGAATTTTCCCGTTCCCCAAACATGTTCCGGTTGTTTTGGGGAAACACTAGTTTGGTTGCTTGGCAAATTTCCCCTTCAAGTTGAGTATCATGTCCTTGACCGTTTTCTGGAGATCGTACTCTGGCTTGAACCCCCAATCATTCTGGGCCAATGAGGAGTCCAGGCTCCTAGGCCAGGTCTCAGCAATTTTCTGCCTGAAATCAGGTTCGTAGGTCACTTCAAATCCCGGAATTTCTTTCCTGATTTCTGTAGCCAGTTCATCAGGCGAGAATGAATATGAAGAAACGTTGTAGTCTGTATGTCTGGTAAGGTTTGACAGATCAGCCTCGGCAAGTCTGACTATTGAGTTTATCGCGTCAGGGATATACATCATGGGGAGGAAAGCATCAGGCTTGAGAAAGCAACTGTACTTCTCTCCTCTCACAGCATGGTAGAACATCTGCACGGAATAGTCCGTTGTTCCGGCAGTCGGTTCGTGGACATAACTCATTATGCCAGGGAACCTCAAACCTCGAACGTCGAGGTCAAATTTCTCAAAATAATATTCTCCAAGCATTTCCGTTGCGACTTTTGTAATACCGTACATCGTCTTGGGTCGTGTAATTGTGACATTTGGGACGTCGTCCTTTGGAGTTTCTGGTCCAAAAACTCCAATGGTGCTCGGCACGATAATCTTTGAAACAGCGCTCTCAATTCCAGCTCGAAGAATGTTGTTAGTTCCAACAAGATTGACTTCAAACGCCTTGTGAGGATTCTTCTCACCGGTGGCAGAAAGTATGGCTGCAAGGTGGTAAATTGTACCAACGTCATGTTCCTTCAATGCACTTAGGATGCCTTGCAGGTTGGTGACATCAAGATCGAGAAATTCTATGTTTTTATCCTCCTCACAACCTGATCTTACATCACTCGCGATTATGCTGTCCTTTCCGTACTTGTCTTCCAGGTACGGAACCAGCTCGCTCCCTATCTGCCCACAAGCGCCTGTCACAAGAATCTTGCTCATGAAAATCGTTCGTAAAATAGTGCGGCAACATATTAACTTGTAGTGAGCATAACGCTCACTAGCAAACACATATCCCAAAGTCTTTCTCACCGGCAGGTTTGGCACATTTAGGCAGCAATCTAATTAT
Source organism: Thermoplasmataceae archaeon (assembly GCA_046704405.1). Classification (GTDB taxonomy): domain Archaea; phylum Thermoplasmatota; class Thermoplasmata; order Thermoplasmatales; family Thermoplasmataceae. The sequence goes on along the minus strand of JBJKSA010000025.1, from coordinate 27,789 downwards.
GACTTGATAGGCTTACTGAGCGGTGATTGTTTCTTGTCAAACATGGGCTGGGTTAAGGAAGACATAAAAGCACTGAAGGACGCTGGTAGATACATACCGATTAGGGTTCTTGAAACTCCTCAGGGAGCATGGGTCAAAATAGAAAGCAGGAAGGTTCTCAACATGTGCTCAAACAATTATCTTGGTCTGGCCAATAATGAAGAAGTCAAGGCGGCAGCCATTGAAGCGATAAGCAAATATGGCGTTGGGGCAGGAGCAGTCAGATCAATAGCAGGAACATCTTCTATACACATTGAGCTGGAGGAGAGGGTTGCAAGCTTCAAGCATATGGGCTCATCTCTCGTCTACCAGGGAGGCCTTTTGGCCAATACTGGAACCATTCCCTCAATTGTCGGCAAGGAGGACATAATATTCAGTGAGGAACTCAATCATGCAAGTATTATTGACGGAGTCAGGCTTTCATCGGCCAAGAGGGCAGTCTTCAAGCACATGGACACCAATGACTTGGAAAAGCAGCTTAAAGAGCACAGAGCTGAAGGGAAGAAGGCGTTGATCATCACAGACGGGGTATTCAGCATGGATGGCGATATAGCTCCGCTTCCTGAAATAGCAGAATTGGGTGAAAAATACTCGGCAATGACATATGTAGACGATGCCCATGGGGAAGGCGTCCTCGGATCACATGGAAGGGGTATAGTTGATCACTTCAACCTCGCCGGAAAAGTCGATATTGAGATGGGTACGTTTTCCAAGGCAATAGGATCAATGGGCGGTTTCGTAGCTGGAATCGAGGAATTTATAGAACTCCTCAAGCAAAGGGCAAGGCCATTCCTTTTCAGCAGTGCCTTAAACGTAGGAGATGCTGCTGCAGTGATGAAATCAATAGAAATCCTTGAAAAGGACGATTCATTGGTTCAGAAACTTTGGAAAAATTCCGACTATCTCAAGAAATCACTTCAGGAACTTGGCTTCAACACCGGGAGCAGTAAAACTCCTATTACACCGGTAATTGTGGGAGATGAGAAGAAGGCTGTTCAACTTAGCAGGTCACTTTATTCCGATGAAAATGTGTTTGCCTCTCCGATTGTGTACCCAACTGTTCCAATGGGAACAGCAAGAATAAGACTCATGCCATCAGCAATTCATTCAGATGAGGATCTTGATTTTGCAGTTTCTGCCTTTAAGAGGCAAGGTAAAAATCTTGGCATAATAAGCTAGGGAATTCATTCATTAATAATAGTTGGGATCTAGCCTGGAATCCCTTTTATCCATTTTTGAATTCTCGACTCAGCATGGTCAAATCGACGGTCAGCCACAGCATCAATTCTGGAAAAAGCATACTAAGATTTGATGATGAGCTTTTGGGTGCCAGGGTTATCAACAGGCCGAACAGATTTATTGTTGTTGCTGAATTTGGCGACCAGAGAGTCAGATGTCATATTCACGACCCGGGAAGGCTGAAGGAACTCATATTCCCGGGAAACAGTATTAGGGTGAGGAGAACAACTGGCGCGAAGACTAATTTTTCAGTCTTGACAGCCCTGGAAGGTGATGAGTGGGTGCTCGTTGACAGCAGGTTCCACCCAAGGATTGCTAGATATTTCCTCCCCGTGAATGTAGAGTCCGAAGTCCCCGTAGAGGGAAGAAGGATCGACTTCAGGTGCGGAAATGAGTTTATAGAAGTGAAAGGATGCACACTCCTTGAGGGGAACATAGCAAAATTCCCAGATGCTCCAAGTGAAAGGGCGACCCATCATGTTAATCTCCTCTCTAAACTACACTCGGAAGGGTTTGCCAGTAGCCTAATGATCCTTGTGATGCGAAGAGGCGCAGAGGCCTTTGCTCCAAATGAAATCACAGATCCTGCATTTTCATCCGCCCTTTACAGCGCTCTTGACAATGGAGTAAAAGTTTTCCCTCTGAAGATGCACTTGGAGGGTAAGTCAATGGTATACGACGGGTTGATTCCAGTACGTAAGCAATGATTACTCATGCAAGCAAGCCACCGAGGAGCTTTAACCGAAGCTTTCGTTCTTGATTTTCCTGTTTATATTTATATACAACAGTAAAATGGCACTCACGCCTTTCAATGATTTCGGAACAGTTGCAAAAGGAAGAAGAAACCAAGAACGTTGAAAGCAGACCTAAGAAAAAGGGATTTCTTTCGTCGCTAAGAGTGCCTGGGTTACTGAGAAAACTGAAATCGGAGAGAATTGAAAGGGAAGATGATACAGCCACTGATAATGACCTTATTTACCAGGGAAAAGTTGTCGATTTGAGAAAGATACCCTTCGCAAGGGAAATGTTCCTAAAGAAAAAGGATACGATTCTGGGGAATAGGTTTAGGAAGACCCTCATGGGGTATACAAAGGGTGCGGTTAGTCAGTACAGGGGGCCGTACTCTACTCACGTTAGGGAATACTCAGACCACTACACTATTCATAGGGACTTTATAGACCCAAGAAAGAATCCAATAAGCCATCTGGCAAAAGATGCACCAATGGAGCTTGCTGCATGGGTGGTAGGCGGACTCATTGCACTCTTAATAATACTGTTTCTTATTTTCTGACTTTTCTTCCGCAAACCTTTAAGGTTTTTCAGTCTTCACATGGAAGAACAGATGAATTTGGGGTTTGGTGAAAAAGCAATCATGCAAACAGGTAGGACTGCTTTCATTCCCACTCCTTCAGATCCTGTAGTACAACTTATAGTCAAGAAGCAAGAAACAGAATTGATTCTTACAGAGGGAGGAAGTTATGGACAGATTCCTGATTCTTGAAGACGGTACTGTGCTAAGGGGAACTGCCTTCGGAAGCAAAGACTCAGCCTATGGTGAAATAGTCTTCACCACATCAATGACTGGATACATGGAGTCGCTCACGGATCCATCTTACAGGGGACAGATTCTCATATTTTCCTCACCCACAATCGGGAATTATACCTTTGACGAAGGACAGATGGAATCTTCAAGAATACAGGTCGAAGCAGTAGTGACAAAGGATGCACACTCTACTCTTTTTGCTGGGATTCCTGGTGAAGAGTTGGACGCTTATCTCAGAAAATCGGGAGTTCCTGGGATAGATGGCGTAGATACCCGAACACTGGTGAAGAAAATACGAGAAAAGGGTGTTATGAAGGCCTGGGTTCATGATATTCCCGATCCTCCAGGGGAGTGGAAGGACCCCATGGCGAGAAACCTGGTCGGAGAAACAAGCACGAGAGACAAGTACAGATTGAAAGGGGCGGATGATCTTAACTTTCTTTTCATTGACGTAGGTACCAAGAACAGCCTTCTGAAGAGAATGCAACAAGTGGCCACACTGGATGTGGTGCCTTATGACTTCAAATTTGATCTAATATATGCAGATTATGATGGAATATTCGTGTCCAACGGTCCTGGAGATCCCACACACCAATCATTAAAAAACGTGAAGGAATTCTTATCATTTTCAATAGAAAAACTCCCAGTTTACGGTGTGTGTCTGGGTCACCAACTGATATCTCTGGCACTGGGGGCGAAGACAGAAAAGATGAGCTATGGCCATAGAGGGTCAAATCATGCTGTCTCAGACGGGGAGAAAATTTGGATCACAACCCACAACCATGGGTATGCTGTAAATGGATCATCTCTGGAAATAACTCCTCTCGAGGCAAAACAATGGGACGCAAACGACAACACTGTTGAGATGGTAGTACATAGAGACAAACCTGTATTTTCGGTCCAATATCACCCAGAGGCGTCTCCCGGTCCGCACGACTCAGACTGGTTCTTTGAAGCAATAAAAACTAGGACAGTTGAATATTATGCCAAGAAAGCGTGAAGTGAAAAATGTGCTAGTCATCGGCTCAGGGCCGGTGATAGTAGGTCAGGCTGCGGAATTTGACTACGCAGGTTCTCAGGCATGTCTTTCACTGAAGGAAGAAGGGATCAGGACAGTACTTCTGAATTCCAACCCTGCCACCATACAGACTGACAGGAGTGTTGCTGACAGAATATATATTGAGCCGATGACTGCAGAGGCCGTAAGTGCAATAATTGAAAAGGAGGAAATAGACTCTATTCTTGCTACCATGGGTGGTCAGACTGCCCTCAACCTGGCGATCGAACTTTTCAAAAGGGGGGTTCTTCAGAAATACAACATAGAGGTGCTCGGAACATCTATTGAAACAATAGATAGAGCTGAGGACAGACGGAAATTCCACGAACTGGTAAAGGAGTTGGGCGAACCAATACCTGAGTCCAGCGTGCTTGTAAACAGCAACTTCAGATCCGTAATAGAAGGAATCTCGGAATTCCCTGTCATATTAAGGACCTCATTCTCCCTTGGGGGTTTGAGCGGTTCTATAATCAAGACCAGGGAGGAACTGGTTCTCATTGCTGAGAGCTATTTTGAAGATTTCGAGGATGGTGCCCTAGAAGTTGAGAAGTCCATAGAGGGGCTCAAGGAGCTGGAGTATGAAGTAGTACGAGACAACGCAGGCAACTGCATAATCATCTGCAACATGGAGAACCTTGATCCCATGGGTGTCCATACCGGGGAAAGTATTGTCGTGACACCGTCGCAGACTCTCACTGACGCAGAATATCACATGCTTAGGGATTCTGCGAGGAAGATTATCTCGGCTCTGGGCATCAGGGGGGCCTGCAACATTCAGTTCGCATTAGATCATAAGACAGGCGATTACTATGTTGTAGAGGTTAATCCCAGGACTTCGAGATCTTCTGCTCTTGCTTCCAAGGCAAGTGGCTACCCAATTGCTAGGATTGCCACGAAAATCGCCGTCGGATATAATCTTACAGAAATCAGGAATCCAATAACAGGAAACACGTCAGCTGCATTTGAACCGTCTCTTGACTACGTTACTGTCAAGATTCCAAGATGGCCATTTGACAAATTTTCCGTGGACAGGAAGATAGGCGTACAGATGAAATCGATCGGGGAAGTCATGGGGATCGGTAGGACTTTCGAAGAGGCAACCATGAAGGCTATTGCTTCCCTGGACACCTCTGAGTCTGTGCGCCTAAGATTATTCATGAAGGACCAGCGAATAAAGGAGCTGCTTTCTGGGAACACTGACTTGAAACTTTACGCAATAATCGAAGCACTCTTCCGAAAAATGAGTGTGGACGATATAGCGAGGTTATCACAGTATGATCCTTACTTCATCAATAAGATAAACAACGTGGTCGCTGCTCTCCAGGATATTGAAGTAGGGGTGATGCCAGAGAATCTCAGAGAGATGAAGGAATTGGGTATATCAGATTCCCAGGTTGCCTCCTTTACGAAGTTACCTGAAAGCTCGGTCACCAAGTACAGGATTGAAAATGGAATACTCCCTGTGTACAAAGCGATTGACACATGTTCCGGCGAGTTCAAGGCGGAGACACCCTACTTATACTCCACATACGAGGAGTCGGGGGATTTCGAAGATTTGAAGTCACCCGCTGAAAAGGTTATGGTGATTGGATCTGGACCGAACAGGATCTCTCAGGGGTTGGAGTTCGATTACGGATCAGTAAAAGCAGTGCAATCTCTCAGAAAGAGGGGTTACACAACAATAATGCTTAACAGCAATCCTGAAACAGTATCCACTGACTTTGATGTTTCCGATTATCTTTACTTCGAGCCCGTGACGCTAGAGCATGTTGCCAATGTTTTCGCAAGGGAGAGGCCCAAGGGGCTGATAATACAGTTTTCCGGCCAGACGGGGCAGAATCTTGCTACAAAGCTCTCTGATGTTTTTGGTGAAGGCATTATCCTCGGCACTAAGCCATCTGATATTGATGCAATTGAAAACCGCTCAAAGTTTGCCTCACGCCTTAAGGAGCTTGGAATCCGGCAGCCAGATTTCGTATCAGTTGCCAATGAAAACGAGGTGGAGGAAAAGGTACAGTTAATTGACCTTCCTGTAATTGTAAGGTCCAGCTTCATAATTGGGGGAAGGGCAATGGACATTGTATACAGTTATGAAGACCTGAAGACCAGGGTAGTCGAACTATTTCGGGAGAGACCCGGATATCCTGTCCTCATCAGCAGATACGTAGAATCTGCACAAGAAATTGATGTGGATTTCGTATCCTGGAAAGGAGGCACAGCCATTTGTGGAATAGCAGCTCATGTTGAGGAAGCGGGCACTCATTCAGGTGACGCGACGATGATCCTGGGACCAGATATCATATCGGGATGGCTTTCTTCCCAAATTAAGAAGATTGTGGATCTTTTTGCCTCCAATTTTAACCTGTGCGGCGTGTCAAACCTTCAGCTTGCAGTCAAGGGGGAGGACATATACGTGATTGAACTCAACGCTAGATCTTCAAGATCCCTCCCATTCATGGCAAAGGCGACTGGAAATGACTGGGTCTCAGCCGCTGTATCTGCTATGCTTGGTGAGCATGTTAATGAGCAAGACGCGTTTCCCACATCCTACTTCGTGAAGGTTCCGGTGTTTCCGTTCAACAGGTTTCTTGACTTGGACATCATTCTTGGCCCAGAGATGAAATCAACCGGGGAAGCAATGGCTGCTGCCAGGAGTAGAAGACAGGCCATGCTGAAAGCAGCCATGGTCATGAGCGCCGGTGTACGAATGAGAAATCCCGTGCTTGTGTCAGTCAATGATGGAGACAAACCCCTAGCTGGAAAAATCTGCATGTTGCTGGCAGAGGCAGGTGTCCAGATTTTTGCAACACCGGGAACATCTCATTTCCTTGATGAGCTCGCCATCCCAAACATTACTGTCTACAGGCTTGATGATCTCAGGGAACCAAAGATGAACAGAATCATCAAGGAGGAAAAGCTCTCATTGATCATCAACACTCCCACACTAAGATCAGGATCCATAAGGGATGGATTCAGGATAAGGAGAATGGCTGTCCAGAGGAGAGTTCCAATTATGACGAATATCCGACTGGCGGAAGCTGTTGTCAGTTCCATTCTTTCAAGGACTGAAATAGAGTATGATGAGATAGGGGAATATTCCAGTGAGGAGTTTCAAGATGAATATCAGAAAAGCAAGGGACCTGTTTCCTGAGCTTTACAAGCTCATTCAGGATCAGAGTCCACCCCACCATTTCGAGTTCTCAGATCCATTCTGGGTGCTGATCACAACCATAATGTCACATCGAACTAAGGATGAAGTGACGGATCCCGCAGCACGTAAACTTCATGACAAGTATCATGACTGCTCTGATCTAGCTTCGGCCTCCTACGACGATGTTTATAAGGCGATTTCAAAAGTAGGCTTTGCAAAGGTCAAGGCTGAGAGGGTGATCAATGCGGCCAAGATAATCAGGGATAACTTCAATGGGAAAGTCCCCGAAAATATTGACGATATGATGACAATCCCAGGAATTGGAAGAAAGACCGCGAACGTTGTGCTTGCTGACGCCCTCAATATACCGGCGATTGCTGTTGACACTCATGTGCACAGGATCAGTAATCGTATTGGGTGGGCGAAGACTAAGAATCCAGAGGATACTGAGGAAAGGCTGAGAAGGATCATACCTGTAGAATACTGGCTTGGATTCAATCCGACACTGGTCGAGTTCGGGAAGACTGTGTGCAAACCAATAGGCCCCAAGTGTGCGGAGTGCAACATAAGCAAATATTGCGAATTCTTTATTTCTGGCAGGGGAAAGAGTAAGGCATCTTCTGCTCGAAAATCAGTAACAAAGGGCAAGGAGCATTAAATGGACAGGAACGACAATATAAAGTCATATTACTCACTCAGATCGGAGGACTACGACACGCTTTACGAGCGCCCAGACAGGCAAGTAGACCTAGCAGGCATGCTGAGTGTTGTAAGAGAGAAATTGCAAGGGAGGAGGATTCTCGAAATTGCCTGCGGAACCGGCTACTGGACTGAACTCCTTGCAGACTGCGTGGAAAGCATCCAATGCATCGACACCAGCCCTGAAATGCTGGAAATTGCCAGAAAAAGAACAGAATCAAAAAGGAATGTCACTTTTTCTATCAATGACGCATATAGGCTAGATGAGGTGAAAGGCACTTACAATGCGGCCTTCCTTGGCTACTGGATTTCTCATGTGCCCCGGAACAGGATGAGAGACTTCCTTGTCACGGTGGAAGAAAAGCTCGAGGAAAGTTCTGTAATTGTTATGCTGGACAATCGGTATGTTGACGGGACAACACCTATAAGCCATGAAGACAAAGATGGGAACACATACCAACTAAGAAAGTTGAGAAACGGCTCTATATTTGAAATTCTTAAGAACTTTCTTAGGTCCGATGAATTGATGAAGCTTGTTGGTGGGAGCGCTCGCAATATTGAATACTCGGAATTTGTGCATTACTGGGTCTTCTCATATATTGCAAATTCCGCAACAAGAAGGCGTTCAGGACGAAGAGACCACAGCGGTACTTGAGTTGAGGTAGTAACAAACTCTAATGGAATGATCAAAGCCAATTCACGCACTGGACGCTGACCGAGGCTCATCAGCGCGTAGCCTCTCAGATTCCAGGAAACCGGTCAGTTTTTCAAACTCACTTTTTGACTTGAAGTTGAGGATGACTGGGTTATCAAGGCCACTAACAAATATCTTGATTATGTTTGACTTCGCATTTTCCTGTATAAAGAATTTCGAAATGGTACCTTCCCGGAACACCAGAGGTTTGCCCTTGGCAGTGATCATGAACCCGCCAGATCTGAGTGGTCTGTAACCATTAATCTTGGAACCAATGTAAGCTCCCGCCGGGACGATAAATATAGGAATATAAGATGCAGAAAAATAAGTGCTGAATGGAGGCACTCCTAACAGAGGCAGGATTGCAAAAACAGGTAAGGAACCCGAAAGTAAGGTGATGAGCGGCTTGTATCTGCTGTATCTTGAGATATCAACAGTCTTGCCAGTGAACTCTGAAATGGAATACAGGTGGAGAAAATGCTTTCTGGCCAGCTTTGAGTCGTTTCCCTGCTTCTTCACTTGGATCGAGTTGCTCTTTGTAAGTGCAGATCCACACTTCACACAGGCTGCAACAGACATCTCGTTCCTGTGGCCACAACCCTGGCATGCAATCTTTTTCATCGGGCTCTAGATTATAAACAGTTCAAAGTATAAAAATTGAACACTGGTTAGAAAAGGCTCTGGAACTGTAAGATCTTTATCCATACCCTTTAGGGTGTCTCATGTTTTAGCGATCGACGAGTTTTAATGTCATCCCAAATTCTCAAGTTCAACAACCTATGTAAGACGAGCCATAACGTCCAGCGTTGACTGGTGATATGCCTTACTGCATAGTTGATTTGCTTCTTCTTATGAAAATAAAGGATGAGTCTCCTCATCCGTTAAGATTTATATGCGTTGGATACAGCTATGGCAGGCGATCCTGCATCAGATTGGACCAGACCACGTAGTTGTGATCCCCGCTCACAAAGAAGTCGTACATGGTAAAGTTGCCGTATTCTACCGAAACTGAATGAACTCTGTGATAGTGGTTGTCAAAGACGTTATAGATAATGTCATTACTTGTGAGATTCTGTGCCTGAATGTACCCATGGTTCGTCCAGATATCCTGATCTCCTGCTACTTTTAGGTAACCGTTTATTACATACATTTCGGTGTGGTGAGTTATGAACACTTGTTGCACTGTACCTTGTTGCATAGTTCCTGTTGAGAAGTTGTATGTCATGATGTTATCCCCGGCCTTTATACTCTGAGCATATTGGGTTGTATAATTTGATAAGAGCACAGGAGCCAGTGCATATACACATGATATAGTACTCTGCGGCACACCTGTGAAAGTAACATCTATTGTTTTAGCTCCACTAAGAGTAAAAGAACCTCCTCCATTAGTAGGTTCATACCATAAAGTCGTCGAATAATATACATAGGGGACTGACCAAGTAGTTGAACCAGCCGGAACACTAGAAAACGTTATTGTGGAGGATGTGCTGCTATGCTGAACACCATCCAACTTGGCACTCCATTCAGTCCCCGATGGTAACCCAGATTCTTGGAAAGTAACTGTATACGTAGGTGTTGGAGTGAAGGAAATAGAAATTGTTGAGGGTGTGGAGGTTCCAATGTTCAAATTTCCACTTGTTATGCTTGCAGTATATCCTGATGGGGCATTGACTGTGTACTCATAGCTTTCATTCCCAGCAATAGAAACTGATAGTGTCGAAGTAGTACTGTAGCCTGTGTAAAATTCCTGATTTCCTGATGGGAGCTCTGGACCTGAGAATCCGATTGACCAATTAGTACCACTAGGCAAGCCGCTTTCTGAGAAATTTTGAGTTGTCGAATATAAGTTATATGTTCCTCCGCTGGTATCAGAAGGAGTAAAAATCTGCACACCTTCAATGGCTATTGATGGGTCAGTGAGAAAATACTCTTGACCTGGATCGCCGAAGAACCTGTATTGTCCAGTAGTTGAATTTGTCCAGATATAGTAGTTTGCATTTGATGATTCTAGGAGCAGTTCCGTATTCTTTGCCGGAGCTCCATTGATATAGGCTGTTCCGGTTATTGTGTAGGCAGGCACTGCTGGAACACTTATTGAGGCAGTTGCTCCCTTTGGTGCAAAGACAGTTCATCCTATTGGATAACTATACTCACCCAAATAATTAACTCCACTTATGTTAACATAGCCAGTCTTCGCAAAATCTGCTGAATTAATGTTCAATTGATCAATCATTTCACCGGCCAATACGTTTTCTCCATACTGAAAGTCGTAACCAGAATTTGTTCCTGTTTCATTCACCCATTTTGTGTAATTTCCTATATTAGGATTCACAGTTAAATTCTGAGCCGTCATGGAATTGAAGCCATTTCCCCCTAAAATGACTTTAGAAGTTGCCCCATATTCTGTAGCAAGCAACGCCAAATTGATGTATGGTATGGCGTATCCCAAAACATCAGGGCCAAGAAGTGTGACTGCGTCCAGAAGAGACTGATTCAAGATTGCCAATTCCACGTTAGAAATGCCGCTTCCTCCCAATATTCCATTCGGAATACTCAAGTTAAGGGCCGAACTATCAGTATACAAAGAATTTAAGGTGATACTAGACAATCCAGATGCCGAAATTGAAAGATTCTGCATTGCTACTCCATAGACATTGTACGCCCCTGTATTTTGATCGTCGAACCTCGTCTGATTCGTTCCGCTACCAATGATGGTCGGAATGGTTACTACTAATTGTTTTTCCTGCGAATTATACTGCTCGTTAAAGGGATCCGATCCAGCAGCAGTGTTGATCGCAGATGTAGATAATACAATGCCATTGGGGCCTGTTCCTAGTTGGGTATTTGACCCCTGATAATCTTGTGTGTCTTTGGATGGCAATGCATGCGGATTCGCCCCTAGACTTGTGGAGTTGGACATATAAATTGTGTAGTTACCGTTGTAACCGGACCAGCCATAATAGGATGGAATTTGAGTTTGCGCCGACGCTGTAGGGAGAAACAAAGTCAATGAAATGAGCGCAGTGAAAAGTAAGATCAGCGACACAGTCACTGCAACCCCTTTCTGATAGTAGATTCGTTGGTTCGCTTTCATCTTTTCAATAACTCTTCCTTTTTTTCTACTTCCAGATTTAATTCCTTTTTTCATTCTTTACTTCCTTTCATAATCAGTTTGTTTCCACTATTGTCATTGATAAAGTGGAATCGACAGGCTTGACCAGGCCTTTGACTTGGGCTCCCATAACAAAAGTATTAATCGACGCAGGGTTCCAGGCGACATTAATCTGAATTGTAACTGAAACGAAGAAGTTGTAAAACTGAACCTGGTTGCTGTAGTTTAATAATTTTGTTAGAACACTTACGTTGCCTGGTCCCGAGATTGAAAGGTATCCCAAGTTATTGGGAGTTAAATTTTCAGCTGTTGGTACAAACGTAGAGACAGGTGGTGCCCAAGTTGAAATAGTTGTGTTTTTGCCTGTTACATCTATGGACAATATAAGGGCGCTTGGATGAAGATAACTGGTGAAGTGACCTCCCACTGAAAGATTATAGGTTATGATCGCCTGATTTTCCACCTTATTGTATATGATGTTCCCTTTGGCAAGACTAACATTCAAAGTAGAGTTGGGGTGACCTGCAGTGTATACAAAGGCCGTTGAAGTGTCTGTTGAAAACGTAAATAAAGTGGATCTTTCTGTGATGTTTTTGAAATTCCCGGAATAAGTCACTTTGTAGTATCCATTGTTAACTGATATCGCAGGATTATGTTCGAAGAGTGGATCATAAAAGTGATAGAGTGGTAAAATAATGCCAATCACAATTATTATTGCCGTGATTACCGAGTAAAATGCGATCCTCTTATTGAAGGGGCCCGACATTTCAACCTTCTGAATACTAATTTTATTAAGCTATTAAACCTGACGCCTTCTTTTTTGCGATCCATTGCCTCCCAGAAAAAGGTTACAAGCAGGTCTCTGGCATATGATTGGTGTCAAGGATCAGGCAACTGGACGTGAACATTGTCGTTTGTGACATTACATTTTCTAGCAGCTGACAATTTTCATTATCTCCCTCGGTCTCTCTCCAGCCTCCATGTTTGATACTACCATGAGATTGTATGCAATAGCCTTCAGGCCAATCGCGGTATCATAAGACCTGTTCCTGGTGTACCAGATATTCTCACACTGGAGGATCTCCTCCAGTATGGAGAACGTCCGCTCTATTTCCCATCTCAGGGAATAGAGCGCAGAATACTCCATTCTTAGATCAATGCCGATCTTTCGGTTCACTGACAGACGGTCGGGAACAATACCCCTTCTTTTGTTTGTGTCAATGACAGGAAGTGCATGTGTGTTCACAAACACATAATCATATGTGCCTGAGGTATCGTATGCTGAGTCTGCAAGAATATAGGAGAAATTCCTTACAGAATCCACCATGTCCCTAGATACACGTGAATCATGGATGTTACCCTTTGTGATCAGCCAGTCCATGATCAGGAGGGAATCAGCATCCAGTGTCATATGGCATTTCCTGCCATAAGACCACCCCTTGGTGGTCTTTGACCATCCTGATCCGGTATCTTTGTACTTTCCCCAGTATTTTCTCCTCATTGCGGTGGAATACTTGCATGTGTGGATCATGAAGGAATCCACAGCTGCAATTTCCTCCATGCAATAGAGAAAGGTGATCTCCATGTTTATGGCATGCAGATCAAGGAGCCTTGCCCTCCTTGAAAGGGTCTGGAAGCTTGGTATCTCCGTTACTCCAATCAGGGCAAGGTATTTCTCATGATTTCTGAGGAATATCATGGCAGATCGATAGGATATTCCAAATATCTGCAGCAGCACAAGAATCTTCAGAATCTGGTGATCCGTGTACTTTCTCCTTCGATCATCAGGCAAAACAATATTGTCCATGATCTCCATAATCAGTGGGATATGCTTCGAGGGCATATCCCAATATTCTCATTTTGTTAATAATGTTCGACATCTGTCTGACATTTCAGGAAATGTGAGACACCCTACATACCCTTAATCAGGCTCGGGTACAAATGAGAAGAAGTCCATTTCTTTCACGGGGGGCAGTTAAGTGCTAATAAAGTCAGAGCACCTTTACAGGAAAAATCAAGTTATATCAACCGCTTGCTCGTCGGAAAACAAACTAACAAAAAGCAATTATAGTAAGGGAGATTAAGAACGAAGTGCCTGGATTGGGAAAGGGCAAGAAGGAAGTTGGAAATTCAACTATGATAAGGATGAGTGTTTAGATGGCAGAGGTCAGGCTTAAGACGGAAATGGATGTAGACAGGAGTCTCTGTAATTATTGCGGTGCGTGCGTGGGGATGTGCCCTACAGATGCTATATTCATGGATGATACTGTAATTGAAATTCATGAAAACAAGTGCATTGAGTGCACTTTTTGTGTAGTAGGTTGCCCTACCGGAGCAATATCTGCGGAGTGGTTCCATGCAACAGTATGATGTTCTGGTTGTTGGAGCTGGGCCAGCAGGAAGCTCTGCAGCTCGATTTTCAGCCCGACATGGGCTCAAGACGCTGCTGATTGAGAAGAGGCCGGACATAGGCTCGCCCGTCAGATGCGGTGAGGGAATTTCAAAGGCCTGGATGCCTGAGATGGACATCAAGCCCGATCCACACTGGGTTTCAGACGAAGTAAAAGGCGCCAGAATATATGGCCCTTCTGAGAGGAGACCGATAACACTAACAGCAGACAAAGCCGGAAATGAAGTGGGTTTTGTTGTTGAAAGGGACAAATTCGACAAGCATATTGCAGCACTGGCTGCGTCAGAGGGTGCAGATGTCTGGGTCAAGTCACCGGCCATGTCTGTAATTAAGGAGGATGGAAAAGTCGTGGGTGCCCACGTAAGGCACAACGGTTTCATGGAAGAGATCAGAGCAAAAATGGTCATTGCCGCTGATGGATTCGAAAGCGAATTTGCCAGGTGGGCAGGACTCAAGTCGGTTATTCTGGCAAAGAATGACATCATCTCAGCTGCGCAGTACAGAATGATTGGCGTTGACTCTGACGTTGATTACACAGACTTCTACCTAGGTTCCTGCGCACCATCTGGATATATCTGGGTATTTCCCAAGGGAGACCACGAGGCAAATGTCGGAATAGGATGTTCTATAGACAGGCTTCATGACAGATTCGCTCTAAAGAACTATCTGGATGACTGGATCAAAAAGCATCCCGCTTACTCAAAGGGAAAGGCAATCCAATGGGTCACTGGAGGAGTTTCAGTTTCCAAAGTCCGTGAGAAGTTTACATTGCCTGGCCTTCTCCTAGTAGGAGATTCTGCCAGACTGATAGATCCCATCACAGGTGGCGGAATAGCAAATGGAATAATTTCCGGTAAGTACGCTGCAGAGGTCTCCAAACGCGCCATTGACAATGAGGATTACTCCCAAGAGATGATGAATCAGTACGAGAAGATGGTAAAGGACAAGTTCCAGAGGAAGCATTTGAGGAACTGGATGGCTAAGGAGAAGCTATCCGGGCTTTCGGACGAGACTCTGGATAAACTTGTTGATGCAGTCTCGGAATTTGAATTAAACAAGATTTCTGTTGAGGAAATTCTGAAGGCAGTCCAGAGGAAATATCCCGAACTAGTTGAAGAGCTGGAGCAGCTCATCTAAACCAATTTTTTTAATATATTGCCTTAGAAGCAAGTTTTCACTTTTGTTATCTGAAGTTACAAAGCTGATAATACAGGAAGTGGTGTAATCCTAGGTTGTTTTAACTAGGCACGCCTATTTCAAAATCAAGTTCCTGACGGCAATTCATCGGTCCTTTCCTTAAGGGATTCATTCAACTTTCTCGCGATTATTTCAGTAACGTTTGTCGCGTCCTTGCCTTGTGAAGTTATTGATATCGAACTCCTTCCTCCCCCCTCACTTTGTATATCCATATGTATTGAGTTGTTAGGCGATGCTGCATAGATAACACCAACAACGATGAAAATGATTATCCCAAGAGGAAAGAAGAGGAAGAGGAACAGTATTCCAAGTACAAGACCGACACCTACACCTATCTCGTTTATGTTTTTACTTCCCTCTGCATAAAGGCTCGTGTTTTTTGTCCTCTGAGTTATTCTAAAATCACCCCTTTTTTGAAGAAAGCCTTCGGCAGTGGTATAGAGATTTTCTTGATTTACATCAAAGAAGTCCTTGAAGAGACCCATTAAGATGATCAAGAGCAGTATTCATATAATATTATTGTAGCTTGTTTTGTCAATCATCTGCCTGTAAGCGCATAAGAACTAGGGTCTCCCTGTCCTTAGAAAGATTTATGGAGGAAATTTACAGGCAGGATAATAGAGAATCTCAATAACTCGAGATGCTTACGAAACTAATAACGGATCAAACACCTGAAAGATAGATATTCCTTGGCATGTTGTATGAGATGATGGATGTAGATTTTGGAACATATCATCACTCAACAGAAACCCAATCCAGAGAACTAAGGGAAAAGGCAGAAAAGGCTTTTATATCTCTCTTGAACGGTCTTTTTTCTAAAGAGATGCAAATCAGAGTTCTAGATGCAGGCTGTGGACTTGGCTTTCTCTCATCTGTAGTCTCGAACTGTCTTCCAAATTGTTCCGTGCTCGGTGTTGACATTTTTGGGCATAACAGCCTTTCAGGAACGTCTATTCAGAAGGCGCAGGAGAATATGAAGAAACTTGGATTGGAAAAAAAGGTAGAATTTCGTGAGCATGACCTCAGGCTCCCACTGTCTACAGATGAGCGTTTTGATCTATCTGTCTCAAATCTCGTGTTCCATAATCTTGGAAAGAAAAGATTCGATGGTTATGATACAGTATTTGGGGCCTTGAGACCAAGAGGATACTTCGTGATAGGAGACCTTTTCCCCAATATGAATGCCGACATGAAGTACTTTCAACGCCATGCAACACTTTTAAATGAGGTCACGGAGAGTGAGTCAGGACGGTGGAGCTACAGAATAAAGGTGCTGCAAAGAAAGTAAAGTTATACCTCTAGAGGGTTTAGAAAACCTACTGGCTTAAGAGTGGCCGGTTACTCCACTCCTTCAAATGCCTCGTCAAGGCCGAAGTTTCCGGCCCTCATCTGCTGCTTTAGCATCTTCTTGAAGCCTCTATTCCCCTTCATCATCTTGACATTGTTCTTCATCATCTTAAATTCCTTGAGAAGTGCCCTGATCTCTGGTTCTGTCTTGCCGGAACCACGAGAGACTCTCTGGATTCTGTGAGAGTTTATAATATCGGGCTTTTCAAGCTCTTCAAATGTCATGGAGTCCAAGATAACCCTGTATCTCTGCAACTTGTTTCCGGCATTCTCTATATCGTCGGGATTTATCTTGTTCCCGCCGGGCATTCTCGCCAAGGGGAGGGAGTCAAATATTTTGCTCAGAAGGCCAGGCTTTGAGAATTTCTCCCATATTTCGTACATGTCCTTGAGGTTGAACTTGCCTGACATCAACTTGCTCATGGATTCCTCTGCCTCTTCCTCAGTGAAATCAACGTCCTTCACTGTTTCAAGTAATGTCTCTAGGTCACCTAGACCAAGAAGGCGGGAGAGGAACTTCTTGGGATTAAATATTTGAAAATCGTCCATATGTTCACCCGTTCCTATGAAGTAAACGGGAGCCTTGATCTCTGATACAGCACTAAGGGCGCCTCCTCCTTTTCCGGTTCCGTCCATCTTGGTAATGATGACGCCTGTAATGCCGACAGCGTCATCTACCGCCTTTGCCTGAGGACCAGCCTGCTGCCCGATTGTTGCATCCATCACTAGAAGAACCTCATCTGGGTTCACTGCTGCCTTGACTTTCTTTATTTCGTCTATGAGATCCTGTTCTAAGGAATCTCTGCCGCTGGTATCAATGATCTTAATCTTCTCATCTTCAAGATCCTTGAGTCCTTCTTTGCAGATTCTTAACGGATCTTTCTGTCCCTTTTCGCCATAAAATTGCGCATTTACAGACTTTGCAACCTGCTCCAGTTGCTCGTATGCGCCCACTCTGTGTACATCAGCTGCAATAAGTCCTGAATTGAGCCCTTTCCGATTGAAGAATCTTGCAAGTTTTCCTGCTGAGGTGGTTTTACCTTGACCATAAAGGCCAACAAGCATTATCTTCTGCGGTGCCACTTTAATGCTGGATTCCGTGCCGAGTATCTTCAGGAGTTCTTCATAGATGATCTTTACAAGATAGTCCTGATCCGCCATACCGGCTGGGGGTTTCTCATCTGCCGCTCTTTGCTCAAGTTTACGTGTCAGCTCCAAGGTGAGCTTCACATTTACGTCTGCCTTCAGGAGTGCTCTCTGCAGATCCTTCGCTACCTCCTTCACCGTATCAGCGTTGATATAGCTTGAACTTGAAATCTTTCTCAGAGTATCTCGGAGTGAGCTTCCGAGGTTGTCAAGAACCATTTTATTCAAAAATTTTCAATGATATATAACTGTGTCGTATCCTGCTTACAATAATCTCAGGAAGAAGGATAGAAACATACCGTACTTCTGTTTCATAGATCTGTAGTTGAAGGATTGCAACGCTGCCTCTATTTTTGCAGCATCCTCCTTTTCTAGGTTAAAGTCAGCGGCTTCTACATTTTCCCTCACATGGTCCGGGTTCAAGGTTTTCGGTATTGCTGAAACTTGCGCTTTTGATATGAGGTAATTCAACCCAATCTGAGAAGGAGTCTTGCCATATTTTGCAGCTATTTCCCTTATTACTGGAAGAGCCTTGTTTTTCGAACTGAAGAATCTTCCCCTACCGAGAGGGCTGTATGCAATTAGGATGATTCCATTCTTCTGGCAATAGGGGAGTATTTCCTTTTCATAATCACGTACCATGGGGCTGTACTCAACTTGATTTGACACAATATCGTGGCTTTTCATAGAGCTACGCGCCTTTTCCATCTGTTTGGACGAGAAGTTGCTGACACCAATGTATCTTATCTTCCCATCATCCACTAGCTTCTCCATAGCCCTCATGGTCTCAGCTATGTCCACCTTGGGGTTTGGCCAGTGCAGCTGATAAAGATCAATATGGTCTCTCCCCAGTTTCCTTAGGCTGTTCTCGCAGGCCTTGATTACTGAGTCGTACCTGAAGTGAGAGGGCCATACCTTTGTTGCCAGAAAGACATCATCATATCCCTTTATTGCTCTACCAACCATCTCTTCATTTCTGTATGCCTCCGCAGTATCAACAAATCTAGAGCCACTTTCAATTGATGCCTGAATAGCCTTTACGGACTGTTCTGAACCAGAACCCATCTGCCAGGTTCCTATACCTACAGCAGGAAGCTTCTCCTTAGTGTTGCCTATTTCCAGATATTTCATTTATGCCACTCCTACTTGATTGTTATGATCAATTCCGAAAAACTATTCGAAAGTTATCAAAATTGTATGTCAGCAGATTCAGTACTCTCTCCACCTGTGACCACAGGTAGCACAGGTATAGAACTTGGTTTCAGGCTCATCAGCAGCTCTTGTTTGCTTAAGCAGATAGTACGCCCCTGAGTTTCTGCATTTTGGGCAGACTGCGTCTGAATCCAGAGGTTCTCCGCTCTTCTCCTCTGTAATCATTATTGTCTCCTTTGCTGCACCAGAGATCGTGTACTGGCTACCTGAGCCGTTAGAGGAGTCCTTCTTTACTTCATTCCCGCAGGAATTGCAGACATACTTTCCCTTAGTGGGAGACATTAGTGCTCCGCAGTTGGAACAGAACATGGAAGTAGGATATTTTGTAAGTCTATATAAATTGAATTGTCTTTCTTGACTCCCTATTTAAACGATTCTTCAAACAGACTCTCAGTTAAACTTATAACTTTATTTCTGCTTTTTACCCTATGAAGAGTTATGACGAAGGAAAGATACCAGAATTTTTAAGAAATTACCGCAATGTCGCAGTGGTAGGGATATCTGACAATCCTGAAAGAGACAGTTACAGGGTTGCAAGCTACCTCAAGGAACATGGATTTAACATAGTCCCGATAAACCCGAAGCTTGACATGTGGCAGGGAATACGAGCTTACCCAGACCTGAAGTCTATATCAGAGAAGGCTGGAGTGGAAATAATTGATATCTTCAGGAAACCTGACGCTGTTCCAGAAATAGTGGAGGAGTCAATTGCGCTGAAACCAAAGCTGATCTGGATGCAGGAAGGCGTCATTAACGAGGAGGCGGGGGATAATGCAAAATCCAACGGGATATCGGTGGTCATGGACAGGTGCATGATGAAAGAACATGCCAAGCTAGTCCAGTAATTTCATTGCATTTCTTCTCTGTGAATTACTTCAATCAAGTTTCTTTCGATGCTTCCAATTGATTTGCTCAGGGCTTCCCTGAACTCCTCCTTGTTCTTGACAAGGAAATGCTTAAGGCCAAAACTCTCAGCGAGTTTGGTGAAGTCTGGGTTTGTGAAGTATATATTGCTTACCGGAACTCCAGAAAGTAATTGCTCCTTAGCGATTAGGCTGTATTTTTCATCATTTATGACCACAATTGTGAACGCGAGTCCAAGTCTCTTAGCAGTCTCCAGTTCTTGGACATTCATCAGGAAACCTCCGTCGCCTGAAACAACAACGACCGGATCATTATCACTTGCAAGTTTGCACGCAACGGCTCCTGGCAGAGATCCCCCCATGGAAGCAAAACCGTTGAAAATAATGGTCTTTCCAGGTCTCTTCGGGTGATACCACCTTGATACCCACAGTTTGTGCAGCCCAACATCACTTATGAGAAAGGCATTCTCAGGCATTAATTCAGTAAGGATTTTCATCATTTCCCTTGGGAGCTCCTCGTATTTGTTCGGTATGGACATAAGCTCACTGAGCCTTCTTTCCCTGATCTTATCATGCTCCTGTGGATCAGGTCTATTCTTCACCTTTCCCTTGAGATGTTTGAGAATTAGCCTGAGGTTTCCTACTACGTCAATCTCTACAGGAAAGTGTTCGTCTGTTTCCAGCGACACATTATGAATATTTATGATACTTCTCTTTCGGTCAGAATTCCAGTTAATGGGGTCATATTCCACAAGATCGAATCCAATAGCGATCACCAGATCAGAGGAGTGCAATGGTCTGAGTCCTTCAGGATAAGGTTTACCTCCAACTGTGAAGAGGTTTCTCGGGTGATCGAAGGGCAAGATCCCCTTGGCCATGAAGGTATTCACCATGGGGAGGTTTGTTGAATCTATAAACTCCCTGAGCTCCTTTGCGGCATGCTCTCTGAGCACACCGTTTCCGGCAAGTACGATTGGATTCTTAGCATTGTCTATGGCTTTGGATATTTTATCATAGATATTGTCCTCAGGCTCCACCGGATACGTGATTACCGGTTGAAGTGGCGTTTCTGCCGTTTCTTCCTTTGCAATATTTTCAGGAAGCTGTATGTGCACAGCGCCTGGAGTGCCCTGAGTTGTCAGGTGAAATGCCTTTCTGATTATCTCAGGAATGGTCGATGGGTCAGTCACCGGTTGGTTGTATTTTGTAATTCCGGAGAATAGCTTTAATGTGTTAACATTCTGGTGTGATTCCTTGTGGAGCCTCGTAGTCTGGGCCTGTGCTGTGATAGCAACCAAAGGTACCTTGTCAAGGTGCGCATTGGCTACACCGGTCAAGAGATTAGTAGCCCCGGGTCCGAGTGTTGAAAGACATACTCCAGGCTTACCGGTAACTCTTCCATAAACATCTGCCATGAAGGCCGCACCCTGTTCATGCCGAGTGACAATGAACTTAATACGTGATCTCGAAAGTGAATCGACAAGATCTATATTTTCTTCGCCGGGTAGACCAAAAATATACTTAACGCCTTCTTCCTCCAAGCATTTAACAAAGAGATCACTTGCCTTCATTGTAACCGTTCCCATAATGGATCTATTGTTTAAAGGGCTGAGCATCGAAATGAGAAATTAAAAACAGGAAAGTACAAACTAATCTCTCTGATCCTTTTCCCATTTCTCCTGACTTTTCTCACTCTATTCGCCAGAGACTCCCATCAATTTGTTAACGAAATCAATTCCTTTTTGCTGACCCAATGTAATTATAATCCATGGGTGCGATAGATAATCAGACTCCACAGAATAGGTGTTTTTCGAATAGAGCCTGTAATAGTAAAACTGCATTCCGCCCAAAGTAGCAACAAAAATCAAGGTTAAGAAGACGTTAAACGAAAGTCCTCCCTGAAGTGCCAACAAGACAGCTGATGCTATAAGAACAATAAGGACAAATATTACAATTGCGGAAAAAAGGCTCAGAAACTTGGGCTGGGATATCCCTCCTTTCTTACGCAATCGTATATCTGCAAGTTCTAGCGCCTCATACACAGGTTTTGACGAACTCACTTTCTTCATTCTGATAAGCCTTGAATCAGTAAGTGCGTATCTGGAATACTTTGCCAAAACTGTCTCTTTCGTTTTAAGGTACTGATCCAACCCTACAAAGCCTAGGGTAAGTATTGCTGGTCGGAAGAAGGCTCTTACGCTATCCTCATCAGAGGCCACTTAAAATTAACCACAGGATAATACTTAATTTTTATTGCAAAAATTATTGAACAGGATTTTCTAGTCGAGTGAGGTCCTATTATTGTCAAAACATCAGCCGCAATTCCAAGTCTATCGGTCTGAACAAACCGTGGGAAGAAGGATTACAGGGTCGACGCTCAAGGAAAATAGTAAGATACATGTCCCAATCATCTAGGAGCAAGTCGGGGTAGCCTAGCCTGGTAAGGCGATAGACTCGAGATCTATTGCGCTTGTTCGCTCGGGAGTTCGAATCTCCCCCCCGGCGCTTTTGTTGATATTAGGGGTTTTGCGAAGGGTCTGGGGTGAGTTCATAGCATCAAAATTTGCTATATAATTTTCAACTTGGGTCTCAAAGTACCGACTCAAGTTTAACCCTAACCGCTTACCCCGTTCTATAAGGGTTTCATCAACCAATAAGGTCAGCTTTCGCTTTTGCATTGTAAATATATATACGTATAGAAATTATATTAAATTTTGGAGGGTTAATCCAATAAAATGTATGTTTATACACTGGTCTTACTTCATTGACTTTTTAGAGAATTAGTCAATATACGCATTCTCCCAAACGCCATTCCTTCTCAAATATTGTATTGTATGTTGAGGAAATTTGGTATGATGTTCCGTTGCCCTTTGGTCTAACTCGGTCGTGAATCCACAATCATTGCATTTGTAGTTCATCATTTAACATACGCAACAAGTTTATAAGTTTGTTATTAAGCCCTTAATCATCTATTGATGTAACACTAACTTTGGTCTCTAAACCCAGTTAGTGCTTCTTGAAGTTTCATGGCCGTATCAAATGATAACTCATCACCCTGATACTCACTTCTATAAAGTCCATGTAGGTTACTTGGCAATTGTGCTGATAGCCTTTTATCTACAAGAAGGATGACTCTTTTGTTATATTGCAAGAAAGCTGCTCCTATCTCGATAAGTACATTTGAGTTGAGATGGTGGTTACCATCATCTGCTTCCTGTTCATCGACACTCAAATTTATGATCGCACAGTTGCATTCTTTCATGAGACCGAAGACTTTTTCGGCTATTGGTATCGCAGTCGACTCCCTTTCTTCAGCCTCTACATAATCAAACTGACCAAATTTCAGTATAGTCTTTATTTGCTCCACTATTCTCTTGTTCTTGCTGTGTGAGATGAACACTTTGGGTTTGGCTAATTCAACTGTTGGTTTACTAGTCTCTCTGGGGAACATCTCTTCAAGCTGCTTAACATCAGTTTCCTCTGATTCTTGGACTTCAGGGTCGCTTTCCTCTGGTGTTTCATCTGAACCACTTGTCACAACCGTACTAGAAAGCCGATCTAGTTGGATGTAGTCAGAGTTCCCCCGCTGCACCAGTATACCAAGCTCTTGGGCATTTCTTACAACTATTTCATAGCATTCTTCACAATCTTCATCTGGAATCCCATATTCCCTATGTAGTGTGTTCAGTAAGAAGTCCTTTTTAGGAAGCATACCTTGATTGAAGTGTGTATAGAATTTTTCGAAGAAAGGCATCTTCAACATCGCTGTTTTCAGCGAAGCATTCTTTTCTTCTTCAGACCTGGGGGAAACTATAGATTCCGCGAGAGGTGTTAGCGATATCTTTTCTGATTTTTCATTTCCAGTCGTTAAACCATAGGAGTAGGAGTAGGAAATCATCTTCTTAAACGCACTACTCGACGGTTTACGGTTCACAGAATCAGCCAAATCCAATCTATTATATGCTCTTGAATTGTTGTTTTGTTTTATGGACTCTGCAAGTTTTAATGAGTCCATTAGGGTCATTTTCGGATACAAGGTTGAAGCTCTTCTTCTCTTACCTTTGCTATCCCCGGTTTTAGATTTTTCAACTTCAGTCATGCCCTGCCTCACCATCTACGTTATCTCGATACAAAATACAACGATTAGATATATTTAATGTTGTTGATAAAAATGTCTAACGTTTGTCGGACAGGATTGATCCAGAGTATTGCGAACATCTTTTCCAATTTGAACTTCCGCACATTATTTTGCCAAGAGGAAAAAACGTAAAACATGCTACTTTCGGACATTTGAAGAACAAATATATGGGTTAGAACCAACTGGCTTGAATTAGGAAAAAACCCCCCTTTTTTTCTTAAAACAAAAAGGGTACGTATATTTCCTAAATTTTAGGCAAACAAATACCCTTTTTTTCCTAACGGGAACGGCGGAGGAGAAAATGAGATTAGAAGCGTTAAGGTATTCTGGAATGGCCATGTCTCTGTAATTGCTACATTATATATTCAAAATTTAGAATTAAAATAAGGCGGTCAAAAATTCTTGAAGGTATAATTACCTTACCTATACCTTTGAAAGCCCGTATTTGCCCGTATTTGAAAGCGGTTATAGGTATTAGGTACTAAGGGAATTTTGGTATAGGAAAGTATAGAAGGCCAGTATATTGGAGCAACATAGTGGTTTTTACTCTTTTTTCGTTCATATGCCTCAACAATCGAGAACTCACACAGAATAGAAGCGATGAAAATGTTTAATAATACTCTGATTTATTCTTTGCATTGAGTCTCACAGTTTCTCTTGCACCATTTCAGACCCTAATTTACATCTTTCCGACAATGTTATTCTTCATAAGCCTAATTGCCAGACTCATCCTGACATTTTCTGTAACAAATGATCCGCTTCAGAACATGTTTTCTTACGCGGAGAATCTGATTGCAGATACTTTCAAGGAAGCTCCAAGCCTTAAAGATACTAGTTTAGAAGACGTCTTCGCTCAATTTGCAAAGAAAAAACAAGAGGGGGAATCTCCACCATCGACAGTATCTCCAAAAGGACAATTAGTAAAACAAACTAATGCGCGTAGAAATTCTCACTTCCTCTATGGTCTGTTGATTGACTCATTCGCATTATCATTTGCTAACGGAGTGATTATAATGTTTGAGTCTGCCAATTTGCTTACGGGGTTCATATTCCTTTTCGTTGGTGTAATGTTGTGTCTTATTGGTTTCACAACACTATACGCGGGTCATCCTAACGGAGCAATTGTGGTGGTTCTAATATTATTATTTGTCATTTTCCTGACAGAATTACTTTTCTTGATAACATCAAACAGTACGTGGCTTTTCAGAGAGCCCGAATACGCCGGAATTGGGACGGTTGTCATTATAGTGGTTGCAGTTGTGTATGAAAGGGTTAAAAAGAAAGTAGTAAAGAACAATTCTTCCTCAGCGTCGACGGAATCAACAGAAAAAACAGAGGAAAAGGGATAGGGCGATTGCCTTCACATGACTCTTTACCCCTATTTCCTTTAAATACTACCCAATTCCGCCATTATAATATACTGCCAAAACAAAACGGTAAGTTAAGAATTTTTGAA
Organism: Thermoplasmataceae archaeon; assembly: GCA_046704405.1. Classification (GTDB taxonomy): domain Archaea; phylum Thermoplasmatota; class Thermoplasmata; order Thermoplasmatales; family Thermoplasmataceae. The sequence goes on along the minus strand of JBJKSA010000025.1, from coordinate 2,486 downwards.
CAATAATTCGTATGTCCAGAGTAACACAACATCTGCGGTGTATTGAACTTCAATTCTATAATAAGCAAATTAATTTTGACAACGCTACCCTAGTACTACTATATAATATTATAAAACGCCCTTCCAGACTAGTCGAAATCCTTTATTTTAACATGCAGAATAACAATTTACTGGGTCTGTCTTGACTTTTGTATTTGTTTCGTCATTATAATTTAAGAGCAAAAAAAGGCGGTATATAAAGGCTAAACATTAACCATCTGCAAATCAATGTTGAATTTACTGAACAGTTCCCTGAAATATTTGAAGTTGCTGGCTATCAAATGGCTAATTACAAACACAGGCCGTTCATATCTTGACACGAGTATATATTCTTTGAATTCCAGTCCAATAAGGTTGAGTATGTCTTCTTCCACGGGTCTTGGCGTCATCTTGTCCAGAGCAAACCCGTACTTGTTGCTCTTCGTGTATTTGGAGTATTGATGACCACAATAATACAGGTATTGAAGGAAGCTGGTATATTCTCCATTGAGCCAATCGCCAAACAGGAGAATGTAAGCAATCGAGAAGTCTGGATTAGACCCTGCTGACTTTCCCCCAAACGTCCTATTTTCGATGAAGCTGGAATAACCCATGAAGAATTTGATGGTCTTGTGGGTACCCCTTCCACCAATGCTGTCCAGAGCTTTGCCTTTCTCAAAGAGCTGGCGTTCAAAATCCTTCATTGTAATAAGTCTCACCCTCCGCTTGTCATCAACTTTAATGTTCAGGTGAGGATTCTTCTTGAATACCAACCAGCCGTTGATTAAGGCTCTCAAATTTTCTCCGAATCTCTCCGCATCTTTGAGCTTCTTGTTAGAGGTGGAGGTTTTCGGATCATAAACGTATGCCATTATAGGTTTCACATCTTTAGGAGATGGGAAATCATCGGCTGATGGATTCTCTGGATACTTGTACAATCTTTCTTTTAGATAAGAGAGCTGGTCTTTTGCAATGTCCCCTTCTGCCTTTATCCGTGCGAGTTCGAATGCTATGTCCAACTGCTTCTCCATGTAAATATTTTCTCTCATCCTTGCCGAAGCGATAATCAGAGTTGGCAGGATTTCTTCTATTACCCCATCAACCTTGACAGAGGTGGAAATTACTTTCCCTTCATCATCAAGAGTTGCTTTGGAAGGATCTGTCAAGACGAGAAGAACTTGTGTCAGCATCGGGAGTAGCTTGTAATCAGTCTTGCGTTGAATCTTGTCTTTGCCTTCGATCACGTAGATGTTGTCAGTTATCTCTTTTTGCTTGGTGAGCCATAGCATGTGGTCAAATTGAGGATGCTGTTCAATCTCATTTGCCTCCAGGTCTTTGAATGTCTGAACCAACTCATCAAATTCACTATCGACCTTCTGCCTCAGCTCCTTCTTGATTTCTTTCAATTTAACAATGATCTGTTTGTTGCTTCCGAGGTCATAGGTCAAGGGCTCTGGATTTATTTCTTCAAACTCGATTTCATAATTCCCAATCTTCTCTTGTGTCAGGCTTTCACTAAAGCCGAGCAGATTATCAACCTCATCAAAAATAAGGAAATCAAAAACACGCTCTCCTCCCTCAAGAGCGTTTAACATGTGTTGCGAAAGAATGGCCTTCTGGACACCGAGCTTGTGAAATTTGCTCCACCTCAATGTGTATGGGCAGTTCTCATAATTCTCATCCATCTTCTTATGAATTTCACCAGCTGGAATGCCAGCTTTCCTGTAAATCTGGGCTATGTCAACTAACTCTTCCTTCAGTACTTCTTCACCTTTCTCATCGATAACTACGTCTCCCTTATCATCAAACTCTTTGAACAGAGGGCAGATTTTTTCAAAGCTCATCAGTAGAACATAGTCATTGAATTGAGGGTGATTCCGCTTCAACTCCTTCTCTTTCTCTAATCCGTGTGAATGGTTGTGAACAACGAAAGCAATTGACTTCTCTGATTCCACGAATAAATCAAGATAACGGGTAGTCTTCCCTGTTGCGTTCTTGTTCACATCAAGTATAACTTTGGCTCTCTCCTCATTTATGAGGTTTTTAATATGGATTCTGGCGTTTTTGTTGAACCTCTCCCTCTTGGCTTTAAAACTCAAGGGGCGTCTTCTCATTCGACCAACCCCATCTTGCGAAGCTTCTGGAGAGCCTTCTTAAAAGTAATATCATCAAGCCCAGAGAGTTGCTTCAAGTCCTCGTCTGGCACCTCGCCTTTGCCAACTAAATGCGAATAAACGATGATTTCGGGGTGGGTTTTAGTCAATCTACTGAAGTTATAGACGATTTTGTAATAAGACATTTGGGTAATAGAACGCTCTGGAAGGACGCCATCAATTACCTCTTGAAGAAAAACATCAAGTTCAGAAGGATATGAAAAGTACAGCTCATACATTCTTGCCTGTTTTTCAGGCATAGAACGGTGAAAAGTACGCTTTATAAACCTACTACGGTATTTAGTATTGTACACA
>JBJKSA010000024.1:0-60707 GCA_046704405.1 Thermoplasmataceae archaeon | reverse complement strand
TGCTTAATATACTTATTTTTCCCGAGGGCCCGTATATCGGGAATTCAAGAAAAGATTTCTTGATGTGAATCAATTCTTACGCATTGACGATTCGCGAATTGATGTGGAACGACATCCATGATCTACTGTCAAACTATTACTCTCTTTACGATGAGGTGGAAAAGAACCAGGACCTCGGAATTGTCCTTTTCAACGAAAAGCCAGCCCTTGAGCCCGAGATGAAATGGTTCACAAACCTCTATACAGACACCAAGAAAGGTAATGCTGTTGTGCTTGTAGCAGAAGATGGAGGGGCAGTGGTAGGCATATGTGGTGTTCACAGGCTCAGACCAGGTTCTGAGGCTGATCATACAGGAATGCTTGGCATTTCTATTCGGGAAGAATTCCGAAACAGAGAAATAGGCAAGGCCCTGATTGCCGGTATCATTGATGCATGCAGCGGAAAATTCACTATTCCCAGGCTAACCGTATTCACAGTGAATGAAAGAGCCCTTTCTCTTTACAAAAAGATGGGATTCGGGGAATGCGGAACAATTCCAAAAACTGTGTAAAGGAATGGGCGGTACACCGACGAAATCTCAATGCACAGGGGTATATCCTGATACTCAGTACCTATGTGAACAGAATATTGGAATGGAGATTGGCGTAAATTCTTAAATCCCTCCGAATATCATGGCATATGTTCACACCTGTCAGGAAGAATGCATTTAGCTGGTCTACGCCAGACCCTGCAGAACCATGGTTGATGGTAGGCCACCTGTTTGTAAGGGAAACAGGAATAGTATTTGTTGACCCACCGCTGGTTCCCGGCCTGCTGGATGCTGCTAAAAGATTTGGAAACCCGGAGGCCCTGGTGCTTACGACCCAGAACCATACCAGGGCTGCCAAATACATTGCCAGAAAAACGGGAATTCCCGTGTATCTTCCAGAGCAGGATGAGTCTTCCCTGGACCCTAGAGAAGTGATTAACGTAAAGGCCATTGGGGATTATGAGACTTTCAAAGAAGGAGAAGTGATTGGGTTTGAAGTCTACAAATTTGGTGAAGACTACGCCCTTGTAACTGAAGAAAAGGAACTCCTGGTTGGAGACAATGCAATTGGGGATTCAGGTGGAATGATCCTTCCCGCGCCGGATTGGTTCCCGCGTGAAACAGAAGAACAACAGCCGGACCAGAAGCGCGTGGAGTTCAGGAACCAGATGGTGAAAGAGCTCAGGGAGATTGTCGCAAAGTCTGGTGCCACTTCGCTGTTGCCGTCCCATGGCTATGATGTTCTGGGAAACCTCGAAAGAAAAGTCAGGGAGCTTTGATTCGGCACATTCAGAGAATCGCATTCACCTCAAATGCCATGCCTGCCAGGTGAATTGCTGGAGAAGGGAAAACTCGCCTCAGGAATTTGCGCCATTCCAGATAAAGAAGATAGTTTGTTCGGCTATCAGAAATAAGTCCTCAGAATTCAAAGGGGCTTAATATTTATAGAACAAGTTTGTATCATTCTTCATGCCAATGCCAATGGAACAGCTGGCTGGTGAAGTGACGATTGACATTGCGTCTCAAATACTCGATTTGTTCGGACCCCACAAGGACAAGGCACTTACGCTTCAGGAAATAGCAAACGGCATTTTCGACCAGAATCTTCCGTACAAGAGTGACTTTGATATTGAAACTGTCAGACAGTGGATGCCGTTGAACCAGTACTTCATTTATGGCAATTTGAGGCGTGTTTACTACATTCAGTCAGTTATTGCCAGTGCAATTTCCTCGCTTGTAGCATCGGGTAAGCTGAAGAGCGCCACCATAAAGAACCCAGATACCCACAAAGTTGAGTGGTATTCGCCGCTTCAAACCTACTACTATGTTCCGAAACTGTAACAGAATGAGTTCGGAACCAGATGCAGTTCAGGTGGATCTGAATACCAAACGCAAATATGTGCCTGAATGAGTGAACTTGATTGATGTCAAAATCTCCATAAATAAGTGTTTCTTTCCACAGGAATATCAGAATCTGTTATTTTTCTTTACACGGTCAGAATCGATAATCGCTCACAGACCAGTAAATATAGCGAACTATTTATAGTACGCGGGGAGAGGGACTCGAACCCTCGCTCTCAAAGAGAAATAGCTTAGCAGGCTACCGCCGTACCACTGGGCCATCCCCGCCTATGCGCCGTATCTGTCCTGAAGGTCATTAGCTACCTGTTCCAGGACCTCCTCAAAATCCTCATTTTCAAGGGTGATTACTTCGCCTGAAGCGAGTGTAATGGTGACATAGTATGTTTCACCATCCTTTGAAATTTCTACCTCTGCAAGTTTATCGCTCATTATATCGACCGGTTATTGAGACCCGTATATTAGATTTTATCTCTGATCTCAAGCGCCACGGTCCTATTTCTAACATGCTCGAAGGTTCTAGGTTTCAGACTCCAGATTAAAACAGCTGAAACATATAAATAATCAGTAATGTTAGTTGTCGTGGAGGTGCCCGGATTTGTTAGACCTCATTAAGAGAAGGGACTACGATGATGATGAGGACGATGAAGACGACGATGATGAATTTTAATCCCTCTTGATTTTTTCGTCCTCTGAAGGGAGCTTTACTACAACTTCTGGGCTGTCCTCTCCAGAGGCCTTTTTTTGGGCACGGTTTTATTTTCCATTAAAAAGACCATGATTAATATTGTAAGAGCATATTGTAGCTCTTACATTTCTCCACGGAGATTGCACAATATATGGAAGGAAAGACTGAGACACCGTTTAGGCACCTTGACGAGAGAATAGTGCGAATGCTGGAGTCTCATGGAATCTCTGAGGCGACAGATGCCCAGTCTGGCCTCATTCCTGTACTTATGGAAGGCAAGAATGCACTGCTCCTTTCCCCGACTGGAAGCGGCAAGACAGAGGCAGCCATTTTGCCTATATTCCACAGAATCCTAAATGAGGAGCCGACCCCAATTTCTACTCTCTACATCACACCACTGAGAGCACTGAACCGTGACATGCTTGGAAGATTGATAGAATACGGAGAAGAAATTGGCATAAGAACACAAGTCAGGCACAGTGATATTTCATCAAGTGACAGGAGGCAAATCGTAACACATCCTGCAGACATTCTTATCACTACACCAGAATCCCTTCAGATTTTGCTAAATGGTAAACGGCTCAGGCAGATAATCAGTAATGTGAAGTATGTTGTTGTGGATGAACTGCACGAGGCTGCCCAAAATGAAAGGGGATCGCAGCTTGCAATCGCCCTCGAAAGACTGAGATCTGTGGCGGGCAACTTTCAGAGAATCGGGCTCTCAGCGACAGTAGGTAACGCAGACGAACTTTCTAAGTTCCTTTCGCCTACAGACCCAGTTGAAGTAGTCAGAGTTGAACTTGAAAAGAAGCTGGAGATGACTCTTCTCATCCCTCCTGATTCATCGGATCAGGAAGCTGAAGTGATGGGGTGTGACAGCGGATACGCAGGCGCCATAACTTACATGTGGTCTCTGATACAGGATCACAATGGCACCCTTGTTTTTGTTAATACAAGGAGTGCGGCAGAGGATATTGCGTTCAGGCTCCGGCTCTGGCTTGGAAATCCATCGGTGCAGGTACACCATGGTTCTCTTTCTAAATCATCAAGAGAAACTGCTGAGAAGGATTTCAAGGGAGGTAGGATAAAGGCATTAATATGCACATCTTCCCTTGAACTGGGAATAGACATTGGTTCTGCTGATCTCGTGATTCAGTTCAATTCCTCTAGACAGATAAACAAACTCATCCAGAGAGTAGGAAGATCGGGGCACTGGATTGGGAAAGTCTCTAAGGGGTATGTCATTTGCAGTGATATCATTGAGCTGGAGGAGGCAATGGCCATTGTTTCCCACATCAAGGAGGGGCATCTGGAAGATATCCAAATAAGGCAGAATTCTCTGGCAACTGTTGCAAACCAGATTCTAAACGAACTTTACTTCACGGGAGCCATAGCAAGAAAAGATATGTTCAGCCTTGTAAAGGGAGCTTATCCATTCCGTACCTTAAGTGAGGAAGACTTCGACTGGCTCATTGAATTCCTCGCCTCCATAGAGAAGGTCTGGATACAGGACGGAAAGATTGGGAAGAGGAGAGGATCTCTCAGATACTACATCGAGAACATATCAATGATTCCGAGTGAGAAGAATTATAAGGTTATTGACACAATAAACAGAAAATTCATTGGTACATTGGACGAAAGGTACGTTGTCAATGAGATTGAGCCGGGCAGTTATTTCGTCATGAAGGGGACCACCTGGAGAACCATAAGAATTGATGAAGAAAAGATACTGGTTGAACCTTTTTCTACTGCAGCAATCGCCCCCAAATGGTCTGGAGAGGAGATCCCTGTACTTCTTGATGTCACAAGCAAGGTGTCGGCGAACCGGGAAAAGGGCAGAATTCTTGATGAAGTTGAGCCAGATTCAAGATTACATATCCAGGAGTGGTATGATAAGGGACCTGCCACACTGGATCAAGTGGTCATAGAATCATATGGGGCAGAGATTATCATACAGATTCTGCTTGGTACCAGGGCAAATTTCGCCTTGGCTGAGATACTGTCAAGCCTTGTTGCATCTATGACAGGCGAGAGCGTCGAGGTCGACTTTTCTCCTTACCATATTTATATGAGGAGTTCCAGGAAAATAAAAGCAGCCGATATGAAGAACATTATATTGGGTGTCAAGCCCGAGATGATTGAATCCTACATTAGAGGAGTTGCAAGAAGGTCGAGATTCTTTTCTTCAGTTTTTCTGTACGAAGCCAAAAAGTTCAGTATTGTCAGCAACGAAGCAGACATAAGCAGATTCAGGTTTGAAAAGATAGTGGAGGCGTATCATGACACCCCAGTTTACAGTGATTCAATCAGGAAACTCATGTCTGATTATATGGATATACCCACCCTCTATGATTACTTGGGACAGATCCAGGACAATATAGAATTCGTCCTTAGGGACGGGCTTTCAGAAGCCTCGAAGGTTTTCTTGACTCACTATTCAGAACGCGTATCTCCTCTCAAGCCAACAAAGACAATTCTTGAGTCAGTAATGAAGAGGATCCAGAATGAGGAAGTAACTCTGTACTGCACCAGGTGCATGAATGTTAGAACCCAGAAGATAAGGGATATAGCTTCCATCAAGTGCCCCAACTGTGGGAGCTATCTTGTCGCGTCCCTTTCACCATTTGAAAGGGATTTGCTTGGTGCCGCCAAAGGTGACAGCAAAGATGCTGTCAAGACCAGGAGAAGGCTAGTGAAGAATGCCCATCTGGTGCGTGAGAGGGGGATGAAGGCAATAATGGTGATGGCTGCCAGGGGAATTGGGCCCGAGACTGGTACCAGACTTCTTGAAGTAAGTTATGCGAGTGATGAAGATTTCGTCCGTGCCATACTCAATGCAGAAATGGACTTCGCCAGGAACAGAAGATTCTGGGACTAGATATCACCAGAACATTTATTTACAGGCATTTAGTAGGCTAGCTTGATGGCTCTGGCAGAACCAAGAGTTTTTTCAATTCTTGAGCAGTACAGGACCAAGAATCTCTCTGTCCCAATTGTAGTAGAAGGAAAGAACGACGTGTCCAGCCTGAGGAGCATAGAGTTCAAGGGACCAATAATACAGGTAAACTCTGGAGAGAGTATCCTGAACTTCTCGGAGAATCTCGCTGAGGAGTACAGGGAAATAATAATCCTGACTGACTTCGATAGGAAGGGAAAAACTCTTAAGAAAATGATCCAAGAATATCTGGTCAGCTCTGGCGTAAAAGCTGATACTTACCTCTGGGAATATTTCTGCAAGAAATCGCCCATTGCAACAGTTGAGGAACTCCCCTCTGAGGTTGAAAGAATTAAAAGGGACCATGGTTACTACGGCTTTCCTGGTTCAGTAGACGCATTCAGCACAAGAAGCTGACCTTGTACCTCCCCTTAATAATATTACATATTCTGTGGGAGACATGAACAACAAATAATACCCTCTTATTCCTATTTTGAGGCAAATGGTTTCCAACTTCAAGATTGTATTTTTGGGCACAGGTGGATCGTGGCCAGTCCCGCAAAGAGGCTTGCCAGGAGTAGCAATGCAGTTGGATGAAATAACTAATCTTTTTGATTGCGGGGAAGGGACACAGAAGCAGATAATGAGAAGCAACATATCCTTCATGAGAGTGAACAATGTTTTCATCACCCATTTCCACGGAGATCACTTCCTCGGCCTTTTAGGGCTGATTCAAAGCATGTCTTTCAACAATAGAACTGATCCACTGAACCTTTATGGCCCACCTGGAGCAATCCGTATACTCTCTAACGCGCTGAATGTGGGCTACTACACGCTTGGTTTTGATGTGAAGGTCCACCAGCTCTATCCTGGAGAGAGTTACGATTTCGGGAAATTCATTGTCAAAACTCACTTGAATGATCACCCGGTACCAGCACTCTCCTATTCCGTGGAAGAACCAGATCTTGTAAAGATTGATAAGGAAGCGGCTGACAGGCTTGGCGTTCCACCAAGGAGGCTTGAAGAACTGAGGGAAAAGGGAGGATTGGTGTTGGATGGAAAGGAAATAAAACTAAGGGAAGTTGCAAAGGGTGTCAGAAAAGGGAGGAAGGTAGTATACACCGGTGACACAAAGCCAATGGAGTCCATGAAGTCATTTGCCATAGATGCTGATGTCCTGATTCATGATACGACCACAGATTCAACTCTTGAGCCTACCGTGAACGAGTATGGCCATACTTCCTCAAGACAGGCTGCAGAAATAGCCAAAGCTGCAGGGGTGGGAAAGTTGTTCCTGTTCCACTACAGTCCAAGAGTTGCTGACGTAAACACGCTGCTTGAAGAGGCCACACAAATATTCCCTAGGTCTGAGCTAAGCACCGATCTTCTGGAGTTCGAAGTCAAGAAAAGGGACAAAATAATCCCGATCAACTAGATTTGGATTCCGATGCCTCTGCAATCCTATTAAGGGCACTCTCCGTGCCCTCTTTGAAGTGCTTTTCTATGGAAGATCTTCCAAACATGAATGCTGGCGACAACTTCACATTCCATTCAGTTTCTAGCATGCATCTACCATTTTCATTTGTTATAGTAGTCTTCTTTTCTCCCTTGAACGGGCCCCTGAGATAATTCTCTGTGACAGTGAAAGCTGATTCGTCGAGGTGGATCTTCATGGTGCCTGTACCTGGAAAAGCGAATTTTACTTGGTACGTGTCCTCCCCCAATGGCTTCAGTTCACGGGTTCCTCTCCAAAATTCTGGAACCCTTTCCCATTTTGAGATTATTTCCCATATCTGTTTGGGAGTTGCATTGCTTTCCTGTTCACATTTGAATCTAACGTCTCTTAACCACATTTTCCCGCTCCATAATTTGGAATCACTACAAATTAAAATCGGCGATGATCCTTGAATTATGATGAGACGAGAAATCAGAGATTGATGCCCTGCTTGTCCTGGTAATGGCCTGATCTTTCACCATAGGCTATTTCCGCAGCCCCCTCCATCTGCAAGAAAACAATCTGGGCAATTGTATTCCCTCTTTCAATGAGAATACTCGAGGATGATCCATTGAAGAATGCAAGTGTAAGAGCACCCCGGTAACCTGCATCAATGAACCCAAATGAACCCAGTATGCCCTTTCTCGCCAAGCTCGATCTTATGAATATTTCACCGGCCACATTACGAGGCATGTTGAAAACTTCTTCAGAAGAAGTCCAAAAGGGAGACCTGGGAGGGATGTCTAGCCTTTCTGATTCATCAGTGTTTTCTGCTTTGACAGAACCTACTGTTATGTCATATCCGTTCGGAGTCACATTTTCGTTCTTGAATGAAGAAGCGATTAAACCACCCTTCTGGACCAATTCCAGAATTCGTGCGTCACTGAGGACTGCCATCTTGAGACATCATGACCAGGATGGTTTATTTTTTCTTCGCAAGTAGGCTAAAGGCGATGTATAGTACAATAGCCAGACCAAAGGATACAAAGTAGCTAACATCCACTCCACCTAACATGGAAGCTACGGGCCCGATAAAATTCACTGGCGGAGCCATGAAAGGAACAGACACCGCAATTGCAATAACATATGACGCCACTCCCTTCCAGTTCGATCTGCTGAAAAGGTCACTGCTCATCTGTGCACCCTTATTGACTATAAAGAAGTCAGCCACCACCACACCTATCCAGGGGGTAATCCAGTAGTCCAGTATGAGAAGAAAAGTCTCGTAGAAACTGTAGAATTTTCCATACCCTATTATTGATATGGCCATGACAACAATTGAAACGATGATCACAAGATTTGTCCTCTTCATCTTTACCCCCGCTGCCTTAAGAGATACAGAGTTAGAGTAGAGATTCAGGGAATTCGCGGACAGACCGCCAAGAAATAGTGCAATCATGCCTATGACACCAAAGCTCCCCAGCACGGAAAAAAGGTCTCCCGCGGGATTGCCTGTTGGTTCCCCACTTGTGATTGCCACGAGCATTCCTGCAATCTCAAGCCAGAATGAAGCAACTGCACCACCCAGGAAGGTGAAGACAAATACCTTCTTTGTGGATGAGCCTGGCCTAATGTACCTTGAATAATCAGAGGCATAAGGGCTCCATGACATTAGATAGGAGAATGAGACCGCTATTGTTATTCCCATAGCCGCATATACTGGAATAACAGGGGAACTAGCATAAGCGGATATTAGAGAAGTTTGAGTCAAAGAAAATACAGTCAAAAAAACGAACATTATCCCAAGAACAAATGACATGATCTTTTCAAATCCATGTATTGCTTTACCCCCCAGAAATGCGGCGATTGCGACTACGATCACAGAAAGACCTATTGATATGATGTAATTGAGGCCGGCAAAGGCTGTTGAAAGCGCTAGGGATGCTATAACTATGTTGACTGTCAGCCATCCCCCGGTATTGCTCCACTGCAGCAACGATATAATCCTTCCAGGTATCCTTCCCATGGGGCGCATACCCATCAACATTTGAGGGAGGCCTGTTCTTGGCCCCATTGCACTCATGAGTGCAAGCAGTATCCCACCAAGCACATTTCCGATTGCAAGTGCAATAATGCAGTCAAAGATTGACATCCCAAGTGAGATGGGAATAAAACCTAGGGCAAAATCTGCAACAGTCAAGTTTGAAGCGAACCACAGGTAGAATGTTGAGGTCTCCTTTTCAGTTCTACCAGACTCAGGAAGAGAAGCCTCCTCAGAGAAGGACTTGGATCTTCTGTCCTCGGTGATCAACTGTTCGCTCATTTCCTAAGAATATGGTACATGTATTAAAGTGTCATCTTGCAAAACGCCAAGAAACAGCAAGTCACACTACTTTTTCTTCCCAACAACCCTCTGTGATATGAAGGCTCTACCACTGGAAAGACTTTAATATTTAAGAACCATAAATCTAGACATGGATATCAAACCGAGAGTTGAAGCACTTCTCTACGCGACTGAAACTCCGATTTCGATATCTGACATGGCCATAATGCTTTCTTCCAATAAGGATCAGATTGTTAAAGCACTTAAGAAGCTCACAAGGGAGTACAGTTCAAACAATTCTGCACTGGAGATAATGAGGAACGGTTTCAGATATAAGTTGCAGCTAAGAAAAGAGTATGTCCAGGATGTTCAGTCAGTCTCTGAGAGGGAATTCAGCAGTGTAGAACTCCAGGCACTCGGATATATTGCGGCAAATTCAGACGTCAAGAAAGGTGATATGAAGCTTGCAGTGGGATCGAAGTACCCGGATTGTGTAGAGAGCCTCAAGAGAAAAGGGATGATATATTCTCGCAAATACAGGAACACAGAAATCTACAATGTGACCAAGAAATTTTATGAATACTTCGACATTAGCAAGGGAAAACTCAGCACCCTTGTTAAGGGAAGAGTGGATGGTCACGAAAATGTCGGATAAAATTCTCCTGGTAGGTGGTGGCGGACGGGAGGATGCCATCGCTAGGAAACTATGCGAGGGCGGCGCAGAGCTTTATTCAGTATTAAAGAACAGGAACCCTTCAATTGTTTCATTATCGAAAGACACCCTAGTGCACGATGAGCTTGCCGAAGACATAATACTTGAATATGCATTGAAAAAGAAGGTAGATCTTGCATTCATCGGCCCGGATCCTGTGTTAAACACCAATCTTGCTGACAAACTTTCCGCAAATGGGATTGGAGTTGCCTCACCAAGTAAGGCAGCTTCTAGGATCGAAACTTCCAAGCAGTTCATGAGGGAGTTTGTCCAAAGGAATGGCATACCTGGAAACATAGATTTTAAGGTTTTCACAAATGCTGGTGATCTTAAGGGCCTGCTTGAAACCTCAGACAAAGAATATGCCATCAAGCCGCTTGGCCTTACTGGTGGAAAAGGCGTCAAAGTAATGGGTGTTCAGCTCAAATCCATAGGCGATGCACTGGAGTATGGGAAGCAGATACTGGAGAGGGATGGAAAGGTCCTGCTGGAAGAGAGAATTTCAGGTGAAGAGTTTTCCCTCCAGGTTTTTACAGATGGCACAAGAATTGCACCTTTCCCTCTAGTACAGGATTTCAAGCGTGCTTACGAGAATGATGAGGGGCCCAATACTGGAGGAATGGGAGCCATCTCGTCTGCTGACGGGCAATTACCTTTTGTCTCTTCTAAGGTATCTGATCAAGCTGTCGAGATACTTGAAAAGATTGTATTTCATCTGAACAAGGAAGGTTATACCTTCAGAGGGGTGATATACGGCCAGTTCATGCAAGTTGGCACAGAAGCAAAGATAGTGGAGATAAATGCCAGATTCGCAGATCCAGAGAGCATAAACGTTCTGACACTCCTTGAGGACGATATGGTTGAAATACTGCATGAAATAGTCGACGGTAACCTGAGGAAAAAGATGAATTTCATTCCCAAGGCATCAGTTTTGAAATACGTTGTCCCTCGGGGTTACGGCTCAAAACCAGTACCTTCGGGACTTAAAATTACAGCAGATGAGCTTCCAGATGACTTCAAGATATACTATGCAGCAGTCTCTGGAACACTTAATGAAGTGCAGATGAGTACTTCTAGGTCATTAGCTCTAGTGGGCCTTGCGGACAACATACCCGATGCTTCAAGAAAAGTCGAGGAAAACCTCTGGAGAATAAAGGGAGATTATTTTCTTAGGCACGACATAGGCACGGAAGAAATGCTTCAGAGCAAGATATCGCGTGTCAGTTGAATTCAGAGAGTCCCAATATCCTTGGCTTGAGGTTGGGATTGGAAACTAACACTTTATCTCCGTAGACTGGAAGGCCCTTTTCCAACCTCACCTTGCTGCCCTCGATGAAGCCTCTTTGATAACGCATCCTGTCGCTAACAAAGACTTCCATGTCTCCATCAAGCTTCTGCCTTATCATGGGGTGCAATACAGGTATAGAAAGAGAATCTGATATCTTCAGTTTTTCAGAGGTAAGAAATTGACCTCTCTCCAGCTCTTCAGCGTCCACGTTTTTCAGTGCTAATCCTACCCTTGCACCTGTGTTCGCAAGCTCTTGATCCTCGTCGTGCATCTGAATTGACTTTACCTGAGCCTCCTTTTCAGTTCCTGACAAGAAAAGTTTCTGGTGCCTCTCAAGAGTTCCCTTTAGAACAAATCCCAAAACGACGGTGCCTACACTCTTGACCTTGAAGAAATGGTCTATTATTACTGCAGTACTTCCGGATTCTGACTTTGGAATTGGGACTGCATTGAGGCGATCCATCAATTCCATGGGATTGCCGTTGAAGAATTCATACTTCTCTGCGACTGTTCCTCGAACAACTTTAGAAATCCTATCCTTTTGGGAATCATCTGAAATCAGGAAATATCCTATATCTTTGCGCATCAAGTCCAGGGCGAGAATAACTTCGCCAAATTCACTGTTTAGCTCAGATCCATTAAGCACTTGTATGTCTGAAACGTATACGCAATCAGTCAGTGATGACAGTTTCTCTGGGTACCTTGATGCTTCCATGAAAGTTGTTATTATATCACCGTCCTTCCGGTGATGAATAGTAATGTCGCTCTCTGTCCCTTTTTTTGATACGTTCCTTAGAAAGTCTGGAGAATTATAAACAAAGACTGTCCTTGATTCCATTATGCAGAATCACCCGCTAGTTAATTAGATGTCGATAATGCGTTCAAAACAGTATCCCTCAGGCATTCCACAAAACTTTGGCTGTCATTGGGCAAGGGCGAACGTGAATAAACCTTACCTGAGTCCCTGACCCTACCTCCGAACTCATAATCGAGGTCATAAAGGATTTCCAAATGATCATATATAAATCCGAGAGGAATTGCAGCCACCGATTCGTCTACATCATCCTTGTTCTGATTGAAGATGTCGTCAACAGAGGGCTCAAGCCAGGAGCTGCCATACTTTCCCCTGCTCTGAAAGCCTGCTCCAAAATGCTTCATTTTCAAACTGGATGCTAAGCTCTTGGCAGTCTCAAAGAACGAATCCTTGTAAGCTTCTTCATGACTCTTCATCGTAGGAAGGCTGTGTGCAGAAAAGATGAAGAATGTATCGTCTTCCTGGTCTGAGACATAATTACTTAGTACCTCCTCCCAGGAACGCATGAATGAGGGCTCTAGATGGAGGCCATTGACTAGGATTAGATCGGAGGAAACGCCGTGAGCAGTCAAGGATTCCTGAAGCGGCACTCTGTATGAAGCCTCCACATTCATTGAGGGAAATGGAAATAAAGGTATGGCAATGATTCTCTCTGGAGGATCACGTGACATCTCCTTTACAGCTTCTTCCAGAGAAGGTTTCCAGTGCTTGTTTCCCAGAAAGACCTGGAATTTGCCTACTCTTTCCAGTTCCCCTGAAAGTTTCCTTGCAATGCTCTCGACAATTAAATTAGACGGTGATTTTCCATCGAACATTCTGTATTTCTTAGTATTTTCATCTATGGCATATTGTGGCACTGGTTTCCCCTCGTATATGCCAGCCAAGTATTCCATCACATCTTCAGTCCTGGTCGGACTTCCATATGCCATCAGAAGAGCCGCAGTATTCACTTTCTCACCTGAATGCATGGACATAGTTCGAGATTGATCTGAGATTTTCAGGAGGTGTTTCTGGCAGCACACCATGCCCTAGATTGAATATGAATCTGGGATCATCTCCAATATCTTCTACTATTGCCATAGTCTCTTTGATATGCGCGGGCGATGCGGCGATTGACGGATCCAGGTTTCCCTGTAGTATGAATTTGTCTCCTGTCCTTTGTCTTACAGAACTCAGGCGGGTCTTCCAGTCTGTACTAAGAACATCGAAATCCAAGGGAGCCAATTGCTCAAGATGGCCAGAAAGTTCAGTACCAAAATAAATCAAAGGGACTCCGACAGACTTTATTTCGTTAATCACTGGAGATAGGTAAACATTGACATATTCCTGGAATGAATAGGGAGACAGAGATCCTGCCCAGCTATCGAATATCTGAATGGCATCCGCTCCGGCTTGATACTGCAATTTCGCATAATCAGCAACCATGTCTGAGATTTGCCTCATTGCATCTGAGTATGTTCCCTGACGCATTTGCATAAATGCCTTTGTTGTTTGCAAATTTCTGTCCGATGCTCCTTTTACCGCATATGAAAGCAGAGTAATTGGCCCCCCTGTAAATCCTATTAGCGGCAAGTCTGGATTGGAATTTTTGAAGGTCTTTATACTTTTCTCAATAGGATAGCCGATTTTGGTAGGATCGAATTCTGAAATTCCCCTCATGTCTGGTACCTCAAGCAACGAATTACTTATTAGGGGGCCAAATCCTTCTTTGAATGATATATCAAAGCCCATGCTTTCCATAGGTATCATGATGTCTGAAAAAATGATTGACGCGTCAACCCCGAGAATGTTAACAGGAAGCTTTGTAATTTCCTCAACAGCGTCGGTGTTTCTGCATATGTCCTGTATGGACATGCCCTTCCTAATTCTCTGGTACTCTGGGAGATACCTGCCAGCCTGCCTCATGAACCATACAGGTATTCGATCTGGCTCGTTTCCCCTCAGAACAGAAATGAAAGGGTTAATGAGTACCACTTCCAGCAGCTAAAATTGTGGTTTGTGGGAGGGATACCAATCTCATGGCTGAGTATTGCGAATTAATATTTAGCGGATACTGAGCTAGTCTATGGCTTGGTCCTTCTTATGGTCCTGGGGTACGGTATGGCATCCCTGATGTTCTGCAGCCCCATTACCCACATTGCTACCCTATCAAGGCCTAGGCCAAATCCTGAGTGCGGGATGCTTCCGTATTTCCTGAGGTCAGTGTACCAATAATAGTCTTCTTTGTTGAGCCTGGCTTCTTCCATTCTCTTCTCTAGGACGTCAAGCTCCCATATTCTTTCCCCGCCCCCGATTATCTCGCCATAGCCTTCAGGTGCGAGAAGATCGTGGCAAAGGACTTCCTTTCTGTTTTCAGGATCGGGCCTGTGGTAGAAAGATTTCTGGTCTGCAGGATAATGGGTTACAAAGATCGGCTTTTCAAAGTGAGACATCAATTCCCTCTCCTCGTCTGCACCCAGATCTGTGCCATATTCAAAGTTCAAGCCCCATTCTTCCCTGGCCCTTTTCATAAGGTCCCCGTACCTGATTCTCTCAAAGGGAGCAGTTATTTTTCTGAGTTTATCTATGTCTCGACCCAATATCTTGAGGTCCTCCTCGTTGTTCCTGACAACTTCTTGGACCATGAATTCAATCATCTGCTCTTCTATATCCATAAGTGCTTCATTCTCAAGCCATGCTACTTCCATCTCGGCGTGCCAGTACTCTGTCAGGTGCCTCCTAGTCCTGGATTTCTCAGCCCTGAAGCTCGGTCCTATAGTGAAGACCTTTTCAAGACTGAAGATCAAGCTCTCGAGGTAAAACTGAGCACTCTGGGTAAGGCTAACCTCATCCCCGAAGAATGGTACTTTGAATAAAGTAGAGCCGCCTTCTGCCGCAGTAGAAACCATAAAAGGGGTATGGACTTGATAATATCCGTTCCGGTAGTAGAAATCGGCGAAGGACCTGAATAGAGTGGATCTTATCTTAAGCACCGAAGTAAACTCCCTGCTTCTTATCCAAAGGTGCCTTATGTCAAGAAGAAAATCCTCGCTCTGGTCCTTAGTTATTGGAAAGCTGTCATTCCGTTGGAAAATCCTGAACTCTTTTATCTTTATTTCATAGCCAGTTATTGCCCGTTTGTCTTCAGTTACTGTGCCTTTGAGCTCAAGGCTACTCTCGATCGTAAGAGAAGCAAGAGTATTGAATTCCTCATGTTTGAAGTTTTCAGCATTTGCGACAGTCTGAACAATTCCGCTTCCATCGCGGACAATTACGAAGGCTATCTTTCCGCTGCTCCTAATCCTGTAGACCCAACCGTGAATGGATACTTCCTTTCCGATTGAGTCTTTCTTCAGTACTGAGGCTATCTCTTGCATTGTTCCCGGCATCGAAATATGTCTAATAAACCTGAGTCTGGGTCCACAAGACAAGGGGGGTCTCTTCGGAACCCAAATCTGTTAGATTAGAAAATCACGTGTACCAAAGTTATAAGAAGATCAAAAAATGTCCGGCAGTTTTACAGGGTATTTAAAATCCTTTGGCAATCCATATTCCTGAGGATCTTTTCCTAAAGCTTTCCTGATCATTTCCAGGGCTTTGTTATACATAGAATGTGCAGTGCTTACTTCATCCATTTGGAAATGTGTCATCGAAGCTGCAATGATTATTGAAGCTTGAAGCAGTCTCTTCTGTATGCCATAGGAACCTTTCCATAGATCTTCGAGCACAGTGTGTGCCTCCCAATACCGCTCGTCGCGGAACATCCCCCTTGCCTCCTCTATGATCTCGTTTTTATGGGCCAACAGAGACTTGAAATATGCATCATCATACGCTTTTCCTTCCTCGCTCAGTTTTCTGAATTCAAGTGTTCGTGTATAACTGTCAAGGAAGGTGCGGGACTCTTGCGGATTTTCAGAGTGAAAGTCAACTTCTACAGCGTATGACCTACGTCTTACTATTACATTATTGAAGCTTCTTTGGCTCTTGATTGTCTTTGGGTCAACATCGTCCATAACGACGGCGAGGAAGCGCTCCCCTTTCTTCATGCATGTACAATAATGCCCCGGTCTAAATAGCTTTTAACAGTTGAAGCGTCAGTCAACTATAGTTTACGATGGTGGGTTGTGCAATTGTTGTCTTGATGCCTGCAAATATTTAATTATGCCTACAGGAATAGGTCAAGAAGCTGGGAAGAAAAAGTTGAGTCGCCCCAAAATAAGGCAAATCAAGAAAACAGAGCCGTCTAAGGATATAAGCCGAGGAAAAGGAAGGAAGAGATTTCTTCTGGCGATGCGAAGAGATAGAACCATTCAGATCCTGCTTTTCCTGATTCCGATTTTTATCCTCCTTTTGGCTGTTTCATTTGTATACTTGCCCCTATCAACTTCTTCTGACTACCTTGGTGTTGAACTCAACGAAGCTGCAATACAATCTGGAACCAATAGTGTACCAATGACTTATGATCTGCCTCCCGGCAGCTATTTCAATCTGAGCTACAACTTGAGTGGAGGCTCCTATGGGGACCTGTCTGTGTCTGTTCTGCCTCTTTCCTTATTCACATCAGAAAAGACAAGGACTGTTGACAATGCAACTGTTTCTGGTATAGGAAACTACTCTTATCACAACATGCAATCCCCTGAAAAAGTTACAATCCTAGTAACCTTGCACGGAGGCAATTCCTCGAGTTATGTCCAGCTGAATTTTAGCGCAAACAAGTACTATCTTTCAGGATTCAACCCATATATATTTGGAGGTGCCGTGTTGGTGATTGTTGCCTTCCTGATCGGCATGGGTGCCAGGATCATGACAATTTCCAAGGATACTGGCGCTTATTATCGCGCCCTTAACAGGAAGCAGAAACGCGCTGAGACAGTAACTTGGTATGGGGAAGGCGAAGGGACGGATGCTTCTGAGATCGAACCCGAGGATGAAAGGGAAACGAAGCTTCCGGAGCCGCCCAGCCCACTGTATTTTCTGGCAGGAGGAATTGCCCTTTCCACGCTGGCAGTATTCTTGGGTATGGGGAACCCCGGCGAGCAATTTCTTAGTATCTTGATGTATGGTGTTGCAGCAGTAATTTTAGTTGGGGCAGTTCTTACCTTTTTCGTGAGGAGATATAGATAGTGCTGAAGCTATGAAAAATGCCCATGCTTATCTTCAAAGTGGGAATGTGACTATCAAAACCGTAACTCAGGAGCGGGATTTCATTACATGGATTAAGAATGGTTAAATCTGGGATCTGAATGCATTGTTGATGGATTTAACTTCCACTAAGCTCAGAATAAGCACTATCTTAGTAGGAATAC
This sequence comes from Thermoplasmataceae archaeon, assembly GCA_046704405.1. Taxonomy (GTDB): domain Archaea; phylum Thermoplasmatota; class Thermoplasmata; order Thermoplasmatales; family Thermoplasmataceae. The sequence goes on along the minus strand of JBJKSA010000024.1, from coordinate 43,338 downwards.
TAATAGCGCTGATTGCGGCCGGCATAATCTTACTGGTTGCTAGATATTTGCTCAATATTACAACACTTCTGAGCTCACTGATGTTTATACTTGCATTCATCCTCGTTCTTGATCTTATACAGTGGCTGGTTGGCCCTTATATCATCGGCGCAACATTCAAAGTAAAAAAAGTAGAGACAAACAATGCTGAAATGTCTTGGCTTGTGGATCTCGTCAGTAAAATTGCAGCCGAGAATAAAGTAAGAAGCCCGTCATTGTACATATCAGAGGTGGCCATGCCCAATGCTTTCGCCTACAGCTCACCTCTTGCTGGCAAGAGAATTGCAGTTACCAGGGGCGCGTTGAATATCTTAAGTAGGGATGAACTTGCTGCAGTCATTGGTCATGAAGTTGGTCACCTGAGACACCGTGACGTAGAACTTCTGATGGCAATAGGATTAATTCCTACACTCCTTTTTTACCTCGGTTATATGCTACTGTTCTCTGGAGCTATGGGCAACAGAAATGGCGGTGCTATGGTCATTGTGGCAATAATACTTGTCATTGTCAGTTTTGTCTTCAACATCATGATCCTTGGAATTAACAGAATGAGGGAATCATACGCAGACATCAATGCTGCCAAGACCGTGGAGAATGGCGCAACAAACCTTCAGACTGCGCTTGCAAAGATAGTCATAAGCACAAGTCGATCATACAGGCGCCGGGGGAATAGGACAAGTAGGCCCACAGACTCCAACTTCTTTGCAAGCATGCTACTCTTCTCTGGATTCAGCGAGGCCAGCATGGTTGATCCCAGTGAACTTGTAAACCAATGGAGAAATGCCAGAATTCCCAGACTAGCGGGACTATTCAGTGATCATCCCCTCCCTGCCAAGCGCATACAAATGCTTGAAAAATATCGCGGCGAAATGCTTTAGTTAAAACTTCCATAGAATGGTGATCTACATGCAGGAACATCTTTAAATACCTTTTTTTGTTTAATAAATTGAGTGGTATCAAGTTGGATAAATCCGGCTCTCTTATTGTAGTTGCAATGATTTTATCTGTCGCTGCACTCGGAACAACTGGAATTGTTCTATCCCAGCAGAGCTACAGCATTTCAGTACATCCTGGTCAAAACATTTCATATGTAACAAACAGTACTCTGGGACTTATTCTATATGCTGAAGAGAGCAACGGCCAATTAACATCAGGGAACAACATTACCTTGTCAGTTCAAGTAAATAATACAAGGATGAGTTTAAACATCCTAGCTCCCTCCCATAATTACCCAGAATTGGCAGGTAACTTCATTCCACAGTCCTATGCTTGCGCCTACCTTCCCTACGGGCTGGGCATAGCAAGAGGGAACTTTACGGTATCTGACCTGAATCAAGCAGTTGGACTCAACTTGATAAGGCCAGGCGTATACAGTTGCCCCATGATCCCAGCGGTCGACCAGTTCCAGTTTCTGCCTCATAGTTATATTGCAAAGATGTATTATTCGCAGGACATCCCTCCCTATGTAGGAGAGACTAATTTTCACTTTTCAGAAAATTATTCTGGTTACTGGACAGGCGGAATTAATGGCCCAACATTTCATTCATTTGAGCCTGGAATTTATACTGTAATTGCCGCTGACGGCTGGGGTCAAGTCACACTTTTGCATTTTCAAGTCTCTTCTTGATATTGCTTTTCTTACTACATGCATTAATAATCATCTTTGTAATCTTCTATCAAGCCCGCTACTCAAATCCTCAATTCATTGCATTTATCTGAGCGTGGGTAAGATTCAACAGGTCTGATTCAGTTGATGGAATTGGAGTTAAGATAAGCAGAGTCAGTTTTCCGTCAACACCATGCAATATGAAATTCGTGAGATGGCGCCCTTGTACTGTATGTTCAAAGTAAAGGTAAGAGAAGATAAATCCATGATAAGTGGCGTTTACGGTCCAGTTGGCTCCAACAATACCACCAACCATACCGTACCAGTAATAATTCGTTGCTGAATGTGTATTATTAAAAGAATCCACCTCAATATTTATTCCGTTGGGGTTCTGACTATTCGCAAAGTTGACTCCATACATCCCGGTGTCATTAACAGGCAATTGGGATGTAGTGTTGTAAAACGTCACTTGATTAAATGTGGTGTCTGTTATTCTTTCTGCAGTGCTCTGGGAGACAAAGGCTACTTGGGGAGAATGGGTCTGTCCAAATACATAATAGAGTGATGACCCAACTCCCATCGCCACTACGGCTAGTACAACTGCAATTAGTTTAGTTCTTGAAATCGGCACAAGGTACAATTAACCTGATTCACTATTAAAACATAACTAATACAAGACTAACAACAAATCAGGGTGAAACAGCTTAGAAACTAAGGCCCTGAAAAAGGATAATAAGATAGGTTCAAAGTAATCAGTAAGACATTCTCGCTTAGTTAAACTCGTGTATTAATATTGAACATGTACTCGTATTAGTTTTCTTTTGACAACTTACTGGAGTAATTCTTGCAAATTCTCACTCCTTTGTGGACTAAGAAATCAAGATGTCTCCTGATTGCCGCTCCCAGATGACTCGACGACTTCTCCAATAAATCGTTGAGTTCCTCTAAGCTGAATATCTACTTTGTCATCTATTTCTTCAGCATATTTACAATGTCGCTTGGGTGGTACTCGCCCAAATACTTACTTTTGAGAAAACTATTAAACGAATCCTCATATTGCGAATAGCTTGTTATGCAAGCGTCTGGATAGGTGGCAGAGTGGCTATGCGTGGGACTGCAGATCCCATCTATTGGGGTTCAAATCCCCACCTATCCTTGAGTAATATTAGATAGTGATACCACATTTAGGGAATTTTTGTTTATATACTCACTGGTGCATGTTTATCAACTGATTTTAGGACATTCTCTAACTATTTACAGGAACATAGGAACAAGCAGCAACCCAATCGTTTCTATGCATAGGCTTGTGGAATGCACTTAATTGAAATATCGGCGTGTTTGTGTGAAGGATTATCACATTAAATAAAATTCCTTATTGTGGTTTCAGTATTTTTCTCGGAGGAGATTGAAAATTTAAGATTTCACAACGCCCTGATTACCAGTTCACTAGAATCAATCCGTTCTGAACTTCTCTCCGCAAGTCCGGTAAAAAATGCAGGTACTTTCGGTAAACAGTTCAGACATATCTTAGATATGAGAAAGTGCTATCTTGATGCCTTGAATCAGGGCGTGCTTGACTTCTATCGAATAGATATTGACCATTCTCTTGAAAAGGATAAACATAGACTCCTGGAAAGATGAATAGAGTCCTATAAGAAATCTGCTCAAAAATTTCACCTTCTAACAACAAACAGCTTGAAGAAAAATGGATTGACTGTACTCCTTCTGTAAAATATTTAGGAAATAACTATAGAAAAATTAGTCCACTAAAAGCAATCGGACTCCTTACAGAACATGAGGTGTTTCATGAGGGTGAATTGGCACTTTACTTTAGGTCTGCTAACATTGATTTTCCGAAGAATTGGATAGTATGGGGACTTATCTAAATGTATCTGGATAGTGATACTTCATCGCAATTGCATAGTATGAATTCTTGTACAAGCTTATTTTTCTGGGCAATTTTACTACGAAATCCTTAAGTTCTAATGTTGTTTTCAAAATTTATGAAATTTACAGTTTTACTTGAGCCCCAGGATGAAGGGGGTTTTACTGTCACTGTTCCAGCTCTACCTGGCTGTGTCTCCGAAGGCGATACCAGAGAGGAGGCCCTTATTAATATCAAAGAAGCAATTGAACTCTATATAGAGATACTCAAGGAAGACGGAAAGCCCATACCTCAGGATGTTGGCGAGGAAGTTCTACTGGATGCCTAAACTACCTGCTGTTTCTGGCAAGGATGTTGTCAAGGCGCTCTCTAAACATGGTTTCACTGTTAGAAAAGGGAAAGGAGATCACGTTGTATTACAAAGTAATGACAGATACAGAAACATTGTCGTCCCTCTACACAAAGAACTTAAATCAGGAACCATTAGAGCCATTATCAAGCAAGCTGGTTTATCAGTAGATGAATTCCTAAACTTGCTTTAAGCCATCTGAAGTGAAACAGATTTGTTATACACTTAATTAATTAAGTGGCTCCCTACCTATCCGTATTATTCTATATAGATATCTGGATATATTTAATATGACTGATATTGCGGCTTTAGACGATAGGTGTTATGATCAATGATTATTATTGCCACAGACTGCGACTTCTGACATCGTGGAACCCGTTATATGTGCATTAAACACCACCTATCACCACCAATCTCTTGCAAGTCACATAGTGTACAGTTGAAATTATTTTACTTGTGCCTAAACCTTTGCCTGTTATTTCATAAATCAAAATTACTTAAATAGTTATTCGTAATTATGCAATATAATATGAAGGAAAAAATGTTACCATTTGCATTTTCTAAGGGTGAAGTAGCCACTGCAAGAATGATCTCTGACCATGGCGGTTCATCTATTCGTGATCTTTCGACCTTATTGGGGAAATCGGAAAGCTCTATCTCTCAAACTGTGAAGAGTCTTGAAGAAAAGGGAATCGTTAAAACGAAGAGGCATGGTATGAAGAAATTGGTGGATATCTCAGGTCAGAATTACGCTATTTCCCTACGGGAAGTCTTCAGGGCTGAGCCATATGTTCCATGGGAAGAAACGATTTCTAATTCCAATATTGTAGCACTCTTCAAGAATATAACAGGAGAAGAGAGTTTTAAGTTGGGTATCTCTTCCATTTCCTCCTGGAGAGCAAATCATAATTTATCGATGCACGGAATGTATTCCAGCTCCCCTGGGAAGCGGCCACTCAGGAATAGCAACTTATCACGCTTCATCAGTGAGTACTCAGATCACGTGAGCAGGAGCTACCTGACAGAGAAACTGCCAAGAGAAGCAATCATTCTTTGGAGGAGCGGTTACCGTTGTCTATTCAAGATAAGGGATCATGCCAAGAGAAAACCTGAAATTTTGCCAAATCAAACATTTCCTACTGCACTTACTGTTTCACCTACTTATGGGATACAGTTCCTGACATCGGACTTATATTATTACCACGAGCCAAATTTAATGGCGTTAGCAGGGGAAGATATAATTCTTCACACCTTGCTCATAGATCCAGAGAGCCAAACATATTCCACCTATGCACTACTTCTAGCGTTAAAGAATAGAAGAAATATAGACATGAATTTACTCTTGGAAAAGTCACGCAAATATAAGATAGTGGACATTGCTAGAAATCTTGTCAAGTATATCGACAGCAATGGAAGAATAAGAGAATGGCCACTTCCCGATCCAAAAGAACTCCAGGAACAAGCTGATTTGTATGGGGTGAGGATGGGTTGATAGAACCCGATAGACGCAACTTTGACCAAGAATATATCACAAAGGAGTTGAGGAGGTTGGATGTAGTTCTCAGTGAAGGATTAAGTATCTATTTACTTGGTGGAGCAGTTATGACAATAGCAGGACTTAAACCGGGAACAAAAGACATTGATGTGATTGTTGAAGATAAGCGAGTTCATGACATTTTAGTCGGTTCTCTTGGAAAATGTGGATATCACTTGTTACAACCCCAACGCTTGTCCAGATCTTACAATGAACTATCCGCAACTGCTATGGAGAACCTTGAAGGATTTAGATGGGAAATATTCGTCGAGTATGTTGCGAAAAAATTGGCATTGACCAATACAATTAGGCTTCGTGCAGTCAAAATATTCTCAGAAGGAAAACTCACTGTATCCAGATTATCAAATGAAGACATGTTTCTCATGAAAGGTATGACTGAGAGAGACCGGGATTTAGAGGATATGGCGCTTATAGCGAGAACTGGCATAGATTACGAATTGGTTCTCAATGAGTGCATGCAGCAATCTGAAAAGGATCAAAGGGGTAATATTTGGGAAGCATCACTTTATGAAAAGTGCGAAGAATTAATGGAGAAATATGGAATCGACGTTCCAATACGTAAAAAATTGAGGAAAATCTCAGAGGATAAAATTATAAAAGCCAGAGGAAAATCTTCCCTGTGAGAATTTTATCGACTTGGCACTGAACCATAGGGAAATGACGATGTCATTTGGTTTTTCTCATTCCAAATTTACATTTCAGCGATGATGTGCGTCTTATTCGGATTGCTCCGGTTCATTACATCGAACTGTACTGAGCGACAGATTTGGGGGAGCTTTCTAAAGAAGAGTCGACATTTATTTAATCTGCACAGAAAGTGAAATACAGGGAAGGTGGATCATTATTGCGCTCATCTAGGAGGATAATTCTAGGAATGGGCACTAAGAAAAGAATTCTGACAACATGCGGAGTGTGCAGACCAGTCATCAGGAGATACAGCGTTAACAATGTCTCCTCCTTTGTACTAACGTGTCTCTGTTAGAGATTCAGGATTTTACAACTATATCCACATCCTTATGAAGGAAGCTTATGAATGACTATTCGTCTTCATTTAAAGGAGAACATGTATCCACTTAAATAATTAAATGACTCCCTACCTATCCTTAGAAGTAACAATGGCTGTTAGTAAGCATCCCTATGATGATTCCATTTTCCTAAATGAGATAAAATAATGACTAGCGCGCTATAGGCGAAGGCCCTCATCTTACCCCTTGAAATGCCCAATCAGATGATGTGTTACTTCATGGCTGTTAATAACTTCGTGGCATGCAGGATAGGACTCTTTTCCCTTGTCCTTTGATTCCAGAAGAAACCTATAAATCATTAGTTCCTCCCTATCCAAGTAACTGGAATGCTTCAACATGTGGCTTGGAGCCCCTCTGTCACATATAATACATCTGTTTTCCCCTGTTCTGACTCCATAGAGACCTGAAGTCTCGATAGGCGATTCCACCACACATCTCCACAGATGTCTGTGAGTTTCTCGCCAAATGCACCAGAATTCTTTGCTCGAATTGAGTGCATAGATTCCTCCTGGCAATCTAATCCTGTCATATTCCATAATTGAATACGGTAAGTAGTGTGATTTGGTTCCATGTTTCCGCATATCTTTGGAAGCTGCTATGAATCCGCATTCATCTTCAGATCGTGGCTCGGGTTTCACTATTAGTTCAAGAGGCACGCGATCCCTCATCTGGACTCATATGTTCCATTACATAGGCCCATTAACAATGTTGTTTAAGTGTTTTCAGATGGGGGTTTGGCTACCTATACCCAGTCGGATCTGCTGGAAGCCCCCTTTCCTGAACTTCAACCAGGTAACGCCAGCAGTCTGGGAGTGAGCCGTCTATATCGGTCACTCCGTATTCTCTACCAAGATCAGCGCTGGACAATACTTTCCCGCTCCACCTCTTGACCTCTGGATCTGCAGCTAATGATGCGATGCCCCTACCCACGAAGGTTGGAGATTCAGATATGCAAAAGTGTGGTTCCTTGGCAAGGGCGTCTTTCCAGTTATCCTCCTTGACGTCAAAATGTTCTAGCATTTGCTCAGAGCGCATCCACCCAGGAGTCACCGCAACAGCTGCTAATGACTCCTCTGCGAGTTCTGCTGCAAGACCAATGGTGATTCTTTCAACACTGGCTTTGACAAGATCATAGTAAAAGCCTACATCTCTCCTAAAATTCCTGTTGTACTCTGAAGTGCCATCAGTTACTTCCACAATAAGTCCGTTTCCTGTTTCTAGCATTAATGGGATGGCCTTTGCACATGTGATTAGGTGTGTTCCTACCCCATTCTTGAGCATCGTGAAACCGCCAGCAATATCGTGTTCCCACAGCTTCTTGTCCCATTGCATGTAGGGATGGCCCCCGAAAATGTCATTTACAAGAATGTCAAGTTTGCCATTCTCTTCTCTTATCCTGTTCACGAGGTTTCTTACGGCATCAACATCAGAGTGGTCAACTCTAATCGATGTTCCTTTTCCCCCGGACGAATGCATGAGTTCATTAGTTTCTTCTATGGTTTCAGGTCTCCCCATGTCCGACTGACCAGTTGTTCTGCTACTTCTCCCCGTAGCATATACATAGGCTCCTGATCTTGAAAGCTCTACAGCGATAGCTCTTCCCGCTCCTCTCGTTGCACCATCCACCAATGCAACTTTCCCTTCCAAAGGTCCATTCACGGTCGTCGACCACCTAAAAGAAAAAGCATGAGAAGGGGCTGGCAATGTTAACCACGCTCCAACCCAAGTTTTTCTTATACTATCAATATGAGAAGTGAGATAAAGATTATAGTTTTGCGAGCGGTCCTTTGCAAAGTTAAGAATATCTGCCGTAAATTCTGAGAATCACTATCAAAACGTAATCCTAGTACCGATATTGTCTTTTTAGAATTATTGCACTTTTCCTGTATACTTGTGCTTGATAATGTTAAACTCAAAAAAATAAGATGAAGAATTAGGTGCCGGGGCCCCTTCTCCTTATGAACAGGTAAAGCAGTGTTACAGCAGCAGCCGCAGCGACTGCTCCCCCGATTATGATGATTTCATTGCTGCTCAGGTGGATTCCAGTTCCTCCGGTCGAGGTTGCAAACTCCATGGTGTAAGTGTTCTGACCGCTTCCAACGTTAACAAGTTCTGGCTTCATGAAGTGATAATTCCCACCTGAATCTATAACGAAAGCTTGGACCCAGTAGCTTCCCTGAGGAAGTTGAACTGAATAAGCCTTCGGAGCTGAAACATGTGACAATCCACCTGAAGGTATGGATGTTGAATCATTATAGAAGAATCCGTTATCTACCACCACACCCCAGCTAATTCCTGATGTTCCTACCAGACCCTTCTCTAGAAACTGGGCTGAATATACAGGCTGGGCTGTTGCCTTGACATTAACAGATACGTTGCTTCCCTTTATTGTGAATTGCCCATTTACAGGACTCAGAGTGTAATAGGCATTCGTGGGAGAGAGTGAATAATAGTAAGTCCCATTTGGTAGTGCTGGTATGTATGCTGTTCCTGCGCTGCTTATGAAGGGATTTCCTGCGATTGTCCCACCTCCTGTTCCCGGGTAATTCTCATAAACCTGGAGAGTGAATGAAGGGTATCCGAAAGCCGAGGAAGCAAGATTGCTGATCTTAAAAGTAGCAGACCATGTAGGCACCATATTCAAGTCGACAGTGATGCTACTGTTTCCGATCTCGAAGCTACCACTTAGCGGATTCAGGGCAATCCCATACCACGTTGTCACATAAGAGTAAATACCGGAAGGCAAAGAGGGTCCCTGGAGAGTGGAATTGTAGGAGTTCCCGTAGAACGTGCCGTTAATCGTTACACCCCAATGCCACAGGACACCGGTTGTAGTGTCAGGAGGATTAGTTACCTTAAAGAGCACCAGATGTGTCTCCGCACTAGTCGAGAAAAGAACGGTCAAATTTGAGGCCGCACCCGATACTGTAATGGTTCCTTCTGCTGGTGAGGCTGCGTATCCTGTAGGTTCGGTGATATAATAGTTGTATGTCTGGTTAACCACAGTGAAATCCAGATATGTGTTTTGAGAAATGAAAGTGTGATTTACATTTGAATACAGGCTCCCACCAGTAGGAGAATCCTGAAGCGTCACTGTAAATTCTTGATTTGAAGGGAGCCCTTTCTCATAGAACTTAAATTGGTAAGTTTTCAAAATAGACACATTGCTTGCCACTGTCGTATTTGAGCCATTTATAGTAACCTTACCCGTTGAAGGTGAAAGAGATGCCCCGTATGCTGGATAAAGAGAGTAGGAATAGGTTCCATTTACAAGGCCTGTGAAATAATTGATTTTATTGGTCGAGGAGTAGGTTGAATAAGTCGTGCTGTACGCAACCGAAATTCCAGTCACTGATGCTCTCCATGACCAGGTGATTCCAGGCATTACTGAGGGAAAGTTAAAAACTGAGAAGTTAAGGTCATATCCGCTCACATGAAGAGAGGTAGTTTGGTTGTAATACGAAATGGAAACGGTGAGGTTACCACCGTGGACATAGACCGTACCACTAGATGGATTTGGCAAGTAGGTGTAGCTAGAAAAGGTTGGTGAACTGACCGTAAAAGAGTGTGTCGTATTGTCTGCAATTCCCGTATAGTTGGCGAATTCAGTCGTGCTTGTCCTAGTTCCAAGGAACGTCACACTCCATAGTACGCCCTTGGCTAGTCCACTCTCATGGAATGATACGTTGTAAGTTGGATTTGCAACTGCACTTGGTGATGCTACCGACGCCGGAGAATGAGTTGTTGAGACTACTTCACTACCTGCTGAGGCTAGAAAAAGAGATGCCACTACGAGCACAAGAAGCATAACTTTGCCATGTTTATACATAAATTCCCACATGAATACATACAATTACCCACTCTGTACATCAGATCTTTCACGATCGGAATGCAAGCGAAAAGTAAATTGTTGAGTTGGATGAGCAGTGAGCACTACTCCGCTGCATATATAGCAGCCTGGCGCATTATATTAAGCATCGCTGCATGTATCACACAGGGATTTTGAGTCAAGTCTTCCATAGCACATTTACAATCTATATAGAAATATTTCAGGTAACTCATGGTTGAGTATCCCCGACGACTTTTACCATGGATTATTAATAAAGAATAATTGGCCTAATCTTTGTATAGACAGATGCAGAGCATTCGGTCTTTTCTTAGCCAAAATGGGTAAAAAAACTAAAGGTCCACCTCGATGAAGCCCCCTTCTTCCCTTATTGGGAACGTCTTTAAACCCAATTTGTCCATTGGGGCATTTGGTGCTACATAAGGTGGAGAGTTCATTTTTCCAGTTTCTAAGCTAAACTTGGCATCGTGGCAGTAGCAACGCACTGTCAGGCTCTCCGTTTCAACTTGGCCAAGGACACACTTGGCATGAGAACAGACACCATTTATTGCATAGAGCTTATCTCCAGTCTTAGAGATGAACACTATCTCATCTCCCACCTTAACGCTTGCTCCCACTGCTTTTTCCAAGGCCTTTACGGATATTGTCTTGTGCCAACTCATGATATACGAAAGCTCTGGAAAGAAATAGGTTTTTCTTTTCTATCTTTAAACACATTGATTCCGAGATTCTTTTGAGCACTAAACAGCGCACTCGCAATTTTTCTGGTATTTGTTAAATCAACAATGACTGTGGAATCCTTCTTCAAATAGATCCGTTGGTTAAAGGTTGAAGAAAACCCACTTTTTCCCTGACTTTTGAAAACATTCGGATGCCTCAGGAGCCCTATTTCACTTAACATTTAGGCTAGATTGTTTAGTCCAAACATTCCGTTTAACTTACGTTGTGGGTGTGAGATGTTTTGCAGAGTTCTTATGATAGTCTGATAAAAGAAGAAATTGAGAATATGGGGGGACCTGATTCCATTGAGTCGGAACAGGAGATTGAAATAGCTCAGAAGCTACAAATTCCAATTTCAAGAGTGAGGTCGTATACCTCTTTTTACTCGGGCTCCCAGGGAGACAAAGTATGTGTTGGATTGCCATGTCTCCTGAAAAGTGGCAATAATTCCAAATTTGATTCCGGTGAGACAACTACTTGCCTGGGCTATTGTGAACATGCACCAGTGATCCGTAAGGGAGGTCGGTTCTTTCAAGTGAAAGAGCATGGGTTGACTGAGATAGAGGAAAGTGGATGGGAGCATGTACTTGTAAAAAGAGAGAGTTATGAATCATATGTGAAGAGTGACGGATATTCCTTTTACAACAATATGATGAATTCCTCCACCCAGGACAGCGTGTTAAAAATTCTTGAGGACGTTTCACTTCGTGGAATGGGAGGCGCTGGCTTCCCTGTGCACTTAAAGTGGAAGTCCTTCAGAGAGAACGCGAACTCCGAGTCTATTTTGCTTGTGAATGCTCACGAGGGTGAACCCGGCACCTTTAAGGACAGGGAGATAATGGAACTCCACCCCCACTCCCTTTTGGAAGGTGCTGCAATTGCTGCAGTTTCCAATGGAATCAGCAGGATCGTCATTGCAATAAAAATGGAATATGAGGTCGCTTACAAAAGCCTAAAGATGGCAATTGAAGAGTTTAACAGAAAGATAAGGAAAGACCTCAGCAAGAAGCGTGATCCTGTGTTCGAAATCAAAAGGATCAGGGGATTTTACGTGACAGGAGAAGAGACCGCCCTTATGGAGGCCATAGAGGGTAAGAGAAGTGAGCCAAGACTAAGACCGCCCTTTCCAACAGAAGTTGGCCTATATGGGCTACCAACCCTAGTTCATAATGTTGAGACACTTTCCCTTATTCCAGCCATATTGAAGGACCCGGCAAAGGGTATTGAAAAACGATTCTGCATTTCCGGAGATGTCTCCTCACCAGGCACATTCACTGCTACACAGGGAATAACAGCTAGTGAATTTGTGCAAAAAATTGGGAAAATAGATCCAAAAAGCCTTAAGGCGTTCCTGCCAGGAGGGCTTTCGGGTGGTGTGCTTCCAGCAAGTTCACTGGGAGTTCACTTGGACAGCGATTCAGTCAGAAAGGTCGGAGCATCCATGGGAACTGGTGCTTTTTTGGCAATATCTAAGGAAAGATGCATGGTGGATATCACGAAACGAGTGACAGAATTCTTTGAGACAGAATCATGCGGCAAATGCGCTCCCTGCAGGCTTGGAACTGTAGAACTAAAAAGGATGCTTCAAGGTTTCACACAGGGCAAAGGGAGTGCCACAGATATAGAAAATGGAAAGAACATTGCCCAAGCAATGATTTCTGGCTCTATCTGCGCACTTGGACAGGCTTCGGGCAAGATGTTTCTAGATTCACTGTTGCATTTCGAGGGAGAGTACGAGGATCATATCAATGGAATTTGCCGGACTGGAACCTGTGAAATGGGAGGAGATTGAATTGAAGATGCAGCTTAACGGATCTGAAATTGAGGTAAAATCAGGTGACACCATACTCTCTGCTGCAAAACGGAACGGAGTGAATATTCCAACTTTGTGCAATTTTCCGGGGCATGAAAGCGGAGTCTGCAGGCTGTGCCTCGTAGAATCCAAAGAGTCGGGTAGACCGGTTCCTGCCTGTTCAACTAGAGTCAGAGAAGGTATGAAAGTGGTCACGGACTCAGATAGTCTTACTGAATACAGAAGAACTCTAATAAGTCTATATATGAGAAACCATCCACCTCACCCAGAATACAAAGGGGAGAAATGTGATCTTCACAGATACGCAAATGAGTATGGGGTGAAAACAGATCCACTTATTGAGCTTGTAGAATACAAAGATGTCAGCCACCCTGGAATCAGCTTTGACCCAAGCCTTTGCGTTGAATGCAGGAAATGCATAACTGCGTGTAATGAAGAGCAGGGCAACTATGTCATATCAGTCGTGGGAAAAGGTGCTTCATCAAGCATTGGATTTGATAATGATGTTACTTTAGGAAGTTCTTCCTGCGCATCATGCGGAATGTGCGTCGATGTTTGTCCTACCGGTGCCTTGATTGAGAAGAACTGGGAGCCAGCAGACAGGACTGTAACCTCAACCTGCCCGTACTGCGCTGTAGGCTGCCAGATTGAATATGGAATTAAGGGGAACAACATAGTTTGGGCCAGAGGAGTAGCGGAGGGCGTAAATGAAGGAAAGTTGTGTGTTAAGGGTAAGTTCGGATTTCAATTTGAATCTAGCCCGGATAGGCTCACCGTTCCTCTGGTAAGGAGGGATGGCATAACGAAAGGCCCACTAAACGGAAGAGACGTTAAGGAAGTATTCAGAGAAGCAACATGGGATGAGGCGCTTGCAACAGTGGCTGATCGAATGAAATCTACGATTCACTCAAGTGGAGGATCGTCAATTGGGGGAATAGCAAGCGACAGATCTACCAACGAAGACGTATATGCTTTCCAGAAGTTCATGCGAGCCGTGGTGAAGAGCGATAATGTAGATCAATCAGCAACACTCTGCCACTCACCATCTGCAGTTATGCTCTCATGGGGCCTTGGCGCCGGAGCCTCCACAAATCCGATTTATGATGTATTCAACTCCAAGACAATAATGGTTGTTGGATCAAACACTGACAGGTCTCATCCTGTGTTGAGTGCCAATATTAAAAAGGCGCGGAGAAAGGGAGCATTCTTGATAGTGGTTGATCCAAGAAGGCTCGAGCTTGCAAAGCAGGCCGATATGTTCTTGCAGATTAAACCCGGAACTGATGTATACCTGTTCATGTCAATGGCTAAGTATATCGTTGAACATGATCTTGAGGACAAAGAATATTTAGAGAACTTCGCAGAAGGCTACAATGAGTTCAAGGACTCCCTCAAGAATTATAGCATGGAAAAGGCTTCTGCTATTACAGGTCTTCCAGAATCCACTATAGAAGCCGCTGCTGAACGCTATGCTGCTAGCAAGCCGTCTAGCATTTTCTGGACACTTGGGATTACGGAGCACGAAAATGGTTCGGACAATGTTTCTTCTCTCGTCAATCTAGCAATCTTAACTGGAAACATAGGAATAAAAGGAGGTGGCTTGAACCCAATTCGAGGGCAGAACAACGTCCAGGGAGGCGCCGATGTTGGTGGAACCTCAGGTTCACTTCCTGGTTACCAGAATCTCTCTGATCCCAAGATAAGAGGCAGATTTGAAGATGCATGGAAGACAAAGATTCCAGATAAGGCAGGGATGAAGAGCACTGAGATGGTGGAGGACGCAATTAGAAAGAATCTCAAACTCTTGTATATTTCAGGAGAAAATTCAGTGCGATCTCATCCGAATGCAAAGAGTGTGGACCAAGCTTTAAGGAACCTAGATTTTCTCATAGTACAGGACCTCTTCTTGACCGAAACGGCCGAATATGCAGATGTAGTTCTTCCGGCGGCGTCTGGCTTTGAAAAGACAGGGACCTATACCAACACTGAAAGGAGAGTTCAACTTGTACGAAAAATACTTGACCCGCCTGGAAAGGCTCGACCTGATTGGAAAATCTATTCTGATCTCAGCGGGATGATGGGGTATGACCTTGGATTTGAAAGCCCATCGGACATAATGGATGAAATGAACTTACTAATGCCCACATGGAGTGGCATAACTCATTCCAGGCTAGAACTCAGTGGCCTTCAATGGCCTGTTCCGGGCCTAGAGTCAAATGGAACTGAGATACTTCATGTAAATGGAGCTATGCGTGGAAAGGCAAGGATGAAGGGATTATCCTGGAACAAGAGCGCAGATATGAATTACCCGTATACACTCATCACAGGCAGAGAGAGGAGCCAGTATCACACCTCTACCATGTCAGGAAGAGCAAAGGTACTGAATGAAGTGTCATTAGGTCCAGTAATACAGATGAACAAGGAGGATATGGTTAGGGAAGATGTTCTAAATGGGGATAAAATTGAGATCGAATCCTCAACTGGCTCTGTTAGTGCTGTTGCCATTGCGTCTGATGAGTTGCCAGAGGGCGTAATGTTCACTACATTCCACTATGCTTCTCTGAGGGCTAATGACATAACCTCCCCGGTACTCGATCCTATTACAAAGACACCCGCGTACAAGGACACTAGGGTAAGAATAGTAAGAGCAACCTAATCTTCCTGTGTAACCGCTTACCCAAAGCCCCTAACTGCACAGGATGAGGTTCCTTCGGGTAGTATTATTTACAGGCTCAATCCTCGGTCTATAATCGCCCATAGATCCTCCTCAAGAGGAGATTCCTCAAATTTCTCCATTACCTGAGTTGCCAGTTGTTGCTCTCTGTACTTTCATATCTACAGATCTAACAAATGTGAAATAAGACTGAGAAATTGGGACAATTGTCAGGGTGGAATTGTGTCAGTTCTGTATTATGTGCTTCTTTATGTTGCAATGATCCTGATGGGCGTTGCCATGTCCTATCTCATATTCATTTCCAGGCAGGCGCATAATCCACTTAAGAGGCTTCTGGTCTATCTGTTTCTCTCCATGATGAACGGAATGCTAGTTGGTCCCCTAATATATCTGGTTTTCCCGGGCTTAATAACGCTAGATGGTGCGTTTGAAATATCAGCTGCCACAATGACCATAGAAGTGATTCCTTTTCTGATCAAATTTGTCTCAAATGCACTGAACAACAGAGTTGAAGGAAACATTCGCTTGCTCCAGTTCTTCGTCATACTTTTTGTGATCATTGATGAAGTGATCATGAGTATAGAATTCAACATCCTAACAAGGCCGGATTTTCTTGCCACTTCCCAGGGTTTCCTTCCACTAGTGGCGAAGGCGATTTCGGATTATTGGTTCATTTTTCCAATGAGCTTGGAAATGATCCTGACAACAATATTCTTGAGAAAGCTTGTACCTAAGTTCGCCCTTACCATTCTCATTCTTCAGTCCATAATTATGCTGCTCTCTCCCACCGCTGTGTCAACTTTTCACTGGGGCCAGGTCACAGTCTATCTTTCTGCAGCGGTTATGACGCCACTACTGATACTTGTTTTTGAATATCTTTACAGAAAAAACTCTGTTCACCTTTACCTTGGCAACTATCTACTCCTGCTGCTTGCAGCGTACTCAATGATGATGGCCGGAGTATTCATCTGGCAATACAATTGGACAGTTTATGCATTCTCCGCAGGAACACTTTTGAACATGGTAATTTTCCTGCATGTTGCACTTAACCCTTCAAGATCAACAGAAGGGAGAAAACTTTTTTGGCTCGCAAACAGAAAGTGGACATTTTCCTTTCTATTACTTGTTTTCATAGCTGAATTTTTCATGGGAGCAACCATAGATAACCAGTATTTCGGGGCAAATGCCTTTGTGAATTCACTGGGCATAATTCCACTATCGGGAGTGCCCTATGCGATACCAGCAAAAGCTGGCTATGATTTTGTCGTGGGTGTATCGGGAATATCATTGTCCCCGTGGTTCTATGCAATGATGGGTTTTGAGATGGGTGCGCTGATCGTTTTCAAGGCCTTGAAGACAAGGAGTCGGGAGACAGTTGTTAGACTCGGCCTCATGATGTCAGCCTATGCCCTTTATACCATCTATCTCCCAAGTTTTTTCTTCTCTGATCCCGCAAAAGTTCCTTTCATAGGGTGGAGTATGGGCATTGGAACTGCAGGGGCATTCTCCCCCCTTTACCTCGCACCCATTGGAATTTCATACGCAATAACCGCAGTCCTGTCCTTATTGTTTGGATCAAGGAATTTATGCTCAACGCTCTGTCCGGCCCCGGCCATGTACCAGGGAACTTTTTACAATGCAATGAAGAAATTTAACAGATCTGGAAAAACTGCAAAATCTTTGACTGGAGCTGACAGACTAGGTAGCATTGTTTACCGTAGCGTTTCATTTTCTGTTTACACTGCCCTAGGGGTGGCCGCAGTCTTGTCCTACTTCAATTCCACCGGCTTCATGACAGTGTCTGTTTATGGAACAGATGCGACTCTTTTCGTCTATCTCATATTGTTCGGTTTTGCCTGGTATCTCGTCTTCATCCTGATGCCATTTGTTGGGTCCTACGGTTGCATAAACACTGGGTTTTGTTCCTGGGGAAACTTCAACAGGTTCTTTTCAAGAATAGGTTTATTCCGCCTTAAGGTCAGAAGCATTAATCAATGCGTCACCTGCCATACCAAGGACTGTGCAACAGCATGCCCCGTTGGAAATTACGGACAGCCTGGATCATTTATTAAGGCGGGTGAATACAGGGATTCGAGATGCGTTGGAATCGGCGATTGCGTGGAGGCTTGCCCATACGACAACATTTTCTTCTATGATGTTAGACACTGGGTAAAGGGAAAATTCGGAAAGAGAGTTCAGGCGGCAGTAGGAAGCGTGGACTTAGAATCTGAAAGAACCAGCTCAAAGTAGAGCCCCATAGCTGCTATCATGGAAAGTGCAAATACCAGCCATCCCAATCCAAAGGGGTGTCTTATGAAAACAGGAGCGATGAGTCCTGCTGTTGAAATGCCGACTATTCCAAGGAACCACATTGATGCCTTCCCCTCCTTTTCTGTTATACCTGTTCTGTTCCTGTAAGCGTAAGCAAGCACATAATAAATTGAGAAGAGCATCAGGGCAGAATACGCTGCAAGTAGGGGAAGGACGAGAAAAGAGTCGCCGATGACTGCAGGATCTGCTATCTGCATTAGCAAGAGTGCTGTGACAATTCTCCTGTACATGCCGGGTGACATGAGCCTGTATATGGCATAGATCATTTCTGCAACCATTGGAACGAGGAAAAGAAAGTTTGTCACCGCCAAGCCGAAGAAATTCAGGAAAAAGAAGGAGTTTGAGCTTCCTGCAACGGAATATCCGATCACCCTGAGGAAAATTGCCATTGAGACTTCATTCCAGAGTAGGAGCCCGACGAATCCAGTGCGTGACTTTCTATCGTACTTGTATTCTGACCTGCTTATTGGTATCCAGAAGATAAGAAGAATTGCACCGGACATTGAAAGCATAGAGAAATTTACCGCAATGATGGTGTTAAGAAAGCTCTTTGGTGTCGCCAAGTAATAGGTTAGCGCATTGAGCATGCTTGCCATCATTACCAGAAGCAGAAGGGAGATTGAAAAGGACTTAGGGGTGACTGAAGAAGTGAATCCCCTGACATAACCTATGCTCCACATTATGAAGGAGGTCATCAACAATTCTGTCAGGAGGACCCAGATCAGATTATTCACTGCCCAGATATTTAACGATTCTATTAGAATTGTTCAGATCTTAAGAGATTAAGTGGTTAGAATAACAACGCACGGCTCATAGTAACTATTGCATTTCAAGTTTCATGCATTGTATGTAGTTCGGAACAATCGGTTAAATATCGTAATTCCATGACAACTTGCCGGGCGATGTCCTTTCTTACCGAACTGCAGCAAAAGCAGTAACGGCTCGAAGAGGGCAGGAACTTGCCCTTCCAGGCTGAGGTTGGTGAATATACATTGGTTCAACCCAAGTATCTAGTCCTTTTGGGAATTCTCATCGGCACTTTGATGTCTGCGATCGATACGACAATAGTAATCCTCGCCCTCCCAACCATGACTGTTGAGCTTAAGGCTCCCTTTCTTACGACTATATGGGTAATTTTGGGTTATCTTCTGGTGCTAGCTGCACTAACAACCCAGATGGGTAGGCTTGGGGACATATTCGGAAGAGGCAGGATATTCAATTTTGGTTTCCTCGTCTTTATCATTGGGTCCGCTGCATCTGGCGCCGCCCCTTCCGCAGAGTTCCTTATTGGGGCAAGGATAGCACAGGGATTGGGTGCAGCTCTTCTCCAATCAAACAGCAGTGCGATTGTCGCTGACAATTTCGCCCCCAATGAAAGAGGAAAGGCATTCGGCATAACAAGCATGGGATGGACAATAGGAGGAACACTTGGAATAGTCCTTGGAGGCGTAATTACCTCACTGATTGGATGGCGCTACATATTCTACATCAATGTGCCAGTTGGCCTTGTGGGACTATACTGGTCCTATAGGTACATAAAGGACACAAGAAGGGCCGAAACGAGGATTGATTGGGCGGGGACTTCCTTGCTTATGCTCCTCCTCGGTCTGATAGCATACGGTGCAACACAGATCGCCGGAAATGGGGCTACACTCTTTAACTTGATTTTCGTGCTAGTGGGTGTATTATTGATCATTCCCTTTGTTCTGATTGAGGTGCGCATTGAAAATCCAGTAATCAATATGCAGGCATTTAAGGAAAAAATGCTGACATTCTCTTTATTGTCTGCATTCCTGCAAGCTGTTGGCTACCTTTCAGTCGTATTTGTACTCATAATGTATCTACAGGGAATCCGAGGATTCACACCTCTTTATTCTGCCATTTTACTAGTTCCTGGATACGTCGTATCGAGCCTTCTCGCACCTTTCTTCGGGAGAGCTTCAGACAAGTTTGGATCAGGACTTATGGCGAGCCTGGGAATATTCTTCATAGCAGCTGGCGTCGTAGTCTATTTTCTCCTCACACCAGCCAGCACTATCTACATGGTAATATTGGGCTCGATGATCTCTGGATTCGGAGGCGCGATGTTCTGGCCCTCAAATAACAGCGCAGTTATGTCCTCCGCCCCCAGGAAGCTTTACGGTTCGGTCTCAGGACTCCTCAGAACTCTCTCAAACATGGGTACGTTGCTCAGCTATGTAATGGCCATTTCTATCGCATCCCTGGCAGTACCAAGGCAAGTTGCCTTTGAGGTTTTCCTTGGCTTGGGAAAACTGGATCAGAGAGTATCGAGCCAGTTCCTCAATGGAATACATGCCGCCCTTGTAGTGAGTCTTGTCATCCTGATCCTGGCGGGAGCGTTTTCACTCTTCAGAGTCAGAAAGAAACTTTCTCCGCAGGAGATGCGAGGTTCGGAACAACAAAATTAGATTTTCTTCCTGAGGTGGAAGATGCCCCATTGCAAGTATCCGTTCTTCCCTCCATTTACCCAATGGTTAAGCCCTTCTTTCATATGGTTTATGAATTCCAAGCTCACTTTCTCTGAGAGTTCATCCTCATGCTCCACAGTATATTTTAGGGCCCGGGAATATGTTGCTATAAGGCTAGCAGAGTAATCGGTGAAACCCAGGTACTCGAATTTGAGCTTGCTTGACATAGCTTCGTAAAATTCGACAGAACCCATATCTGATAGGTGGATTCTCTCCAGTATTGGTCTTAGGATCTCTTTAGGGCACCCTTCTGTCCTCATGGGATCTGCAAAAACGAATTCTCCACCAGGTTTGAGTATTCTGTACACTTCTTCCATCACCTTTTGTTTGTTTGCGCTATGGAGAAGAGCGTCTATTGACCAACAGACATCTATACTACTACTCTCGAATGGCATATCCTCGAAGCTGCCTGCCACTATGTCTATCTTCTTCTCGAGGCCACGCTTCTTGTTTAGCCTTCTGGAATGTTCGTTCTGGACATTGCTTAGATTTAATGAGTGTACATGGCAACCATAATGAGAAGCCAAATATCTGGCTGTGCCGCCATATCCTGATCCAATATCTGCTATTTCCGTTTCTTTCCCAATACTGCCGAGCCTTTCTGCCATTGTCTTAACAGTCCTGAGGCAGGCCTTCTGCATTGGCTCATCTTCAGCATTAAAAATGCCTTGGTGTATGTGCTCCTGCCCCCACACTGTAGTGTAGAAAATATCCGCGTCGCTGCTGTCATAGTAGTTTCTTGTTGTGGTTTCATTCTCATTCTTTCTTTCCAACCTATTCACCTCAAACAAAAAGCCCCATGCCATGCTCAAACAGGAAAATGTTGAGCCATAAAGTTTGCGATAAAACAGACCATGGACTTGAGGCTATTATCAGAATCCTGCTTGACATACTTATATTGTAGATACCTTTAAATGCTTTTCAGTTGACAAGTATCGCTTTGGGCATTTTCCACTATGTCATCCCCTGATATGCGAATGAGTCTTGGACTTAGAGCTAGGATTCATGGTCCTTCGGATTATTGTCACTTGTATCTGAATAGAACCAGGAACTCTCTGATTTTATTTTCTCCTTTTCAGCCATATAAGCTTGATTGTCTATGGAACCACGAATGAATCTTATATCAAGATTCTTTAGTTCGTCTATAGCGCTCTCTCTGCCTATTCGTCGATAATCAGAGAGAAAATTTTCAAGTCTGTTAAAGAAGAGCATGCCCATTTCCGATGCTTCAAATTTTACTCGAGGTCTTCCTGAGGAAATTATCCACAGCTTCCTGACGATACCGTACTTGAGCATTCCTTTCAGATGCTTATCAATACCTTGCCTTGTGATTCTGAGAGAATTTGCTAGCTCCTCAGGTGACATTGGCTTCTTCAGAGCCCTAAATATACTGATTTTTGTACTAGAAGTAAGAAAATGGATCACGTCCATCATACTCCATTAACGTATCAACATAAATCAACTTTTTTTTTCATTGTGAAAATATAAAGTTGAGGATGATTTATCCTGTAGAAATGCTTCAGGAACCTGAGTTAAACTGCATGAGTGCTTGAAACATCCACAAATTGTGTAACCGAGTACCACTTGCACACATGAAATCTGAAATATTCATAAACTGAGCATCAATCTTATGATGATATAATGAAGCTCAAGAAGCTCGGTAAAACAGGAACGCTGGTCAGCTCTCTCTGCCTTGGGTCAATGACATTTGGATGGCAAGCTGACGAAGTTTTGAGCCACAGATTGCTTGACAGATTCCAAGAGGCTGGAGGCAATTTTATTGACACCGCGGATGTCTATGCTGGGGGAAACTCCGAGGAGATAATAGGTAGCTGGTTGCAGGGGAAAGACAGGGAGAGTATTGTTCTGGCCACCAAAGCAAGATTCAAGACTGGTGATCACGCCAATGGTTCCGGCCTGTCTAGAAAGCACCTGATTTCTGCAGTCAGTGCTAGCCTGAAAAGGCTTAAGACAGACTATGTGGATTTGCTTCAGGTACATGCTTGGGACCCTCTTACTTCAATTGAGGAAACGTTTGGAACCTTAAGCAGCCTTGTAGATGAAGGATTTGTTAGGTATATAGGCGTCAGCAATTACAGGGGGTGGCAATTTGAAAAAGCACTTCAGACGTGCAAGCAGCGTGGATGGAGTGAGCCTGTGAGCATCCAGCCCCATTATAACATTTTACAACGTGCAACAGAGTTCGAGATACTGCCAGTGGCAATTGCAGAGGATATAGCTGTTATACCATGGAGCCCGCTTGCTGGAGGCATACTGACGGGAAAGTACAAGGATGGTATTGGCAAGGCATCTAAGGGAACGAGGATTGGAGATTCAAGATACGCCGAACTTTACAAGAGATACGATAATGAGAGGACTTATAGAGTGCTCCAGATCCTATCTAAAATTTCAGGAGAAACTGGAACAACCATGGCGCAAGTTGCTTTGAGCTGGGTCATGAGCAAGCCTGCGATTACCTCTCCCATTATAGGAGCAAGAAATTCTGAACAGCTGGAAGATAACTTGGGGGCTGCTGAAATGAAAATCTCAAGTGAACAGATCGAGGAAATTAATTTAGCTAGCAAACTGGACGTGTCTTACCCCTATGACCAGGTCTCTGAAGACCAGCAGAACAGGGACAGACAGTTGGAGTAATCCGATGCCGCAGCGAAAACTGCGTGGTCATTCCCAATCTCCTTCAATTGTTTCCTGGTCAGGAAGGGTATCGACCTTAGTCTCGACAATTCCGTTGAAAATCACATCGACCGCGCAGGCTTTGCCACCATGATAACGGGATGAGAAAACAGTGATCAGCTTTCCATCGAACTCTATTTCACATCCATCCATCTTTACCTGATGCCCCCTTATGAGGTGGTAGAGGTGATTTCGATTGAGAAAGTCACTTAGCACATCTCTGCCGTATAAGTAAGTTCCTTCTCCTCTGTTGCCAGTTTCAAAACCGTTCCCTGAATGCGGATCATTCCATAGTATTTGGAAAGCGCATTCGTCGAAGGGTTTCGTCTCATTCATAGGAATGCTCTCCCAAGAATTCATGTCTTGGCAACCCCTAGGTATCCCTCCATGAACACCTAGAATCCTTCCATTCACCACACAAGCGTAGGGAAGCTTTCCAAATAGTGAAACAAACTCTGGATATAGCTCATCAAAGTAGCCCCATGCTCTCATCTCATCTGCAAAGCCATAGCGGGTATTCATGTCAGGGCTTTCATGGTTTCCCCTCACGAGGATGATTCTTTCATCGAGCAAAGAGGCTTCCAGGATATTGAGCAGGTTCAATAGCTGATTCTCACCCCTATCTACTGTGTCTCCTAGAAAACAAATCGCATCAGAAGACAACTTCTTTGACAGAATATAGGAAGAAACGTCAAGAGCGCCATGTGTGTCTCCTACGAAAGTGCAGGTACCAGTTCCAATGTTGATCCGTGCGACAGGGGTCCCACGAAGTCTTCTTTCTGAGTATCCTGAGACTGTGTCGCGCACAAGGGTTGGAACGAGCAGATACATCATCATGCCTATATGACATGCTCATGAAATTGATAAGTATCTTCCTCATTTCTTCATCTTAACTTACAATCAATGGGCAACAATATCCATTGTTGGCAATACGGTTATCTATATTCACGTGTATAGCGTAAACAATCCGTTCAAGGGTGGCACATGAAGAAAGTAACCGCCAGGTACAACGAGGGGTCTTCCGAAAAGATCAAGGAGTATCTATCCTCCTTTGATGGAGTTTCATTTCTGGATCATGACATTAGAGAGGCAGTTTTTTATGTCAATGACGGCGCTCTCGACAAAATCCTAAATGAATTGACTTCACTTTTGGATCTGAGATACAAGGAAAATCTCATTGAAGTTCAGACCCTTGACTTTGTTGTTTCAACATCTCTTGACAAAAGTCACGAAAAAGATGCTGCAAAGGAGAAAACTCCAGTTGAGAAATTAATTGACCAGACAAAAAGGTACACTATTTTTGAATATGGCAAAGTGACTCTGACTGCAGTTGCAGGTCTTATAGCAATGATGGGCCTCTTCATGAACAACATTCCCATTATAATTGGCGCAATGCTCCTTTCTCCCATGCTGGGACCAATATATGCTTTCGCTATCAACACTAGCGTTGGCAGGATACAGACTGCTGCAAGAGGAGTGTCAATCCTACTATTGCTCTTAGGGGCAGCCATAGGAATAGTTTTTGTCTTTACATCAATCGCTGAGCCATTGGTGAACCTGCCTATAACTACCGAGCAGATCCAGTTCAGGCTGGTACCCAACTTCCTCTATGTTCCTCTGGGGATACTTCTTGGATTCGCGTCGATGCTTGCGATGGGAAGAGACGTTCAGGAAGTGTTCGCTGGAGTTGCAATTTCTGTTGCATTGGTGCCTCCTGCAGCAGTAAGCGGTATAATGCTTGCAGTCGATCCAAGTATCGCCTATATTCCCCTCATAATAGTAGCTCAAAACGCACTTGGGATGATGGTTGGTGCCCTACTCGCAATTGTAATACTGAAAATCGGACCTCGCAAGTATTATGCAAAATCACAAGCAAGGAAGTACATAGTCAGGATTTTATTAATCGTTGCTGTACTGCTAGCGCTCACATTATTGGTCGGACTCTCTCCAAGCATTTGATACCGCTTTTGGAGGGGTTCATTCCTTTTTTTCTCTGTCAGTGGATGAAACGAACACCTCATGTATGGTTAGATGGTTATCACCATCAAAAGCTTCCTTTGGAAGTGATGAGCCGCTGTGAGCTTTTTTGAACGAGTCACTGTCCATCCACTTCTGAAAGTCTTCCATTGATCTCCAATAGGTCACAACGAGGTAGCTGTTTCCTTTGATTGGCCGCATTACATCATTCCGTATGAAACCTGGAAAATTATCTACAAAACCAGCCCTTTCTCTAAATGCGGCTTCAAACTTCTCCCTGTATTCATCTCTTATTGGGATGCTATTCTGGACAACTATCATATTCGCCCATCTAAACATATGTAAATAACCTTGCTCACCAGGGTAATTTGACCTTTGAACAAGTGCAAATCTGTTGCGGGCTTGATCATTACTTAGATAGTAGCGCAATTAAGCCAATAAGACCTGCCTCTGCATCCATGTAGTACTAACTAATATTTTTCTTGCTATTTCATGCATTCATTATGATATTAAGGAGCAATGAAATCCGCATGCATGCTCACACTAATAGTAGCAGATGCGGAGCTTGAGACTGTGCCAGATGTAATGCAGAATGACCCTGGCATCATGAAGACTGCAGAGCGCAGAAAGAAGGTCGCAACCGAGCTGCTACTTGACTCTAATTACATGCACACTTCCATAGACAAATACTTCCCCGGCGAATCCACACGGAGGGGCAGACCAGACATAATCTACCTGCTTCTTCAAATGTCAATGGAGTCCATATTAAACAAGAAAGGCAAGTTGAGGCTCATAATCCACACTCGAAATGATTTTGTTATTCATATTTCAAGTGAAGTAAGGCTCCCAAAATCTTACAACAGGTTCGTCGGTCTAATAGAAAAGTTGTTCGAAACTGGTGAAATTAGTGATGGAAATAATGTTCTTCTCAACCTAGAAAGGGGAAATGCGCTTGATTGTATTAAGACATACGGGAAGGGCAAGTTGGTTGTGCTCTCCCCTGATGGGAAACCTGCAAGCATATCGGAGATCTTCAAAGAAGACGGTGATTATACAGCAGTGATAGGTGGTTTTTCCGAAGGAGATTTTATCTCTGGTGTCTACCAGCTTGCAGAATCCTTTTCTATTTTCAATGAAGAACTCACTATCTGGTCAGTTGCAAATGAGTTGATAGCTCAGTATGAAAGGGTCAATGCTCTTGTCTGAAAACGCGCCTTTAGCCTCTGATTCAGAGTAGTTAAAATTATAAATCAAGTTACATTACCACATAACAGGCTGATGATCATCGGCTAGACCCCTATAGCAATCCAGGTGAAAATTAACTATGGCAAGAATGCATTCAAGAAAGAAGGGAAAATCGGGCTCAAGGGC
The DNA here is from genome assembly GCA_046704405.1 of Thermoplasmataceae archaeon. Lineage (GTDB taxonomy): Archaea > Thermoplasmatota > Thermoplasmata > Thermoplasmatales > Thermoplasmataceae. The sequence continues at coordinate 16,963 of JBJKSA010000024.1, read as the reverse complement.
CGAGTATTCCAGGGATTCCCACCCATGGGTGGAAATGTCCAATGATGAGATCAAAGAGGCAATCGTGAAAATGAAAAATGAAGGATTGTCCAAATCCGTCATAGGAATAAGACTGAGAGATCAGTTTGGTGTTCCGGGAACCAAGGTTATGTTCGGACAGAAACTCGGTGTTATGCTGGAAGCGGATGGGCTTACCGATGATATTCCTGAAGACCTCGGCAATTTAATCACAAAGTATCAAAGGATCAAAAGGCACAATGGCCTGAACAGGAACGACATGATTAACTCCAGAAACGGAGCCCTCATAATGGCTAAGATTCTAAGGCTGGTAAGGTATTACAAGAGAAAGGGAGTCCTTCCCTCGGAATGGCGCCTGAGCAAGGTAATCAAGTAGGCATGCTCAGTGACATTGTCTCAGAAGATTTCTACGACATATTGAGAAGAGGTTCAAAGCTAATCCTTGCTAATGATTATGTAAGGATTCTAGCACACTATGATGGTGATGGGACAAGCGCCGCCATTATTTTGGCTACAGCGCTTGAAAGGAAGGGAATAAAGTATCATCTTGGTTATATCAAATCTCTTGATGGAGAAAACTTCAGGAAGAGGCTCGAAGAAGAAAAAGATGTATTCACAATAATAGTTGATGCTGGTTCGGACCAGGCCCAATATATTTCAGACTTTGAGAACGTAGTTATTCTCGACCATCACTTCTTCACGAAGTCTACTATTTCGTGCCTAAACATCAATGCAAGGGACTACGGCGTCAATGGAACAAGAGAGGCATGCGGAGCCACAATGGCATACCTCATGGCCCTATCAATAGATGAAGGTAACAGAGACCTGCTTCCTTTCTTTCTTTCTGGCGTGATCGCTGACAAGCAGGATATAGGCGGTCTCGAAGGCTTAAACAAGGAAATTATGTCAGAATACGGAAAAGATGCAAAGAAATCTAGGTTGCTTAATCTCGAAGGGCAGGACTTGCTAGATTCCATCACCTATTCCACTGATCCTTTTTTCCTGAACCTTTCAGGATATCCTGAAAATGTGAAGAAGTTCCTCCAGGAACTCGGTATAGATCCCGCCAAAAAGTTCACTGGCATCACTGAGGACCAAAGGCTGGCGCTTGCAGAAAAGCTTGCCATGAAGATGCTGTCGAAGAAGGTAGGGAGTGAGGCGCTAAAGTACCTTGAGGCAGATATCGTGTCTTTTGACAACATTGAATTCACTTCCAAGGAGATAAGCAGCATTGTTGACGGAAACAGCAAGATGGGCATGAATTCTCTTTCTGTTCAGTATTTCCTGGGCGACGCTTCAGTTAAAGACGATCTCCTTTCCAACTGGAAAATGTTCAAGACAAAACTCATAGACTATATCTATAGATCAATGAAAGAGCTCTATGAAGAGAAGAATGTGAGATATTTTTATGCGCCAGAGTCAGAAATGGCTGGTTCAATCAGCGGAATCATGATGCTATACCTCTTGGATCAGGCAAAACCCCTGGTAGGTTTCAGCGTTAGCCTTGAAAATAAGAGTACGAAGGTTTCTGGACGTGGTACTCGCAGAATGGTCTCGAGGGGACTAAACCTATCCACAGTAATGAAAGAGTGCGCAAAGGAAGTGGGTGGCTCAGGCGGTGGCCATGATATAGCCGCAGGAGCAGTCATACCGAAGGGATCTGAGAAGGAATTCATATCACTAGTGGATCGATTCGTAGCGGGCCAACTTTCGGGAAGCGACCCCAGCATAGAAAAAAACATATAACCCCTGAAATTATATCTTTCCGAATGAGCCGTATAGGCATATTTACTTTTGACTTCAAGTTCTACCACGATGTTATAAGAGACCTGAAAAACTGGAACCTGCCTTTTGCAAGCATAGAATCCCCGCAGAACATACCTGGTGACGTCTCAGTCATATTGAGTTCCGTCAACGATGAACATACCTTTCCAAACCAGATCAAGGCACCGGACCCCACCAGTGGAATTAGAATGGCACTCCCGAGGCTTATGGACAAAACGCACTTCAAGAACATTACTATCGGCATTGATCCTGGACCGAAGCCGGGGATTGCGGTCATTGGTGATGGGGTTCTACTGGAAGCTTACGAATGCACTTCAACAAACAGGATAAGGAAAGAAATAGTCTCTATTTCCAGGAGCTACAACTACCGTGAGATCCTCGTAAAAATAGGAGACGGCGATGCACCGAACAGAAATGAGATAATCAGGTCGATCCGTAACCTTGGCATTTCCATCAATGTGATTGACGAGAAAAATACCAGCATGCCTCACAAAGTCCACGACAACGCACTATCTGCTGCAAGGATAGCTCAGGCAGACGGCTCATACGACATCAAGCTCACTGACAAGTTCAGCAGGAAGACCGTATTTGAAAAAGAGTTTACCACCCTTCTCAGTGTGATAAAATAAAATTCACTTTTTCCACTTAGGTGATCTTTCGCCTACTCTGGGTCTCCTCCCCGCGCCCATGACCATTATGATCATAAACACACCTACTGCAGCTACAATATAGTATATCCATGTGTAGTTTGGAGGTGTTCCATAGTAAAAGTGATTTGTCACCGAGGAGCCGCCGCTGTTTATCGAAATCAACGAGTTGTTGACCTGAACAGTGAGAGAGTGTTCCCCATTCTTCAAGTAAGGTGCAGTCCAAGTGTAATTCACCATTGTGGATTGGCCCGGAGAGAGAGTTGGAATTGTCTTGCTTGCGACGAAATTGCTGTCAACATAGAAATTGACTGTTACATTGTACATTGCAACGCTGTTTTTGTTACTAACACTAGCATAGAGATATATTGGCTTTACTACGTTTATGGTGTAAGTTGAGGATGCCTTAAAAGTATTCGATGAGGACTGAGCGGAACTCTTCACAAAGACTGTTATCTGCTGGACAGTGCCTGGTGCTGTCATGGGAATCACGAAATCAGGATTGCTTGCCGAGAAATTGTGATAGGTAGTCGTCGGGGAAAATCCTGAAAGATTGTCTCCTGCGAAGTATATGGTGACTGAGTAGTTGGAGTATCCGAAAGTGTTGTTGACATAAAGGTTGAATTGTTGTCCTGTGTAAACATAGTAAGGGACGTTGACATTTGCACTGTAAAGACCCGAATCGGCTGTAGCAATGGAAGCCAATCCCACCATTCCTCCTGAAAGGAGCAAGGCGACCAGCAGAATAACCTCTTTACGACCTTTCATTGCTTACCTCTCCTATTCCTGGATCTGAGGGCAGAGGCGATTATACCGCCGACAACTATCACTGCTATCATTATGAGTCCAAGTTCTATGCTGGAATATGGGCTGCCTGTATAGTTCCCGATTATTGAAGTGCCCCCTGGATATGGTGAAAGGCTGGAAAGCGACGGAACTGCAGTGGAGACACTCAGGGATTTGTTCATGCCGGAGGAAGTGAAATTCACATTGAATGTTACAGGAGTACTAGTGCCAGAGCCGGTCTGAGTTAGGACAGCATAAACAGTTTGGCTGGAGTTGTATGGTATAGTTACCTTATTTCCTTGGTTTCCCCCTATATATATCGAGCCATTCCATTCATAGGCCCTAAGAATTGACATAGAACTGGAAGGAATGCTGAAATTCACTGTGATGGGCATGTTACCCGTGTTGCTGATATTCATTGGAATCCAAACTTGACTTCCATTCACAGTGGCCATGCCCGAATTTCTAGATACGGTGAAATTAGAGTACCCATAAACTTTCGCTGAAAGGTAACCATTGCTGGTCTGACCACCATAAGAGAGTACGACAGGGATCTGATCATAGCCCGCAGGTGGATTTTCCTTTGCAGTCACTGACGCCGATACATTGAGTTCCTGTCCAGGCTGTATGTTCATGCTTGTCGTATTGAATTCAATTCCCCAATAATACGAGCCTGATGTAAGTGAAACGTTTGCCATGCTGTTGCCAGCATTCAAGATAGTGAATGTTGCGTTGAAGGTGCCATTTGCGGTCACGTTCTTAACTTGTGAGGTTTGAGTTACAATAAAGCTGTAAAAGGACGATTTCTGTAGTGTAACAGTAACGTAGCTTGTCTTGTCTATGTCAGTCGTATAATTTGTGCCATAAGATACCTGAATGGTTGTCTTGTTGTATAGGGTCTCAGTTTGAGACTCACTGGCAGAGAATGTGTAATTACCCTGAGGCAATACATAAGGGCCAGGGAAAGTCGAGTTTACAAGCAGTACCTGGGAACCGATAGAGATTGTTACATTTGTGTAGAGAAGTCTTGAATTTACATTGACTGAAATGTAAGTCTTGTAGCCGGTTGACATTGATATGTTATATAGGTTGTAACCCGAAAACGATGGTATAGTGACAGTTTGGAAATATCCCTGCATGGAGGCATTGTTAACCGCGTACAAAGTATAAGTCCCCGGGGGAAGCGTAATACTGTAATTTCCCGCTGAATTAGTCCTTGTTGTGTTAACCAACAGGCCGCCTGAATTTAGTACCTCTATTAGAGTATACTGCGAAGGGGAGGAGCCGAAGGTAGCAGTGCCATAGAGTCCTGTCCCAGATTTGACCGAGTTTAGCGTTACATTAAGATTCTTGTTTGCTGAGAGTACCAACGAAGCAGTTCCACTGAGGTGATATGATCCAGTGCCATTCGAATAGTCATTCTTATAGGTAACTTGATATGAGCCTTGAGGAAGTACCCAGGAGCCAGTGCTCAGATTAAGAAAGTCACTTCCCGTTGTCACCTTATAATAACCGCTTTGCAATGAGAGTGAATTGGTAAGGTTCAGGTTGTAACCCGCTTGGTAGGCAGGGTAAATAGTCTGGTTTCCTGTGATATTTACAACAGAAAGGTACGTATTGCTGCCATTTGTTGCAAGTATGGAGTATATACCTAATGGTGTTCTAGTGAGATTTTTAACTTCAGCTCCAGTTCCATTGAACAATGAGACAGTTGCCGCTCCTGCTACGCTAATGTTCGCATATTGAATTACTTCAGTGGTATAGTTGTCTTCCCTAGAAGTTACAACATAAACAGGAGATTGTGGGATAGAGAGTGTATTCGCTCCAGTTATAGAACCGTAATACACACCGGGAAGAATGCTGGCCGAGACTGTGTTCCCCTTTATCGAGAAGCTATAATTGTGACTGCCTGCCAGATTGAGAGTCCCACCTACCTCGCTGTATGAGACAGCAGGGTCGAATTGTATCTGTAGCATTGAGTTCTTAGCTGACACTGGGAAGTAAACCGTACTCTGCCCAGAGTATGTAGTCACAGGGGAGGAATAGTAAGCTGATTGATAGGACATGTAGAAATTGGAAGCATTGTTAAGCGAATATTCGAGTTGAGTGAATCCTTGGCTCTCGATCTCAGCGAACATAACTGGTATGTTTGATTCATATAGTGTGACTATGCCCTTATCGATTGCTGAATTAGCATTATAACCTGTAATCATTCCTCTATTATATGCAAATACCGAGAACTTCTGATTCTGCGTCAAACTAAGGTTTACAGTCCTGTTAGCTGCAAGGTTTATGTGAGTGAATGCGGAATATGTATTCCCAAGATAGGTGGCTATGACTGCAACCGAATATGATCCGGCGGGAAGGAATACTGTGTCTGTGATTTGCTTTGAGAAATTCTTCTGAAGGACAAAATTCTGGCCAAGTACTTGATAGTCCCCTGCATATACGTTCAAGTTGTTAAGTCTTGAGCCCAAATTAAGCGGTATGCCGGCCTGCATCGTCATGTTAACTTGTGTTGATCCATTTAGAGTAATAGTGCGAATGGCAACTGAACTGCCGTTCTGGATATACACAGTGTATACACCGTAAGGAAGGTTTATGCTGTAAGTGCCTCCACTACCAATGGCCGCATCGTATGATCTTCCTTCCATGCCGTTTACAAAGAATTCCACCGGCGTTCCAGATGTAGCCCCAGAAATTGTACCAGAGACCTTGGCAGATACCTCAGGTGTCAAGTTCAAAGTAACATTCTTCCCCCAGTCTGAGAAAGACTCACTCGCAATTGGGCTCACCGAAAATGCATTCTCTGTATATACTGAATAATTGCCGGGCCTGACCCAAAGCGTAGCCCCGCCTGTTGAGTTTGTCACATTTGTAGTGACTACGTCGTTGGGACCTGATGCATATACCCGATATCCCTGAAGTGGCTCGCCACTACCTCCTGTGACATTCACAAACAAGGTGTCATACTGCACGTATACGTTGTCCACCAAGTTTCCACCATTGGTCATGTTGACATATGAAACGTTGGTGTATGTGTTGCTTCCTGTTTCAACTGACACCCTGAATGAGAATGGTGGAATGTTGTTTATTGAATAAAGCCCATTCTTTATTGGGACTGAGTAGGATATGTTGTATGAAGAGTTATACAGCTTCACCACGCCGTTCTGGATAGTTGTCTGTGAAAGCGCTCCCAATCTTGATATGTTAACGGAGTTCTGGAACTGATATTTCACGTTTCCCGATACAGTGTCACTTTGCAGAACGAAGTTGTTTGTGATCACATAGCTTGGAAGACCCGTTGTCTTGTTGTAACCAGTAACTATCTGGTTTGCTTGATTCTGAGTTACAGGCACCTTAATGTGCTGTATTGCAGTCTGCCCGACTAGGAAGTTTTGATTTAGAGTTCCCGTGCTGATATACAAGGTGTCATTTCCGGGGAGTCCTGTAAGGTTGTAATATCCGTTTCTGTTGGTTATTGTTGATTGATGGGGAATACCATACTGGTCGAATACGGTCACTCTAACACCAGGTGCCGGTTCACCACCCGGAAGAGTTACTTGTCCAGTAAGCTTTGCACCTGGGTAGTATGTTACTATCGGCTGTCCAGCAGGTACTATCTGATTTGGAGGAGGAAATATTTCTGCAATGCCGTGTCCTTCCTGCTGATATGTGTATGCTTGCTGCAGCGGGATTATACGCCATGCACTTGAATGGTTCTGATAGTCCGTGTACGGATTCCATGGGATGCCTTCATAGGTAATTTCAAAGTTGCTCATGTTCCAGGCAGGCATAATTTGGTATGTCCCCTGGCCAAATGTTATGCCAGGCAGGCCATTTTGCTGACCTGCAACTGAAGGTGGATAACCCATTGTGAATCTGTAAATTGAAGTGTTGTAAAAGGCTGGTGTGTACTGAATGCTGTAATTCAGAGGCTGCACTCCCTTGGGTACATTGTTGAGTGTGAATGTGCCATTTGCAGTCAGTGCATATACCTGGTAGTAATTTGTTGGCACGACTTGACCTCCGGGACTGGTGTAAGACGGGGTATCAGTTAGGTAGGACGGGGCATAAAAAATTCCTGGATTTATCCCTGAAAGTGGGAACAGTGCATTTGGAATCTGGACATATTTGATGGAATACCCCGTTATCTTTTCAAGTGCTACGTAGGCTGAATTTATTGTATCAACGGAGTACTTTGAAGACAGTTGCCCCTTTACTAGTGCATAGTAAGCATTTGAAGTTGAAATAGAAGATATGAATTTGCCGTAAATAGTGCTGTTGTTGATAATCCATGGGATGTAATTCCCAGGATTGGATGAGATTCTTGAAAGTAGTCCTGCTTCATAACTTCCAAAATATTGAGACAGAGTACTGTTCACGCTGCTTGTGAAGGCATTACCATTTTTCTGGTAATTTCCCTGAATAATTCTAGAAATAAAAAGAGAGACTATCTGGCTGTTATTTTGTGCCAATAGAATCTGGCCAGCTACCTGATAACCTTGCTGGAAATCGTCAGCAACAGATGGGTGCTGTCCTTGGAACATTTCCTGGAAACCATAGTCCCACCATGACACGTACGCAGGTCTTTGGTTAGGTGCTATGTTCTTGTCTTGATTTGTTAACCAGGCCATAGATTGAGAGAAAGGGTCCGAATTATTTGTTATTGAGAACCCGTACCCTCCAACGAATATAGGACCTTGTGACGAATTCCCGAACCTCAGGGCGGGAGGGATAGAATTTACTATTTGCTTATCGACAGACTGTGCTGTATTTGAAGGGACCGCTGCGGAAACCATTGCAAATCCGGCGGGGACCACTAACAATATTACAATAAGGACTGAAGTAGCCGCATGAAGCCAATTTATGTTGCCTTTCACAGATTTTCTTACCGATCCTTCTGCAATAACCCTCCTTTTCTTCACCTCAGGGAGACGTGCGGTTTCTGCGAAAAAGACCAAGATTCCTGCTCCCAAGGCTGCATAGGCTGGAGCAGCAGTTATGTTAAACCTCGCTGCTGCAAAGCTCATGTAGATAGATACAATAGAAAAGACTAAGAGGAAAAGATAGGTCTCGGTCTTTTTCTTCATGTAAAGATACACTAGATAAGCAACACCGGCCATTCCAAGCACGAATTGGGCGGCACCAAATCCGCTAATGTACTGTCCAAGAGGTGGGGACGAAGCCTCCGCTATGGTTGAATATAATCTGCTCTTGATGAAATAGCCCTGCCCAGTGAGTACTGCGTTAATTACCCCAGGTGCGAAGTGACCAATTACCAAAACCCCAATAACTGCTATTGCTGCGATGGAGGGAATTGTTATGATCCAGGGCCTCCTTCCAAATATGTTGAAAATCAGAGACAAACCAATTATGGCCAAGCCTATTTCGAGTGGCTGTATAAGCCATTGGTGTAAGTAACCATAGCCGAGAACAGAATAGGGATAATAAGCAAGCACAAAACCAAACGCGATAAAGATGATTGTTATATAAGTGAGATGGCCTGTTGGAAATTTTCTGACAACATTTACTATCAGCTGAACAACCACATAGAGGAGTATAATTATTTCTATGTACGGGAAACCCTGCCATGATAGTATCAATCCACTGAGGGAGGCTCCGCTCAAGAGTGCATAAATAGTAGCTAGTCTGTTATCGCGCGTAAATTTTAGGATTGAAGGAACGTAACTTCTTACTTTCCAGAGATTGTCTATTATTATTGATTTAGAGATAACTCCGACAGACTTTTGGAAGAAATAGACCGCCAAGAAGCCGAAAAGCAGTTCAGGTGTATGAAGTCTGCCATCAGTAAGGATTCCGGCGGACAAATTGCTGGGCATCAACGTATACAGTGCGGCGGCAACAATTCCCGCTTTCTTTCCAAAAACTTGGTTTGTAATAAGATAGACTGGGATTATAAGGAAAGCCCCAAACAGCGCGTCGACTTCGTTGAAGAAATAGTAAGCTGCATTGCCCACTCCTCCGAATAGAGGAGATACTATCACCGACACCAAGATCGTCAACCAGTAGAATAGTGGTGGCCTAGGATTGTTAGCACCAAGCGGGTAATTCAGGGCAGGATCGTGCAGAAGCTGTGTGTGTGTTGTAAGTATATAATTTATTATTCTGAAATTATAGTAAGGGTCACTTCCTCCAGATGTATTTACTGCACCTCCAATAAAGGCCTGTCCCCAGACAAAATAATTGGAAATGAACAGGTAGAAACTCACCAGAATGATCAGCGCTGTAAATTCTGGGCGGTTCCTAAATACTGAAAGCTTTGATTCTCGTTGTTCGCCGGTCTGTTCCATTAGTATACTACCTAGGTTGCACCAATAGAATCTTCATATAAAAATCGTTTCTCTTGTCATTTTCAGTCATAGACTAGCGCGTCAGGTTATAACATATTGTCATTTTACACCACACGGATTAAGCATTGTGAGTCATGAAACACTAGGAAATTCAGTAAATTAATTACTTTCCTCGGTTATTCCCACAGCAATTTACGAATTAGAGTAATCTTATTGTTTCATCATCACTGTCATAGTCAAGAATTCGCGTATAGCGTCCCCAACCAATTATCAAGCCAAAGGTGCTAACGTCGTCCTCTGATGGAAAGTACGCCCTAATAAATTCCTCTATGTCTTCCTTCGAAATCTCCCTTTCCTCATTTCTGCCAAATTCTATCAAAAGAGTATGAAAGGGCTCAACCAGTGCGATTTTATTCCGGAGAATTTCCTTTCTTCCATCTATATTCGCTTCGAGAAACTTCTTTCCTAACTCAGTGAGGAAGATGTCCCCTTTTTCAACTTCTACAAGACCAAGCGCATCAGCGTCATTTAATAAATTCATGAAAGTGCTCCTCTCTTCATCAAGGGAGTCGTCCAGTTTGGCTATATCTACCGGCTTTCCGACATCCTCTAGAATCTCAAGAAGACCAACAACATCACTAACTCCCCTCGTTTCCAAAAGGTGCATATTTCTAAACAGTTATCTGTATGTCTGTTGGTTTATAATTTTTGTCAAAAGCCCCAGGATTTTGAAGCATAGTTTTGTGTTCTTATAACAGAATATGACAGTACTATTCCAAGACCTGAGTGTCGCATTTATTAGAGAGGAATATGACAAGGTCTCCAGAGATTTGTATCTGAAAACCTCCACGTATATCTAGGGGCATGCGCTTTAAATTCCTTTCCAAATTGGCCTTAGATCCTTCTTTGCACTAAAAACTAAACTCAGAGGTTACAAGAACATTTCTAAGAAGTATCAGTAAGAATGACATTAATTGTGTTTTGAAAATCAAGATAGAAGTTGGCTTAATTCAAGGACCTCAAGACCTTCTTGACATCTATTTCGAATGCGGCTGCTGGGGCAGTTAGGTCAAATAATACCAAGAGTTCTGGGGTTATCTCCCCTATTGAGCCCACCTCTTGTCCATTAAGAATTACATGGCCAGCTCTTCCTGTTATCAAACCGTCAACTTGAGCGTCCTTTATCTCGAGAGACGAGATTCCTAGTCTACGTGCCGTTTGGTCTAGTGCCTGCTTTATTGAGGAAAAACCCGCACGAGTATCCATAACTAGCGAACAAAGATGAGTTTCCTGCTTTCCTCCATGGTAAACATCGCCTATTTCGAAAATTCTGAAAGGAAGTGGTCTCCTTTTGTTTATTCTGAGGAGCTCAAGCATGTTGACAATAAGCCTGTCTCTAACCACAGAGAAGTCCAGACTTTTGGGGTTGACAACTTCAAGACCTCCATTATATTGGATTTCAGAGTAGAAATTCGAAGAAGTCACCACGAAGGTTCTGACTTCCTGCATTCCTATACCAATCATCGCGTCTCGTAGAAGTGAAAGGAAATCGACCTTTGTACTCGACTCACCGATAAGGGGAAGATCCATTTTCACTTCTTCTATATTCGTTATGCCATATGATTTGGCGATATCCTCAATTACGTCAACTTCCCCCATAACATCAACCCTGTTTGGGGGAATCACCGCATAAACCGATCCGTCTGAAACCTCTGTGGAATAACCCATTTTACTGAGTAAAGAAATTACTTCCTCTTGCTCCAGATTGAGGTGCAGAATTCTTTCTACTTCTTTCCTGCTAATGTTTAGCCTTCTGTTGTAGTGCTCCTCAATTCTCAGTTCAGCATATGCTTTTCCGTAATTCTTCACGGTCTGTGGAGTATACCCCATGTTAGAGAATTCATACATTAGTAGGAAGAATGCATCTCTTGTTGCCTTAGCGTCCTGACCAGTTATATCAATGAAAAATCTAGAGCTTGACTCGTCAATTCTGGATTTGTACCCATTAATTACCGGAGGTAGTGAAAGTACGTGCCCATCAAAATCGGTAATGAGGGGGACCTCGTCCTTTGAGGGTATCAGATTCGAAAATTCTTGTCCCTTTGGGTGCAAGCTAAGTATTTCCCTAGGAGTTCCAGTTACCTGACCATCATATGTTGTAAATTTTGCAGAGTCCGAATCTACTGCCTTAAATTCGAAGGGCGGACGTACTTTGTCTAGATCATGTATGCCTATTGATACCTTTAACCTTCCCTTTCCTATATTATCGTGAAGCCTCTCTTGATAGTCTATTAAGTCCTGAAACTTTTTACCAAGGGGTTTTCCCTTCGCAACAAACGATGTCATATACTTCCTTAATGACCTGACATCTTCAGAGATCCTAAATTCAATACCAGAACCTTCGGGTTCTTGGTAAGAACTGAACATACCATCATAGAAGCATTTCATTGAAGCGTTTAGAGCATAAAACGAGAGGAGGTCTGGTCGATCAGGGTTGAATTCAACTTTTATCTCCCCTTCTTCACTTTCTATGGTGTAACCAACTACCTCTGAGAATTCAACCATTCTCGGTATGAAATTCTTACCAAATTTTTTTAAAAGAGAATTCTCAGGTTCCCTGATAACTACCATGATTCCAGGTCAATGAGAATAGCTGTTTATTTAACGTTTTCTTGCTTTGAAATCTCATCGATCTCTTCATTGAGCCTTTTGAGCGTATAGTCCCTTAGAATTACTCTGATGAGATCATCTAGAGAAATTGCAGAGCCGCTCTCAACATCCTTTTCAAGGTCGTTAAGTATCTTTTGCGGAATCATTACGTTGACTTTACTCGCCTTACCGCCCTTAAAGTTCCTTTCTATGAACTCATCTATTGCTTTTCTAATTACTTCTGATGTATTCTCGAACTGCATTGTCTCTACTAATTGCTCGAGCTTTTCCATCGTTTCTTCCGAAATTCTTACTGTAACCCTGTATGGGACTGACATGTTCCGGTTACCTCAGATAACTTCCCTTTCTGATATTTGAGCATTTCTCAAGGCACAGGGGGAGCTTTGTCAGACAAAGGTGTATTTTGCATATAAACCTTTTCGACCCTTTCATCTAATTTCCTGAACATCGGTTATATACAAAGGCTGGATGAAGCACTATGGGTATAGTGAAGGGAAGGAATGTTTACATTGCGGGAACTGCAGTACTTCTTGGAAGCGTGAAATTGTCCGACGGTGTATCGATTTTTGATCATTCAGTTCTCCGGGGGGATATGAATACCATTCTTATTGGCGAGAATTCTAATGTTCAAGACAATGTAACCATCCATACAGAAATGGACCATGAAGTGATTGTAGGCTCGAATGTATCAATAGGGCACAACGCAGTAATTCATGGTTGCACGATCGGCGACAATGTGATCATTGGGATAGGGGCAATCGTGCTGAATGGTGCCAAGATTGGTAGCGGATCTGTTATCGGTGCCGGATCAGTAGTAACAGAAGATTTTGAAGCTCCAGAAAACTCCTTAGTATTAGGTCTCCCCGGAAAGGTGAAGAAGATTGACAAAGCCTACAGGTCTTACGCAATAAGGAATGGTGAATCATATCAAGAACTGAGAGACAAATATCTCAGGAAGGATATAGATAGGGAAATGGGATGACTCTTTCCCCAATCTTACAGTGATTTGAAGGACCCCTTTTTTATTGGCTTAACCTAACATACCTACACAATTCCTTGCATAGCACCATACATATTTTCTTACACAATTATAAATAAAGATTTATGCAAAAAATGAATATAAATGGAATTCCGCTCCGTCGGGTTGAGGTGTCTAATTGAATAGAGCCGTAATGAAAGGAGCTAGAAAGCTCGGAAAAATGTTCAGCCTGAAGGCGGACAGTAAAGGAGACACAGGAATTGGTACCCTGATTATCTTTATAGCCTTGGTACTGGTTGCTGCAGTCGCATCAACTGTTCTGATCCACACGGCTGGAGTATTGCAACAGAGAGCGCAGAACACAGGTCAGCAGACAACCCAGCAGGTTTCGACGGGGCTGACGGTTTCCCAGATCTTTGGGATTAACAACAACACAGCGAACTATGCGTCTGGATACATAAAGTGGGCAGCCATATACGTACAGGAGACTTCTGGAAGTCAGCCAGTAAATCTTGGTAATGTCACAATCCAGTTGACTTACAAGAACGTTACTGCATCGTTGACATACATAGGAACAAGTGCATTCAATGATTCTTCCACAGGAACACAGAACATCTTCAACAACAGTCACTTTTCGTCACTTGTGGCACCAGCAGCAAACGTTGGATTTGGGATCATAGTCCTGCAGGATCCGACTGCGTCAATGACTGGAACATATCCTGTTATGCAGTATGGTGACCAGGTAGCCCTGCTTGTCAATGTGACCGCAGTATTCGGAGGAACGGGAATATACCAGGGTCAGACAGTTACTGGTCAGGTAACGCCCCCAAGTGGAAACCCAGGAGTCATACAGTTCACTGCACCGGAGTCCTTTACTTCACAGGTAGTAGAGCTTCAGTAAGCTCTACTGCCTGCCAATTTGAACAGTGAGCACAATGGGTCTCTTTGATAAACTGCTTGGCGGACTAAGCAGAAAAAAGAAAGGGGCCACAGCAAACGTACCGAATCCTACACAGCCACCGCCCAGTCCACCTCCACAACCAGCGGTTGACACCAAGATAGTCGAAGGCATAAACCAGCGGCTCACTTCGCTTGAAAACGAGGTGAACCGCCTTAATATGTCTCTAGATGCTTCAAAAAGAAGCGTATCTGAGGTCAAGGAAGATCTCGAAGGCGTAAAGGAGAATGTAAAAATGGTAGTTTCACTATATGAAATGGTTTCGAAGGAATTCAATCCTTTCATTGACCAAACTCCAGAAGAGATCAAGGATCTCACAGACTCCCTGCGCGAAAACATTGACGACCTTAGAGGATTGGTCAATTCCGCAATCAGCGATCTCAGAGAGTTGTATGGAGCGCCAGACATGGATTCAATGATATCCGAGATGGAACAGGAGGAATCATATGATTAACGACTCCCTAAAGGGATTTCTACAGTCAAAAGTAGACTCGATAGACAAATCCATACCGAAATTCGTTGTGGAAGAACTGAGACAAAAAGTACTGAACTCTCCAACAAAGTTCTCAAAGACAGACATAGAAAACCTGTTCAACAACCTACAGAAGAAATACCTGGAAGGCAGAGAAAGCTCACTATTGGGTAAAGTGGACCAGATCTTTCGAGAGATTTCAAATGTCGAAAGCATGCTGGCAGGAGGAGGCAATAGACGGCCTAAGCCTGCACTTCAGCCTGAAAGTGAAAGTTCCGAGCCGTCAGCAGAAAAGCCACGTGGATCTTACAAGAGAAGATACAAGCTCGAGGCGATTGGAGATGATGTGGTATCATTGATGGTCGCATTGAGGTGGCTGGAATTTCTGCTAGACAACTACGGTGCAGAAAACACACTGGACATACTGGACTACTACGAAAGTCTTGGCTGGATCTCTCCATCTGCCAAAGAGCAGATGTTCAAGTTCACTAAGATTACAGGCATAATGGCTCCTGCACAGGAGTACAAGATAAAGCCAACAATACAGGACCACATCGTGACGATGCTCTTCATAGAGAAGCTGAACGGTGGGGAGATTTCGAGAGACCTGATAGAAAGACTGGAAAGAGACTTCAGACTACTAAAGAAAGGGGTCGACGAACTATATGGGATTTAGTTACGTTGCGGCTGCGGCAATTTTGCTCAGTTCAACCCTTATTTTTTTTGGAATGGTATATTCGGACTTCGTGCAGTCAAATCTTGAGCTACACGGGTCAAGTGTAAATTACGATCAACAGAGATATGACTATCTCAATTCAAACGCCAACATTACTGGATACAGCATTACAAATGTGAGCAGCGGGAATACAAGCGCCTATGCTGTATCAATGAACATTACCAATACTGGTAGTGTTACCCTGAAGATGAACAGCACGTCGCTCCTGGTGAATGGAGTGCTGTCATCGTTCAATTCATCGGCGGAATACATCTTTCCGCTTGGAAGTGATCAAATGAATTTCACGGTAAATTCAACATCCACATACGATGTGGAAATAGTATTCAACACAGGATATGAGAAGTACACGGTGGTGAGTGTGTAATGGGCTCACTTGCCACTTCTGAACTCATATTCTTCATTGCTACATTAATCATCAGTGCCTCTGTGGTTGGAGTGCTGGGAGGGCAGACATTCCACATAACTCAGAGCATGGATCAGTCATCAAAGTCTGTATCCAATACAATACAGTCAAGCTTTGAAATCATAAACAACCCAAGCCAGATCCCTTACAGCAATGGTTACGTGTTCTACATAAAGAACACAGGAAGCATAGGGATAGACTTCACCAATACCTCAGTTTCGACCATAATCAACGGGACTTTGCTTTCCGGGACAGAAATAACATACACAACGCCAGATGGTACTGGCCTGTTGATTCCGGGTGAGGTCGGCAAGATAGTTGCAAATGTTTCACTGAGCCCAGGTACGTATACCATATCGATAACGCTGAGCAACGGCCTGAGCCACAGCATGGTATTCCAGATCAATTAGGGTAATTGGAATGTATCTTGATTACGGGATCGAGGGAGATGAGCTCGATAAGAGAATGGGAGGAGGCCTTTACGTGGGCCAGGTCATGACCATACTAGGCGGAAGCGGAGAAGGGAAGAGTATGCTTTCCTTAAGGCTTGCATATGGCCTTATTCACAATGGCGCAAACATTAGCTATATATCATCCCAGTTCCCGGTGAGAGAATTTGTGTCTGAGGCTGAGTCGCTTGGCTACCCAATTCTGAACGAGATACTGGGTGATCAGATATCATTCATTACTGGTGTCTTTCTTCTTAGAAGGAGCGTGCAGTCCTCAATAGACAAGGTTCTGGACCTTGAAAAGCTGAAGCAGAAACAGGTACTGATAATAGATTCACTCATTCCCATAATGTATTCTGACTTCGATGCTGAATATTTCCTGACAAGGCTCAGGAAATTCTCAGAAGGCAGGATTGTCATAATCACATTGAACCCTACGGACTTTGATCCGAAAGTACTGCTCAAGATACAGCAGATGTCCACTACAGTCATAAATCTCCATTCAAAGGAACTTGGAGGAGAGAGGAAGAGGATGATCGAGCTGACGAAGTTTCCTATGGCCCTCAAGTCATTCCAGCAGGCCATACCTTACAGAATAGAGCCCGGAAGGGGGCTTATAGTTGAAATTACAAGCGTATCATAGAGGTGAGTAAGATGGAAGAGACTGTAAAATCAGATACACTCGAAATGGCACTGGGGAGAAATCCTCATCTTGCTGAATACATAAATAATTACAGGAACACCAC
>JBJKSA010000023.1:0-35864 GCA_046704405.1 Thermoplasmataceae archaeon | reverse complement strand
AGTTATCTATAGTGTTCGATAGTATAAAGGTTTATCTTATAGAAACTAGAGGTACAATCACACCACATGCTATAATATATGTTTCTCAGTGAATTTGTGGCCTGGTTTAAATATACCTCAGTTCTGGAACGGCAGGCATTACAAACAATGCAACTTACCTCAAGCAAGATAAAATAATAGCTAAGGACCCAGAAAACAATTCGAATGGACCGGTCGGGATTTGAACCCGAGACCTCCTGCTTGCAAAGCAGGCGATCTACCGCTGATCTACCGGCCCCAACGTACGTAGTGGCACCACAATTCAGAGCGATGTTATTAAATTGTTCGTTTCCCGCTAATTCGAGGGAGCGGCTTAACTGCGACATGAGGAAATTCAAAAGATAGTTGACCGGCTAGCAGAGTTACAAGGATACAGGGAGGAATTGTGTGAATATTTCAGGTCTCTTACCGCAGAAAGAAATGTATCTAAAGGCAGAAATACATTGAATCGTTTCACAATTGCACGGCATGATTATAGTAAAACTTGGCGGGAGCATAATCACAGACAAGTCAAGATATCATACATTCAGGAAAACCAGGACTGCAACCATTATCAGAGAACTTTCTAAGCTGGATGAAGAGATGATAATCGTGCATGGCGGGGGCTCTTTCGGTCATATTATGGCAAAGGAGTACGAGCTTCCTGGCGGTTTGAATGATAAGAGAAGCATCGGTGCGGCCACAATACACAAGGACATGGTTGAC
Source organism: Thermoplasmataceae archaeon (assembly GCA_046704405.1). Classification (GTDB taxonomy): domain Archaea; phylum Thermoplasmatota; class Thermoplasmata; order Thermoplasmatales; family Thermoplasmataceae. The sequence goes on along the minus strand of JBJKSA010000023.1, from coordinate 35,120 downwards.
CTGAATCAAATGGTGACATCCACGCTTATAGACTATGGGATAAGTTCCCTTTCAATCTCTCCAAGTTCTTTCATCCTTCGAGGAAAGAAAGATTACGGATTCTTCAGCACGTGCCTTGAATACAATATTACACCAGTCAGCTTTGGAGATGTATATTTGAAGGAACCTGGGTATATAGGCATATACTCCGGAGACAGCATAATGCTTGACCTTGCAGATATATTCAAGCCTTCCCGAGCACTATTCATCACAGATGTTGATGGAATATACGACAAGAACCCAAAGTTGCACAGTGACGCAAAACTCTTGAAGAGCATCGAGGAAAAGGCCACTTTTGAGGGAACTGTTGCTGACGTTACAGGTGGAATTAAAGGTAAGCTTGAGACAATTAAGAAGATGAGGAAATTTGTCAATGAGATCTATATACTCAACGGTGCTGAGCCAACCAGAATAAGGGAAATTGGAACACACAACTTCCTTGGGACGAGGATAGCATGATTGAAAACAGAAAGACAGAACACATAAGAATAGCGGAAAATGAAAAGGTAACTTCGGACCATAATTACTGGGATGACGTGCACATAATTCATCAGCCTTTGCCAGAGGTAGATTTTGACAGTATTGAGACATCTGTGGATTTACTTGGGAAGAAGTTGGATTATCCACTGATAATATCTTCAATGACAGGTGGTACTCAACTCGCGAAGAAAATAAACTCAAATCTTGCTGCAGCTGCGGAGGAATTTGGTCTTGCAATGGGTGTGGGAAGCATGAGGGCTGCCGTTGAAAAAAAGGAGCTGGCTGACACATTTTCCGTGATCAATGATCACAAGATTAGGGCTAAGATTGCAAACATCGGTGCACCTCAGCTTGTAAAGCAGGCAAAACCAGCTTTCTCTGATAAGGATATCGAATATGCCTTCAACTTGATAGATGCAGATTTTCTCATAGTCCATTTCAATTTTCTGCAAGAGATGGTGCAACCGGAAGGAGACAGAAATTCTCAGGGGATACTCAAGAGAATTTCTGAAATTGCGCAGAGCTATCCGGTGATCGCAAAGGAGACAGGAAATGGGATGTCTCGAGAGGCTGCAGTGAAGCTTAAGGACGCTGGAGTCAAAGCTATTGATGTGGGAGGCCTCGGCGGAACTTCCTTCGCTGCTATTGAGTACTACAGGGCCAAGAATGCCAATGACGAGGAAAAGATGCACACTGGCCTCTCATTCTGGAATTGGGGAATCCCTTCGCCTGCCTCCATCAGACATTGCATGGTTGGACTGCCTGTTGTGGGAAGCGGGGGGCTCAGAAACGGTCTAGATCTGGCCAAAGCCATAATGCTTGGAGGAACAGCAGGGGGATTTGCTAGGTTCCTTCTAAAGTTCGCAGATACTTCCTTAGAAGAGCTGAAGAAGCAGATATCCTTCCTGGTCAGAGACTTCAAGATAGCCATGTTTCTCACTGGCTCAAAGAAATTATCTGATCTGAGAGAAACCCAGTATTTTATTTCAGATCCTTTGAAACCCTGGTTCTACCATTACGAGAAGTGATGCCTGATGGACGCTGATGATGAGTTAGCACCGCAGGAGTTCAAGACGAATGTTAGATGCCCGGATTGTGGCAAAGATCTTTACTTGATATATTACACAACAGAAATCGCCTACGAAGAGGGCATAAGCATTGAGACATACTACTGCAAGGAATGCATGTTCAAGCACAATGCAATCACTCCACTCAAGAAGGGCGATCCCATGAGGACCTCACTCAGGATAAGAAGTGCCGATGATCTTCGTGTTATTATTTACCGATCATCGGAGGCAGTGGTGCAGGTACCTGAAATCGAAGCGGAGGTACTCCCAGGGGACAAGGCCAGTGGGGAGATAACCACAGTAGAGGGGATATTACAGAGAATATTGGAGAAAGTGGAGTTCGTTGGTCCTGAATCCGAAGATCCTGACAGAATGAGGGTAACGAGAGATCGCCTTAGCCGTACCCTCAGTGGGAAGGACACCGATCTAACAATTGTGATAGAAGATCCAAGCGGAAAGAGTAAAATAAACAGTTCCAAGGCGTCGAGAGAAAAAGTGCAGCCAAGAAACTAGGGAGCCTTGTAGTAAGTCTTCACTCCGGACTTAGTGCTCAATGTGTTTCTCGCGATCTTCTTTTCTAATACAAGGGACTCCAGAATCTCCTTCATGGCTTTCTTGTCAGATTCAGAAGCATTGTCAGGCTTTCCAAAATAAGCAGTAAGTATCTGACTTTCAGTGAAGCCGCTTCTGTTGTTCTCAGTCAGGAATGCCAACACACCCGCCTTGAAAGTTTTCAGTTCATTCTCCATCACGGACACCATTACGATGTCAAACCAGAAGTCCGAGTTTTATTTAACTTTGCTCTAACATATAATTGTAAATGCTCCTTGATTTGGTTGTGTCTGATTGACAGTGGATAGCCTGTTTTCCTGTGCAGAAAGCCTTCATTGCACATCAGTTTTAAATAACCCACTTCAATGATCCGTCGGTGGATACTAGATGGTAGTCGACATAGGAACGGCTTATCTCGCTATAGCTGCGTCCATCTCCATAGCCGGAGGTCTTATAGGCACAGGAATGGCACAGCAAGGCATAGGGGCAGCCGGAATGGGAATAATTGCAGAAAAACCTGAAAAGTTTGGTCAGGTCCTGTTCTTTTTCGTCATTCCGGAAACGCTTTGGATTATAGGGTTTATTCTCGGTATAATATTGCTGCTAGGAATATTCTAAGGGTACTGATAATGCCTCTGGAGGACATTCTACAAGAAGTTGAGAAACGAAAGGAAGAGGAGATTAAGAGAATCTCCGATGAATACAAGTCCAGGATAGATAGTGTCAACGCCGGTGTAGAAAAGGAGCTTCGGGATCTTGAATCTAAATACGCCAAGAAGACTGAGGACGACAGTCGGTCAATGCGTGACAGAGAGATTGAGCTCGCGCACATGGAAGCAAAGTCACTGGCAAGGGAGAAGGTTTCACAACTTATGCAGAGTGCTCTCGGAAGGGCAGATTTTTTCCTAATGAATGTAGCAGAGACCAAGGAATACAGATCAGTTCTCGAGAAAATGGTTTCTCTCAGTAACAGTACTCTTGGCAAGGATTGCATAATACATTGCAGGAAAGAAGATCAGAGTCTGCTGAAGGAAATATGCAAAAACAAGCTATCAAATCATAATACCAAGAGACCTGGAATTGTTGCGGAATCATCTGATGGATCCAAGGAGCTTGATTTGACCATGGGTACAATCTTGGAGGACCTGCGGGAGAGGATTTCTCTGGAGCTGATCAAGCACCTGGGAGAGGAGTGATGGATCCAACCTACGCAGGAATTTACGGTAGAATCAAGGCTCACACATCTGATTTTCTGAAAGCGTCCTTTGTTGGTGAGCTTAGGAACATCGATGATCTCGAAGAGATCACAAGGCAGCTCTACAACACTTCCTACAGGGAAGATCTTGACGCACTCTCGGCACTTTACAAGAATCCTGTCCTTCTTGAGATGGCCATCAACAGGCATTTGATAACTAAGAACAAGACGGCCCTGTTTGCACCACCTCCCGCTTCAAAGGATCTCATAAAAGCATACCTGTCAAAGTGGGACATTCAGAACATCAAGAGCATCATGTCCTCCAAGTACCTTGGTTATAATATCAAGGAATCTGAGACATTCCTCATCAGTTTCAGGGACGTTCCCATGGGAATATTTGGAGGAACCATGAGCCATGAGGATTTCAGAGTCATGCTTTCAATGAGTTCAATTGAGGACATGATAAACTACCTTCTGAGGTTCGGGTATCAACCTATACTGCAGCACCTTGAAATTTACAGAAAAACCAAGGATGTATCAATGCTCTATTCTGTTCTGGACACTTTCTATTATTCCAGGCTTCTTTCACTTTTAAAGTTCTACAATGGTGATGAGGGCCCCCTCACAAGATTCTTCATGGAAGAAATAGACTCAAACAACATCATGGTGCTGCTCAAGGCAAAGGATCTTGACGTTAGTTTTGACAGGATATCCAGCTTCGTCATATCTGGAGGGTTGATCTCGACCGAGGAGCTTAAGGAAATGTTTGCCATGGCTTCCGTTCAGGACGTTGTGACTAAGTTGAAGGGGAGGCACGACTTTGAGGAGGAACTCAAAACGTATAACGTCGAAGGCACCCTTGGTCAATTCAGCACTAAGATGAAGAAGGAACGGTATGACAAGTATGTTCCAGTCTTTGACTCACAGGCACTTTCAATTGGGTCGGTCTTCTCGTTCCTTCTAAGGGCTGAAATAGAGAGGGAGAATCTTCACTCCATTATATATTCAAAAACGTATAAGTTGGACATTGACAAAATGAAGAACATAATACTGTTGAGGTAGATTTCAATGCCTGGCACTGGAGGGACAGGAAATATTGCAATAGTGGGCGAAAGAGCACTGGTGCTAGGCTTCAGGCTTATAGGAATAGAGAATTCTTTCATGGCCGAAGGAAAGAAGGGGGCAGAGAAGCTCATGGAACTCTACAAGTCAAAGAAATACTCCCTCATCATGGCATCTGAGAAAATCAAGAGCGAAATGGACAGAAAAGTCCTAGATTCAATAGAGACTTCCGCAAATCCTCTCGTTGTGTTTATACCACTTCCAGGAGGGGAGGAAGAGGAATCGGTCTCTGAACTTGCCAAGAGGATACTTGGCGTGGATATCAACGGGTGATAATATGGGTAAGATAACACGTGTTTCAGGTCCAGTAGTTATTGCTGAGGAGCTTGAAGGCGCAAGGATGTATGACGTGGTCAGAGTAGGAGATCTTGAACTGGTAGGCGAAATAATCAAGTTATCTGAGGGCAAGGTCACTGTTCAGGTTTACGAAGACACTAGTGGAATAAGGCCTGGGGAGAAGATTGAGACCACAGGGAGACCACTCTCTGTAGAACTTGGGCCAGGTCTCTTGAAGTCAATATATGACGGAATTCAGAGGCCCCTGGACGTCATAAGAGAACAAACTGGAGATTTCATACGCAGAGGATATACTTCTCCGCCCCTGGACGAGGAAAAGAAATGGCACTTCACTGCCACAGTAAAGGCAGGCGCAGATGTGAAAGAGGGGCAGATCATAGGTGAAGTCCAGGAAACCGGGATCATCAAGCACAAGGTAATGGTCCCATTTGGTAAGTTTGGCAAGATCAAGAGCATAAAAGACGGGGACTACAAGATTAGCGAGCCCTTTGCCATCTTGACAGACACATCAGGTGAAGACATCCCTTTAAGGCTGAAGACAGAGTGGCCGGTCAGGGTATCAAGAAGAGTGCTGAGGAAGTTTCCTCCAGAGATCCCTCTAATTACTGGTCAGAGGGTAATAGACACATTCTTCCCTGTGGCGAAAGGAGGAACCGTGGCAGTACCAGGCCCATTTGGATCCGGGAAGTGTGTTACTGGTGAAACTCCAGTTCTAATGGGCGATGGCAGTCAGGTGAAAATTGAAGATCTCTTCCATAATCATTACAGCTCAGGCAAGGTTTTGGACAAAGGCAATGAGACCTACATAGAATTAGAGGAGCCCCTGGAGCTTTGGTCCCTTGTAGATGGAAGTTTAGTGAGCAGTCGATCTAGTCTTCTTTACAAGGGAAAAAGCGACACAGTTATTAGGGTAAGAACCGAAACAGGAAGGGAAGTCCGAGTCACCCCCGAACACAAACTTTTCAGGTACGGACGGAGTGGAGAAGTAATTGAGACAAGGGCTAGGCTCTTGTCCCCAGGCGACTCCATCCTTTCTGTTGGAGATGAGGAAGCTGCTGCATACAGATCAGACGAGGGAAAGAAAATGGAAACAGGAGCCAGTTCCCTGTTGATGGAAGCCCCTCCTCTCAAGAAAGTATTCCCAGACAGAATAGCATCTGCTGAAGTTGAGTACGGACCCTTCGACGTTTACGATCTCTCTGTTCCTGATTATGGAAGAAACTTCGTTGGCGGGCATGGTGGCATAATACTTCACAACACAGTCGTGCAGCACCAGCTTTCCAAGTGGGCGGATAGCGATATTGTGGTCTACGTGGGATGCGGTGAAAGGGGCAATGAGATGACTGAGATACTTACCACTTTCCCCGAGCTGCAGGACCCAAGAAGCGGAAGGCCGCTCATGGAGCGAACTGTGCTCATAGCCAATACCTCAAACATGCCAGTGGCTGCAAGGGAAGCGAGCATATACACTGGAATAACCATTGCAGAATATTACAGGGACATGGGTTACAATGTTGCGCTCATGGCAGACAGCACTTCCAGGTGGGCAGAAGCCTTGAGGGAGATATCTGGAAGGCTCGAGGAAATGCCTGGTGAAGAAGGTTATCCGGCATATCTTGGAAGGAGGCTTTCTGAATTCTATGAAAGATCAGGAAATGCTCTTGTTGTCTCGGACCAGGAAAGGCAAGGGTCAATCACAATTGTGGGTGCTGTTTCGCCACCAGGAGGGGATGTTTCGGAGCCTGTGTCACAGAACACACTCAGAGTGACAAGGGTATTCTGGGCCCTGGACTCATCGCTCGCATCCAGAAGGCACTTCCCGTCTATAAACTGGCTTAACAGCTACTCTCTTTATGAGGGAACACTCAAGGAGTGGTACGACAACAATATTTCAAAGGAGTTTTCTACGCTGCACTCAGAGGCTATGGGCATATTGCAGAAGGAGTCAGAGTTGCAGGAAGTGGTTCAGCTTGTGGGTTATGATGCGCTCCCCGAAAAGGAAAAGGCAGTTCTCGACGTGGCAAGAATGATCAGGGAAGACTTCCTCCAGCAAAGTGCTTTTGATGAGGTGGATACATACTGCTCAATGAAGAAGCAGCACCTGATGCTCGATGCGATCATAAACCTTGGCAGGAAACAGTCGGAATCAGTTGACAGAGGTTTTACAATGAATGCAATACAGAGACTCCAGGTTCGGCAGAAAATCTCAAGAATGAAGGAAGTTAGGGATGATGACTTCGAAAAATACCACAAGGAAGTGATGGAAGATATGAATACACAGTTCAGCAACCTTCTGGAGGTGCAGTAAATGCCCGCTGTAAGTTACAAATCCATATCGGAGATCAGTGGTCCGCTTCTCTTTGTTGAAAACGTTCCCAATGCCGCCTACAATGAACTTGTGGACATAACTCTCTCAAATGGTGAAAAGAGAACGGGCCAAGTACTTGACACAAGGAGAGGACTGGCGATTGTGCAGGTATTCGGGCAGACCTCTGGAATGGACACGGAAAACACCAGGGTAAGGTTTACAGGAAGCACAGCGAGGGTGTCCATATCCTCCGACATGCTCGGGAGAATCTTTAACGGCCTTGGTGAGACCATAGACAACGGCCCAGACATCCTAAGCAAGGAAAAGATTGAGATAGTGGGAAACTCAATTAACCCGTACTCACGGGAGGAGCCTTCTGAGTTCATTCAAACTGGAATTTCCACTATTGATGGAATGAACACTCTTGTAAGAGGACAGAAACTTCCAATATTCTCAGGATCCGGTCTTCCCCACAATCAGATTGCAGCGCAGATAGCCAGGCAAGCCAAGGTTCTTGGAAAGGAGGAAGGCTTCGCTGTGATCTTCGGTGCAATGGGCATTACAAGTGAGGAGGCAAATTATTTCATAAATGAGTTCCGAAGCACAGGTGCAATCGCAAGGGCTGTACTGTTCCTGAACCTTTCATCAGACCCTTCAATGGAAAGGATTGTTCTGCCCAGGGTCGCCCTCACGACAGCTGAATATCTAGCTTATGAGGAAGACATGCACATACTGGTGATTCTGACCGACATGACAAATTATTGCGAGGCCCTTAGGGAGATATCCTCAGCCAGGGAAGAGGTTCCAGGCAGAAGGGGCTACCCCGGATACATGTATACTGACCTCAGCACCATATATGAAAGGGCAGGGAAGATCAAAGGCAAGAAAGGCTCGATCACTCAGCTGCCCATACTGACAATGCCTGGTGACGACATAACCAATCCAATACCAGACCTTACAGGATACATCACAGAGGGCCAGACTGTAGTTTCTAGGGATCTGCAAAGAAAGGGTATCTACCCCGGAATAGACGTGCTGCCTTCACTTTCAAGGCTCATGAACCAGGGAATCGGCAAAGGCAGGACAAGAGAAGACCACAGGGGTGTTGCAGATCAGCTCTATTCGGCATATGCAAACGGAAAGGACCTGAGGTCTCTTAGTGCAATTGTTGGAGAAGAGGCACTGGGGGAGAATGACAGGAAATACCTTAATTTCGCAGATAACTTCGAAAAAAGATACGTAAATCAGGGGATATACGAGGACAGAACAATAGAACAGACACTTGACCTGGGCTGGGACTTGTTATCAGAACTTCCTGAAGAGGAAATGAAGAGAGTAAAGCGTGACCACATAGAAAAATATGGAAAGTGGAACAAGGGATAGAGGTGCCGTCACAGGAATTCAAACCAACAAGGATTGAGCTCATTCGAATAGGGCGCAGGATCAAGCTTGCCAAGAAGGGGCTTGATCTTCTCAAGATGAAGAGATCATCCCTTGTAATGGAATTCTTCAACATAAGCAGACAGGTAAAGGGCATGAGGGAGAATCTGAGAGAGGAGGTAGGCGAAGCGATCAATACACTGAAAATGGCGGAAATACTGGAAGGCACAATGACCGTAGAGAGGATAGCCTTCATGTCAGCTGATTCAAGCGTGGGCCTGGGTTCCAAGAACATAATGGGCGTTAAGATACCTGAGCTCACCATAAACTACGCACAGACCATTCTATCAGAAATGTACAGAGTCGTATCGGTCCCTCCACCCGTGAATGATGCGATCAAGAAATTTGAAAAAATATTCAGGTTCATAGTAGAGATTGCTGAAAAGGAGAACTCGATGAGGAAGCTCCTCTATGAAATAGACAGGACAAAGAGAAGGTCAAATGCTATCGAGAACATTCTGGTGCCTGACCTTACCAAGGCGCAGAAGAGAATCAGAATGAGGCTTGATGAGCAGGAAAGGGACACATTCACCACACTCAAGGTCATAAAGAGAAAAATTGGTCAGAGGGCAGAGGAGGAAAAGAATGAGGCGTGAATACTACGTCCCTAAATGGAAGAGGTATCAGCAGCAGGCAATTCCCTCTGAAGCCATAAAGAACAACGCCAATCTAAGAAAATTTATCCGAATAAAGAAGATGATTCTAATCTTCAACATTGCTGCATCGGTTGTGCTCATTGCAATCATATACGGGAGGCTGCTCTAGATGGCAATAGACGATTTTGAAACGCTCCGGGTGATCAGGGATAAGGAAAAATCAGTTGACAACGAGATTGAGGAATTCCAGAACGAACAGAAGAGGATATACGATGAAGCCAGAAAGGACGGAGCTGAAAAGCTCGTGCAAAGAAGGGCGGAACTCGACAAGAAGTATAGTACTGTGATTGAGAACTTGAAAAAGGACCTCGACGCAAAGAAGCTTGAAATCATTGAACAGGGTGAGGCCAAGGCAACAACAATAAGGCTTGATGTGAGTGACAGTGACATAGAGAATATCGTCATGAAAGCCTTGATGGATTATCTGGAAGGATAGAATGGCTCTATTTCCGGAGAAGATGGCAAGAATAAGGATAATCGCGTCCAACACAGTCAAGGACACCATAGTGTCAGCTCTGCACGATTATGGCATAATCCAGCTGGAACCAGTATCTGAGGAAATCACTAAACTCCTCAGTCAGGGAGCAGCAAATCATCATTACAGGGAACTGAATAGTTACCTTCAGAAGTTTCGTGGAATGGAAGCGCAGCTTCCCAGTAGAAAGTTTCAGGAGAGAAAGCAGTTTGACTCCGTTGAAGAACTGCTGCGTGAGGCTGCCTCCGTCAGATCCGAGACGGACATCAAGATACTCAGGGAAGAGGAAGGAGACATTCTCACAGAGATAAGAGAGATAGAGCAGCGCATCTCGGCAGTTGAAATCCTGAGGCATCTGGATTATGATCTTTCAGTGTTCAACAACAAGTACATAGCATCATTCATTGTCCGGAAAGAAAAGAACAGGGATTTCGGGTCGCTTGTCACCTCATCAATGCCGGATTCTAAGGTTCTAGATCTGGGAAATGAGTATGTTCTGATCGCTGTCCCGGAAGAGAAAGACTCTGAGCTCGCGCAACTTGCCAGCAGGGAAGGTTTCAAGCTTATTCATGTCCCTATGATGTCAGGTAAGCCAAGCGAATATTACGATTATCTCAATGTAAGGCTATCAGAGAACCGGAGATCGCTCAATCAGATACGCTCAAACCTTAGCGACCTGTCTGATCGAATATACGGTCAGATTGCCCAGATTCGGGAAGCCCTTGAGATCGAAGTCAAGAAAATGGAGGCATCCGAGAAGCTGGGGTCAACCACAGATTCATTTGCCATGGAGGGTTGGATTCCTGAGAAATACTTTTCGCCCCTTAAGGAAAGACTTGGTGTGATTACAAGTGGGAGGATGTTGCTCAGCCGCGTCCAAACAGAGGAAACACCTCCAACAATAATGGACAATCCAGGTAAACTAGGTATTTTTGAGTTTTTTGTGAGATTTTATTCTCTACCCAGAAGTGGTGAGATAGATCCTACAACAGTGTTTGCCCTCGTTTTCCCCTTTTTCTTCGGCTTCATGGTTGGAGACTGGGGCTACGGCTTAACAATACTTGGCATATCGCTCTGGATCATACACCGTATCGATCATCCTGTGAAGAAGAGCCATATTCCATCGGCCTTGTCGAGGTTCGTCCTGACTATAATGGGGCCGCAATCCCTGAAGACTCTTGGTAGGGCACTGATCCCCGGTGCTATAGTCGCTATAGCAGTCGGCCTGTTATTCAACAATTTCTACGGTTTCCCGCTACTTCCTTACACTCTCTTTGCCATGACACCAAGCTTCGGCGGACTTTCGATCTTCGGGTTTCCCAGGACGCCAATTGAAGCCTTCGGATTCAAGTTCATGATAACCAAGGTGCTCCTTTTCTCCGGTTACATCGGCCTAGGAATGGTCTCCTTGGGCCTGGTTTTCGGAATAATAAACAGGTCAAGATTCAAGCAAACCAAGGAAGCAGTCGGAAGGCTAGGGTGGCTCCTCTTTGCCTGGGGTATAGCGCTTATAGGTCTCGCACTCATTCATGGCACGCTGTCCCTTAATTTCTCTTCTTCCCCTCAGACCCTGATATATCTGATCCTGCTTCTTGTTGGCCTTGGAATGATAATAGCAACCGAGAAGGCACAGGGAGGCATGGAGATTCCATCAATAATATCCCATATTCTCTCCTACACAAGGATATTGGGCATTCTGCTTGCCTCAGTGATTCTGGCGTACATCATAGACTTCATCTTCCTGAAGGGCGTAAACAAGTCGCCAGAGCTTGCAGTCATAGGAGTGTTCATCTTGGTCCTGGGCCAGATATTCAATCTGGTTATTGCTGTCTTTGAACCGGGCATCCAGGGTGCAAGGCTTATTTACGTGGAATTTTTTTCCAAGTTCTTCACGGGCAACGGCAAGGTCTTCAGGCCCTTCGGAACCAGAAGATCCTTTACAGAGAAGAAATTTGAGCTAGATAAGCCAGAAAAGGCAGGAAAGAGTTCTGCGAGAAAGAAAACGGGCCATACAAATCAACAGTGACTAAAGAAAGCAACAATCAAGAAAAACGAAAGTGCGTATCAGAGACCAAATGACATTTCCGGCTGTGTTTGTGGCTTACAGAGACAGGAAAAGTTTATAGCTTATAAGAGAAATTTGGCATATTATGGAAAACGGCACAGAGGACTGGTCCGGACACCTTACCATCGAGGGATGGCTTCTTGAAATGGCATACAGCGCCCTTTGCGTGGCCAGGGAAGAAACAGTTGTCCCCAGGTATGAGACCCTGGGCATAATACACGACATCCTTCTCGACAAGGGTGAGGGTTACGTCTTCTGTGAATGCGTTGGAGAAAGTGGCATCAGCAATGAGAAGCTGGAATTCTTCGAGAATTCGGTGCTTACACTCAACTCAAGGCTCAGCGATTTCAAGAGTGAGAGGCCCGTCATGGAGGCAAGGCTTGTCACAATCTCAGACCCAGAAACCTGGAAAGAAGAGCAGAGGGAAAAGCTTGCAAGCATCAGGAAGAACTTTGAAGAATCTTCTGTAAAACTGGTAGTAGAATCATCAAAGAGGCTCCTTTACGAATTCATCTCCAGGTCAATCCTAGGATTCGGCATGGTGGATAACAAGATTTTCTTCGCTGGCCCCAATGAAAGGGCAATAAGGTATGACCGAACATCAAGCAGGTTTGGATACCACGCAGCTTCCATTGATTACAACACTTTCAGGAAGCTTCCACAGTCCTTCCTGCCCAGAGACTATTGGTCACAGAGGTACAGGAACGTTTTTGAGGAAACAGTATCATCGGAGTACGAAAAGATTCCAGAATGGTTTGAATGGCAGTTCCCAGACAACTTCGGAATTACTTGGAAATCCGCTCAGCAGCTCAAAGAGGCGGTCATTGATGTTTCTAAAAAGAAGGGAGCTGAACCAGTTTACGAAAATGTACCTGGCTTTCTCTCCATTATGAAGCTTGCCAAGGCTGGTTACTACACTGCGAACGTGGTTCACTGCGGTGGTCAGATGCACCGTAACGAGGGGAAGAAGATTAGGGATGAGCTCTCGACATTGATCAGGTCTGCAAAGGCACATTCCAAAGTGAGCCCTGAGACTGAGGCATATTTGAGGATATTCACAGACACAACTACCTTTTCACCAGATTACTGGAGCAGCCTGGGGTACAGCAGCTATAATGGCAGAATTGTCTATCCTGAAATTCTTCGAGGTGATGAAGTGCTCAGAGATTCCCTAAATTATGGAACTCTCGGTATAAAACTGACAGGGAACAAAATCACTCTCTCGACAAGCGATGAATCCAATGTCATGAAGATTGAGCACGGGGCGCTTAAGTGGGAGTCCGGAGAATCAACATACCCTGCACAGCTGAAGTTCTGAACCTTAATTGCCTGAATTCACTTGTTCTTGTACTCTTGCTTCAGGTCCTTGGTCTGCGTCACCTTTCGCGACCGCAGGGCCTTGTAAATGATAAGTGCCAAGGCAGGCATCTGTGGCGTTCTCAGGTATGTGTCCGGAATGTTCTGGCCCACTGTCCTCTCAACCTTGAACATATATATGGAGCCCGGGCCAGAGATTAGGTAGCTTGTTATGCTCGCCAGGAAAATTGCCGGCAGCATGACAAAAGACTGATACCCTGCCATCTCGGCAACTATTATGGTGGCCATAAGTGGAGCTTTTGCAGAGCCTGCAAATATTACTGCCATGCCCACGAATGCAAAGGACAGATAGCCCGGAGACAGAGAAGGAAATGCAGCATCAACACCCATTCCGAACAATGCCCCGAGCATGGCTCCCATGAAAAGTGACGGAGAAAATATCCCACCACTCCCTCCAGATCCTATGGTGAACGCAGAAGTGGCAATCTTTGCCAGCAAGAGGAGGAAGAAAAATAGCGCTAGGCTGGTTACAAAGTGGATAGGCAGGGTCTGGGCAAAGAATGCGTTCATGACGCCGTATCCCAGGCCAAGGGATTGCGGGAACAGGAATCCTACAATACCGACGACCCATGCCCCAAGGAAAGGAGAGAACCACTTTCTCTGTATCTTGAATTTTGCGAACAGGTCTTCCACTCCGTACAGGCTTCTCGTCCAGGCATAGGAGGCAAAGCCGCCAACTACCCCGAGAAGAAGGTAAAAAGGTAAATCTGAATCCTTAAGGTTCAGGTCTCTGGGAAAGAATATGGGGGCTGGCCCAAGCAGCGCAACAGAAACTGCATAACCGATTATTGAGGAAATCCCCATCACAATGAGATCTGTTGTCCTGATCTCTTTGTTAAGAACTTCAAGCCCAAAGAGAGCTCCTCCGATTGGGGCTTTGAATGTTCCGCTTATTCCAGCTGAAGCACCAGCCATTACCATGAGCCTTAGTGATCTCTCATCAAGGTGGAAGATGGAACCCACTACTGATGCCACGGAGGCACCTATCTGAGCGATTGGACCCTCTCTCCCCGCGCTGCCTCCTGAACCTATGGTGATTGAAGAAGCAATTATCTTGACCACGGCAACCCTGCTTCTGATTTTGCCTCCCCTGGTTCTCAGTGACTCCATTACCTCAGGAACACCGTGTCCCCAGGCTTCAGATGCCCATTTGTATATGATCGGGCCAACTATTATTCCACCCAAAACTGGCAGGAAAATTATTGAAACTCCGTGTCCGCCCAAGAGGCCGAAGAAGAAATCGTGGTTTAGAATTATAAGGAGCCTGAATATGTAGGCGCCTACTCCCCCTGAAACGCCTGCAACAAGAATCAAGGGGCCCCAGAGCTTGAAAAAGTTAAAGGAGTCCTTTTCCCATTTTTTGAACTCCTTTCCAGACCATAAACCTTCGGGTTCAAATCTCTGGGACATACTGCTCCCTGTATTGCGAGAAATTATTAAAACACTGGCGTTTACTTACTCCGCGATTATAGGGCTTTTGGCGAAGCTCTATGCCCGCCAGATATGAAAGCAACAATGAAATATTCAATGCTGATCCTGTTTGCTGAGCACGGAGTTTCAGGACAACTGTCTCCCTTCGTCCTCTGGCACTCTTACGAAATTGCAAAGGAATCCGGGCTCTCTAAGCAAGTCTTTTCTGAATCTAATTTTTCCGCCGTTCTTCATCTTAAGTCTCCACTTCTTCTCTTTCCTAAGCCTCATAACCTCATTTCTTATGTGTCCCTTAAGCCTGCCAGGGCTCCCACCATCATAGTCCATCTTCAGATGTGAGGCAAAATTGTAGAGCCTTTCCTTTCTCAGTGACTGTGATGACCTGATGATCACCTCGTACTGCATACTTAGGTTTGGTACAGATGATGGCAGGTATATCATATTCTTGACGAACCCCGGGAAATAATTGAACCCAATTTTCCTCAACTGCCTCTTGTTCACCAACGCAACCGACAGCCCAGAGTCAATAATCTCTGGCTCCTCCTCTCTTATGTAGCACTTGTAAATTCTGGTGAAAAACTTCTCCATCATGTTGTAATTCTCCAATGAAGAACTGCCAATGAAGAAATGAACACCCGAATCATGTGAATGAACCAAGAATCTATTTTCGTCTCCTTCCGAGGGCAAGAGCAGATAGGACCTGTCCCTGTAAAGTAGGAGGTCAGTCATAATGGCGCTCTTCTCCTTCGTGAAATGAAATCTCCCCCACTGCATTTTCAAGGCGGGGGAGGCATTAAAGGCAATCATAAATATCTTCTTTCCATTTTCACAGATGAAAGAACACACAGTGGAAGATCTCTTCAAAATAAAGATCCTGACAGAGGTTACGCTTTCCCCCAACTCGAAGCATTTGGTATATGTGTCTGCAAATTACCACAAGGAATACAAGGGCATAATAGAGAGCCAGATCATACTTCAAGACCTGGGGTCAGGAAACGAGGAGGTTCTTTCTGAAGAGGGGTGTTCAGTATCTTCTCCGTCCTTTAGTCCTGACTCGTCGCGTGTGTCTTTCATCAGTTCCGAAAAAAAAGGGAACTACCTCACAATTCATGATATCCCGACCGGATCCTCAGAGCAGATAAGGGAAAAAGGGAAGCTTGTTGCTGCTAAATGGAAGGATGATGGATCCCTGGTGCTGCTCAGAGAGGATTATGACAAGGACTTCGAGAAAAAAAAGAAAAATGGCGATGATGGTTATTTCTTTGAGGAGAACCATAAGTTTCAGTCCCTCTGGAACTACATTCCTGGCAGGGGAATGTCAAGGATAACTTCCGGGGTCCAGATTTGGGACTTTGCCCTGGAAGGTGAGAGGGCAGTGGCCATTACATCTGACTTCCCATACAACTGGTCCTGGTACAACGGAAGGGTTTCTCTCATAGACATGAAGAGCGGAAAGCTCGAAGCAGTGTACGTGCCAGAAAAGCGGCAATTATCGCATCCTAGGATCACTCCTGAGGAGAAGAAGGTCCTATTCATCGAGAGCCTCATGAGCGATAACGGAGTCGAATCTGGCGACATAATTTCACTTGATCTGAAGACCAAGGAAACTATGAATCTGACCGGTCAGTTAGAGAAATCGTTCTCTTGCTTCGATTCTGTTCCAGGCGGCAATATATTTGCCCTTGCCAACAACATGGGCACTTTCGAAATCATATCGATACCGGATGGAAAGGTCCTCTGGTCAAGGCATGGAACAGTGACACCTGCATTCTCCCCCAAGTTTTCCAGAACAGGCGAAACCTTTGCACTGGCATTTACCTCCAGGGATAATCCTATGGAGGTGCTGCTTATTGAAAAAGAAGGCAAAGACAGAAAGATAACCGATAGAAACGAACATTTGAAGGAGCTCAAGAAGTACGATTCCAAGTTGGTGAAATGGAAGTCAACTGACGGCTTGGAGATATATGGAATATACAGAAGTGCTGGAAAGGGCCGCCCTCTTGTTGTTAATGTACATGGCGGACCCACCTCATCGAGTACTGAACAATATATTGATCTGAACACCCTATTCCTTGGCCAGGGATTTTCAGTGTTTATGCCCAATTACAGGGGGAGTACTGGAAAGGGCAGAAAATATGCAGAAATGAACAGAGGAGACATGGGTGGTATGGATTTCTCTGACATAATGAGTGGCCTCGAACATCTTATCCAGACAGAGGATATTGACAAGAAAAGGCTCTACATAACAGGCGGCTCCTATGGCGGCTTTATGTCAGCATGGGCCATAACTCAAACTGACAAATTCAAGGCTTCCGTATCACTTTTCGGCATTTCTGACTGGATCAGTTTCCACGGTGTTTCCAGCCTTGCAGACTGGGACAGTATTCACTACGACCAGGATCCATACAAGTTAGACAGGTTCGTGAAATTTTCTCCGATAAGATATCTCGATCAGGTCAAAACACCCATACTCATGATGCATGGAATTGAGGATCCGTATGTACCAGTGGGTCAGTACCTGCAGTTTTACAGGGCATTGAAGGACAAGAAGAAGGAGGCACGTCTACTACTGTTCCCCAGAGAAGGACATGGCTTCAGAGAGAAGAAGCACGTGGAAACGTACCTCGCCGAGGCTGTGAAATACTTCAACAGTTTCAGTTGAATCCGCCCTTTCTGAAATAATCGGAGAGCACTTCAAATGCCTCCCTGTTCTCATCCGGTGGCAGGAAGAAGCAGAGCCTGAAACCATTTTCGACGCCAAAGAAAGAGCCAGGTACGAGCAGGACTCCAGTCTTTTTGAAGACATCCTTGCATAGAGTTACGGAGTCCTCACCCGATCTGTATCTTACAAAACCAAAGGGAGCCGAATCTGGCTTTTCCCATTCTAGGTCCTCAAATTCGCCCACAAAACCGTCGGCTACTGGAAGATTTTGCTCGAGGATCCGCTGTATTTTTTTCGCGAAAGCATTTCTTCTATTTAGGGCATTTGCGGCGACCCAGAGGGAGAACAATGGATTAGAGCCGCTGGAGACACTCTTGAAAGTGGCGAGGCTATGCATCTCTTTTTTCTCCGCCATTATCCAGCCAGTTCTTATCGCAGAAAGGCCGAAGAATTTCGTCATGGTGGTGGAACAGAAGGTTCTGTCATCAGTTCCGAACAGTGTGGTAGGACGCTTAGAGAAATGGAATTCTGAGAATGTTTCGTCAACATATATGCGTGAGTCTTTGCCTATGGAATCCATAAGATTCCCATACAACTCAGTCCTGAACTTTCCGCCAGGATTCCCTGGAGAGGTCAGCATTACTGAGTCATCTTTCCGAGCATTTGACAAGAGCTCTTCCTCATTGAAAGCATCAACTCTGTTTCCCAGTGTCTTTGGGACATCAAAGATAGGGTCGTACTCGGGGAGTGGGACTATGATCCTTTGTGAGACTGTTCCCAAAAAGGCGGCAGCAATGAATATTCCCTCAGTACCACCAATTGTGGGAATCACATTTTCAGCATCTATTCCGTAAAGTGCAGCTACAGTCTCTTTAAAATAATTCTCTGGGTCTTTCTCCTTTTGGAACTCACTGTACGAGGTTTCTACCCCCATTTCAGTGAGATACTGAGAGTGAAGCTCATTCTTGGCGAGGTCATACTTGCAGGAGGGCCTGTATTTCGCCATCCAGTCAAACGTCTTCATTTCTTGAAACTTAGTTGGCAAATATCCACCTCTTCACATCATCGAATCTGGGCCAGAGTCTCATCAATAGCTTTGTCGACTGCTTCATCACTTGAATATTGATTGTGCCATCCTGTAGATTTCAGCTTTTCAATGCCAAGCTGTGCAACCTTGACATCACCTTTCCATCCCCTTCCGTCCACTCCTCCTGTGAACCTAATTTTTACATCTTCAAGCCCCATTTTTCTTATGACTCTTTCACCAATTTTTCTTACAGACGTCGTTTCATCGCTGCCTAGGTTGAATATATCGGTACAGGGGCTCTTTTCATGCACATATGCAATGGAATTGACACAATCCGAGACATGAAGATAGGATTTTCTTTGGGTTCCGTCTCCTAGGATTTCAAGCTCCTTCGGGTTATTTCTCAGTTTGTTTATGAAATCGTAAATCACTCCATGTGTGGAGTTCTTACCAACAATGTTGGCAAATCTGAATATAGAGGCTCTAAAATCGTAGTAATGGGAGAAGGCAGTGATGAATCCTTCACATGCCATTTTTGAAGCTCCATATGATGAGATAGGCATGTAGGGACCAAAAGTCTCTGGAGTTGGTAGCACATCTGTTTCTCCATACACAGTAGAGCTGGAGGCAAAAGCTATCTCCTTACAGTCCTCCCTCCTCATATATTCGAGGACCTCCATGGTTCCTATTACATTGCTTTTCAGGTCCTTTTTAGGATTCTCCGATCCGCCTCTCACATCAGAGTTGGCGGCCAGATGCACAACAAGATCGTGCTTTCCCACCTCACTGAGGCTACCTTCCTGGGATATGTCCAATTTCATGAAAGAAAATCCCTTTCTATCCATGAAGCCGTTTATGTATCTTTCATCTACGTTGCTGAGGTCGTCTACGACTGTTACCTCATTATCAACAATGAGCTTCTCGACCATGTTGGATCCGATAAAACCTGCGCCTCCAGTAATGAGAACTTTCTTCCCACTGATCATCTGAACTGTAATCGGTCGCAACCAAATAAATAGATTTGAATCAAATCTCAGAAAGAAACGTTATCTTGGCATGATCTGTTAATATCAAACACTGCTCTCAGTCCTAGAAATTATATTATAATCCGGGCAAATGTTCAACATGACGGTAGAGTTCGCAATGATCTGGAAAGTATTGAGCGATGAAATTCTGGGTTGCAGTTCCTATATACTTGGGGACGAAGTGAGCGGCAGCGGTATGGTTGTGGACCCTCTGGAGCAAGTTGGCGCATCTGAATATATTCTTGCTGCCCAAGATCTTGGGCTGATGATCAGGTATGTAATTGAGACTCACGTCCATGCGGATCACAGATCGGCCGCTAGAGAACTCTCTAGAAGGCTAGGCCTCAAGGTTTCTTTTTCAAGGCATGCGCAAGTAAATTTTGAATTCAATTCCTTGAAAGAGGGCAATGAAATCTCCCTTGGTGCTGTAGAAGTTGAAGTAATGGAGACACCCGGGCATACTCCGGACAGCATATCCTTGGTTGTCAAGGACACTCACAGAAGCAGGGAACCTATTCTAGTTATGACAGGTGACTCCCTGTTTGTTGGGGATGTGGGAAGGCCTGACTTACTGGATGCCGGCAAGGATGAAATCCGAAAAGCGTCAATAAAGCAATTTGAAAGTGTACGTAGAATCCTCAGCCTTCCTGATTATACTGAGATTTATCCTGCTCACTATGGCGCATCTCAATGCGGAGGCCTCTTCATGAGCAAGAAACCAAGCTCAACAGTCGGTTATGAGAAGAAATTCAACGTGCTTGCGGGGATCAAGGACAAAGAAGAATTTGTTGACAGGCAGATGAAGTTGCTAAAGCCTCCGCCTGAAGGATCTAAAGAAATGCGTGCGGCCAACATCGGATTAGAAATGGAAGTGGAATAATATGGAAGAGTCCAGCACGGTGCAGTTGAGTGAGACATGGGATGGCATAAGATCAGGAAAGACGATCCTGCTTGACACAAGAGTTATGAAGGAATTTATGAAGAAACATGTTCCTGGCTCTATTTGTGCACCGTATAGCAGATATTCTTGGGGATACTCTCTGGCGCAGTACCTTTCTGAGGCCAAGGGAAGTATTGCTTTGTTAGCGGAGAATAGGACTATTGCTGAGGAGGCAATAAGAGACCTTAAGGAAAATGGAGTGAACATAGCATCAGTCATAGCAGATGGTCTTTCTTCCTGGGTAAGTGAGGGGCTACCCACAGCTGAGATGTGGGAGATTACTACAGATGACCTGCACAGTAATCTAGGAGAATACGTGACACTTGACGTAAGGGAGCCTTATGAGTGGAACTCGGGCGTTATAAAGGGTGCGGAAAGGGTTCCAATGGGAGATCTTACTAGCAAGATCAGTGAACTCCCGAAAGACAGAAAATATGCAGTGGTCTGTGCACATGGTAATCGCAGCCAAACTGCAGCATTGTTCCTTTCAGATAATGGATTTAACGCAGGAAGCGTAATAGGTGGGATGGCTGATTGGCTATCTAAGGATTTTCCCGTGGAATACTGAACTCCAGTCAACAAGTAGTTTATGTGTAATGCAAAATCCATGGAGTTAAGAGTTGTAAGAACTGCTGTACTTGGTCATCAGAAAGGAATCGAGACCTCTGCTCTGGAAAATTTATATAACTTATTGTCGTAGCATTTCTACAGAGTTCTGTTTGCAACTTACATATTGGGAATGGGTGAATTATCTTGGAAGTTGGTGAGAGTGAGATTAGGCGTCTGGAAGAAGAAGACTCAGTTTTTCTCATCAATCTGCAAAGTGCTCTCGGTCTGAGCAGCGATGAGTGGAACTGCACACTAAATGGTACGGTAACAGGAAGATCAGGACTTAAACACAAGTTTGACTTTATCCTAAGATCTTTATCAGGAAGAGAGAAACTCATTGTATGCAGACTTCTGAAAAAAGGTGGAAATAACAGGATGGGCAGAATCACTGCATTCTATGCACATTCAGTCGACGTTGCCTCTTCTAGAGCAATTGTCATAAGCGAAGATAGGCCCACCATAGAGGAACAGATGCTTACATCCTCTCTAAAGGTTGAAATGCTCTTGAGCGAATCACTGGGTGAAAATACAGGATCTAAATCACATCTGCCAACTACAAAGGAACTCGAAGTCACCGCAGTTAGCAGTAAGCAAAATCAAGAAAAAAAGCAGGATGTGAGACGAAGAAAGTATAGGGACAGGACCCAGATCATTCATGAAATTCTTTCTTCAGTTGCTTCCTCGGAAGGTTCCACGCTCACAAGGATCATATTCAGGTGCAACTTGAATTACAAGACTGCAAAGGAAATTGTTGACGAGATGATCAGGAATGAGCTCCTTTCAAGGGAGGATCAGGAGGATCAAAACAAGACTGTGTACGGCTTGACAAAACTTGGTGGAAACATATTGGAAAAACTCTACTTCTATGACTCGGTACAAAGCGGAAGGTCAAGCCATAGATAGTGCCTCCCAGAGGTGCTAGCTGAGAATACTAATTCTGCTGAACAATTTATCGATACGCTTTTTTGAGATAACCCCTCCTATTTGAGTGTTTAAATACTCTTAAATTGCATAGGAATCTATGATCAGCTGATGGATACACATTACAGTCAGTTTGTGAGATAGTAACCAAGGCTCTAAGAAAGTTGATATGCTTGGAATTGTCTATAACAGGATCAACGATGAGAATATTGGTAGCCGGTGGAAGTGGTCTTATTGGGAAGAAGTTATCCAAATCTCTGGAATCGGGAAAACACGATATAGTAGTGCTGAGCAGGAGCGGGAATACGACTTCTGAATCAAGTCAGAAGCTCTTAAAATGGACAGGAGACCCGTCTGACCTATCATGGGTCGAAAAGGTGGGTGCAGTGGACGCAGTCGTAAATTTGAGTGGAAGATCAATTTCAGACAAATGGAATGCAGAAGTGAAGAGGGAGCTTGAATCCAGCAGAATCGAATCCACCAAGGCCATAGTAGAAGGAATCAGGAAGATGAATGATCCCCCGAAGGTCTTCGTAAATGCCAGCGCCATTGGCTACTACGGTTCAAGGGATGATGAGAAGTTGACCGAGTCATCTTCTCCTGGCAGTGATTTTTTCTCTACTTTGTGCAAGAACTGGGAAGGCGAAGCCGATAAAGCAAAAGATGTGGTTGGCCGAGTCATCACAACTCGCACCGGCATAGTGCTGGACGCCAATGAAGGGGCGCTTCCAGAAATAGTAGCTCCACTCAGAAGAGGACTAGGTTCCAGATTGGGCAGCGGTAAACAATGGATTTCATGGATACACGCAGATGATGTTGCAAAGGCAATGAAATTCATAATAGAAGGCAATCTCACAGGTCCAGTGAATCTAACATCACCTAATCCAGCCATCAACAAGGAATTTATGCAGGCTGTGGCAAAAGCCATAGGAAAAAGGGCCTGGATGCCAGCTCCCGCCGCTGTCCTACGGGCTGCCCTGGGTGAGATGGCCGATTACCTACTTCTTTCAAGCCAGAGGGTGATGCCTGAAAAGCTGCAGGCATCTGGATTCAAATTTGATCACCCTGACCTGGCGGAAGCATTGCATTCCGTCCTAGGATGATAATGGCCGTTTAGAGCATGTATCTGATTTCAGTAACGTCAGAGGGATATGCAAAAGGATAGTTAATTAGCTCATCTGGCTTAATTCCGTATCTTATGGCGAGAGAGAAGATATTGATTACCTCTTCTGAGTTGTCCCCCAGTATATGTGCTCCAAGAATGGCTCCTGTGTCCTTGTCGGTGATGATTTTGAATCCTGTGTTGTTAAACCTCTTTCTCTTTGAGTTGTACCATGAGGAAGAGTCACCGGATTTGACTTCAACATTACTTGAGGATTGTTTTGCCGCATCTTCGGTCAATCCTACCATTGCGAGCGGAGGCAGTGAGAAAACTACGGTCGGGATTGCTCTATAATCGGGAGTCTTGGAGTTCCCGTGAACCATATTGTAAGCAGCTGCTTCACCTTCTAGGTTCGCAACCGGAGTCAGCTTCATTCCACTGGACGACGCACTGTCGCCCGCAGAATAGACGTTTGGGTTGGAAACGCTCTGCATGTACTGGTTGACAAGCACCCCATCATCGCTCCACTTAACACTGGCTTTGTCGAGCCCCATGTCGGTGATATTTGCAATTCTACCAGATCCATGGACCACTAAATCACATTCAACACTCTTCTCGCCATCAGGAGTTGAAAAGAAAACCTCGTAATTTACTCCTTTCTTGGCTATCTTAGTTGCTTTGCTACTAAGGCTAATCCTTACCCCTTCTTCCTCAAGGCTACTCTTAACCTTGGAAGCAAGCTCGCTATCGAAATTCTTCAGGATGTGTTTACCACGATGGAGTATGGTGCATTCGGATCCAGAGCGGGATGCTATGCCTGCAAATTCAACTGATATGTACCCTCCTCCGATAAATACGATTCTCTTGGGGAGTTCTTCCAGTTCCATGAACTGCTCATTATCAATAATGTGCACCTGTCCTGGAATTCCAAGATCCA
The DNA here is from genome assembly GCA_046704405.1 of Thermoplasmataceae archaeon. GTDB lineage: Archaea > Thermoplasmatota > Thermoplasmata > Thermoplasmatales > Thermoplasmataceae. The sequence goes on along the minus strand of JBJKSA010000023.1, from coordinate 11,393 downwards.
TCGGTCTGGCCCCCGCAGCAATTAGTGTTTTCTTGGCCCTAAGATATTCACCACCGGCTCTAATGAGGTCCGTATCAACAAATTGAGCCCTAACTCTGTAAATGTCTATTCCTGCATCTCCAAGTGACTTCAAGAGTTTCTCTGGCATTGGAACAGTGAATTCTTTCTTGAATTTGATCAAATCTCCCCAATTTATAGCCACATGATTCTTACTGACACCATGCCCAACCAATCTTCCAATTTCATGGACTGTTTCAGTTACTCCAAAGAGCACTTTCTTAGGATCGCACCCTCTAAGAGCGCAAGTCCCCCCGAATGGCTTTGAGTCAATTACTGCAGTCTTTAATCCGTTTGAGTTGCAGTAGAATGCCGCGCTCATTGCCGCCGATCCAGATCCTATAATAACAATGTCGTACGATTTTTCCAATATTTCACCACCTTTGACAGAAATATGTTATTGTCAATACCCCTCTCCTTGGCTTAAATGTCTTCATATTTGTCATAAACATAATTTGAGATTTCGCACAATGATTCCACCAGAGACGTGTAGTATCATCACAGAATCCCTTGATTATGCCACACAGCAAACCATTTCCCAAAAGAATTTATATAAGCTCAAGTCGTAAATGGATTATGGGCAATACCCAGAGTTTCTGGGATCAGGTGGACATTAAAAACGCATCCCAGATCAACACAATTTCTGAGGGATTCCTGGACTTTCTCAATTCAGCCAAAACAGAATCGGAGGCAAGGGATTTCCTTATCAGGAGATTGCTGCATTACAGATTCCACGAACTCAGGAGAGTTGTTAGGCCCACCAGAGGGTCAGGCTTCGTGGTTGAGCTTGATAATGGGTGCTTTGCCGCAGGTGTATTTGGGCGTGCCGATCTGACTAAGAGAGGCATAAGCATTGTGGGCGTACCAATCTATCAGAGCTCGGTTGAAATGGGACCAAGATCTCCTGCCATACTGGCAGATATGGGACTCTCTGCTGTCAGGTTTACCCCCGCTGGGGATTTTCTCTGGAATTCGTGGTCTGGTATCAACGTTTCACTCCATATCCTAAAGCAAACACGGGAAGGTGTAACAAAAGACATTGTCACAGGTGCTTCCAGAAAGAGCCCCGGCTACATTGTCATGAAAGCCTCAGATGGGTCACAGTCAAAATCTGGAAAAGCAACTGGGCAGTACGATATTATAACAGGATCGGTTGGAGAAGCCTCGAACAAAGATAAAAAGGTCGACTATTCAACAGATTTTCTGGACTCTATAGGAATGGACTCCAAGGAATTCGAATCAGCAAGAGTGTTCATTGCTCCTGTTGGGGGCTCTATTGAAATTGGAAATGACAAATCTCTGATCCAAGCATTTGGGGCTCACGAGAGACTTTCCGCCTATGCTGCCATTAGAACGCTCATAGATCTCACATTGCCTGAGGATACTACACTTATCATTTTCTATCCTAACAGTGAGCTTAAGTCCAAGAAGTTCCAGCTTGAGAGGATTACAAGAGATGCTCTGGGCCTGGTGATTAACACTGTACTTCAAGACAACTCAGAAAGCACTGTTAAGGAAGTGCTCCAGATTAGTAGAATTCTTGACCTTACTCAGCTCAACACAAAATCGGAGCAATCTGATTCCACCCAATCGGGTGGAGGAAGCTTTGCGGTAGGTAGAGGGCCAATTTTAGATACTGGTGCTCAATCTGAATCCAACACAAGATCAATTAGGCTACTTGAACTGATTCGACATAAGCTCGAACACGATAGTGTTCCTTTTACAGGTTCAAGAAAAGGTTATGCTCTAGAAAGGGACAATACAATAGGTGCTGCCTTTTCGAAGAGTGTATCTGAAACATTATTGATGTCAGCTCCGGCCCTGGGTAACGAAGGAGCACGGAGCGCAATTTCTAAGCTTGACCTTTGGGCCACGTACAGAGCGATACTTGCTTATTTGACTTACTGACCATGGCATGGTTTAGCTGTAATTTATAATTGTTAAAATTTATAAGGCGAGAAACGATCTATAAAATCGGATGGGAATGAAGGACATTTATGTAGAGAACCTCAGAAAGTCTAACTTCAAGATTACTCCGCAGAGGATCGAGGTCATAAAATTTCTCGAAGAAGGGGGGTTCGACCACTTTACAGCTGAAGACGTTTTCAACAGTGTGAGGGAGAAGGAACCTACAATAACGCTCGCCACAGTCTATAACATTCTGAGAGCACTGCGGGCATCTGGAAACATAAATTCATTTGAGGTCAAAGGTAAGACGTGGTTCGAGACTAACATGGACTTTCACGGAAACCTTGTTTGCGAAAACTGCGGAAGAATAATTGACGTTCCGGTAGACCCCGAAAGGTTCTCAGATATTCAGGCATCCTCCGGATACAAGATTAGCAGTGCAAGCCTTGTCATGAGAGGTTTATGCGACGAGTGCGACACTTCTTCAGCAAACTGAGAGTTCCTGAGCCATGGAAGAGCCTCTGACTAGTTTTTTGATAGTGCGTGGTAAACTTTCAAGGCGCTTCTGTTTTCCCTGACGTCGTGAACCCTGACAATATCCACCTTCTTCTGCGTGAGATACAACGTTGCGGCAATTGTTCCTGGAAGCCTGTCCTCAACAGGATCTCCGGTGATTCTTCCTATGAAGCTTTTTCTAGAGGGGCCAACCAGAACAGGAAAACCATTGTGTAAGCATTCGAGGTTGTGCATTATGTCGGTGTTGCCTGAGAGACCTTTGCCAAAGCCTATTCCAGGATCAATGATGATTCTGGAGGGTTTGACTCCTCCTTCAATGAGTCCGCTTATTCTTTCTCTGAAGAAAGTGTTCAATTCCAATATTAAATCCACGTATGAAGTGTCGCTCTGCATGTCGTGGGGATTTCCGCGCATATGCATGACGACGCATCTAAGCCCATTTTCGGCTGCTATACGCATCATCTCAGGGTCGGAAAAGCCCGTAACATCGTTAAGGTATTCAATGCCGTACTGGAGCCCAAACTCAGCGGTTTCAGGGTTTCTCGTGTCCAATGAGATAGGGATGCTAAAACTGGAGGACACGTACTCCAGAATAGGCTTTATCCTCTTCATTTCCTCTTCTGGTCCTATTGGGTTACTACCTGGCCTGGTGCTCTCGCCACCTATATCCACAATATCAGGTTTTTGCTCCAGTAATTGTTCAATCTCGCTAAGCGATTTGCCAAGCAGCCTGGAACCTGGATAAAATGAATCTGGGGTGATATTCAACACGCCCATAATCTCCGGAATATTCTGACTTGAACTGAATTTCATAAAGAGTGTTCTTGCTACTTCCTTTGCAGTCTCTTGATCATATATGTGGCTTTCTAAGCAGAAATCCCTGTACTGGTTTGAAGTCATCTCTGCAATATATGCGTACCACTTCTTCCCGCCAACTTCAACCCCATCTCTTGGTGAAAACCCCTCTTCGATCCTTTTGTCTTCTGTATAAACCTCGAATTCAACTGTCGAAGAATTTGCTCTCTCAACTGATTTCCGTGAAGACCTAGCGGGAAAGATGACGTGATTGGTCACATCGACTTATCATCATGTACAATAAAACAGTGACTAAATTCACACTCTTTAATAAGAACAAGTCTTAAATGTCGGTATTGAGTATATATAAACGTGCAAAGGCAACTAGGAGCCCGATATATCTGAAAGATGTGGAAAATAGCGGAGAAAAGCTAAACTTATTAATGTCAACTCAATTAGGGTGATCCGAACGAGACTAGGACATCGGTGATGACTATGAAATACAACACACTATCTACGAATCTCGAACCAGAACCGAGGAACTATACAACTCTCGATGAACTCTCCAAGGCAATTGGAACGGGCCTGAGCCTGCAGCAAAGGCGAATGAGCCAGGAGGAGTCAGAGGAAGCAGCAGAGCATCTCATCAACTTTTTTGGATACAATGACAGGGTCATAGACAACATGCTTGAACCAGAGGATAGGGACGCATTTTACACAATGGAAGATATAGGTGTACTTCAGACGGAGCGAGAAGAAACTACGCTCTATGATGGAAGGGAGTGGAGAATTCATTATTGGATACTCAACGTGAACAAAATTATTGAGCTCTCAAATATGAGAGTTATAGAAACCCACAGGGAAATGGACGAAGAGTCCCAAATTTATGATGAAATACCAGATGAATACTGGAACCCAACATAGGTGTTGTTTTTGCACATAGCCATTCTCGATCGAGAGAAGTGCCATCCAAAAAAATGTAATCACGAATGCCAGTACTATTGCCCTCCCGTAAGGAGCGGAACTCCAACAATAGATTTTCCAGACAAAGATGGTCAACCTGTAATAAGCGAGCCCCTTTGCATCGGTTGCGGCATCTGCGTGAAGAGATGCCCCTACGGGGCAATAAAGATCATTACGGTACCTGATGAGCTGAACAAGAACATTGTTCACCAATACGGGCTTGACGCTTTCAGAATATATTCCCTACCTACCCTACAGGAGGGTAAAGTCACTGCGATTCTTGGTCAGAACGGAATGGGAAAGACGACTACCATGAACCTCCTGGCGGGAATTACCATTCCAAACTTTGGGGATTATGAATCTCCTGGAGGAAAGGAGGGTGTCATAGAGCATTATGCCGGAACAGTGATGGGCACATACTTCAGAGATCTGTATGACGGCACGAAGAAAGCGGTCCTGAAGAACCAGTACGTGGACAAGATACCTCAGGTCATCAAGGGGACTATCAACGAGATACTTAAGAAAAATGACGCCGCAGGAAACATCGACAATGTAGTTTCTGATTTAGCCATGGAATCTTCGCTTGACAAGGATGTATCAGTATGCTCGGGAGGCGAATTGCAAAAGCTGGCCATTGCAACTACACTGCTCAAAGAAGCTGACATATACCTCTTTGATGAAATGTCATCCTACCTTGACATAAATGAAAGAATTAGGGTAGCCAACATAATCCAGAACCTTTCCAGGAACAAGACCGTGATGATTGTTGAGCATGACCTGGCAATCCTGGACTGGCTTGCTGACGTAGTTCACCTCGTGTACGGAGAAAGTGGTGCATACGGGGTAGTCACTGAGCAGCGCACAAGCAATCGCGCAATAAACTCATTTCTTTCAGGATTTCTGAGGGAAGAGAATGTGAGAATAAGACCATACGAGATCAAATTTCAGGACAGATCACACAAGAGCACTTCGCACAATGTCGCTATATCCCAATGGGGCAATATGGAGAAGGACCTCGGATCTTTTCACCTGAAGGTCAACGGAGGGAAAATAGAGACATCCCAGATCATAGGAGTGCTCGGTAAAAACGCACTGGGAAAGACAACTTTCATGAAGTTGCTTGCTGGAGTAATGAAGCCGGATTCAGGCGAGATGGAAATAACGACGAAGGTTGCGTACAAACCCCAGTACATCTCCACAGATTTCCCTGGGACAGTAAGCGAGCTCCTGTACTCGTCGCTCAAGGAAAGGGTGACTGATCCCTTTGTGAACAATGAGATAATCCACCCTCTCGATATCCAGGACATAATGGAAACTGATGTTGAAGACCTCTCCGGAGGAGAGCTTCAGAGGCTTTCCATTGCGCTTACACTTGCACGTGAGGCGGACGTTTACCTGATGGATGAACCATCAGCACATCTTGACAGCTCATACAGAATGAACGCTGCCAAGGTAATAAGAAGGGTCATGGAGAACAATAAAAAAAGTGCAATTGTGGTGGATCACGATGTGTATTTCATCGACCTGATATCTGACAGCCTTATGGTATTCACTGGGACCCAGGGAATGCATGGGGAGTCCTTTGGGCCAACTGACATGAAAACCGGAATGAACAGATTTCTTAAAGATCTGAGGATTACTTTCAGGCGAGACAAGACTACGAAGAGGCCAAGAATAAACAAGCCTGACAGCAGTCTTGATAGGATGCAGAAAGATTCAGGCAATTACTATTATTCTGACTAACTTGCCTACTACATTCATCTCTTAGCCATAAATGCGGCTTGGAGTATTCTTACTTGCCGTTATACATCCCTATGACGCATTACTGCTGTTTCCTCTGGACTATGTTGTAAGGGTTGCCATATAGATCTACAAAGACGGCCGAAATTCCCCACTCCTCCTCGGATGGTGCAGATGTAAAGCGCACTCCTTTTCTTGTGAGCTCATCATAATCTGCATTACAGTCTGTGGTTTGGATAACCACTGTTGCATTCTTGCCGAGCTCCTTCTTGGTGCGGTTCCCATACCACCTCCTATTGGCAAGAGTAATCTCTAGTTCATCCTGTTGTGGAGGGGAAATAGTTATCCACCTCATACCGTCGCCAAACTTCGTATCATTGCGCTTCTTGAAACCTAGCTTCTCTGTGTACCACTTTAGCGCATCTTCCTGGTCTTCAACAATAACTGTAATCAGAGAAATTCTGGTCAGCATGAAGGTACTAGTTCATGACTGTATATATATGGAAGGTGTTGATATGCCAAACCGGCCAATACTGTTCTGAAGTAATGGATTGAGGGCAGCAGGAGTGCAAATAGTATGGAATTGATTCACAGGGAAGGTCTCGCCAGGATTGGGAGCTTCAGGACAAAACATGGCGTAATTGAAACCCCGACCGTACTGCCTGTCATAAATCCAAACAGAATAACAGTGTCTCCAGAAGAAATGAGGTCCCTGGGTGCCCAGGGAATAATAACTAACAGTTACATTATAAGAAGAACAGATTCTCTTAGAGAACGTGCCCTCAAGAGCGGACTACACGACTTGTTGTCATTTGACGGTCCCATAATGACAGATTCAGGCACTTTCCAAAGCTACGTTTACGGTGATGTGGAATTTGGAAACAAGGAGATCGTTGATTTCCAAAGGAAAATTGGAAGCGACATCATCACTATCCTTGACATCTTTTCAACTCCAGACGATAATCATGAAAAGGCAAAATACGCTGTCCAGGAAACCTTCAGGCGAATGAACGAGATCGCCGTTCAAGAAGGTGAAATCATAGCAGGTCCTGTGCAGGGGGGAATTTTTAACGACCTCAGAAAGAAAGCTGCAGGCTTGATGAGCTCCACAGCATCCTCATATCTTCCTTTAGGTGGGGTTGTACCCCTACTGGAATCCTATCAATACGACCGCTTGGTTGACATAATCTTAACTGCAAAGACAAATTCCGACTTCTCCAAACCGATACACCTCTTCGGCGGAGGGCACCCTATGTTCATGGCCATTTCGGTTCTTCTGGGTGTGGACTTCTTCGACTCAGCTTCATATGTAAAATATGCAAGAGACAGCAGGATGCTCTTCCCAGACGGAACCAGAGATCTGGTCAAACTGAGATCTTTTCCAACTTGGAGCCCTCTCTATGGAAATTATACTGTAAAGGAGCTTCTCGATGCTAGCAACGACGAAAGAGTCAAGGCGATCTCAAGACACAATCTCTCAGCCATATTCATGGAGATCAACGAGATCAAGGAGAGAATATTCGAAAATACTCTCTGGCAGTATGCGGAATCGAAAGCTAGATCGCATCCATACTTGTTCAAGGCATTCAAGCGAATTCTAGAAAGAAAGGATGATATTCTGCCCTATGAACCGCTTTACAGAAAGGCATCATTCCACTATTATGATGGATCATCAAACAGTCATCCTTCCCTCAGGAGGCTCGAGATATTCACTGAGAAGTACATTTCTGCTAAAAAGAAAGACACAGTGATGCTCAAGGAAGGATCGAGGAATCCTGGGAAACGAGACAATAATGTTATCAGGGATATCTTTGAGAAGTTTGACGTCAATCTTCTGGTTGCCTGGTGCAGCCTGCATGTACCGGTTGAGCTCGAGGACACATATCCCATTGAGCAGATAATCTCCTCAGGAATGACAGATGGGAGGATCTCGGCTGCCTCAACTCAGAAGCTGCGCATGGTACTTCAAAACAAGCTCATCACTGACGTCAAGGACTTCCAGGATTCCATACCTAAAGAAACAGGGAGAAACTACAATCTGGAAAAGATAAGGACAGTGGCAGATCTTCAGTTTGGAATGGGAGTGGGGCAAGACCTTTTCCCGGATGGTTGTAAAATCGTGGTGTCAAGGGCGACGGGAAGGCTGAGAAATATCTTCCATGGGAGCGAAATGCTTGCAACAATGCGAGCTCAGGACGGATTCTTCACTCTTACAGTGAATGGTGCCAAAATGATCAGGGACGCTCTGAAGAAACCGGCACTCAGGGTTATTGTTTCAGATGACAGTGCGGAGTACAACTCAAAAGGATTCAATGTATTCTTCAAATTCATTCAGGATCATGACAAGGAAATTATTGCCTCCAATGAAACGCTGGTTGTAAACTCAGACGACGAAGTGGTTGCGGTGGGCAGGGCAACTGTTTCCGGACGAGAGATGGGTTATTATAAGAGTGGAGTTGCGGTCAAGGTCCACCATAGCATCAGGAGTAGCAAGGAACCTTCAGTCAGCTGACTTCTTGAGATCTTTTGTGATCCACATATTTTCCGAATGTAGTGAGGAACATGGCCAGGACCATTATTCCTCCACCTAGAATTGCAAGAAGACCTAGAACCTCGTGATTTATGATCACCGAAGTCAGGGCGGCAAAAATGGGCTCTCCAACGAATACAATCCCGGCAGTAGTGGGTTCCACAAATATCAAGGCCCTTGTGCTGATGTAATACCCAAACACTCCAGCAAATGCTGCGGTGAAAAATATTGTGAATATTACGTAGTAATTCAGGATTTCATGAGCCTGTGGGTAAGTTGGGATTGCAATGGTAGAAAGAATGCCAACTGCCAGAATCTGGTAGAAGGTGAAAACTGCTGAGTCCAGATTCTTAGAATGTTTAGATACGTATGCAATCTGAAACGCATAGCCTATGGCGCAGATGAGTGTCAGGACATCACCAAACTGAACAGTGGAATTTTCAAGGCTACCAGCAGACATGATCATCAGGCCTGCAAAAGCAAAGGCTGAGGCAATCGTATCTGTCCTAGTGATTCTCTTTTTAAGGTAGAAGTAGGAGATAACCGGAATCAGTACGACGTAAGTTCCTGTTATGATTCCGGATTTTGCAGCTGTCGTGAACTCAAGACCAACAGTCTGGAAGTAATAGCCCACGAAAAGGAATGCACCGGCAATGAAACCATATTTCACATTGTTTAGTGAGAAAGCATTTCTTCTCTTCAGGAAGGGAAGCAAGAAAAGCGCAGACAGAAGGAACCTTAACGAGAGAAACAAGACAGGTGAGATAAAGGTGAGAGTGTTCTTTATCAGTGGGAAGGTCAAACCCCAGAAGAAAGTCACCAAAAGGAGGAGCCCAAGATATAAAAACTGGTTCTTTGGAGGCATTTCAGGTTCTTGTCACAAGTCTGAGGAGTAATCTTGGGTTCCTTATGGCAAGGGAGAACACCACCTTGGATGGGTAATCAATATCCCCAATGTGATTAATCATGTTGATCATCTTTTCTTTTGACACAGCGTTGTAAATGAGGTTCAAGGTCTTATCACTCAGAGCGGAGAAATATTTCTGTATCTTTCCGTCTACCCAAAGCTCTCTTCCAAGATCCCTCCTCCATCTCCTCTGGTATTCGGATAGAGAGGATTCAGAAAGGTCTCCGCTTTCTAGTGCCGGTATGAGTGTGTCAGCCGCATGCGCTGCGGATACCACTCCAGTATAGATCCCTCCCCCAGTTAGGGGCTTTACTATGCCGCCTGCATCTCCGACAAGAAGGCTCCTGTTGCCATAGGTCTTCTTGAGGTAAGCTATGGGTATGGCTCCTCCTGTTATGGTCATAATCTTATTCTTGGGGAATCTCTGGCTAATCCTTCCAAAATACCTGAATGGGGAGATACCATAGGTTCCTACTCCAATCCTTGTGTACTCACCTGCCGGAGTCGCCCAGCCGAAGAACCCCTTCGTGCTTTCAGATCCAAGATATACCTCCACGCTGTCTTGGTCCTCCATGGGTGTAGCAGAGTCCACTTGGTAGGTTGACACTATTCTTTTTGACTTTACTCCGTAAAGTTCCTTTCTGACAATACTGTTGATCCCGTCTGCCCCTATCACAACTCTTGCCTCCTCTTCTCTGAGTAGGCCATCTTCCCTGTACTTTATTGAAGCAGATTCATCATCGGTCTTTACCGAAATAACGCGCGAACTAATTTTCAGATCTGTACCCGCTGAAATAGCCATTGCTGACGCATCCATGTCAAATCTGTCCCTCTCTATGACAATCGTTTTCTCAGCTTTTTCCACATGCACGCTTTTTCCGTTAGGGAAGAATACATTTGCCCCGGATACAGAATTAATTCTTGATGAACTCTTTACGAACTTGAATACCCGTTCTGAGACAAGGCCAGTACATTCTACTGGCTTGCCCACTTCTGGGTGTTCCTCAAGATTCAAGACATCATATCCAGATCTGGAAAGAAGATACGATAAGTAAGAGCCAGAAGGTCCGGCTCCCACCACTATGGCATCGCGCACGTATCGGTTAAGTGCTTCAGAGATAAATACTTAATTCGGGAGAATGAAATGGGCCTGAATAAAAGACTCTGTGGAAACGAACTATGGTGCATCTTAATAGGGGACCATGATAAACCAAGGTATATTGCGATCTAAAGGATCAATTATTGACTATATCTACGCCAGAAGTAGTACAGAACAAATCCCTTAATTTGAAAGCAATTTCTTTCTATTTGCAAAACTTTAAAATCTCTTTGATGATGTTATTTTGATTATGAAACCACTGAAGGAGAGAGGAAAAATCTTCTCCGGCCGATTTAGCAAATGGGTCCCTTTGCTGATCGTGGCAGTTGTGGATTTTATTGTCCTCTTCTCAGTACTCTATTTCGTCCCCAGCACATCACCTTTCTACACACCGCTTTACTACATTTTCGATGCCCTGACATTCTTCGCCATCATCATTGCGTGGCAGTCTGTTCGAGCAAAATCGGTAATGAGAAGGAGGACTTCTTACTCATCAAGTCCAGCCTTTATCCGCAGTACAATTGTGGACGATTCTGACACTGACGAATATAAACAGAGACTGAAGGAAGCTTCTGACTTGCTTTTACAAGGGAGAATTAACACGGAAGTTGAATTCTACACCATTATCGGCGAAAGAACACCAAAGGAGGAAAGGATATACAAAGCTCTATCGGAAATGAAAACTGAGTTGGGGAGATGAGCAGACAAAATTAAGCGACCGTACTTACCTTATAATAGCAGTCAGTAGTTCTGCACTAATGGTAGCACTTTTGTCATTCATTGCTTACATAATATTTGCAGAAAGGGTCAATCCGCTACTGTTCAAAAGTGTCGAAATAATAACAACACCTTTTGTTTGGGTATTTGCTGTTTATGTT
>JBJKSA010000022.1:0-43174 GCA_046704405.1 Thermoplasmataceae archaeon | reverse complement strand
GGACTTGATAATACATCACCGGGCATTGCGTTGGCACAGTCGTCCATTATCCTGCCAATGATTACTTACGTCATGGTTGGTACGTTCAGAACAATACCACCACGTTTACGGGAGTCGGCTAGAATTGACGGTGCCTCCAAGCTGAGGTCATTCGCATCAATAGAACTCCCTCTAGCACTGACTGGAATATCGGTGGCTGCTATACTTGCATGGCTCTTCTCCTGGGATGAGTTCATCCTTGCCCAGGTGCTTTCACCATACTACAAGACCCTTCCCGTAGCGATATATTATTACAGCACAAGAGGACAAGGCGGGTTGGCAGCTGCAGATGCATTTGCAATAATGATGATCATACCCGTGATAGTGATAGTACTGGTACTTCAGAAATATCTCAGGAGTGATGTACTCGCGGGAGCATTAAAGTAGGTGACTAAAGTCTATGAGTGAACTTGAAATTGAAAAATTGGTATTTAAGGCCGGAAATCAGGAGATACTGAAGGGTATCGACCTACAGGTGAACGACGGCGAGTTCTTTGTATTCCTGGGGCCATCGGGGTGCGGTAAGACAACAACACTCAGGACAATTGCTGGTTTGCAAGATGCAACTTCAGGCAAGGTAAAGATGGACGGAAAGGTAATAAATGAAGTGTCCCCAAGCAAGAGAGGTGTGGCCATGGTCTTTCAGGACTATGCACTATATCCTCACAAGACTGTCTTTGAAAACATTGCTTTTCCCCTCAGGGTAGCACACAAGAGTAACAAGTATATACTTCAGAAAGTCAAGGAAACTGCTGCTTTGTTGAGAATAGATCACCTTCTCAAGAAGAAGCCCTCCAGCATATCAGGCGGTGAGAGGCAGAGGGTGGCAATGGCAAGAGCACTTGTGAAGGAGCCAAAGATACTGTTAATGGACGAACCCCTGAGCAATTTGGATGCAAAACTTAGGGATATTGTGAGGTTCGAACTTAAGCGCATTCACAAGGAAACTGGTGTTACGACCATATATGTGACGCATGATCAGATAGAAGCAATGACACTCGGGGACAGGATTGCAGTCATGAACAAGGGTGAGATCGTTCAGATGGGGACCCCACTTGAACTCTTCCATGAACCGTCAAACGACTTCATTGCATCATTCCTGGGCACTCCCGCCATGAACATGATTCATTCACCTGAGGTTTTGAAGGAACTTGGCGTAAGTGAGGGCGAATACGTGGGCATAAGACCGCGTCCAATACACCTGGAAAAGGATACAGGAGACCTTTCAATGAAGGGCAAAGTAGCAGGCGTAAACATGCTTGGAAATGACATATTGACACAGGTTAGCCTGAGTGAGGAGTTCATATACTTCTTTACAAAGTATACAAACGCAGAAAAAATTGAGGATGGAAAGGAGATACAAATGTACATCAGCCCTCATGATATTTATGTGTTTGACGCGGAAGGCGAGCAGATAGGGCGGCTTCATGAACTGAAGAAAAAGGCGTCTTAGCCCGTTCTGTTTTGATCAAAGAGAATAGTGATTTATAGTCTTCCCATTCCTTGCAGCTTCCTTCATCTGGTCAGTCAGCTTTCTGGCTGCTCTGATAACACCTATGTGAGTTATGGCTTGTGGAAAATTCCCGATAAGCTCACCGTTGTCAAAATCAACTTCCTCTGCAAGCAGTCCGAGATGATTGCATCTGTCAAGAAGTGAATCGTAGACTTCCTTTGCCTTTGGAACCTGTTTCAGGAGAATGAGATCTTCCACGTACCAGAATGAGAGCAGCAGGAATGCGTTATCCCTGCCCTTGAGGCCATCATTCTCGTTGTATCTCTTGAACAGGTAATCGGGGGACATCAGTTCTTGTTCTATCCTTTCGACTGTGCCTTTGATTCTGCTGTCGTTCAGGGGAAGGAACCCAAGCTGTGGTAGCCTAAGAAGTGCAGAGTCGGTTCCGGCGCTGCCGTAATACTGGGTGAATGAGTTTATGTTCTTGTTGTATCCCTTTTCAAGTATGTCCTTCTTAATCTCGTCGGCAATTTCCTGCCACTTTCTGTAAGACCCTGAAAAACCTTGTTGCTTCCCGAGTTCAATAGCCCTTGTGAAAGCGACCCAGCACATGACCTTGGAGTACACATAATGTCTTGGATCAGTCCTGAATTCCCAGATGCTGGAATCAGGATATTTCCAAGTCTGACCAATATTCTCAAGTGTCTCTTCTACAAAATCCCAGAGATATGAGTTAATAATTCCTCCAACCTGGTTGAGTGCATATATGGCGTTGATGATTGAGCCGTATTGGTCAATCTGCAACTGGTCTGATGCCTTGTTACCGAACCTTACAGGTTTTGAGCCCCTATGGCCCTCAAAATCGAGTTCAACCTCGTCTAGCTCACCATAATCGTTGATAGTGTAAATGGTTCTGACTTTCTTTTCCCTGGATATGATCTCCATCATATCGTAAAGGAACTTTGTTGCCTCGCGCTTGTAACCAAGCATAGCCAGAGCTTCAATGACGTATGAGGTATCCCTTATCCAGGCGTACCTATAATCCCAATTTCGCTCTCCTCCAATGCATTCCGGCAGGCTGGCGGTAGGTGCAGCCACCATAAGGCCCGTCGGCTCATAGAATAGCGCCTTTAGTGCCAGCGCAGACCTGATGACATCGCTCTGATACGTCCCGCGATAGGCGTTCTGGCCACTCCACTTCAGCCAGTACTCAAAGGTATCCTCCAGCCTTTCAAATGATTTGTAGTCCGTGATCTTGTCAAGGTGCGTAATTCCATATAGTGCTACAACCCACTCAGATGATCTTCTGTTCAACTTGAAGTCGCCTGATATAGTGCCTTCGTCATTCCTCAGGTCAAGTTCGCTCACTATGCCAATGTTTGACCTCTTTGTGTTGTATATGTAGCCGAATTTTCTCTTGTCTATGTGCATAGGAGTGGTCCCATTGTCCAGTAGTGGCTTGAATCTCAGTGAGACCTCCACATCTTCAGAAAGTGTTTCTACAAACCTGTGTATTTCTGGAAAACTTATGGTTGGGTATTCTGTTGTTGGGAGAAAATCTGTAAGACGGAGGAAAGTATCGTTATCCCTGATGAATTCCGTTATCAGTATGTTAGTGTATTCCTTGTACATCTGATGCACATGAACACCATCGGCATCCTTGGGCGAAATGGAGAAGTACCCTCCTTTCTTCTTGTCCAAAATAGAGCTGAAAACAGGGCTGGAGTTGAAATTAGGAAAACATGCCCAGTCTATGGTACCATTCATGCTCACGAGTGCTGCAGTTCTGTTATTTGCTATCATTCCGTGGTTTCCAATCTTGCTATAGCCGTCTTCTTCAACGTCTTCTAGCCTCAGAAGACCCTTAAAACCCATGCAGCACCCACGTTCCGGTTTAGGGAAACATTGCTTAAAAAAATTATTCTGCAGGCACCTCTATACTATGTTGTGTAGGTACGACCTACGTCCACAAAATTACTGTTTTCGGAAAATTTCATTAAAAGCTCAATATCCAACTTTTTTCCATTATTGTGCTTAACTGATGCGGGGAATATTAATTATAAAGTGTTGAATTATAAGATAGGTGGGTCTAGATAGGATCGTCAAATGAGCGGCTTACACTCCAGTTGGAAAATTCAGAAATTCCAGTTGTAATCGGTGATGGGGCCGTAGACAACATAATGGGTGAAGTAGACAGGTATTCCGAGATTGTTCTGATGATAAGTAAGAACGTCGAGCAAAAATACGGGGATATTATTCCAAAACTCAACTCGGTCAGAGGAGAAGTCACAAAGATCTCGTTGAACGATGGCGAGGCGCTCAAGAACATTAGAAATTATCAGAAAGTAATGCGTGTTATGGTCGAGAGGCAAGTGAGCAGGAACAGTCTTCTTACATACATTGGAGGGGGCACAGTAGGAGACCTGTCCGGATACATAGCATCCACATACAAGCGAGGAATTCCCATGATTTCTGTTCCTACAACTCTCCTCTCAATGGTCGACAGTGCCATCGGTGGTAAGAATGGGATCAACTTTTCCGGAGTAAAAAATGTCATTGGGACCTTCTATAGCCCTATGATGATACTTTCAGATACAAGATTTCTGCATAAACTGGAACCGCCAGAGGTGAGAGACGGCCTTTCAGAGATCATCAAGTACGGCGCAATATGTGATCATACAATAATGAGCATGCTGGACTCTAACCAGGATATTCATTCTCTTATGAGTGGACCTACAATAGGAAGACTTATTTCAAAGTGCATTAGAACTAAGGGTGACATAGTGGCGAAAGACTACTATGACCAGCTGGGAGAACGTGGGGTGCTTAATTTTGGTCATACTATCGGGCATGCCATAGAGTCTGTATCAAAGAACGAGATTACACACGGGGTGGCTGTAGCTACAGGTATGGTTGCCGAATCCTACATAGGGGAGAAGATCGGTGCGACTTCAGCCAGGGTGAGGCAGAAGATTCAGGAGACGCTCGGAAAGTTCTCAATTGGGCTTGTTACTGCGGGGATGATGAACGTTCCCAACCTTGTCAAATTCATAACCAATGACAAGAAGGCTTCAGACGGGCACATAAGCATGCATGTACCCACCGAAATTGGGAAATCTCAAAAAATAAGAATTTCATTGAGCGATGTTCAGACTTATCTCAGATCTTTTACGGAGAATTATAATCTGATCCATTAGATTCGGTATTGTATGCTCCTTACCGGCTTAGTGGGAAGACCTGTGACACATTCAATTGGGCAGACTGTGTACAACAGGTTTTATTCAGAATCAGGGATTGACTCATCCTACCTGGCGATCGACATTCTGAGAGAGAACATTTCCAGGTTTGTAGCTTCTGCAAAGGAGCATTTCCTTGGATATAACGTAACCATTCCACACAAAGTATCCATAATTGACTTCTTGGATAGGCTTGACAAGAGCGCCTCAGAGATAGGATCAGTAAACCTGGTAAGAAACAGGAACGGAGTAAGTGAGGGTTTCAACACAGATTCTCTGGCGATGAAAAAAATCTGTGATAGCAGCGGAATACAATTTGAAAATGCAAAGGTCGCAGTTTACGGGCTCGGAGGCGTAGGTAGGACAGTCCTTCATTGCCTTGAGAAACTCAGAAACCCACCAGAAATCTATATTATAACAAGAGACCCTGGAAGTGTCAAGGAAAGGCTTCCTGAAGGTATTGGGACTGATAACATAAGGGTCATTGGATCAAAAAGTGAAAGTAAAGAAGCCTTTGATATTCTAATCAACTGCTCTCCTGTTGGCATGTGGCCTGAATCCGGAAATTCGCCTTTCAGCGAAAGCTTAGTAAGGAAATGCAGCGCAGGAATAGATTTAATTTACAATCCGCCAGAGACAAAATTCGTGGGACTATTGAAAAAGCATGGAAAGCCATTCGTAAATGGAGTTAGCTTCTTTACCGACCAGGGATACGAAACACTTAGGTTGCTTTTTGGTGGAGACCCTGACAGGAACCTTTTTGAGAGAATCGTTGAAAATGCAATAAGTGAGGTCACGCGGCATGCATAGTGTCAAAGTAAGGTGCAATGCCGGTATATCGGCTCTTTCTGCCTTCTTTAACGGCAAGGGTTGCTCTGTTGCGCTGGACCTTCCCGTGGAAATAGTCATTTCTGAGGCTGAACGGCCATTTGCAGGTACAGAGCGGGCAGTGGACAAGACTGTTGATCTGTTAAAGCAGAGGTTCAATGTTACGCATTCTTACAGCGTTTCCAGTTCTAGAGGAATTCCACGCGGTAAAGGGCTGAAAAGCAGCAGCGCCATGACTCTATCTGTTACAATGGGATTCCTGAGGCTAAACGGTATCGACCTCAGCGAAGAGGAGTTGCTTGATCTTTGTGCAGACCTCTCCATAAAGAATGGAACATCCTCCACTGGAGCCTATGATGATCTCTGCTCCTCCTAT
Organism: Thermoplasmataceae archaeon; assembly: GCA_046704405.1. Taxonomy (GTDB): domain Archaea; phylum Thermoplasmatota; class Thermoplasmata; order Thermoplasmatales; family Thermoplasmataceae. The sequence goes on along the minus strand of JBJKSA010000022.1, from coordinate 37,242 downwards.
TATGGAGGTGCATGCTTGACAGATAACACTAAGAGGGAGTTGATAACCAGGGAAAACATTCGAGAAGAAACAGTCCTCCTGGCTTACACCAAGGAAGGTAGATCTAGCTCTTCTGTGAATCTAGACGAAATGGCAAAATACAGGCGGCATGCTGATACAATTCTCTCACTGGTTGAAGAGGGCCTCTATTTCGAGGCGATGTCCATGAACGGAACTCTTCTGGGAAGCATCTTCGGCCAGAAGAGTGAACTTATCAGGTATCTACTCTCGTCCGGAGCTTCGTACTCATCCCAATGTGGAAAGGGGCCTGCGGTCTTTGGCATATATGAGCATTACTACGATGCTGAATCGGCGGCAAAGGGATTGCACAAGTTTACCTCTACAGGGCACAAACAAACCTTATTTACAAACAAAGCAGTTATGATTGAGTAGGAGAAATGAAGGCCACCATTCATGGAGAAGAATTGACGGGAACTGTTCATGCCCCAGGATCCAAGAGTTACTCTCAGAGACTCTTGCTTTTTGCAGGTGCGGACAGTTCACCTGCTACAGTTCACGGGGTATATTTCTCTGAAGACGAGCAAACTGCTCTAGGAATCATAAGGTCAGAAGGGGCGGCATTGACCTTTGATGGCGACACAGTAAGAGTAGAACCGAATTTCTCATGCCCCAAGTACGTTGATGTTGGAGAGTCTGCAACTTCATACAGACTCAGCCTTGGGATACTTTCTGCAAAGAAATGCAAGACAGAGTTTGTGGGGAAGCCGGATCTAGCGGAAAGGCCGGTCAGCGACTTGACCGATGTACTGTCATCCCTTGGAGCAGTCATTGAATTCAAGGAAGATGGATTTGTGACACTTGATGCCAGCAGTATTTCCATCAAAGACACGGTGATTGACAGATCTAAGAGTTCGCAATTTGTGAGCGCCATGCTCTCCTTCTATGCATTCTCTGAACAAGATGGGCATAAACTGACAGTGAAGGGCAATAAGACATCGGAGGGCTATATAGAAATAACACTGGCGTGCCTCGATTCAATGGGTTTCAGGATCGAGAGGAGCGATGATGGCTTCACAGTCCTTGAGAGAAAGGAGGACAGAATGAGCGAATTCTTCATAGAAAGGGACTACTCGTCAGCAGCTTATTTTCTTGTCCTCGGCCTTCTCGCTTCAGATGATGGCATCATGCTTGAGGGGCTACCAGACAACTCACTCCAGAGCGATGCGGCAATAATGGACGTCCTTAAGTCATCGAGTGAAGGCATATCTGTAGCTTTCTCTGAAAATCGTCCAGTTGTTAAAGTGGTAAGAAGCCCTTTGATGCACGTTGAAATAAATGCCGACGAAGCTCCGGATTTGGCTCCTGCTGTTGCGGTGCTTGGAATCTTTCTTCAGCAAGGAGTTACAATAAAAAACCCAGGAAGGCTTAGAATAAAGGAGTCAGACAGGTACGCGGAGATAGTGAGACTCTCGGAAAGCTTTGGTGCAAGGGTTGAGACGGGAGAAGACTACATTGAGATAAGGAAGGGACAGCAAATTATTAATCCAGATAGACTGAGCTTCGAGGATCACAGAATGATAATGAGTGCTATTATTGCAGGTCTGGCCGCAGGCTTTGAGATAGAGTATGACAACATTGAGAGGATAAACAAGAGCTACCCGGGATTTCTCGAAGATCTTAAGCGGATTGGTGCTACAATAAAACTTGAGCCTGTAGTAAGATGAACTTCCAGCAAAGCCTTTAATAAGCGGCGGCAATCGATTTTCATGCTGCTGTTCACCGACTTCAAGGAGAAGATCTTCGAAACAGCAAAGACCTCCGTACCCGAAATAGAAGCCAGAGATTTTGATATAGACAAATCGGGTCACGCAGATTTTGCTCTGACACTTTTCAGGGTAGCGAAAATGAAGGATGAGAAGCCAGAGGACATATTCGGAACAATCAAGCCTTCTATTGAATCCTTGGATTTTGTTGACAAGATTGATCTTTCTGGTGCGTATGTGAATTTCACCATTAAACCGGAGACATTCTTCAGGGAGATGGTGGATTCCATGAGCATCAAGGGGCAGTTTCCAGACACATTCCAGGATCCTGAAAGAGTATCGGTGGAACATACAAGTGCAAATCCTACAGGCCCACTCCATGTAGGGAGGGCAAGAAATTCTTTGCTTGGGGACTCTTTATCTAGACTACTAAGAAGATATGGATACAGGGTGACAACACAGTACTTTATCAACGACTCAGGTAAGCAAATGCTCTTCCTCTATGAAGGTTACAAACGCTTCTCAAAGGCCCTAGATCCGGACGATCTCCTGGATGGATACAGAGAGATATATTCCAAAGTCAAGGAAGACCCTAGCATTGAGAACTCCATCAAAGAACTCACAGAGAGATATGAGAAAGGCGATGCCAAACTGTATGACGAGATGCACAAAATATCTGACGTGATGCTTGAACAGGTTAAGGAATCATTACGTGAATTGGGAATAGACCACAACGACTACACATACGAGTCCGATTTCATAAGAAGCGGTGAAATTGATCAAATACTAGAGGGGATGAGTGAATACCTGAAGGAAGAGGACGGCGCCATATACGTCGAGCTTCCCGATGAAAGGAAGATATTCCTAAAACGCAAGGATGGAACTTCCCTGTACTTTTCGAGAGACATAGCATACCATCTTTACAAACTCCAAAATTATGACTGGCTCATAGATGTACTCGGGGAAGATCATAAACTGCACGCGAATTCTTTGATATACGTGCTCAAGAACATGCTTGATGTCCAGAATAGGATCGATCCCTTGTTCTACGGTTTTGTTAGACTGGAATCTGGGAAGATGTCGACAAGGCAGGGAAACGTTGTAACCCTGCCAGGCCTGGTAGAAAAAATGAGGGAAGAATCCTACGAAGTGGTGAAAAACAAAAGACCAGATCTTGAAGAGGATAAGCTCAGGTCAATCTCCCGTGAAGTAGCGTCGTCATCAATCAGATTCAACATAGTAAGAGTGGGAGCAAACAAACCCATGGTCTTCAGGTGGGAGGAGGCACTCAACTTTGAGGGGGATTCTGCGCCGTATATAATGTACTCATATGCAAGAGCCGCAAGCCTACTCAGGAAGGCAGGAAAGTTATCTGAACCTAGGGATGTGCAGTTCAACAAGTTTGAGGCTGAACTACTCAGGGAGATGTACCTTTACCCTTACTACCTTTCACAGGCAACTAATTCCCTGAGACCCGATATCATAGCGAATTATGCACTCTCGCTAGTTAAGAGATTCAATGATTTTTACAAGAACTGCACTGTTCTTGACCAGGATGAAGCCACTAGGAACAGGAGAACGTCTCTTGTTACCCTCTATAGGCATGTTCTAAGTGATGCATGTGAAATTTTAGGAATTAAGCTGCTTGAAGAAATGTAGCTTGTCTTTTGAACTGTTTTGGCTTAAAAATAATTGTAAGGTTTGCTCAAATAGATTCGTTCTTGTTTTGAAATAAAATATAGGGGAAGAGTAGGTTAAACTACTTCTTCTTTTCAGGCTGCTTCTTGAGGTCAGTCTTTGGCTTAGGCTGCCTCTGCCTTCTTGGCCTGCTCGAGCTCAACCTGTAGTAAACGAATCCCACTATAACAATGACAGCAATTATGGACCCAACAATAAGCGGAGTCTTGTACGCAGGTGGACTCACTGAAAGGGAAGTGGTAAAGCTACCAAGAGGTGCCATGAAAGCTGGCTCTGATGTGTTGTTCGCCTGGAATACGAGTGTCACTTTTCCGCTGGTACCAGGTGTATAGTTGAAGCTGACGTTTGCTGATTTTCCCACTGCAATGCTCTGGTTGTAAGCTTGCTTTGCCACGACCTTGTTGTTTATCAGAATTGCCAAGTTGAAGCTGTTTGCGCTCTCCGTCCCGTTGTTTGAAACATTTACAAATATTGTTGTCTGCTTTCCCTGTGTTAGGTTTCCACCCATGTAGATGCTGTTTACCACCATTCTTGGGGTGTCAACTAGCATGTTGACAGTTTTGTTGTTGTAAGCTGAAATGTTTGACGGATTTGTGGCATTAAGTGATACAATTACAGGTTTCAATGTGTTGAACACAATTGTCACATATGAGCCATTCATTGAGCCTCCAACAATGCTGTATGTTGTTGAACCGTTCTTCACGTTTGTGCCGTTAGAGTATGTGACCGCCCATTTGTATGTGAGTGAAGAGGATGAGTAGTAGGGATCAGTAGATGAATTTGCAGAGAACACTGTCGCGACGCCAGCGGTTGGCTGCGACACTGAGCCATGAGGCTGATCCGAGAGCTTCATGTTTGGCACTGGAGGTGTTGTGTCATTGACGTTTACGTTCATTGTCAAATTCGAATATGTGCCGTAGACTGTAGATACATTGAGGTATGCTGTCTGAGTTCCCACAGAGACAAATGGCTTGTCGAAGGCATAGGTGACATTCTGTGATGTGCTGGTGTAATTAGGCATGTACCAGTTGTATTCCAATGGAACATTAAACCCGCTGATATTGAGCGAAGAGTAGTATGCGCTGTATGTCACCAGTGATGACTGCGGTACCGAGAAGCTCACCGGTGAAGATCTGCCACCACTGGAAAGCGTTTTCCCGTTGAAAGTGACAGAGTAGTTAAAGTTCGGGTTGAGTGTTGAAGTCAATACATGGAATGTTGATACATTGTATCCCCCTGAAGGGCTCGTTGCATTAAGAGACACTTTAGTAAGGCCAGCGCCAAACGTTACAGTGGCGTTGTAGCCATAATAGGTGTTTGAACCAACTGTCCAGGTGAAGTTTGCATTTAAGTAGTCATTCTTGCCGTTAACAGGGTTGAAGTATGCATTTGACACATTCAGCCCCACTGGAACATTCTGCTTTGCTATGAACGCTGTGTTTGATGCTGTGCTATTCAACACGTAGTTGTTTGATTGAATCCCTGTCCAATAAAGTGCGATCTGAGAGTCCTGCATTGCAGGTGACTGAACTTTAGAGAGTGTAAGTGTCACTTGCTGGTTCGACGGAACAGGATTTACAAGTATTGGACTCTTGAATGTGGACGTAGTTGCTGTGGAGGATGATAATGCCAAGTCAGTGTTGTTGTAGGTGAAATTGTACAGGTAATTAAATGAGCCAGGTGTTCCCTCGCTTCCTAGTGCATATATCTTTACGGAATATCCTGACGTTCCAAGGGAAGAAGAAATTCCTGAATTCTGATAAGTCGCATTGATTGAGCCGCTTATGGTCCCAGCTGCTGCATTCACAGTTCCATGTGCAGTTCCCGTGTAGCTCTTGTTATAGAAGTTTCCTGCAACGGTTATTGTTTTGTCAGTGTACTGCTGGGTAAGGTTTTTCAGGTAATTCTGGAAGTTGTTGCTGTTAATTCCGTCAAGCTTGATCTGCCAGTAAAGCGATCCTACAGCAGAATTTGCAAAATAGTTCGGTATGGTTGTGTTGTTTCCAATTCTATAGCTTATGTTAAGAGAAAGAGTATGAAGGTCTGAGCTAAGGCTGTAATTGTAGTAAACGGAACTGTTTACTTCATGGAGTATCACATTGTGAATAATACCTGGTGTGGGCTGATACAACTGTGTGCTGTTATATCCGGGCGCACTTATGAATACGTACTTTCCAGTGAAAGTAGGAGATTGTATGCTGTAATATCCCCCTGTAAAGTGGGATACAGTGTAACTGTCCGAACTTGAGGTGTTTAGTACTACAACATTGACATTGTTGATGGCCGCACCACTCTGATCATTAACAAATCCAGACACTTCAGGGGTTCCTGTAAGTTGAACCTTCACTGTCGATCCTGATGCTGAAACTGCACTCTCTGCTTGGCTGAATGAAGTGGAATAGTTTACATCAACATAATATGGAGCGTTTGGGAAAAATGTCGATACATTGCTGTTGCTGCTTGTCATGGAAAGTGTTTGATAAGCAAATCCAGAAGAAGTGACGAGACTCACATTTGCAGTCCCTGAGGTTATGCCACTCACATTAAGGTATCCACTGAACGTATTGGTCTTGCTGACGCTGACCTGTACGGTCATTGATCCTGCGACTAGCGTAGATGAGCTTACACTGAACGATTGCACTGCTGAACCTCCGATTATTCCTCCAGTGGAAGCAAATACGGGGTTCACTTGGACATAGTATTGCCCATAGTTGATACCAGTGAATGTCTGATGCGATCCTGTCCCTGTTAGGACTGTGTTTCCGGATTGGTCTTTTATTTCAAATGTAGTTGCGGAGCTCGCAGTTCCGCTTGATCCATATGTAATCTGCACTGTCACGTTTCCTGTCTGAGGAGTCATAGCCTGACTGTCCGCGACCACGGCAAAGCTACCTGCCACCATGGCGAGGGTTATCAGAATCGCAAGAGCTGTTATTTTATTCACTGTCATCGTCCTCTCGATAGCCGGCTAAACAAACCGATTCTTATAAATATTATCGTAAAACGCGACAATTATTGGCTAGGCTGAAAACTGCAATCTATTTCCGAATTCCTCTATCCTAGGTTCAATGAACCATTTCTTATTATTCGATCAAGAAGATTCAATGATATTATCCTTTCACTACACCAATAGGGACCATTCTTGCTACTGGCCTAGCGAGGCCTGCTCCACTCACTGCGTTAACAACCTGGTCAATGTTCTTGTAGCTACCAGGGGACTCTTCCACCAGAACCCTCTTGCTTGCTGCTTTTACCTCGACTCCTTTCTTCTCTAGGGTTGATAAGACCTGACTTGGTGTGAAAGTACTAAGAGAAGCTTTCCTGCTGAGTGTCCTACCTGCGCCGTGGCATGAAGATCCAAATGACTTGGACAGGTTCTCAGAGTTTCCAACCAAAACGTAGGAGGCACTTCCCATATCGCCTGGAATGAGTACGGGATGTCCTGTTTCCCTGAACTTACTGCCAATTTCAGGTCTTCCCTTCGGGAAAGCTCGCGTTGCTCCTTTCCTATGAACAACAAGCTTTCTTCTTTTTCCATCCACTTCATGCTCCTCTATTTTGGCAATATTGTGAGCAAGGCTGTAAACGAGGTGCAAGCCCAAGCTCTCGGGATCATCGCCCATTACCTTGGAAAATGCCTTTCTTACGTTGTCTACAATAAATTGCCGGTTTACAAAGCCAAAATTTGCGGCTGCATTCATGGCACCTAAGTATTGTTGCCCCGTTCGTGATTTGATATGTGCAGACATAAGCTGCCTGTCCTTCAGGTTCTGGACAGAATCTCTGCTAGAAGCAAGAATTCTTAGATAGTCTGTGGCGACCTGGTGTCCCAACCCCCTTGAACCAGTATGTATCATAACAGTAACCTGTCCCTCCTTTTCTATACCAAAGGATGCTGCCAATTTACTATCAAATATGCGATCCACTTTTTGAATTTCTAGGAAATGGTTTCCCGCTCCAAGGGTACCTATTTGTCCTCTTCCCCTCTTTATGGCCTCTGCAGAAACACTTTCCGGAATTGCACCAGGAAGGGAACCATCTGCTTCGGTAGACAGGAGGTCATCTTCAAGAGCCATTCCCTTTGAGTAGGCCCACTTCACACCGGATGAAAGTATCTCGCTCATGTCATTGGAGTTGAGTGGCATTGACCTTCTAGAGCCAACACCCGAAGGCACCAAACCAAAAATTGTGTTTACTAATGCCTTTATTCTCTCTTTCAAGTCGCTGGCTGCGAGATCAGTTCTTACAAGAGAGACACCGCAGTTAATATCATATCCAACTCCGCCTGGTGAAATAAGTCCCTCCTCAGAATCAAAGGCAGCTACTCCCCCTATTGGGAAGCCATAACCCCTGTGGATATCGGGCATCGCGATGGAAGCCTTTACAATGCCTGGAAGTGTTGCAACGTTCACTACCTGCTGAAGGGCATTATCTCTGCCAAGGCTGTCCATTAGCTCTGGTGATGAAAACACTATTCCAGGAACATTCATGTCTCGGTCCGCGGTTTTTGGTATCTCATATGTATAATCAGTCAGCCTGTTCAGAGGAATCGGCATAATTGCAACAGTCAGATCTTAGAAATAACCGTTTCGCCGATTCCTTCTATAGAATCAGGCTCTGACGATTGCCTCACTGAGACCGAAAGGAAAGTGTTATAGTCATTTCTTGGATGAATCTACAAATGACACGTGTCATTGATGTCAACACTTTAGATGAAAAGTCCAGATTCACTCTCAAATTGCAGTTGGCACTAAGGATCAACGCGATCAACATAAAAAAGGAGTCCAAAAGTCCGGAAAAATTTGACGACTATATTTTAGAGAGGGAAAGGTTGATACGAAACATGGTCAATGAAGAAGGTGACTTGAGGATAGTAGAAGGCGAAAAGACACTATTTCCATAGGTACGCCAGAGATCTAAGCGTTGCAAAAATTGTTATAAACTAACATTCATATCTTATAGGTATGACCAACGAAGACGGCTCAATATTCAAAGAAATTGTTTATGACCTTGAAACTGTCAAGAGGCACATAGCCATCATCAAAACACTTCTCAGGGAACAACCTGCAGGCATCATCAAGATGGCGAAGGAGACCGGCATACCGGAGCATAAGATCAGATATTCCCTTAGAATTCTGGAGAAAGAGGGCGTAATTTCACCTTCAAGGGAAGGTGCTATCCTGACTCCAGAATTCATTCAGAACAGGGAAGCCATAACAAACAGTGCCAGGAAAGTTGTGGAGGAGATGGAGAAGATTCACGCTGATCTGAAGAATACATTCGCGAAAAAATGAGTCAGTCTAAGAAACAGTTATCAGAATGAAAGTATTGCAAAATAGTAACCAGATGCTCTTCAAGAAACAGAGGGATCTGGAGAGGTCCGAGTATATTATAAGAAAGGCGGAACCCTCCGATGCTCGCGGAATCATAGCATGCATGCAAAGTGTAATGGATGAACGAATCTACCTTGTCGGCGAATATTATCTTCTAACGGAGCGAGGGGAACAGGAGAGAATCAGGAGTGTTGAGGATCTTACATTGGTTTCTGACAGGTATGGCGAGATCATCGGAGTTCTAACAATACAGAGGGGAATGTACAAGAAGAATCGTCATACCGCTAATCTAGGAATCGCAGTCAAGTCGGGCCATAGAAAGAAGGGTCTGGGTACCAGACTGATTCAGGAGGCAATAAACTGGTGCAGGAATCAGGGGGTCAAGAAACTAAACCTAGAAGTGTTCTCATCCAATTCAGGCGCCATAAGAGCTTATGAAAAGGCAGGTTTTCAGATCGAAGGATATCGGAGGGGGCAGTTTCTGATAAACGGCGAACCAGTTGATGATGTTCTTATGACCTACTATCTAGAACAGTGATTTTTTCCGTGATTCCTGACAAAAATACTAAATTGATGATCCTCCTATTACAAGGGTTATGAAGTCCTTCAAAACAATGATCTGGAACATTGATTTCTTCTGTAACCTTAGATGCAAAAGTTGCAATGCCTGGCAAGGAAAGATATTCTTCCCAGATGAGTTGGTAGACAGGCATATCGAGGAGATGAAGAACAATGGAGTAAAGATCGTTTCACTTACTGGTGGCGAACCTACGCTTAACAGGTCCATCGAGAATATTATAAAGAAGCTTAAGGAGAACCACTTTTTTACACATGTTGCCACAAACGGAACGAACCCGTACGTTTTGAGGAAGATTTTTCCCTACCTTGATGCTGCGACAATCTCTTTGGACAGCCACATTCCAGAAGAGCATAACGAATACAGGGGTTTGAAGATATTCGACACGGTTGTCAAAACAATCAAGGAAGCTAAGAAAAAGTTGAAGATCGTAACTTCGAACGCTCTTGTAACCAACTTCAATTACTACAAGATAGGGGAGATGGCCAAGTTCAACAATGAAGAGCTTGGGGTCCCTATGACAATGTGTTTTCCGGATCAGAGCGCATACTACTTCCAGGATTTCAACGTAAGCAAGGACATGATCCGAACAGCATTCGACTACGCCTACCAGAATTACGGGAAGCACAGGTTCGGTAATCTTAGGTCCTATTACAAGGAGGCAGTGGATTACATTGATGGCAAGTCTGTCACAAGGTGCAAAGCAGGAGAGAACGTCTACTATACTGATTACAGAGGTAAGGTTCACCCTTGCTTTACGAGAATGGAAGTTGTCATGAACAAGGGACCAGTTTGGGAAACCTACGACAACAACTGTTCAGAATGTTTTGACGAGTGTTTCAGGGAACCTTCACTTGAAAAACCTTTGGAGGAGGCTGCTCTCATCTCAAAAATATGGTGGTATAACCATGTTAAGACCCGCTTCAGGAAAGAAGGATCTAGAAGTACAGGGAGAATCAATCCGCCATTGGTGGCAGAGTGAATTCAACCATTCTCTTCTATTTTTATCAATATGTTAACCAAGGAATTGTGACTTTTAAGGACCTTCTGTTTTGCTATGCCTAAGGTTAAGCCGCATTAATTGTAGGTAGGTAATTCTTCAACTCCTTCTTGAGAAAGCACGTATCAGGCCGCCAATTATATATGCTATTCCAGCGAGTATTGCGGCAATAGCGATCCATGACAAGTAGTACTGATGACCAAATAGGAAAAAGCCAACGATTATCAGAGCTGATCCTATTGCAATGTTCAATATTCCCAAGTTAGTCCCTTTCTTCTTCTGGCTAGAATAGACAGATTTCATTCCCTTGTTCTTATCATATCTATCAAGTCCCAGCGAATCCATCCACCCTTCTCGATCAGAAGATATGCTCATGATTTTGGAGCCTGTGAGTACAACTCCTGCGACTAGAAGAATGATTCCGGGAATCAGGAGGTAATAATTTTCGGGAGGATAGGTATAGACCGTTTGCTTCACGCTTACAGGAACGCTGTAAGTACCACCACTTGCAGAAGAGAGTGAGAGTTCGTAGCTCATGTGGTAAATGGTGTTGTTTATCACCAGACTCGTGGAATCATTAAACTGACCGCTTGAGAGGAGCGTCTTGGGTCCAAGCCCTATGGCGCGGTTTGTGTCATTAATCAGATATATCTCATAATTCAGGGTATGATGTTGGCTGTCATCTATTGATATGTATATGGGATGCTGCGGTGCCAATGCGTATATGGAAAGGTTCTCTTGCGGATAAACACCCTGTCCGGGGTTGCTGTTGTTTGAAAGGGTCGTACTAGTTGAAACAGTCGAAACATAAGGCAAAATGTAGTATTCTGATAAGGTGACAAGTAAAATTCCAGCAAGAACTGCCACTATTATTATTTGGACTGTTCTGTCTTTGCGTAAAATCTTGAGGTAATTTTCCAGCCTTACACCCATGGGATCACCAGTACTCGTCTCGGTCCCCAGATTTCAATAATACTGATAAAACCCGCTTATAACCTTGAAGCAAGTTTAAGTGCGCCTCTAAGTATAAGCGCGATGCCTGCTATAACAAAAATTACCCCAATCCAAGATAGTAAGAACTGTTTACCGAAGATTTCAAATCCGATTGCAGCAAGTGCAGTTCCAATTCCTAAATCCAGTAGACCAACGTAATACTTATTGGGGGCTCGTGTATGAAATCTTGAAGAGCTTGCTGTAGTTTCCATCCCCAAGGCCATGAAGTACCTGCTTCTGTCTGAAGTCACGGCCATTAGCCTCATTGCTGCAGCAACTCCAGCACCAATAGTCAGCAAGATTCCAGGTATAAGGAGCATGTAGTTTGCAGGCGGATACTGGTAAACTGTCTGCGTCTCGGTTACTGGGACATAGAAAGAAACGTTCGCAGGTGAAGCAAGTGTGAGCTGATATGTCATGTGATATTCTGAGTTATTTACAACAATATTATATGGACCAGAGATCTGACCGCTCATTAGGAGCTGTTTGGGGCCAAATCCTATGGCACGATTCGTGTCATTTATCAGGTAAAGATTGTAATTCAAAGTGTAATTCTGGTTGTCACCAATGAAAATATTTATCGGATGATTTGGGGACTCAGAGTAAATGTTCATTTTCAAGTTTGGATAACTGAGCCCATTTATGGCAAGCTGTACAGGATACATATTGTCAGTATAAGTTTGAGTAGTCACATATGGTGGAATATAATATTCAGCTAGGCCCAGGAGAATACCACCAGCAACAATCGTGATTACAATAATCTGAACTGTTCTGTCTCTACGGAATAACTTATAAAGCCTCTTGAAGGAGCTTTTAAGTGACTTGTTGGAAATCTCACGGGTTCTAGCCTGTACCATCTAGTCTCTCCTGGTTTTTGGAACACCAGATGTTATTAATACTAAATCTCTAAATTTAAGCATTGCGGTGTTGCTATACGAAAGTGGAAGCATTGATCAGCATAGATAGAGCTTAATTGCGATTTTAAGAGTTTATAGACGCGAGCACAATTGTTAACGTATGGCAAAATAGATATTTATCCTAAACTCAAGTCCGTATTGTTACCCCCTCGTATCTTTCCCAATTGGGTTAATCAACTAAATGTTCATGTCTAAAATGTCAGGAATTACTCTGTGAGAAAGGGTTAAGTATAAATGATTCGGTTAGAGCTTTAACCCCAATGGTAATGTGCTAACGATAGGACCAAAAAAGGGTTAAATATACGTTGATAATTGGAATAGTGGCTTAAAATGGAACTCAGGTACTACATAACTAGAAGACTGCTGTTGATTATACCGACACTTCTGGGGCTTGTCCTTCTGACCTTCATTTTGATGAGAGCTTTTCCAGATTCGTATTTGATCTCGAAGTTTATAAACCCAAAGTCAGCTGTTCCGTTGACGGTTCAAGTTGAAAAGGCGAAGGCTGCGCTTGGATTGAACTACCCAATCTTCATTCAGTATTTCTTTTACCTGAAAGCTCTCTTTACTGGTGCATGGGGGTATATGTCCACTCCGGTTTTCACTGGTCCTGTCTTAAGGGGTATTGAATTATTCTTTCCTTCTACTATTCAACTGACTATATTCGCGGTCATTCTTTCAATGGCCATTTCTATTCCTCTTGGAACTTACATAGGGGCAAGACCAAATTCGGTCGCAGACCAAGTTAGCAGGGTTTTTTCACTGGGATTCTATGCAATGCCAATATTCTGGCTAGGTCTATTGATGCAAATCGGGTTTGGCAAGGGCGTTATAGCTGGAAATCCCTTGGGTGTACTGCCAATAAATGGAAAGTTTGCTTCAAACATATTTTCTGTTGGCGGAGTACCGCCGTGGTTTGACACGTCGACTGGTCTTACCTCTCCCACTCATTTGCCTCTTTTTGACGCCTTGATACACGGTGATTTTGCACTAGCGGGCAGCTCCCTAGAATACATGATTCTGCCTGTGGTAACGCTGACGCTGGTTCTTCTGGCCGGAATTCTAAGGTTCATAAGAGCGGGAATGGTTGATGCTTCAAATCAGGAATATGTCAAGACTGCCAGATCCAAGGGCGTCCCAGAAAAACTCGTTATCAAAGGGCACATTAGGAAGAACGCGCTTATTCCCACTATCACCGTCTTGGGCATATTGTTTGCTTTCCTGCTTGGCGGAGTTGTTGTAATAGAGCAGATCTTCAGTTACTATGGAATGGGAATGTTGATCCTCCAAGCTATACTCAATCTTTCGATTTACGGTGTTTTAGGGACTACATTTGTGTTTGGCGTTACATTGATGGCAGCAAATCTGCTTGTAGACATAACTTATGCTTTCATAGATCCGAGGATAAGATACTAGTGGTGTGTTAGATGGCGGTAGATGCAGAATTAACTCAGAAAGGACTGGAACAGGCTAGGAGAAGACATCCAAAGATGGAGGATTACTCTCATACTTTTCGACTATTGTTAAAGAATAAGTTGGCAATGGTCGGCATGATAATTACATTCATATACTTCTTGATTGCAATTCTTGATACAGTTTTTCCACAGTACCTAGGAGTAAGCAGCACGAATTCTTTGCTCGTTTTCAAGGAACCTGTGCATGTACCGCCTCTCGCACCAGGTTTTGCAAACGGCTGGCAGCACATTTTCGGTAACGCTGAATTCAATGCGCTCCAATTCCCACTCCTTCCTATTTGTCTTGCGGCCCTCAAGTTCGATCTTGGGTACGCAGTCTTCATAGTTCTACTAGGGGCATTTATCGGAGCCACAATAGGGGCTGTCGCGGGATTTAAGGGAGGATATGCTGATGAAGTCCTCATGAGAGTAACCGACGTGTTTTTGAGCGTTCCTTTCCTTATTCTTGCTCTTGCTTTCATCTTCCTGCTTGGCAGGTACATCTCGAGCGCCGTATATGCGCTACTGATTATATGGTGGCCGTTTTATTCCAGGCTGGGGAGGGGTCAAGCACTTTATGTCAAATCCATGAAATTTGTGGAGGCGTCTACGGCTTCCGGGGCGTCTTCAATGAGAAACGTATTTTCCCATGTTCTGCCGAACATACTTTCTCCTGTATTTGTTCAGATCTCCCTGGATCTGGGCAGCATAATGCAGTTGTTTGCAGTTCTATTCTTCCTTGGCATTATAAGCGACCCATACTTCCCTGAGCTCGGAAATATTATTAACCAAGGTCAGCAATGGCTTGCTGTAGGCGTTTGGTGGCCTGTTGTTATACCAGGAATATTCATACTTGTATTCACTGTGGCCATAAACCTGATGGGTGATGGCCTCAGAGATGTACTCGATCCAAAACTCAGAAGGTAGGTCAGTTTATGGTTGAAGAGGAGCAAATAAACAATTCTAAGGTTCAGACCGAGAGATCATATTTGAAGGTAGAGAATCTCGTGACGAGATTTTTCACTTCCAAGGGGATAGTCAAAGCATTGGACGGTGTGACACTGTCAGTAAATAAGGGTGAGATTTTTGGACTTGTAGGGGAGAGCGGTTGTGGCAAGAGCGTGACCGCGACTTCAATCATGGATCTCATTCCGGACCCTCCCGGTCGGATAATATCAGGATCTGTTTTCATAGACAATTACAACATACTGAACGATTTACCTAAGCTTGCAAAGATCAAAGTGAAGTCTGAGACGGACGTGGTGGTAAAGCGAAACAAGAGGCTCATAAAAAGGCACAATTTCGTGATTTCCAAAATTCGAGGAAGCAAGGTTGGTATGATATTTCAGGAACCATCACTTGCCCTTAATCCAGTCCTTTCAATAGGAAAACAGATCGCGGAGAATATCCTGCTGCATAATAAAGTTGAGATTGCAAACGCGATTATAAGGAGAGAGCAATTGCAAGCCTCGGACGTCGAAGATCTCTACAAAGAAATAAAGGGAAATAAGAAAACTTTCAGAAACATCGTGAATCAGTGGACTAGACGACACTCAATGCCTGAAGCTGAGGAAGAGATCGTCAACATCATAAACAGTGATGCTGATGAAACATTCTCGTTAAAAGAAATGAAAGAAGCTGTATTCAGACAGAAGAGAGGCAATGATCTTGGCAGAATACAGATGATGAGAGATTACTACAAAGAGGAAGATGTGCTTTTCCAGCTCACATTGCAACTGATAGAATCTGAAGCAGTTGGCAACTCTGCAAAGGTCGAAGAACTTTCTCAGCAAATAGGTCACAAGAGAAGAGAGCTGAGGTCTGTTTATTCAGGATTCCTGTGGGCAAGGAGATTCTTCAAAAAGAGGTATGATCGAGTATTTAATGAGGAAGCGAGGAGACGAGGTATTGAACTTCTGAATCTGGTGAATATTGCCGAACCTGACAGGGTTTATGATTCATACCCACACGAACTCAGCGGCGGAATGCAGCAGAGAGCTATGATTGCAATGGCACTTGCCTCGAACCCTGAAATGCTCATAGCAGATGAGCCAACAACTGCCTTAGATGTTACGACTCAAGCACAGATTTTGGACTTGATAAGAGACCTGAAAAATGTCACGGGTTCATCTGTGCTCTTCATTACGCACGATCTTGCAGTAATTGCAGAGATGTGCGAGAGAGTAGGGGTAATGTACGCCGGCAATCTGGTTGAGGAGAGCAGTGCAAAGGACATATTTTCTGATCCAAAGCATCCCTATACAATGGGCCTTCTCAGATCCATTCCAAGATTTGACTCCGGTTATAAAAAGGAATTGAAGTTAGAATCCATCCCAGGGACGGTCCCAAATCTTATAGATCCACCATCTGGCTGCCGTTTTCACCCGAGGTGCAAGTTCAAGATGGACATTTGTGAAGAGAAGAAACCCAGACTTGTTGAGATAGAGAAGAATCACAAGGTTGCTTGTTTCCTGTATTCAAAGGAGGTTGCGGAGTAAAATGGACGACGACTCAAAGGTTTTATTGCACGTATCGCATCTGAAGAAGTATTTTCCAATAAGCTCGAACCTGCTGAGAAGCGGTGGACAAGTTAGGGCCCTTGATGATGTGAGTTTCTCTCTAAAAGAGGGCGAAACACTTGGAATAGTTGGTGAAACGGGTTGCGGCAAAACGACACTTGGTAGGACAGTCCTTAACTTGATACAAGCCACTTCAGGAAACGTTTTCTTTGACCTCCCTGAAGACACAATGAACAAAATTATGTCCGCAGACCAGAAGTTGTCTGAACTATCATCAAAGAAACACCTAAGTGACGAGGAAACAAAGGAGAAAGAGGAACTGGAAAAGGAGATGGATGAATTTTCTTCTAAGCACTCACTCACTAAGATGCGTGGTGGTAAACTCAAAGACTACAGAGCCAGGATGCAGCCAATTTTTCAGGATCCTTTCAGTTCCCTTGACCCCAGAAAGCTTGTCAAAGACATCATAGCAGAGCCCATGAACCTGCTCACAAAGAAGAGTTCAGCTGAAATCTTTGACATCGAGAAAAAGCTAATTGATGAAATTGGTCTTAGCGAGGACCACCTTTACAGATTTCCTCACGAATTCAGTGGGGGCCAGAGGCAAAGGATCGGAATAGCCAGGGCCGTAAGTATTGAGCCAAAGCTTCTTGTTCTTGACGAGCCTACTTCTGCACTTGATGTCTCCGTGCAGGCGCAGATATTGAATATGCTCAGAGATATACAGCAGAGGAGGGGCATATCATATCTTTTCATTTCCCACCATCTCAACGTAATCAGGCTAATGTCTGACAGAGTCGCAGTTATGTATCTTGGTAGAGTCGCCGAGCTCACTGACACTGAAAGGCTGTTCAATGAAATGTTACACCCTTATACAAAAGCACTCCTGTCTGCAATTCCATCCATAGATCCTGAAACTAGGAGAGGCAGAATTATACTAGAAGGTGAAATACCAAACCCTGCCGATCCACCAAAAGGTTGCTATTTTCATTCAAGATGCCCTGAAGCAATGAAGAACTGTGGGTGGTCACCTAGAGATTTGGCCCGTCCGCTGGCATCCATGCTTGAGACGTTTAGGAACCCTGAGGCCGCAGAATTGCCGGAGATAGAGGAAATTCTCACTCAGGAAGATGAAAACATAATCGAGATCGTCTTTAAACAACCACTGAACAGCACGGAAAAGAGCTTAGGTATCCTGGAAGATCTGGTGTCCAAAGAGGCCGAGAAGGGATTCGGAATAATGATGAAGTCGATCCAGAGCATGGAGTTCTTGGATGACAGGAGAACTGCGAAGATCGTTCTCATGGAGCCTGACATCCCCTCATTGAAGGAAGTAAGGAAAGGACATTTTGTCTCCTGCCTGTTGTATGAAGACAAGCAAGAAAGCAGCGGTAAGAAGGAAAAAGTGAAGAATGCCGCGTACGCCTCCAATTAAGGAAAAGACCGGTGAGACGGAAGGCGAAAGATTCACTTCAAAGGATCTTAACAGAAAACAGATCCTTCTCTATATTTTTGAGGATTTCTTTAAGGGTTTTTACATACTGGGGTGTCTTTTTCTTGATGCACTAGTTGTCACATATTTTTATATGGAGCCATTTTTAAAACAAAATGAGGCAAGCTTTCCACATATTTTCGGTGTATCTATCCTGACTTTGCTAATCCTTGGTGCATCATTTGTGATCGATGTATTCCTTATCCGATACGAGATTAGATTTTATCTCAAGCTATTCGGTGACGACGCTATAAAGCGAAGATATTCAAGGAAAAAAGCAGAGGAAGATAGGGAGAAAGAAGGTCTCAGATAAGACAAAATGATAATACTTTCGGAGAATGATTTTCGCATTCTTGTTAAAAGAATATGGGTTTAGGAATCCAATTTTCTGCTTTGGTTAGGCTTTTGTAAATCCATTTAAAGAGCTATGTAAGTAGCCAAAATATGCTTCGTTGATAAAGAATCAAACAAATGTAGCGTAAAAATTGATAAGAAAAGAATATAAAAATTATAAAAAGATAAAAAAATTTTGGGTGTATAAGACCACTAAGTAGTGGTATTATACGATAGATGCCAGTAGTACAACTCGTTTCCAGCGTTGCTCAGCAAGTTCATCTGGTAGTTGGTGATGTCATTGCCGTTTATCTTCGAACTAATTGTCCAGTAGTAGTTCACTTGGTACAGATTTACGTTCATTGTCTGGTTGACAATGTAGTAGTTAACCTGGTGGAACCAGTACTTTGACATTGTTGGATTCGAAGTGGCGTTTGCTGTTCCGTTGTCGTACGCTCTCAGTGAGGCGTTCATAGATGCTGCTTCTGTGTAGTTATAGTATGGGTTGTTGAAGACTGAAGTAGCAGTATTGTTGCCTCCGCTGATGTACCACGGGTTGTAGCCAGCTGCCAGCATGTATGTGGACAGATTTGTCGGCATAGACATAGACAGCTCGTAGTCTGTCGGGTAGATGTAGTCTGGTGCCCATCCACCCCAGCTAACAGGCATTGGGTTACCACCTGGTACTGCAAAGGTCGCAAATATCTGCGTGTAAGACACTGGAGTTATCGGGAATGTGGCTCCAGGTATTACCTGCTCCATCATGCTAGCCCATGTTGTAGCACCTGCGGTATCTGGCTGATCACCGATTGGCACAAATATGGGTATCACGAGGTTGTTTCCCTTGTACTGGAACTGACCAGAAGCGCTCAGTGTTATGTGCATCTGATTACCGTTGTCATTAGCGTTAGCATCAGTGCCATTAATGAACTGGTTCCAGTACTGCTTAGCCTGCGTCAGATCTGACCACGCTGTTCCGTTGATGTTATGGAAAGCGTTAGAGCCAAGAATGGACTTCAACTGACTTATGCTCTGGTTATACACCATTCCTGGTGGAAGCATTCCAACATACGGCAGTGCAAATGTTGTGTTGTAAAGCGCATTTCCTACCTCCTGGTTCAGGTATTGGCTGTAGTTGTATGCATAGTCGAATGCCTTTCTGGCGTTCGGGTTGACAAACATCTGTGCTGGCAGATTCTCATTGTGCACTAAGGTGTGAAGCAGAGTTGTGTTCACGTTCACGTTGAAGTTGTAGAAGTAGATACCCAGAGTTGGGAACGACTTTATCTGCAGTGATGGGTTCGAATTAGCGTAGCCGCCGTAGCCAGCCAGCTGCTCTATCTGAGGCCAGTATGGAGTTGCCGGTATGCCTATTGCACTCTGTGCCGCGCCTGACTTGAGTTCAAGGAACGCAGTAGAAGGCTGAGACAAATATTGCAATGTCACTGTCTTGATTGAAGCTGCAGGCTCCCATGGACCTGGTGATACGAAGTTCGAGTTTGTCGTAAGGACTAGCTGTTGTCCTGGCAGGTTATATGATATCTGGTATGGTCCGTCTGCCATGATATGATTCTGAATGTAGGTGTTGTAGTCCTGGATGTTACCCTGTGCGGTGTAATTCTGGAATCCAGATGGCGTGAACTGTATCCCCGCTCCGTGCTGTATAAGCCAGTTTGCATCTACTGGGTAAGCCTCTGGTGTAGATATCAACTGTTCAACAACAGTCGGACTGAGTGCAGTCTGGAAGTGCAAAGTGATGTTGTTAGTTGTGTTACTGAACGTTATAGCATGCGTTATGTTGTAGTAATCAACGTGGTCGTAGAACGGTGCTGGAAGCAAATATTCGCCAAGCAGGTAAGAACCTGTTCCAGGCTGTGCATTCACGAACAGCATCAGTCTTACCATTGCATAATATGCATCATACACGGTGACTGGACTGCCGTCCTGCCATGTAAGGCCACTTCTGATGTGGAACGTGTAGTTCAATCCATTGGAGGATATTCCACCGTTTGCCACGCTAGGCACAGCTGATGCGACATCAGGAACGAATGTACTCGATGATGTTCCGTTCGTGTTGACCAGTGGCATCATTGTGTTTATGAGCACTTCCTGATCTACAGTGTAGAACTGTATCTGTGGGTCCAGTGAAGTGTAACCACCTGGAGCAACTTCAGCGCTTGTGAAGCTGGTACCAGCAGTAGGCGCAACATACTGGTTTGCAGATGCAAATATCGGTATATCGTAGAAGTAAGTAGTTGTGTAAGTACCCTGAGTTGGATCTATTTCACCGACATTAACAGGTGCGCTATCACCCATGACATCTATTGATATCGTGGCGTTTATTGCCCTATTGTATGTCACACTGGTATTGGTGTTCGTGTAAACCAAAGTACTGTTCTTAGTATAGTTCACAGTGTCTGTATTCCAGTCTGTCACCTGTATGCCATCACCGTATGAGAACGTGGAGTTCCCGGCTACCATGAAGGTCTGGTTTGCAGACTGGTCAACGAGCTGGAATGTTGTCTTTTGGCTGAAATTGTAGTAGTGTCCATTCAGCAGTCCGTAAACTGAGCTTGTTGAGTTGTTGAAGCTTTGTGAAACTCCTGCTCCAGTTGTACCGTTCAAGAAAGTTCCATTGTTTATGAAAGTCGCATTTGCGTATCCATTCATTGTAAAGTTTGCACCCTTATCAACGGTTATTGTCTTGAAGAGTGGGAATGCAAGGTTTGCACCTCCTGGGTATAGCGCAGTTGCAGTTGATCCCTTTGGCACTGTTAGGTTTGTCGGTCCAGTTTCTGTCAGATTTGTTCCTGCGAGGTAACTAAGCGTTGGCGGGCCCGTTGTGAAGTTGGCAGTTGATCCATATGTGAGGTTCGCCTGATCATAGTAGCGGACAGCCTGATTCTTTGCATAGCTCACAGTTGTAGTGTTAGTAACGGTTGTGCTGAGACCAGTTGTGGTCATTGGTACAGCAGTTGTAGTTTGGAGTCCGAGCGTGTACATGCCCGAATTCTTGAAGGACATATTCACAAAGGAACCAGATGCAGAAAGTTCGTACTGCTGGTCCGCCATGCTGTATGCATAGGGGAGAATGCTGTTGCCAGTTCCTGTTCCATTCAGGTATGTTGCAAGGTTCTGTCCTACAACCTGATGAACTCCATCAGCCGGAGCCGAGAAATAACCAGCAATGAAGCTGAGATTTGTTCCAGGCGTGAAAATCATAGAATTGTTTACCAGTGGTGAAGTTGAATTATGCTCAAGTTGCATTAGACCGTATGCCACCGATGCTGATATTCCGGAAATTTCAGCATTTATGTGTACTGGTATCAGGTTATTCACATTATTGTAGCTGGTACTTCCAAAGTTAAAGCTGTAATATATGTAGTATGCACCAGGCGACGTATAAGTATGCTGGACTGTCACCTTGTCGCTTCCCTGATAGTTATAGGTCTGGACGTTTCCGTCTCCCCAATTCACTGTCAGATTTTTATACATTCCATTTGCTTGCACTGTCAGATTATACGGCTGATTTAGAGTAGCCGACTCTGACGCAGTCACTATCTTCGCGGTTGAACCCGATGGGTGGTAATTTGGAAGGATGGCAAGAACACTTATTACCACAAGCAGGGCAATAATGATTGCAATCCACTTTCCGTTACCAGACGGCCTCCTAGGTGGCGGAGCCGCCGTCGGAACCTTGGGCTCTTCCGGAGCTTTTTCATTCTCATTGTTTTCCATTTATTTCCTCCGTTTAAAAGCTCACTCCTATCAGAATCTATGTATTTAAAACTTGTTGTAAAAATGTAGACTTATGGGCATTTGAATGTGTATGTGGCGAACCAACGTTAACCAGTAAGAGTAAAATAATTATTAAAAAAATATATATTTAGATAAATTCCTCAAGATCTTTTTCAGTTATTTTGTGCGGTACCTGATCAACAAGAGGACCCGCTGAGAAGACAGGATCGGCTTGGTCATACCTCTCAGCATCTATTTGGTAAAGAACTCCAATGGGAATCTTCTCGCCCCATTCCTCTGCATACTTGTAAGCCTGCTGGAAGTCCGTCCTATCATTGTCCGTAAGCTTGTAGACCCTCTTTCTGAAGTAGTCATAAGTGTTGAGTTTGTTGAATGTAACACATGGGCTGAAGACATCTATGAATGAAAATCCCGGGTGCTTAATTCCTGCACTGATAACTTCCTGAAGATGTCTGGGATCACCAGAAAATGCCCTTGCCACGAATGTTGCTCCTGAAGCAAGTGCATAAGTCATTGGATTTACTGGTTTCTCAATACTTCCGTCTGGAGTTGTCTTAGTTTTCTGCCCCACCGGTGATGTTGGCGATGCCTGCCCGGTTGTCAGTCCGAAAATCTGATTGTCAGATACTATGTATGTCAGGTCAACATTTCTCCTGGCTGCGTGGAAGAGATGCTGTGTTCCCTCATTGAAACCGTCTCCGTCCCCTCCATATCCAATCACTGTGAGTTTTGGATTTGCCCACTTGACTGCAGAAGCAACAGGGAGGAGCCTTCCATGGATTCCATGGAATCCGTAAGAGTTTATGAATTCAGGCAAATTGCTTGAACATCCAATACCTGAAACAACTACTGTGTCCTTTGGTTCTACTCCGAGCTCAGTCAAAGATTTCTCTATAGCGCTCAGCTGGGCGAAGTTGCCGCATGCCGGGCACCAGTCAGGTGTGACATGCCCTTTATAATCCTTTAATTCTACCATTTCTTTCACATCCTTAGTATAACTTTACCCTCTCAGTCGTCTCCTTGATTACTGCCTCGATCTCATCCGAAAGTGCCTGAGGATAGAAGTTTTCACCGTCATACTTCGTTATGAGTGTGGTCTTCACAAGGAATTCAGATCTTAGAAGTCTGTTGAACTGGCCCGTATAGTTTCCTTCGACCACTATGACTTTCTTCTTATTATCCAGCAATTTCCCTATGTCCGGATTAAGCGGGAATGGCCTATTTATCTCCACTGCACCAATCCTATGGCCCTTTTCCCTGAGAATATCTATGGCCTCCTCAACGGAACCCTGTGTAGAGCCCCATTGTACAACAGCAATTTCTGCATCTTCCATCTTGTACGTCGGGGTGGGCGGCATATTATCTATGTATGTCTGCATTTTCCTCATACGCTTTTTCATGGCTTTGATCCTGTCCAAGGGGTCTGTGACAGCATCACTGACAACATCGCCGAATTCATTGTGCTCGTCAGAGTCTTCGTTGTGCATGAGACCAGCCTGTCCTGGGACAGCACGGGGTGAAATTCCTGAAGGTGTGTCAAGATACCTCTTGTAACCTTCTGTATTCTCCTTGGCCCTTTCACCATGGTCTATCTTGTAACTGAGATCCAGATCATCCACCGTTTCATAATGCTCAGAAAGATAGAGATCGGACATTAGTATGACTGGTGTCTGATACTTCTCAGCAAGATTCAGTGCCTCTGCCGACATATGGAACATTTCCCTTACATTTCTAGGTGAAAGCACTATTCTGGGAAAGTCTCCCTGAGACGCCCCTAGTACGAGGTTCAGGTCTCCCTGCTCCGTCTTTGTCGGGAGCCCTGTAGAAGGCCCAGACCTCTGAGATTCGTATATGACGAGCGGGACTTCCATCATTCCTGCCATTCCAAGCGCTTCTACCATAAGGGAAAATCCGCCTCCCGAAGAACCAGTCATCGACCTCAGGCCCGCATAATTGCCACCTATTGCCATATTGATAGCTGCTATCTCATCCTCAGGAAGTTTCACGAAAAGACCGTATTTCCTAGCGTGAGATGCAAGGAAATGTAATGCAGAGGAAGCAGGAGTCATTGGATAACCTGCGTAGAACTTGAGTCCCCCCATAACGGCTCCGAGTCCCACGGCATCTCCTCCGCCCATGAGCATTCTCTTCTTGCCGCCAGTCTTCAGGGTTATCTCCAACTTCTCGAAGTTGCTGTTGAAATACTCATAACCTTCCTTTGCAGCATCCTGATTCTGCTTAGCCACTTCACCCTTCCCACCGAAGGTGTCGGCAATTACATCAAGCATTACGTCTATTGTAAGCCCACTGGCAGCTGCCGCAGCCCCAAGTGCAACTGTATTCTTCATAAGCTTGTTTGTTCCGTACTTAGCTGCTATATCAGCCAAAGGCATTGCGCAGTACTTCACACCCTCATGTTCGTCATAACCTTGTATGCCCTTGTCGAATATTGCGACTCCCCTAAGGGAAGCTGCCCCTCCCTCGTTAATCTGGGGATCTGTGTGCCTTGTCAGTGCATCCTTGTTCAGAGCAATTAAAATGTCAAGACCATCCCCCTGGGATTTGATCTCATTGGCAGAGCCTCTTATCTGGTACCAGCTCTGACCTCCTCTGATAATATCCTGATAATAAAGGTAGGTAACGACGTGCAATCCGCTTCTAGACAGTGTCCTTGCCATTATTTGACCGGCCGACTGAACACCGTCTCCTGCCGCTCCTCCTATTCTGAATATAGCTTCTTCCCTAGCCATAATAGTACCCGGTTCTATATTGATCTAAAATATATATCTTTGACCACAAAGCGCATTCATCCACGGGAAGAATTGGTTTCCAAATGACCATTTTGGTTTACCAGGTTTCTGCATGATAAGAGGTATTTGGACTCTTATTGCATTGCACGCACTCTCAAATGCCTTAAGGCACGTACGAATGCCATATTAATAGGGAACGGTTTTGTAGCTCACAGCAATATTCCTAATATGAGCAGAACTGAACGTGATGTACTTGGTGAAGTCGAGATTAGTGACGACTGCTACTACGGAGTCAACACTTACCGGGCTCTGCAGAATTTTAAAATTACAGGACAGACTGCCGATTCAGATCATATTGTTGCATATGCGAGGATAAAGCTGGCTGCTGCAAAGGCCAACAACATGGGGGGGAAGCTCTCTGATAAGAACAAGGACTTGATAGTAATGGCTTGCCAGAAGATAATTGACGGGGAGTATCACGACCAGTTCGTCGTTGATCTCTTCCAGGCAGGTGCAGGAACATCCTACCATATGAACGTGAACGAAGTGGTGGCCAACATAGCAATTACTCTTGCAGGAGGGGAAAAGGGTGACTACTCAATATTACACCCAAATGATCAGATCAACATGAGCCAGTCGACAAATGACACTTATCCAACCATGATACGATTGACTGCCATCACAAAGGCAAGAAGGCTTATGGACGAGATGGAGAAGATAATAAAGTCAATGGAGAAAAAAGCAGAGGAATTCAAGGGGGTCAAGAAGCCAGGACGGACGCATCTTCAAGATGGCCCGCCCATAACACTGGGGCAGGAAATATCTGCATGGGCATACACAACCAAGAAGAATCTAAAGGAAGTCAATCAAGCTCTTGAATTTATCAAGGAACTGAACATCGGGGGAACGGCAACTGGAACTGGAGTCAATACGGCACCAAATTATCAGGAAAATGTTGTGAAGGAACTGAGCAGGCTGACAGGTGAGGATCTAATCGCATCTGAAAACTTACCTGGAATAATGGAATTCATGAGTGATTTCTGCAGGATGATGAATGCTACCGCCAATATTGCTGTGGATATGAACAAGATCAGCAATGATGTGCGCCTCATGTATTCGGGTCCAGGAACTGGCCTCCATGAAATCACAATACCTGCAGTTCAACAGGGATCATCCATCATGCCAGGAAAAATAAACCCGTCAATTGCCGAGGCAATGAACATGATATGCAACGCAGTCATGGGCTCACAACAGGCACTCAATATCTCAGCACAAGCCGGTCAGTTCGAGTTGAACGTGATGATGCCGCATATAGACTATGAGCTCAACAGATCTCTGGACTTAATGACAAAGGGGCTAGAAATGTTCAGGACAAAACTTGTTGACGGGATAAAACCAGATGAGCAAAAATTGACAGAGATGCTTTCAAGAAGCTTCGGATCGGCAGTTCTCCTTAACCCGTATCTTGGATACGATACTGTTGCCAAGATCGTACAGGAATCCCTCCATACTGGGAAACCGCTCAAGGACCTCGCACTGGCCACTGGCAAGATTACAGAGGAAGAGTTCATCAAGGTCATGAGTGGGAAGAAGTAACCAGAGACCACCTGATGCGGAAGAACAAGAATTAAGTCAAAAAGACAGAAATACCTTTGCCCAATGATGGAAAACCACAGGTGATCTGTTGAAAGTGTACTTTGAGTCGTACGGATGTACTTTGAACAAGTCTGAATCCGGTTTATACATGAATAGGCTCCTGAAGGAGGGTAATGAACTGGTGAAAACACCAAGTGATGCTGATCTCAGCGTTATTGGGACCTGTGTTGTCATAAAGTCAACTGAAGATCGAATGACTCGGAGGATAGGGGAACTTTCAAAAGTTTCTAGGGTTCGGGTCATGGGCTGCCTCTCCTCTGTAACTGGAAAGGTGCTTGAAGACGAAAATATAGAAGTTTTGAAGCCTAAGGATTTCAAGAACTTCTATACCGGACAACTTGACGACATAGAAATAAAGGAACCTTCCATTTTTGACGGAATACCAATAAATCAAGGATGCACAGGCAGCTGCAACTACTGTATTTCCCATATAGCGAGGGGAAAGCTTGTTTCAAGACCTGTTGACAAAATTGTGAACCAGGTCCGAATGCAGCTTGACAGAGGGATAAGGGAAGTCAGAGTCACCTCACTGGATACCGCTTCGTACGGGATTGATCATGACGCCTCACTACCTGATCTTATAAGCTCAATCACAGAACTTGAGGATGACTTCAAGCTGCGTATTGGGATGATGGAGCCGAAAAATACGCTCTCTATATGTGACCCATTGATGGAAGCCTACAAGAACGCGAAAGTCTTCAAATTCATGCATCTCCCTGTCCAGAGTGGTGATGACAGGATTCTCGAAGCCATGAATCGTGAATACACAAAGCAAGACTTTGAATCAATTGTATCCAAATATAGGAGTGAATTCCCGGATTCGACACTATCCACTGATATAATTTCTGGCTACCACAATGAAGACGAGGTGTCGTTTGAAGAGACTTTGAGACTGCTGGAGCGCACAAGGCCTGAGGTTGTCAACATCACAAGATTTTCTCCAAGGCCATACACTCCCGATTTTTCAAGGAAGACACCTCCTTCCGAGAAGGTGAAGAGGTGGACTAAGGAGTATGGAAAGATGCATGAGGAGATAAGAACGGAAGCATTTTCAAGCCAGATAGGAAAGCTTAGGAATGTGTTGATCACTGAAAAGGGGAAGAATGGAACATCTGTAGGAAGGGACGACGCCTACAGGCCAGTCGTAATTTCCGGAGAAAAGGCCATCTCCTCCAAGCTTGACTGTGAGATAGTGGAAACGAAGGGAACTTACCTTATCGGAAAGGAAATCTGATCAGTTCAGATCATCGACTGCCACTATTTCGTCCATTATGTATTTCCTGGATTTCTTCAGGCCAAATAGAACCTGGAACTCCGGTGGAGTCATGACAGGCATCCTGAACTTGGAATAGTCATCGATAGGAACTCTGGGGCAACCTGTGAAAATCATGGCGTCACACCTCATATTCTCATAGTCCATGGGATTCACCTCGTTTGTCGTTAGCAATACGGGCTCCCCTCCGACCTTTCTTATGTCATTCATTACTGTATCAGCCATTCTCTTCCTGTATTGCCCAACCTTGGTATCGACTACAACACAGAATTTCTTGGCATCTCTTGCATTTTGCAGGGAAGCGTACCTCCTCCTCAGGAATTTGTCGGTTTCTTGGCTTATGCTCCTCATGGTTCTGTCGTTTAGATCGAGCAGATACACCTCCTTTTCAGTGGATAGCTGAAGCCCCATAGCGTGGAAAATTCCAGTGCTGACCACCAGGAAGCAGTCAACTTGGCTTTCTACAGAATGGGCGGAACTGAAATTGCATCCGAGAACCTGCCCAGGATAGCTGATCCTGCCATCATTTTTCCCTACCATGACCTCAAATCCCATGGTATCCAGCATCTCTTTGACCTTGTCCATTTCGTTCATGTACTGGATGGAAGCGACTAGCCCGATCCTCTTGCGGCCTTCCAGTGAAAGGGGTTTGAATACAGAGGCATCTATCTCCACTAACTTCTCGTTGCGGTACTCCTCAAATATGACGGGCTTTGGGTATCGTATATTCGGAATAGCTGAGTGGCCCAGCTGCACAATGCAGTCCACATCCTTGTACACCTCCATGTTTCCGGTGTCGCATGCGCCGTAAAAGCCTTCTGAACTGACGATCACGCTGAACTCGGAGGAAAGCCTTGAGAAGTAATCAAATACATTTGGCTTAAGCCCATCCGGGATCTGAAGCAGTATCTTCTTTGCTTTCATATCTCTGAGCTTCTTGATCGTGCCTTCGACATCTATCATATAATCATTTCAAAGCTGGAACACGCCGTTCCGCATCACGATTTCCCCGTTGGTTATTACTGTATCTACCATTCTTGCGCCGAATTCATAAGGTATCTTTCTGTAGCTGTCGACATTAAGTATGATTATGTCAGCCATCTTTCCAGGTTCGATCGATCCCCTGTCGTCCTCTACTCCTGCTGAGAAAGCCCCGTTTATTGTAGCTGCATTGAGTGCTTCTTCTATTGTCATTCCACAATATCTCACAGCAAGGTATATGGCAAAGAAAACGTTTGAGCTGTAGGATACCGGGGATGCGTCAGATCCTATGGCCACTGGAACCTCTGAGTCAACGAATTTACCAATGTCCGGATAGGAATCGTTGGCTACCGAATGCGCAGTTATGGGGCAAAATGTTGCCACTGCCCCAGAGGCTTTGATTTTCTCTATTCCCGTCTTCCCGGTCTTGAGCAGATGATCGACCGAGGTGAACTTGAAGTCATTGCACAGGTCCAGGCACCCAATATCGTCCAGCTCGTCTGCATGCATCTTGAGCTTGATGTTGTTCTTTACTCCCCACATCATCATCTTTCTTGTTGAATCCGGTCCAAATGCCCCCCTATCGCAGAATACATCGATGAATTTCACCCTCCCCGCAAATCTCTGAGCCATTCCTTCCAATACTTGCTCAGCATACTCAGGCTCATTCATTCCTCGTGGAACTGCGTGCATTCCTAGGAATGTTGGAACCACGTTCACTACATCAAGTGAAGAAAGGCGCTCTATCACATTGAGCATTTTTACTTCATTTTCAACATCGAGCCCATATCCTGTCTTGATCTCGATTGTGGTAGTGCCGTAGAAAATGCTGTCGTATATGCGCTTCAAGGACTCAGAGAAAAGGTCATCTTCACTCGCACTTCGTGTGGCAGTAACTGTCGCATTAATACCACCTCCAGCGTTGAGTATCTCAAGATAGCTTTTCCCCTTGAGCTTCATGTAGAACTCGTTCTCCCTGGTTCCACCATAAACAAGATGTGTGTGGGAATCAACAATACCGGGCATGACAACACATCCCCTAGCATCTATTCTCTGGGGCTTGTTGTCCTTCAGGTACCGATCCTTCTTTGTTTCAGTCATCAGTTCAATTATTCTGTTGCCCCTGATCAGAATGGAATGTCTGTCTCTCATCCTTAGCTTTTTTTGTCTCTCTCCCCTGAGTGGTTCCCAACCTGCACCTTCCATGGTAAGTATCTGTGATGCGTTTTCGACAAGAATGTCCGGCATTGAACTCAATTGGTGTAGGCAGTGACGATTAAATACTCTAGCGATCAGCCTTTGGTGCCTGCAGATCAAACAAGGATGAACCAGAATCCTATGAATATTGTAAGCAGGAATCCAATGGATACTGAAACCATGAAGGGCGTCTTGTAAACCATTAGCTTTCCCTTTGATGAATTTCGAACGTTGAATTTTGCCTGATTTCTAGAGTAAACAGACTCGTCATATTTGAGCGATGTTATTGAGTAAACCCCCAAGCGGTCGCCATTCCTTCTACCTAGGATCAAGATGTACGGTATGAAAAATAGTGAGACCACAGCTATGTTAAAAAGCATGACAATAGAAAGTGGAAGTATTGAAACAAGGTAGGATTGCCCAGCCGTTAATGAAGTCAGAAATGGGAATTGTGTAAACACAAAAAACAGTGCTATCATGGCCTTTACGTCACCGATGCCAAAGAACCTCTCCTGAAAGCCCACGAGAAAAATCATTGACATGAGTGTTGCAGTGAAACCGTAGAGAATGCTTCCGCTCAATACATAGTAAAGCGAAACAGCAAGGAATATCATCCCGATGACTGGATAAATTACCAGGTCCGTCTCAAGGTAAGTCGCCAGGAATATCAGTATACCAATTACAAGAAAGAAAAGAGGAGCTCCCTGAGAGGCATGGAACCAGGCTCCAAGGCCAATCAGAGGCAAGAAAATGAATGAGTTGATCGTCCTTCTCTTCACGTCTGTGAACGAGGTGTAAGCAAGTATTGCGCAGGTCAAGAAGAACGAGGAAATAAGGATGTAATATGATATTCCAGCCACTATGGCTTCCCCCTGAGAGACTTGAAGGCCCTCATCACAGCAGAAAAGTCAAGATTTCCCAGCCCAATGGTCATTGCGGCGGAGTAGAATTGTGAAGCAGCCGCACTGAGTGGAAGCGGTTCCTTGGCGTCCTTGGCCATTTCAAGAGCGTAGTTAAGGTCCTTGAACTCATGGGAAAGCAGAAACTGAGGGACGAAATCTTCATCCACAAGGCTCTCCTTCTTGAGTTCAAGAATTCTGGAGGATGCTGCGCCTGAAGTGAGTATCTCAATCATAGTCTCCCTCTGTATGCCAAGTTTTTCAGCGAAGAGCAAGGACTCGCAAAGCACAGCCAAGTTAGCGCCCATGAGTAAATTGTTTGCGAGCTTTGCCCTGAGGCCCAAACCGTTCTGGCCAAGGTAGAACACCTTGGAGGAAAATGAGTCGATCACTGGCTTCACTTTTGCAAAAGATTCCTCGTCGCCACCAACGAGAGTTACCAGACTTCCTGTTTCAGCAGCTGGAACGCTCCCTATAACCGGTACATCAAGGTATTCTGCACCCCTGCTTCTTACTTTTTCTGCAATGGTTAAGGAATCTTCTGGTCTGATTGTGCTCAGGTCCAAGACAATCTTGCCCTTACCCAAGTTCTCCAGCAGTCCCTTTTTTCCTAGCATCACATCATTTACAGCTGCTGAATCAGAAAGCATCATGAGGATTATGTCGCACTTCATTGCAACTTCCCAGGGGTCTTCGAAAATCTTGAGTTCAAGCGCTGCATAGGGGTGTGCCTTAGAAGCAGTTCTGTTGTAAACTCCAACCACACTATGCTTCTTCATCACGTTTTTTAGAATGGGCACGCCCATCTTTCCGAGACCAATGAAGCCGATCCCGTCCATCGAAACTTAAGACAGACAATATTTAAAAGTTAATCTGTGGCAAGAGTGAAGAGTGAACTCCCAAATTGCTGTGAGGCACACTCAATGTGAGAGCATTGTACAAGGCTCTGTGAAATTGCACCCTGAACCTCACGCAGTGCTATCTCTGGCCGGTTGTTTTCCTGGCTTAGGTGTGTAAGGATCAATCTGGTCTCCGGCTTAACCAGCCTGCTGATGTACTCTGCAGTCTGCTTGTTCGAGAGGTGCCCATGACCACTGAGGATACGCTTCTTGAGCCAGGATGAGTACGTGCCATTAATGAGCATTTGCTCGTCATGATTTGCCTCAAGAGCAAGTATATCAGAATCTTTGATGTTTTCACATATCTCATCGGTTAAGACTCCAAGGTCTGAGACAACGGACATTTTTGCCTTTCCGCACCTAACAGTATATGCCACAGGATCGACAGCATCGTGTGAAACGCTGAAGGCCGTTACTTCAAAGTTCCCGAATACAACTGACTCCTTTATGGCAAAGGAATCTCGGAGCCCCAGTTTCATTCCAGTGAGTTCCCTTGTGTAGATATTGACAGGCATATTTCTGTCAAGCAAGCGCACACCACTGGAGTGATCAGAGTGTTCATGGCTTACAAACAATGATACATCGAGTTTTCCTATCCTATTTTCCATGAGCCTTTCCCTGAACCTTCTAAGCGAAATCCCAAAATCAATTACAACGAGGTTTTCCTGATCCCATATGATCGTAGAATTGCCTTTGCTCCCACTTGAGATCATGTTGAAATTGACATAGGACATTATCTTTACCAGATCCAACGGCCATTATAATTAGAATTTTCCTGGAATTGGTGAAAACAGGGAATCCAGTTCAAACCTCATGCATCTGAGGGTCATTTAGCATGATCTCCGCCAATCTTTTTCCTTCATCATCTGTTGATTGAAGTGCCTGTGCTACATTCTTCCATGCGAAAACAGGATGATTCTGGCTAAGTTTCCACTTCCCCTCGGCTCGCTCAATTTCAATTCTGAATACGACGATCTGATCCATCATTTTAAGATACTCATCTTTTGACCAATCGGCTTGCCAGCTTCCTCCTATATCATCTTCGAACTTCTCAACTATTTGGTCTAGAACTGAAATCCTCTCTCCTTGATCCTCAACTATTCTGAATTTTCCCCATATATGGGCAGCAAGGTAATTCCACGTTGGAACCGCATATTCCTCGCCATACCAGACGGGAGAAATGTAGTGCTGGGGACCTCGGAACACAATGAGCACATCTGCACCATTGAGCCGTTTCCACTGGGGATTTGCACGTGCCATATGTCCCGTCAGTACCTTGAGATTATCATCCACGAGAAACGGTATGTGCGAAACGCCATATTTTCCCTCATCAGAGGAATAAACCATGCCCAGGCTGTGTTCCCTAATGAAATATACAATTTTTCTTTGGTCAGTCACCCTGAATGGTCTCGGGTTAAACACATCCTAAAATTATTCAGTCAGATAAAAAGATAGTTATTTAAACGCGCAGATTTGCATCTAAGAAAACATTGTATCGGGATGAGGCGCGAATTTACTTATATGGGTGACTGCTCACTCATATTGAGGTGAAATAATAAAAATTTCCCGAGAAGAAAGGGCCATCGTGAAAGGTAAATTTCTTGAAGAGGCGGCCAAGCACTTTGCCAGGAACGGCTTTGAAGCCTCGAACATAAACGAGATCGCCTTAGGTGCAGGTTACGCGAAAGGAACGATATACAATTACTTCCGGAGCAAGGAAGAACTATTTGGGGAAGTCATATCGATGGCAGCTAAGCGGACTGTGGAAAGATTTCGTTCCGCTCCAGTTCACCAGTCAGTGAGAAATTCACTTCAGGAACTCGCCCAAGCAGATGTTTCTGTGCTTCGAGAAGAGGAATCATTCATGAAAGTGTTAGCTAGTGAAGCGATGAACCCGATCTCCGAAAATTATGATTTGATCATTACTCACCTAGGAGAGTTTACTCTGGTAATCTCAGGGTTAATTGAGAGAGGCATTGAGAATGGGGAGATTCGAAGCGATAAGCCCGCAGCTCAACTTGCCCTGGTCTTTCTTGGTTTACTCACGCTGCTCTACGTTCAGCACTGGAAATCGGCTAGAATGTGGCCTTCACTGGAAGAGATCCCTGACCTGGTTGTCACACTTTTCCTCGATGGAGCGGGTAGAATGGAGCCGGGATTGGTGTCCAAAAAGAGAAGGTGAGATAGTGCCCAGTTTCATGTTCATGAAAATACTGGAATCAACTCCTGAAAGATACGATCGTGGAATACGAATTTTATCTCATGGCAGAATTGATGAGATATATGAGATGATAGCTGAAATTGTTGCGGGAGAGGGCAAAAAGATTCTGGATATTGGATGTGGAACTGGCAATGTTTCATTGGCTTGTGCCGCAAAGGGTTCTTCGGTCGTGGGAATTGATATTAACACAGGTATGTTGGAAATTGCTGAGAAGAAGTCTGAGAGAGCATGCCTCAAAGGGAGAATAGAATTCATGGAGATTGGGGTTGCTGAAATGAAAAGCAGGTTCGAGGAGAGGTCCATGGATGCATGCGTAGCTTGTTTGGCATTCAGTGAATTATCTGACAATGAACAACGGTATGCAATTTCGTCTGCATATTCAATTCTAAAACCAGGTGGTTATATTATCGTCGCTGATGTAGTCGCTCCAAGAAGTGCTAAAGCAAGATTATTCCGCGCTATGATACAAGCTCCTGTAAGGCTTCTAGCATACGTCCTGACACAGGCAAGTACACGACCCCTGCAGAATATTGCATCTATGCTTGAACAAGCCAACTTTGTGGTAATAGAATCAAAACGTACATGGGGGGATAGTTTCATAATCATAAACGCTCGAAAGGAGAAATAGCAATGTGCATATCCGATACTTTTGGGAGGATATATGATACCATTTTCCGGGAATTCCCGCATCGGGCAAGCACAGGATTGTTTCGAATAGGTAATCCAAAAGAAAGCTCACCAGTGTTGCTAACAGGCAACTACACTGAAACTGTAAGGCGAATTAAGAAGGTATTGAAGGGGGAAGATGTCTGGCTTCTGGTAGCTAACAGCAAAGGAATAAACGTATGGTGTGCGGCAGGTGGAGGGCATTTCACTCATCATGACGTGATCTCTGCGATTATAACTTCAGGAGCAAATGAAAAATTGGGCAATCATACAATAATTCTTCCCCAGCTGGGAGCCACCGGCATTGAGAGACAGAGGATCACTGAGGAAACAGGCTGGAAGGCTATTTGGGGACCGGCCAGGCTTGAAGATCTGCCAGCTTTTCTCAAGCAAGGGCATAATGCCACTCCATTTCAGAGATATATGCGCTTCCCTCTCTGGGAGAGAATGGAGATGGCCACCTTGTGGGGAATCCCAATGGTTGTGATTGGATTCCTCATTTTTGCCCTTGCTGGAGGGATTAATGTTGGGATTTCTGTTGCACTCGAGGCCGCTTTCATCGCTTACGGAGTCTTTGCTGCTTTACCTAGATTGAACATTAAAGGCCGAAGGAAGTGGATAACGCTTGCCGGATTCGGTGCAATAGGGATATTAGTTGGATGGGGGGCTCTTCTGCTAACCAACTTCTTGACCTTAGTGAGCATGATCCTCACGGCTGTTGGTGGAATCATAGAGACCTATGTCCTGTCTGTTGACCTTGAAGGCACAACACCGTGGTATGGCAGCTACATTAACACTTTCAGAAATCACGCCCACATTGACCTTGTTCCTGATAGATGCAACAGTTCGGGAGATTGCCTTTTGGTATGCCCGCGAAACGTGTTCAAGATGAATGGAAAGAAGGGGATTGTGGATATTTTGGCCGGAGAAGACTGCATTGAATGCGGCGCTTGCATAGTTCAGTGCCCGAGAGATGCCCTAAGATTCAGGTATGATGATGGCAGAGTCGCTGAAGCAAAAACCATACGAAAAACTAGAATGAACATGCTTGGAAGGAGAACTGTTTCAGTCTCCAAAGACTCAGAAGAATGATGAGCAGCAACTTTGCTGTGCCTAAGAACAAATGTACCGGTCGGGATTTGCTTAGTCTTTTAATCGAATACTTCAGTAAGGATTTATTTGCGTGATGCCAAACCCATACTATTTCAGGTTTCCATGAAACTTTCGTGGAATCCTATTTAAGTCGCATTACAGCAATAAAGATTTATATGAAATAACAAAGATTAATTGAGTTATCCATACATCTTTATATATATTATATGTATAACAGTATAGTTAATGGATAAACACATACTAAATCGACTCAGGGAAAAGATGCTCGACCGAGGCTCTTTACGCAATATGCCAGAGAAGACGCTTCAAGAATCGTTCATATTCAATACTTGGGGAACTAATGCCATAGAGGGCAACACTCTATCTCTGGATGAAGTAACTACAGTACTTGAAAGTGGCATGACAGTTCCTAATCGTCCAGTGAGAGATCTGCTTGAGACTATACAGCATCGATCTGCTCTGGCAGAAGTTGTAAGTGGAAGAATAAGCGAAGTTAGCATGAAATGTGCATTGGATTTGCACCAGCACATTTTTCGTGGGATCCTTATTGACGCAGGGCAGTGGAGGAGAGTCAATGTAAAGATATCCGGTTCAAGACATTCTCCCCCAAGAGTTGAAAAACTCATTTCGCTGCTTCAGGAATGGGAAGAGCATTATGCGGCAATGGAGATGAAACGCGAAGATGTCTTCGTGCAGGCTTCAGAGATGCACTTCGGTTTCGAATCGATCCATCCCTTTTCAGACGGAAATGGAAGAGTCGGCAGACTGCTGCTGATTATACACTTCCTCAATCACAACTGGCCGCTTATTCACATTCTCCCCCATGACAGAAATTCATATCTGGATGCTCTTGGTGCAGCTGACGGGAAAGGCTTGAACAAATTGAAAGAGTTTCTGGAAATAAATATGGCAAGATCTCTGATATTTGCGCTAGATATGGTAGGTTCAGAAGAGGATAAGCTGTTGACCCTGAAAGAGGCAAGAGAAGTCTCCGGTACAAATTACTCGTTGAAATATCTGGCCCTGAGAATCAAACAGGGAGAACTTCCTGGAATTCGCTTGAACAAAATGTGGAAAACAAGCTCAGCATCCATAGACCTTTATAGCGAAGTAAAGGGTAGAGGATGACTTTTGGTTTTTCTTCCAAGCCATTGGCAGGTACTTAACTTACAAGGGAAGCAATAACTGGCTTTCTGGGGTGAGTTGGCAGACATCGATCGACTTACCTTGACATTCCGTGGGAACCAAAGGAACCATTCAGGTCGGTTTCAAAATTCTTTCCGGAACACTGAGATGAACCCGTCCTTCAGAGAAACATCGTTTAATTAGGCTTTCTCAGCCCAGGTAAATGAGAAAGATTGAGAAAAACCTAAGGCTTCGATGATTGTTTCTTTCGAAATCTTAGATCTCTCTTTTGTTTATTTTTAATTCCAGATAAAATGGACCGGTCGGGATTTGATTAATGTTTTAAGTGAATACTGTTGAAGGTTCTTGGGACAAGAAGGGAGTTGCTGTTCTGGCATTATACCCGGGATTGATACTTATGCCTGATTAAAAGCTTCGCAAATAGAAAAGAAAAAGCATATTACGGTATTACAGGGCTGTTTCTATACCAAGCTTCCTGGCTGCTGCATTAAGTCCCCTGTCAGCCGAGCAGAACACAGTGGTCCCGGCTTCAATACAGGTTTCTAGCTGAATTGCATCTACAATGTATATGTGTTGTTCAAGAACTGTCTCGACAGCTTTCCT
>JBJKSA010000021.1:0-3242 GCA_046704405.1 Thermoplasmataceae archaeon | reverse complement strand
AAAGGCTTCACTCAATATTCTACACGACAAAGCTCAGGAAGAAGAGCTTCCTGAGGGATGTTCCTGATATGTTGGAGAAAAGGAACCCTCATCCAGGGTGATGAGCACACATGACTGACCTGTTACGAATTAACAAAGGGATTATATCTCATTTTTACTTTTTCCCCTGAAAATGCTAGAGGTGCTTAGAAAAAGATGGAAGCTTCTTTCCGTGATATTAGTTGTCGTAATTGTAGCGCTCTACATTGCCTCTTCATTCAATAATACTCCAAGACTTGGGTTCATGTCAAAGAGCCAGGTATCGTCTATTACGGGCGTTTCTTATAATACGAGCAAGCCGTATTCCTACAACGCGTTCATTATTCCAGTTCAGGCGTCTTCAACTGTGCAATCAGAATGCTTCAATTCAACCTTCTATGCAGCAGGGGTCGCGATAGAAGTAATACAATCCGCTAACGAAGCAGCTTCGTCATCTATATTTTCCAATGTCACAGGTTTCCTAAACGGCATTACCTCGGATCTCTACTCCCTGTCTTGTTGCACGAACGGGAGTTATAAAGGATTTGAGTATTCATATGGATTATCACAAGTCAGTATCGGAGGCTCGGCTTTCTATCTCTCTGGTTTTGACGGCATTTATTCCTTCATCATCTTAGGGTACGGCATACAGATGACCGATACCGGTCTGTTGCTCCTTGCAGAAGCACAAGTCAATGCAATGACTTAGCTCTTAATCTCCCATTTTCCAGCACAATAAATCAATATCTTTGGAGGAAAAAACTCCTTCAATAAGATCTCTCCGACTCTAATATTTCCTTAAAATCTCTTATCATAATATTCATTCATTTTCGCACAGAACTTGGAGTAAGAAAAAGATCCAGCTTTATCTGCCATTCTAGACTTCAACTCATCACTCTCTTCAATCCCTTTCTGTACTGCGTCGCAAAACTCCTCAGCGTTCAAAGGGTTGAAATAGACCGCGGAATCACCTGCAAGTTCATGGAACACCGAAATGTCTGAGCAAACAACTGGGAGTCCAACAGCCATAGCTTCTGGGATTGGATATCCATATCCTTCCTCAGTGCTAGGCATAATCATGAGATCACAAGCGTTGTAGATTTTATTGATTTTCTCTGCAGATACATTGGAAAATGTGACGGAATTTGAGATGGGGGTTCCCACCCTTACCAATTCGTAAGTGTTATCCAATCTCTTCATCAATTCTTCAATCATTCGTAAGTTTTTCCGTGGCTGATCCGTCGTGACAGATAGCAGAAGCTTCTTGTCCAAAGGGAGATTCAACTCATGTCGAAGTGCCACTTTATCCTGTAACTCAAAGAAATGATTTCCAACCGGAGAATGTATGGCAGTGATTTCACCGTGAAATCCATATTGAATTAGTGACTTCTTCACGTACTCCGTTATTGTGATGACATGTTTGAAATCCTTGTATCGTCTCAAATTAGATCTTATCGACGCAGAATACAGGTCAAAAAGCAACTTGTCACTGATGGCTTTGCTTGGGGAATTATAAACACCATATTTCAGTGCTGCATAGGGGTTGTCGTGAACAGTCACTACACTCCTATCTAGGTCAAAATCAAAAGGTCTAACCGTTTGATGAGTGTAATGCACAATTCTATTTGTCCCAGATCCACTCTTAATGAATTTTCTTGCCTTTCTGAATAGGAATTTTCCCAAGGTTATGTTCACAGATATAACGTTCTTAATCGGCGAACCAAATGTCTCTCCTTGAGTATGCAGGCTCCATTTACCAGATCTGTTTGAATATCGAAGATTTATCTGTTCCGAAGAACCTGTAATGCACCCTGCAATTTCACCAGTATATTTGTAAATAGAAGTTGAAGGTGGTGCATAGTTGACCAAGTAGATTTTCTTCGCCGATGAATCTCCTTCCATCTTAATTTCCTAATATCTGTTATTTATATTAAAAAGTAGCAAAAGATGCCTCGAAGGTACTAAATTAAAAGTGATGTTTTCCGCCAAACTAAACATAGAATAATAAACATCAGTTACAAATTACTTAACGACTTAGCAGATCTGCAATAATAATGCTGGTAAAACGACTCTGAGTAAGTCGATAACGTGAAGAAAAAGTTAATTGAGAGAGAAAATCTGTCCTCATTTACCTGTTAGGTTAAATGAGATTCAAACTACAATTGTTGCAAATAATCTCAAAGGCGGATGGATTTATGTAACAGGGGCTACCTCTTTGCAAAAACCTTTTTACACTTGTTTTAACACATAAGGCAACTTGAATTCTTTTAGGCCGGAATATTTCCCTATGGATGATATATCAAGGCAATTCTGGGAAACCTCTCTGCCTTGAAGTACATGCAAACTGGACATGGATATTTTTCTTAGAAATGCAATATGTGTAATTACCAGGTTGCATGGAATTGAGACACTATTGAAATGTATCCAACGTAAAGATGAGTGATATACAATTTGACCAGTCTCTGAAATCGCATAATCTGTAGATTTCAGAGAGCCATTTTGGTCGAGCGGGGTATATGAGCTTACAGACGCGGTGGGCATTACGTTACTTGGAGGTGGATTTCTTGCTCTTGCCCAATTTGACACAGTTATGCCTGCAGTCCCACTCCCAGTTCCACCTCCAATTGCGAAATGATAATTCCCAATTTTCCATGTAGTGTCGTTTGAACGCAGTGCCGGAGAATAATGATCGCAAATTAAACCTAACTCATCACCAGTGGAATACCACTCAATACCACGTACCGAAGGGTCGGATGGATGCGCCCGCGGACTGATTTGTGGAGAACTGTGATATGGACTGACCATATCAATAGAATCCTGGTATTGGTTAACCCACAGATAATAGCTTTGGGTATAACCACCGGACCAGTAATTCGTTTCAAACGCGGTTTCGCTTGATAGTGATTCAATCGGAGCGCTTCCTCCACATCCCAAAGTGTCTGATACGTATTCGCAAATCTCAAAAATCAACGGAGCTGGATATGTCTTAACGGTCTCAATACCTGAGAATGAGTTTTGGGGTGAGGATAGATACAAGCCATCATGCTGTGAAACACCCCCAGAGCCATACGTCGTAGGTGTCCAAACATGACTCAGGGTTTTTCCACTGAAATTATCATAGAACGGAAACACATGATTTCCGTTGTCATGTTCTCCATATGTAGGAGAAAGAGAGGGTGCCTCACCAAAGTACTGTGTCCATGTCGCATTCTTGCTTAATATAT
>JBJKSA010000020.1:0-48490 GCA_046704405.1 Thermoplasmataceae archaeon | reverse complement strand
TATTGCGCCCTTTCGTACTTGACAAGGTCAAATTTCCTGCTCTGATGGGGTACAATCTCTCCACCCCTTTCCTTTAATTTCTCAACATACCTGATGTACCTAGACCGGTCAAGACTTCTCAGGCTCCTTTCGGAAAGTATGACCCGAGTTGTAGCT
Organism: Thermoplasmataceae archaeon; assembly: GCA_046704405.1. GTDB lineage: Archaea > Thermoplasmatota > Thermoplasmata > Thermoplasmatales > Thermoplasmataceae. The sequence continues at coordinate 48,334 of JBJKSA010000020.1, read as the reverse complement.
GGGAGTGAGAGAACAAAATCATGGTACTGATAAATATTCGAATCTATGGCAATTTCATCTTTGCCTTCGAGCATGGGGTATACTACATCGGGCAAGCAGTAAAGCGCCTCCCCATCATATTTCTTGCCTGTGTGAATCGTTACACCAAAACGTGAGAGTACTTCCCCGTAATACTCGACAATACGCATGAACTCCATTTTTTTCATGTCATCCGATATATCCAGAATTTGGCCCCCTATGTTGTCCCTCTGCTCGTACAAATTGACTTTCATACCCATCTTAGCCGCTGTCAAAGCAGCTTCAAGCCCCTTAACACCTGCACCGACAATAGTAACTTCCTCTCCTGTGTGATTTTCCTTGTGTTTGTGAAGTTCCATACCTGTATCTGGATTTACGGTGCATCTGACCTCCCCGTAAGAGAGATCCCTGCAGGCCTGGTTGCACCTAATGCAGGGACGAAGGGAATGATGGTCGTTTATAATCTTCCATGCGAAGTATGGATCTGCAAGCATTCCCCTTGCTACGGTCACAAAATCAACCTTCTTCAGGACTCGCTCAACATCTTCGATGGAGGTCACTGATCCTACCACCATCGTTGCAACATCAGGCTTGCGTGGAAGCCTGTTCAGTATTGATGTCCTGCTGTCGTAGAAAGTCACTGATGACCCAGGTGGTGCAAATCTACCGGCTGAGAAGTGCACATAGTCGATATTCTTTAGAGATTCGGCCAGCTTAACGCCATAATCAGGCCCATATCCATCGGGATCATCCTCGTAAAGGCTGAGCCTTATTCCAACAGGAAAATCAATCTCTGCCTTTATCCCACTTATTATTTCCTGAGAGATTCTGATGCGATTTTCAATCGAGCCTCCATATTTGTCTGTGCGCTTGTTAAGTGCGGGAGACATAAATTCCTGCAGCAGATATCCATGTGCCCCATGCAATTCTACTCCATCGAATTTTGAGTTATAAGCAGTCTTTGCTGCTTGTATAAATGACTGGACAACTCTCTCAATATCTTCCGTGCTCATTTCCTTTGGAGTTTTGCCCATATAGTCGACTGGTGATGGAGCGATTGGCTGGACGCCGTTGATTTCCTGCCCTGCCTTTCCTCCTGCATGCACTATTTGCATGAAAGTTCTTGCGCCATGGCTGTGAATCCTCTCTGTCAGCCTTCTGAGTTTTGGAACAAGATTTGTAGAATATGCTCCAAGCTGGTTCCTTGAGCCTCGGCTGTTGATGCTGTCAATGTATGTGTATTCAGATATTATGAGGCCAGCGCCACCCTTGGCTCTTTCCTCAAGATATGCTATGTGAGTTTCATTGGTGCTACCATCGACATTGGCGAGATTGGATATCATGGGAGCCATTACAATTCTGTTCTTGATCTGGAGGTTTCCTATCATCCCCTTCTCTGAGGCAAGCATCCTCACCCAATTGCGCTATTGTACATAATTCTTCATTGAATTTTGTGATTCACTTATCTTGCTTCAGCCGCAGTTTGCAATTATGTTACGGATTAGTAACATAATTCGAAAATTCTAAGAGCGCTCCCCAGTTTCTCTGACATAAAGGAGATTCTGCCTTCCCGAAGCCATAAGAACAAGAATGGGCAGGATGAAGATTATTGATACAACACCTATGACAATGAATGAAAACGTGTAACTTCCAGTTTCCTGTGTGAGGTATCCAATTATGATGGGGGAAACAGCACCACCTATCTGGGCTGAAAAATTCAGGAAACCACTTGCCGAGCCTATTTCATCGTCGTTCCTGCTAAGTTCGGTTGCAATACTCATGGATGGTGCCGCATAGAAACCATACAGAAACCCCATTACCACAACGAGAAAGAGAATTATTAGAAATGATGAGGTAAGAGCTATCCCGATGACAATTACTGCTATCAGAACTGTGGATGCAAGCGCTGGAACTAGCTTAGAGTTTGACAGCCTGTCCGTAATTATTCCACCCAGTGGTGAGCCAAAAATGCCACCAATTGCAGCAAGAAAGCTGTAGTTTCCACTGCCATGGTATGAGAGGTTCCCGCTCATGACTAGGTATGTTGTAGAGAATGAGAGAAAACCGAGATACGCAAAACTCGCAGAGAACCTTACTAGGCTCACATATGCAATACCGCGTGAAATCGATACCTTTCTCTTTTCATGAGACCTTCCAATGTGCTGTGGGTCTGAGATCAGCATCAGATTAAGAATGCCGAGACCAAAGAGCAGGCAAGATAACACCAATATAGGCAGCCTCAAACTTACTGAGGCTAAGTTGATTATGATAAATTCACCAAGAGATGCTCCCACAAAGAAAGCGGTCTGGTATATTCCTACTGATATCGTTCTCTCCCTTTGTTGGAACCAGGTCTGAATCAGGCTTACGTCTGATAGATAGACGAGCGCCCCAAGGATCCCCAATGAGAATTGAATCAGCAAAAGGAGCACAAAACTCTCCATTGAAAAGTAGAAGAGGAAGAAAACGCCAGACATAGCGAGGAAAGAGGCCTTGTTCACACGGGAAGGGCCCATACGGTCCACAATAAGGCCTGAAGGTATCTGCATAAGAGTATACCCTGCAAAATATGAAGACACTAGAAAAGCTGTGAATCCCAGCGATACGTGCAGGGAGAGCATAATGAGAGGAATGACTGCAGGAATGAAGTACCGGATCGCTGAGTTGAGATAGAAGGAAAGGAAAGCAAGTGACAGGATGACGTTCTTCTTCTGCGTATCTCCCGGAATTCCAGTGGGTATTCATTCTTTACCTTTCGAAAACTGTCAATAATTCGGTTCCATCAATTTCACTTTTTCCTGATATGGTCCAAGAATATGCCCGGAAAATCTGCAGTATTGAATTTCTTTCAACTAGAACAAACGATTTATCGGTATTTCCAATTCAGAAATATGGCTGATGATGACCTGGGAATAGACTTTAACAAGACTGCCTTGGTTTTGATAGATTTGCAAAAGGGGATAGTTTCGAGGGATACAAAACCGCATCCCACTAGCAAAGTTATATCAAATGCGGCAAGACTGCTTGAAAAATTCAGAGCGAACAAAATGCCAGTCTTCTTGGTTCATGTAAATTTTACGCCTGAAACTGCCCTGAGACCAAAGAGCGACTCTTCCTTCTCTAGTTCAGGTGAAATACCTCCGGATTGGGCAGAATTTGTTCCGGAAATTTCACCCGAACAGGGCGATGTTGTGATAACAAAGAGGCAGTGGGGTGCATTCTATGGCACGGAACTTGAAATGCAATTGCGCAGGAGAGGAGTTGACACCATAGTCCTGGGAGGAATTGCAACTACCTATGGAGTTGAGAGCACCGCGAGATTCGCATACGAGTTCGGGTTCCAGCAGATATTCATAGAGGACGCGATGTCAGATATGGCCGAAGATGCCCATAGGAATGCTATTGATTATGTTCTGAAGAGGATGGGGAGAGTCAGGAAAACGGATGAAATACTCAAAAGCCTGTAACTCTACTCACGCTGGGAGAAGCGTAGATCTTTAATTCTAAATTATACTAACTGAAACACAATGGAATATGATCCTTCCTCAAACTATATGCTCGTTGCAAACCCGGGCTCTGGAAAGACACATCAACTTTCAGAGGCCATTTGCGATTACATCAGAAAGGGTGTAAAACCCGAGGATATGCTTTGCATTACCTTTACAGAAAGAGCTGCGGATGAAATGGAAAGAAGGATCTTCCAGAAGTTGAGGGAATACAAAATTGCCTCAGCTCTTCCTGAAGTGCACACATTTCACAGCTATGCCTTTTCGGTGCTCAATAATGGTGCAAGGGAATTGCGAGTCATTAGCGACAATCTGGCCAGATATGCAGTCTTGAAGAGCATTGTTACAAACAAGGCGCTTAATTACCCAAAGGAGACGGTGCTGAACGACGAGTACGGTTTTGTTCCGACTGTTGGCAAGTTTGTAAACGCAATCAGATACCTCAAGAGCTATGGCATCACGCCTAGCGATGTTAACCCTATTTCTGTTATGAGGTATCTTGAGCAGACAACAGCAGAGGGATACTCCAGGAATTGGGAAAAATATGACGAAAGGCTAAATGAGGCTGAGCATCTCCTTAAGTTCTTCCAGGAGGCTTTCAGAGACTATGAGAAGGCAAAATCAGAGACTACAATAGATTATGAAGACATGCTAATTGAATTCTTAAGATCCAAGGAGCACAAGAAATACAAGTACGTGTTTGTGGACGAACTGCAGGATATCAATGACATGGAGGCAAGAATCGTAGACAAGGCAGGTGAGAAATTCTTCCTTGTTGGTGATGTAAAACAGGCAATCTTCGGGTTCCAGGGAGGCAACGTCAAGAACTTCAGGCGCTTCATGCACCAGGAAAGGGTGAGCCCACAGAACCTGGTTAAGAATTACAGGTCAGGAAAGAATCTCGTTGAGTATTCCAGAGAATTCTTCCTCAAGAATGTGCCTGATCCTCAAAATTACAACGAATTACCTGACTACCAGTCTGCAACAGATGAAGATGGGGAGATATTCAGGGTCATAACACGAAAGCCAGAGGTGTCGATTCTTGATTGCATCAAATATCTGAATGATAATTCTGAGGATTATGAAAAGGAAAAAACTGCAATTGTGGTTAGGAACAATGCTCAGTCCGACAGAATAACACATATACTCGACATAAAGGGAATTGATTATGAAAGCACATCATCATCAAGATTCTCCTTTTCTGCCAGAAGGGACATAGCAACATTCCTGCGCGGATTCGTTGACAAGACTACAGAATCCCTGAGAGAATGCATATTCTCCCCTTTTTCCGGATTCACCCTGAAGGAGGCGTTCAGCATTTGCAAGTTAATACAGTACAAGAATTACGAGGATGCAATCAGCACTATAGATCTGACCGAATTTGTGAAGAAAATCAACGAATATGGGAAAGATAGGAGAGGAATTGAGAATCTTTTCCAAAAGATCATAATACCAAAATCTGTTGCAATGGGGAAGAAATACTACAACACGGCGAAAGGCATGTTCGAATCCACCAGGGAGTACTTCGATGAGATAAACGGCACTCTGGACACCTACATGGATTTCCTGAGACTCGCAAATGAGGGTCAGACAGAGCTTACTGGAAAAAGCAATTTGGTTGTCACCACGGTGCACAAAGCAAAGGGACTGGAGTTTGACAACGTGATATACTGGCCTGTGCAAAACCCATCTACCAGACTTTCCCTCCTTGACACCGTGGTGAATGCGATACTTCTTTCAAAGGACGTGAAGAGTGATGAAAGCGAGCTATCCCTTGAGCACCTTAGAGTAGACTTCGTTGCCATTACAAGGGCAAGGAAGAGACTTCTCCTTGTAGCAGATCCGAAGGTGGCACAGAGATTCGATGTAACAACTTCAAAAGTGATTGATCTCGATCTTTCAGCACAGAAGCTTGAAGATATATTCCAGTCCAGACACATTACTGCTTATTCACTCTTCGTCGAAGGTAGGTTTGAGGACGCCAAGATTTCTCTGGAGGGAAAGTCTAAGTGGCTACCTGAAGCCATTGCAAACTACTTTTCTGGCCCCAACAACATAAGCCATTCATTGATCAGCAAATTGGATTACCCTATCGACTTTGTTAAGCAGTATATCCTCAAAGTGCCATTCACTTCGGAATCAATGGACAAGGGTTCAATGATTCACGCATTGATCGAAAATTATATTAAATCTGGTGGAAAAGACGTTCCAGAGGATGTAGAAGAAGATGTTAAGAAGGCTTTTGAGAACTTCCTCACTTTCCACAGATCTGTGCTGAAGCAGCACAACATATTGAGGGTGGAAACTGAGCTACCTATCAACAGCGATACAGCCACAGTTTTCGGAATTCCTACGGAAAGGTTGAAAGTTAAAGGTTTCATAGATGCAGTTTACGTTTATGAGGAAGATGGTGAGCCCCACTACATTGTCGTGGACTTCAAGACTGGCAGAAACATTGAGTCCACATTAAGGTACAGAAAGAACATTGAGTCTGCTGATACAAATTACAGAAGGCAAATAAGCCTGTACAAGAGAATGATATCCGTTGTCAGGAATGTGAAAATAGAGAACATTGAGACTGTCATTCTTTACATATACTTGAGGCCGACGGTAAACACAGGTGAGGTCGATATGTTCGTTGACACCCCGAAATACTACTCCCAGCACTTTGAATTTGAGAAGAGGAATTTCGAGAAATATCTTGAGTACAAGGAGCATCCTGAGAAGTTCATAGAAGTTGTCAAAAATGATGGCAGCAGTTATGACGACATTCTAAGTGAAGTAATACTTGAAGAACTTTCTGAGTAAAGGCTCCTAGAGTTTTATTCTCCAGACAGCAAGCATGCTTATTACATAATTTACCGGAAGAGCAGCTGCAGCACCAGCAATGTTCCCTAGCAGAGGATAAATGTTAAAGGTGTGGTAGAGAAACAGCTGGACTTCAATGGAAAGGGCATTTCCCAGTGCATAGACCATTTCAAACTTCAGTAGCCTGAACAGAAGACCCCCAATATTTCCAGTGTGATCCCCTTCGTTTCTGGAAGTCCAGTACTCGTTTATAAAAAATCCACCTGCAATGCTGAGAACCGCTGCAATTATGTTTATCTCAACCAGGTAAGGAAGGCCTGCTATGAGAATTCCAAGAGCGATTAATGCTTCTGCAATGAAGAACCCAGTGCCGCCTGCTATTGTGAACTTGAGTCCTCTGATTATATTCCTGCGTACAAAGGGCAATCTCCTGGCATCGGAGTTATCTTCCTGATTATATGTCTTGTTCCCAGTGTTCATGCTCTTAAGCCACTCGAAGTTCAGTCTTTCTCCTGATCAGAGCCCTTTTCTTCATCATGTGACAGTTTTCTGAAATGCATGCCAAGCCTTCTTGCCATCTCGCCGTCAATATCATCCCTGTCGCCAACCATTATTGATTGTTCAAGCATTATCTCATGCTCCCTGGCGGCCTGCTTCACCATTCCAGTCTTGGGCTTTCTGCAGTTACAGCCATCTTCAGGCAGATGTGGACAGTAATAAATGTCATCCAATTCAACACCTTTCCCCTTGAGTTCTTCCTTCATGCGATTGTTGAATTCATCAAGTTGTTCGGTGGTGAAATAGCCTCTGCCGATACCGGACTGGTTTGTGACAACAATAACCAGGTATCCGCTTTTCTTGTACTGCTTCATCAATCGGACTGCATCATCATAGATAAATAGGTCTGAAGGGTCTTTGCAGTATGGGCAGTCCCTGTTGATAGTTCCATCCCTGTCTATGAAAAGAGCGCGGTGCAGAATACCCACGCACCTTCATAATATGATTGTCATTTAACCTTTCTACTGATTTGGCCCGTCTTGCAGGAGCACTTGCCGAACCTAGAATCAAGGGTGTCCCCGCAATTGAGACAAAGGTACGCAGATCTCCTGGAGCTTCTGATCATAGTGAATGTAAAAAAAGCGGCTGCGAATGTTATGACTGGCGAATATACTTCAAGGTCACCAAGCACTTGAGCATAGATGGTTTCCTTCTGAACTTGCAGGAATGATAAATTCACATCAACGCTGCTCCCAGAAACTGTGAACTCTCCAGATCTATTTTTGACAGAAAAACCCGTAGGAGGAATGACCACATATTTGTAAGTGCCGTTTTGAAGATTTGCAGAAAAAGAGCTACCTGTGACAGTATAATTCTTTCCATTCAGAATAAGATTCCAAGTACCAATGTTCTCTGAACCACCTTCACTTATTGTCACACCATAAGTGTTCAAGGCGTATCTGAAATATACAGTGGTGTTGGATGTCAGGTTCAACGAGTGTGTTTCATTCACAACATGATAATTCTGCACGGGAAGAGTGTTAACGCTAACAGGTCCTCCCTTCAGGGTCACGTTAACCGATCCAGTGAGCGATGAGTAAATTTCGTTGTTTATCTCAACTGACCACTGAATACCCGCTGGTAATCCCTTACTCGTGATGTGCAGATAATATTGGGCGGGTGTAGAACCTTGGCTGCTACCATTCCAGTTGAAACTGAGATTCCGGTTTTCCCCTGATGAATTGTATGGAATAACGGTAGACACAGGAATTATGGAAAGGGTTGCTTTCGTCAGCTTTGCACTGGAAGTGAACTCGTCGGAAACATTCGTAGCACTATTTCCCGTGATATTCAAATATCGGCTAACTTTCCCCTCGTAGGCATTTCCACTGTAGAACCGCACTGTTAAGAGAGATCCGTTCGCCGCTTGAGCCCCTTCATTTAAAACAGTAGTGTTTACCAAGACAGAGTATGGACCATTCTTCCAGATGTAACTGGCATCGATCGAGAGATTAACGTTTGAATGGATTTCTATCGAAGTTTCATTTAACGTGCTGTTTGTGTTGAACGTCGATCTGCTTGAATTGAATGCCATGCCAAGATTGTAGGTACCAGCAGGCATGCTGATTGGGAGAGACATGTTCCAATTTAGGTCGTAGGTGATGTTTGAGACGAGACTCGTTTCTTTCTCAAGAAATTTGGAGAAATGAGCTCCTGACACATTTAGGTATAGTGTCAGGTTGCCTGAGCTCATGTAATTTGATGTCACTTCTGTTGTTACAGACATCGTTTTTCCAATTATTCCAGAAGTATGTTTGAGAGATGCTATCAGGTTTGGAAGCGAGAAGTTGAATTCCAAATTTGTTGAATTATAGAGCGGTCCTGGAGAAATTGGCTCCGAGAAATAATCAGATTGCGAGTCAACATTATCAACGTAGTTTCCGTTATATTCCAAACCTGAGGAATTTATGGTTTCCTTGAGAAGTGGAAGTACTACCATACCATCAGATGAAATATTGGAGTACTCTATTCCCAGATTTGCCAATTCCTTCCTTATCTCGAGATTCCTGCCGTTCATGATCATGTTAAGAGTCTTGTTGAACTCATTTCCCTTAATGTGATTAACAGCCCCATTTATACCTCCTTCAGGTGCCTGTTCAGAAATTGACTGAAGAGAATATATGAAAACTGAGGAGTTGGTAGACATGAAGGGCGAATTGACGCCGACTTTCTGGCTGATATCGTCGTAAGTTCTTACTGCATTGAAAACAGTTCCATTGTAGGCGAATATGGCGTTCTTCATGGGATTTGGAACGTCGCTGTAAAGGAACTGGGTTCCAGCGGTCAGCTCAAAACCGCTATTTACTGAGTATACAGTGCAATCAGAGAAAACAGGGCCAAAGCTGCTAGTTCCGTAGTAATCGACTGTATCGTTGGACATAAAGGTGACGTTAAGCCCTGAGATTACCGTACCGATACTTTTCGATTTCAGCATCATGTAGATTGTCAGAGTGTTGCCCGTAAGAAGGGTGGAAGAAGAAAGAAGCGACCCATTCAAAGGTATTGAGAATGTTACGGTGGTCTTATTTGAGAAAGACCCGGTATTATTGAAAAAGTAAGTATAAACATTAGTTCCAGAAAGATTGAAAAACAGCAAAGATCCGTTATTTTGTGTATATCCTGAGTAGGTGATTGAGACATTCAAGATATTAACTTTCGCGTTCTGAAACTGATCCTTAACAGGAACCATCGAGATGTATGTATTGCTTGATATAAGCTGCTGATTTGATTTTTCACTGGAAGCTGCATAATGGTCAACAGGACCCCTATTAAGCACACCGCTATCTGTGCTGTTTCTGAAAAGAACTTGACTTACTTTGAAGTACTCACTCACATACGAGTTCTGGGCTGATCCAGAAATGGAAGAATTAAGTGCTGTGATATTGGATTGAGATGCATAGATAGATCCATTGATATCGAGGGAGGATTGATATAAGGAAAGAGAGGCAGCTTCTGAAGTTGTGCCTAATACTGAGATGTTCAATGAATGTCCCGATGCTTGTTGATGAGAAACTGTAATTTTTGAGTCGAAGAGAATTAGCGAACCATTGTCATAGAGAGTTGATCTATTATCAGAATTGAATTGGAATTCGAGATTGGTGTTGATCAGTTTTAGTGTCGTGTTTTCCCTCACGGCAAGATTTCCAGGGACTAAATAAGTCGAACTTGAAGCATTGCTTCCTATTACTGTGTCATTATTGATAGTCTGCTGCATTGTATTCATTTGAATTGGAGTATTTCCAGAAGCTCTACCGGAGGCGTGATAGGTATAATTGCTCAAAGGCAATAATAGCATCAAAAATATATTTACTAATACAATCTTCTTTATTAATGACACTTGTGGAAATTATACCAACATAATTATTATTTATGCATATGTGTCGAGGAAACTTCAGAGTACTATTGCTCCACTACATACTGGTTCATTGAAAAAATGACATCGCGGTAGACCCTGCTCATGCTCTTGAGATACCTGATCTCTTCTCTTGAGAGGATCATATTGGCCTTGAACTCATCCATTCCATATCTGGCAAAATCCTTCAGGATTAGTGACTCGAATACATTCTCCATGAGGATTAGGTAGTTGTTCCTATCAAAACGGAAGGGTTTGACCTTTGCGGTTCTGGACAACGCATAAAGCACTGACAAGATAATACGCCTGGACAACCCAGGCGATTCCCCGTCTTCACCATACAGCGCGAGAAGATCTTCAAGGCTGTAATTGCAGGCTATGATGTGGTCCCTTAATCTTCTTAATACAGTGCGTCTGCCTCCAGTTTGCACTTCATTACTTGGGCTCCCTGGTGGCGGTGAAATTAATGGAATATTGTTGAACATTGCCGGACATGCCACAACACCATAGACCATTGCTATTCTGCTGTAAAGATCAATGTCAAAGCCGTATGAGAGGTTCCTGTATCCACCGGCATCCTTTATTAGATCCCTATGTATGACTGGCAACTCTGACAAGAATAGTTTCTTTTCCCTTCTCATGAGAAAAGAGTGGATAAGGTCTGCATATTTCACATCATAAACAACATCAGGCCTGAATGGAACGAAGTACTTATTCGTGCTGGAATCAAAGCCCACCTTCATTGCTTGTCCTAGGCTACCGGTCTTCTGCCTTACAAAATATAAGTTTTCCATGTTCCCATAAAAGCCACTGCTTCTCTTCCCCAGAATTTCCCCGCTCTGAGATGTTACGAAAATGATCTCATATGGGAATCCAATCTCCGATGCTATCGTATGAATACTCTGGAGTGAGTTGCCAATGGTATTATTTTCACCATTGTCGACTGTGCAGAAAGAGAGAGATATGTCACTGGTGTAGACTTCATGCATCTTTAGCCTATTTCCAGTGAGGTATTCCATGGCATCCATTCTGCAATATACTTAAGACAAACAGAATTAAATCTTATCGCTATGTTCGATCCAGGTGTAAGAGTATCAGAATAGTTCCGGCAATACTACCCTGTCCACAAACTTCATTACATTTCTTTCGTGCTGGAGCATCCTCTTGACTGCTTCGTCAGGGTCCCTGTTGGAAATTGCATCTAGTATGTGCCCATGTTCCTTGATCTCGTCGTCTCTTCTGTCCACACTTGTGAAAAGGCTTGTCCTTACTGCTTTTAACCTAAGTCTAATATCCGTGCAGTATTTCGCAATAGTCTTGTTCCCACAGGCAGACGCAATAAGCCAGTGAAACTTGCCGTTCAATTCTGTAAGGAGCAAGGGATCTGGTTGTTCCTGAGAGGTCATTTCCGTGATGGCATTCATTGTTGTTTTCATGTCTTCTATCTGCTGGTCAGATGCCCTTAAGGCAGCAAGTCTTGCAGCTTCCGCTTCCAGTATAATCCTGGTTTCGTACAGATCTATTACGTCTTCCTTGGAAAGGTACATTACGTTGTAGTACCTGCTCCTGCGATATACGAGACCCTCCCCTTCCAATTCAACAAGAGCCTCCCTTATGGGAGTTTTGCTCATGTCGAGGGTCGAAGAAAGCTTGTCTATGCTCAGTGTCTGGCCCACTCTATATTTGCCTGATACAATTCCGTCAAAAATGTGCCTGTAGGCTGCTTCTGTGAGTGTGCTCTTGTGTTCCATGCAGGGGCTTATTTCATACTCAATATTTAAACGATTCCATTTAGTAATAATAGATCCCAAACCTAAAAAGTGACTTTCAATTAAGGCTGGAGAACTACTTCTAAGTGTTGAGATATTATTGGGGAGGGAGTTCTACAAATGTTCTCTAGTCTTTTGTTTTTTACATAAAAGGTAAAATATAGAGGATTATTTTTTCTTGCGCTTGTGTATTATTGTTGGTATGGTTATGGCAGCAATCGTATCCAGAATCAGTATAGCAACATATTCATAAACGTGGGATGGGCCTGGAATATGACCAATTACTATCATTGTTCCTCCAAGATCCTTAACCGGAATAACACCTGTAATTGTGTTCCCAGATTCTGAAACAGAACCTGCGCTGATCCAAGCTGTTCCATTCCAGAATTCCATTGAATTGGCGCTCTGATTCTTTCCGACTGGAGTGTTAATTGATATTGTTGCATTTCCACCCGAGACCTTGAGAACCATTACATCATAAAACTGAGAATTATCCAAATTTGGCTTCGTGATGTTATTAGGCATCGCCGAATAATGCGAGACTGTCGTTTGTGAGTACGCACCATTGGAAGCATCTACCCCCATGAGTACCACTTTTACTCCAAGTGTTGAGGTGAAATTTGCAATAGAGGACCCATTATCAATCGGTGAATATGTAGAAGAGATCAACCTTGGGCCCGGTTCTGATGCTTGCTGTACTTGGAAGAAGGAAGATGCGTTATCTCCGAACTGGTCTTGAGCTCTCAATGTGTTGAGTCCAGATGATTGTGGGACCTTAAAATTAGCCAAGAATGAACCTGATGAGTCAGTCGATATGTTATATGAGCTAGTTTGCAGATGAGATCCATCGTAATAGAGGGATACATTAGAATCCGACGAGAAATGGTAACCGTGGAGAGAAACATAGGTGCCAGAGGGTCCAAATCCAGGATTCATAAAAATTTGCGGTGATCTGGCAAGGTGCTTATTAAAAACAGTAAAATGGGTGTAGGCTAGAACTGACGAATAAACTTGGGCAAAGGCAGCTACCACAGTGTATGTACCAATAACAGATGTAGATGCTGTACCTTTGAATAAACCTGGGAAGTAAAGTGCCACAGACCCCTTGCCATGAGAGTCTGTGGTTATTGAAGCAAGTTCATACGCTATAATGGTAGAACTTCCAGGTCCCATTATGGATACATTCACATCGAGTTTTGTATCGTGAATGTACGAATTAACAAGTGCAGTTATGCTAGTCGTGCCTCCAACTGGTATAGCCGCCGGGGTTGCAATGACGTGGTATGTTCCATGGTTGACATATGGGTCATAGCTGGGAACTGGCTGAAAAAGTTTTCCTGATGCCCCCAGTACTCCCATGCTGACCACCAATGCAACTACCATTCCAGTCACAATTATCTTCTGCGGTGAGCCTATGCTCAAAGAAAAAAGTCTCTTCCTCGTCACTTTCAGGAAGCGACGTCGTTCGATGGAGTCCACGAAGATCTCACCTCCATTTTTATGAAGACATAAATAATGAGCAAAATGCCTTCCCATATAAAGAAGAAAGCGAAGAAGTACCCGACGGCAAAGGGGAGAATTAACAAGAATATGGCTGCTGTCTCCAGTGCGTCAAACCTGCTTTTTCCTCTATATGAGGCATAAAGAAACCAGACCATAATCGCTGCAACCGGGATCCACTTGAGTATGCTTTCAGCAAGAGGTGTCAGATATTGACCTATTCCATAGAGATTAATCGTATCCGTAAACGCATTAAATGAAGTCAAAGCATAAGTTCCAAAAAGCAGAAAAATAGCAAATAACAGAGTTGCAATAATCGGAATGTAACCCTCCATAATCTTAATTTTACCTGCTTTGTCTAATGGAAATATAAAAGGAATTATCAGGGCAAAGGGAATCCCTATGGTCAGACCCGACAATCCCAAGAACAAACCTGAGAGCCTGTACCTAGAAGTCACGTAAAAAAAGGCTGTCCATGAAATCAATGAAGCAGCAATGATGTGTTGTGTGAAAGCGGCTGAAATGTCGTAGAAAGTTACCGGGAGCACAAAAAATATCATAGCAGCAACCGGAGCAACCTTTGGGTTGAATACCCTGACTGTCATAAACACCCCTAGAGCCGCTAAAAGAGAATAGAATATTGATGCTACATGGGCCCCTACGTCTATTGATAACATCGCAAATGGAGCAAGAAGTACAAATTCCATAGGTCCGTATGTAAGCGGAGCGCTCCCTCCCCAAGGTGGCAAGGAGGCAGCGTAGGGATTTATTCCGTGAATGAGACCCTTAGCTCCAGCTTGAGCTGCCCAGCCAACATCAGATACAACAGAGATAAGTGATGAGGAATTGCTTAACGCATCGTACCTCATGAAAAAGTCAACTGCCACCAGAATCAGTGAAATAGAAGCAGCAGCGACATAGTAGACTCTAGGTAATGATCTTACCTTAAGAGAACTTCTGGGGATATCATAAGCTGCCAAAACAACAAGAACTAGGGGAGTCAAATACACTAATGCTACGAAAGTGACCGGTACTAGATCTATCACGGGTATAATGAAAAGAAGTAAGCCGAGGGAAGGCAAATTATAAACGAGAAGGAATGAGTCAAGTATTAAAAAGAGCGGACTTATGAGAATCACAGGCACAATAATTCTTGAACTTCTTATACCAATGAATGGAATCGCACACAATACGGAAAGAATTGGAAAAGCGATTAACACATCATACCAAGAGGCCCAATCTATCACGGAGTTCAGCTGACTGAAAGGCATGGGAGCTTTATTCAATGCGATAACATATGATGCGCCAGCCACTATTGCATATAGTACTGCAGTAATTATGAGTGGAAGGTGAGGACGAAAAGTCAACTTGTAATTATTATAGGTTCTAGTTTCAGTTCTCCGCTGAAATAGCATGAAAATAATCCTCCTTGTTCGTAACCGCTATATCGACCGCGCTTTCTAGTATTCTAATATTTCTTTCCCAGTTAAAAGATGAGAGATCCGCAACTTCGTGTGTCCCAGAATTCAGTGTTTCAGCTATTATTTCTGCAAGATCAGAGGCGTTGCCTCTTTGCACAACACGACCTCCCAGGAACCTAGCAACATCAGCAAGGCCCGGAAGGTCAGTGGCTATGATACTCATACCGTGTGAGGCAGCTTCAAGAAGTACAAAACCAAAACTCTCCGCAGATACGCTTGGAAGGACAAAGACACTATCCCTGGCATAGAGTTTAGCAATAGTTGCGTCGTCAGGTGATGTTATTATATTCACTTCATCCAATAAGCCATACTTTTTAACCTTACTTCTCATCCAAGCAAGAAGGGGTCCTGAACCAGCAATATCGATCTTTGGTGGGTATCCATTAGTCTTCATTATCTTGGCAGCGTTCAGGAGAAATCTTATCCCTTTATAGTGCCTAAACTGCCCAACAAACAATACCCTTCTCTCTTTTCTAATGTGTGGTGTTTCAGGTAGCGTTGTGGTTCCGTAGGGAGCTACAAGTACGGTCTTCTTTAGATTCAAGTGTCGTGCAAATCCATCGGTTTGAGCGAACACGAACGTGCTTTTATTCAAGTGATTCTTATAAATAATCTTCTCATAAAGACTGTCTGTTAACCTAGTTAGAATGTTATCAATATAAGATGATACACCTACAAAGGCGTTGGTAATATAAACCACTGGAATTTCTTTTCTGTATGCTACTTTGAATGCCTGTTCTGTAAACGGTGGCGAGGGCCCAATGATTACAGCTACTTCAGAGGACTTTATCTTTCTTTTCCCTTCGTTAGTTAAAAATGGAACGTTCCAGACTCTCTTGCATCCACTTGATCCAGTAACTATATTTACATCGTTCCCTAGATTTTCCAGCCCTTTGACTATAGCATATGCTACCTTTGCGTATCCACTTGTTATAGGTGGAAATTGACTACATACAACAGATATCCTATAATTAATGAGTATGGTACTAGATTTTTGCAATATATAATTACATGAATTATTTGTTCTTTTGACTTAAATATCGCGAGTGATTATTTGAAAAGTGCCTAACATTTCTGTCGTAATTCCTGTTTTAAACGAGAAGTACAATGTGTTTCCAATCCTAAGTAAACTCGACTCTATATCTAATGGTTGTAACTTGGAGGAAGTCATTTTCGTGGACGGTCAGAGCACGGATGGGACCCTTGATGAGATCAACAGAGTTAGCTCAGGTCATAGATTTATAGTCAGAACAATAATTCAAAAAGAAAAAGACGGATTAGTAGCAGGCGAAGTTTTGGGGGCGAGAGAAGCTTCTGCCGAATACGTTGTTATGCTCGATGGTGACATGCAGCACCCCCCAGAACTCATAAGAGATATGTTGGAAGATTCTGAGGGTGCTGACATAATAGTTGCTTCAAGATACACAAAAGGTGGAACTGCAGAAAGACTACCTTTAAGAGGGATTATAAGCAGGATTGCTGTAACTTTGGCCCATATTTTAATACCTGCTTCGAGAAAAATACTCGACCCGACTTCCGGCTTCTTTATGGCGAGAAAGTATCTTTTCGATAATTTAGAGTTTATAAAAATGGGATATGAGACGCTTCTATTTATACTGGCATGGCACCCTGAAGCTATCGCCAAAGAGGTGCCTTACGCTTTTATAGAAAGGAGATCTGGAAAGTCAAAAATAGTGGATCGAACTGGAAGATTTATTTTAAACTTTATTAAACAGTCGATTTATTGTCGGAAAGTATCTACAAAGAGCATATACTACGAGAAGGAAGTTCAGACTCAAGAAACAATCAGGTAATAGTGGATTTTTGTGGGTTCGTATTTATCACAGAAAACTCTCAGTCTGTGTTTGCATTAGTAAATCTCATTATTGTATTAGTTGTCCTATTTTCCTGTGTTTTTGCAGAGATCCTTGATTTATAGGTCTAATGCACAAGTAGGGAGGATATCAAAGAGAAACAACGACAAACATCGGGACTGTAGCAATTTACATGTGTACTTTCTAATAAAACATAGATGTCTGAAATAACAAGCAGTTACTTGTTAGCCATCTCTTAATTACTGATCTGCTATACTTGAAATAAGAGTTGTTTATTTAGACCTATAGCATGCATTTATTGATATCTTTGTCAGTTAGCATCTTGATATGCTCGGAAAGAGTGTACTTAGTTGAAGCAAATCTTCGCTGCAGAGCAAATAGCCTTAATATTGTTGCTACGTGAGAGAGACAAAATGAAAGTTTTGATAGTTAACTATACACCTATAGAGAATGGATTTGGTGTTTATGCTCAAATTTTGCACAATGCATTAGGTCATGATGCAGAGATGATTAGTTTCCCGAATCAATATTACTTTGATCAGGGAACGTTTGTCGGAACAGTTGTGAAACCGGCGACTCGCTTTAGTATGTTTAACGTGCTAGCGCGACGCTTTGTCAATCCATACGAATTCAGGTACATTGAGAACTTCGAGGGGATTGTCCATCATACAGCACACTATATGCCCCCCATTGGATCAGATAATAGATCAAAAGTAGTAGGTACCATCCATGACTTTCTTCCATTTGAAGACCCAGCAAGTTACAAATTAAGTCTTAGGGTTTATATTAGTCACAACATAAAAAGAATGTTGAAGCTGCCCAATATTATTCTTACAACTGAATATATGAAGACAAAACTGGCCGAGTTTCGATATTCTGGAAATGTATATGTTGTCCCTCATTGCTACTCTAGATACTTTAAATCCATAGATATTGACTCGAGGCATCTTCCATTCGAGAAAGATAAAGGTATTAACTACGTACTTAGCGTGTCCACAAATATGCACTACAAGAATTTACGAATTTTACCAACTGTAATGCAGATTCTAAAGGATAAATACAGGTTGGTAAGAGTAGGCTCAAACGTGGGCAATTCTATTACTTTCAAGAATTGCTCACAGGAGTTGTTAAACCAAATTTACAATTATTGCGATGTAATGGTATACCCGAGTCTAACAGAAGGGTTCGGCCGGCCACTAATAGAAGCATTCGCTGTCGGGCTTCCAGTCGCGGCTGCTGATATACCCACTTTTAGGGAGATAGGGGGCGATGCAGTTGAATATTTTGATCCGGAAAAACCCGAAGAGGCAGCTGAAGCCATAATAAGAATTATTAATAACAAGGAATACTATGTACAGAAATCACTAAAAAAGGCAAAATTGTATAATCATGAAGTATTTTCAAAAAACATGAAAAAAGTCTATGCAACCATAGAAAATAACTCGTGAGATCCGAAATAAATTGTATTTAACGACAAGAATGTCTTGATCATTCCTTTAGCACTAAAAGTTTATAGACTGATATGTTGGTGACTTGTGAAGGTGGAAAGAAAGGGAAAATCTTCCTTGGATTTTCTATTTGTTACCGGACCTTTTGGATTGCATCTTACAGGAGGAGATAGGGTCGTCCTTAA
This sequence comes from Thermoplasmataceae archaeon, assembly GCA_046704405.1. Lineage (GTDB taxonomy): Archaea > Thermoplasmatota > Thermoplasmata > Thermoplasmatales > Thermoplasmataceae. The sequence continues at coordinate 29,874 of JBJKSA010000020.1, read as the reverse complement.
CCTTGCACACGAATTATCGCAGAGAGGCAAGAACGTTGGGATCCTGTTTGTATCAATAAGAAAGTATCTAAGTGAATACAGAACTCACAAGAAATTAGCTCTGTTATTTTACAACAGCATGGAGTTCCGCCTTCTGACCCGCTACAGTTGGGCTAATGAGATGGATAACATGATTTTCAAGGATAAGAATCTCAAGTTTCATTTCAATTCGAAGAAATTAATGAAAAATTCGGAGATAAAGAGAGCCATCGCTGTGGGATGGATACCCGCTCTTTTTGTGAATACCAAATTGAGATCCGAATTTAAGTACTATTTTACGCAACATGATGAGGATGAGCCAAGTTACTCTGGGCCTTACTACAAACTTGCGCATCTTTCCTATTCTTTTGATATGAAAAAGATAGTGTATAATATGCACCTCCTTAAACGATTTGAGTCCGAAGATCCAATAGTCTTGAAGCTCGGACTTTTTTGGAAACCAGTATTTAAAATTCCTATTGAGCAAAGACCAGATGGGAATGTACTCTTAGTGCTTCGGGAACACGCAGACAAAGGTGCTGAAGATGCTCTGAAAGCAGCAGAGATTATACATCAAAATTCGAATTGTACAATAAAGTCGTTTGGAAATTATAAAGGTAATGTCCCAGCATTTGTTAATCACAAAGGTTGGGTAGAGAAAGAATTTCTAACAGAACTCTATAACTGGGCCTCAATATTTGTGTTGCCTTCCATCATAGAGGGACTTTCCCTGACAGCCGCTGAAGCTATGAACTCTGGATGTGCTGTGGTCTCAACTGACAATATGGGAATTAGAGAGTTAATTGATGATGAGAAAACTGGCTTTCTCGCGCCTGTCCACGACTCGATAGGCATTGCAGAGAAAGTAACAGAACTAATAAATCATAGAAACAAAAGAATTCAAATTGCAGAGGCTGGAAAGAAGAAGGTTTCGAGCCTGACTTTTGAGGATACTGTTGAGCAGTTCTTGGAGTCATTAAGAACGTATGAAGTAAACCAAAACGGCCATGGAAAGAGTCAGTAGCTGTGAAATCCTGCTAATTGGCAATTCAAATCTACCAATAACTCAATTATATTCTTAAAGAATTTTTATATGTTACAAAGAAAATGTTGTTTAAACCGCATTGCGATAGAAGTTGATGCGTATGAAGAGCGGGAAATGAATAAATAATGCAGCAGATCAAGCAGAAAGTGGTCTAAACTGTAATCAAAACCGGATGAATTTAATTGAGGCAGGCAAAAAGCATCTAGGCATAATATTTATTATTAACCTATTATTCATTTTTTTCTAGTTCTCTACATCAGAATACCATTATTATTTTCTTCAGAACCTCTTTATGCGAAGAAGAGATTTACGAGTTCGTCCGTCCAATTATTTCCTGGTCTGCGATCAAATTCGTGCTTCAACTCATAATTCATTTTAGAAAAGAACTGGCAAACCTCCTCTTCCAATGAAGATGAGTGAGTTTCTATGATGATTTTAGGATGGTGGGCTTCAATAGTCTTGATGCTACCTTTAAGTACTTGCATCTCGAATCCTTCAACGTCTATTTTTACAAGATTAGGCTTGAATTCATATGAGTCTAGAGTTGTAAAACGTATTCTCTCTTTTCGATTTGAGTATTCCTCCGATCTTAACATTCCACCATCCGAGTACATACTTAAAAATCCATCATGATCAGAAAGAGCAACATTGAACGTTTCAATGTGGGCCCTATTAATACGCGCCAGTCTATTCATAACGACGTAATTATCTTTCAACGGTTCGAACGCTGCGACCTTAGCACCATACAAACGGTTGCATACAATTGCATAATCACCATACTGAGCGCCGATATCTAGTACAAAATCTGTTGCTTTTGGCAAGAAATCACTGAATTGTTCATATATCTGCTGAAACATTTCCGAATGTGGGTGAAGTATCACCTTATGTTTTAATCCGTATTTAATAGGGTTCAAAATAAGATTAAACTTCGACATATTTATGAACCGGTCCCAATGATCACCAGCATGAATTCCTGTGGTATCTATCTAGAATCATCTAGTTTTCTCGTTTCGCTTCATCGTTTCCTCCCTAATAACTCTCATTGCAATCTCGACAACTCTCTCCCTTTTTTTTTTAAATTATGCGCATTTAGATTTCTTTACATATATGAGTAGAACAAGACCGTTATAACGGTTTAATTGATTTTAAATCTAAGAAAGTGCTTTCTGCTGAACTATTTGACGCTCTTTCTTTGTTGAATGTGGGTGAATTTCTATACATAATCACATTAAATTAACTTAAGAAATGTCGATCTTGATCGAGAGGCATTGTATCTTTCTACTTGAATTGGGCTATTTTCAACGCCCCCCCGTTCTGGAGTGGAACTGAAACATATTCGTTACGGGATTCTTAGTATAAGCCGATCAAGTATGATGATAGGATGTGCTGATGTGTTTAAGTACACGTATTTGATGACAAAATATGACCCCGCTGGCAAAGAGGCTGGTCATTGTCATAGTTGCGGCTGCGGTTATCGCCCCCACTACCTACTATATTATTGCTCAGAACAACTATATTTCTAGCCAGCAGGATCCATTTACCTTCGTTCCTTCTGATTCAAATGGCGTTCTGAAGGCAAATTTCAATGGCACCAGCCTTTATGTCTTTGAGGACAACGGATCTCTTGGTATAATCTTGCCAGTGACCGTTGAAACCTTCAATCTGGGCATTAACTTGACCGCAGGGAATACATCTTCACCTCTTAATATAGCACCGTTCGCTCTATTCAGTGGACACCAAATATACAAAATTGATAACGTAAGTTTGGCGCAGATTTCATCTGTGGGGAAATATATTGATAGTTCCCTGTTTTCGCTCTTTTCCTCGGTACCGCTAAATCTTAGTGGCACCTTCTTTGCTGCAGATTCGGGTACGTCCAAAATGGTAATTGGCAATCTAAGCGCTGTTCAAAGCTCCATTTCAACTTCAATAACAGGAGATACATTTTCCTCCAATGCAAAGAAATACTTAGATACCAGCAGCAATTACACGTTTTATATTGCTCCTTCAAATATCTCCACTGTGAGTTATATCACTGGAAATATTTCTGACGGCCATTCCTCAATCTACGTGGCCCTGAAGGGCAACAATTCCTTGGGCTCTTTCTATACTGTCAGGAATGGTACTTACAATATCTCAGTCAGTTCGAAGGAACACAGCCTTCAAGTAGGCATTCAGGGCAATTACACAGTCAACCAGCTTATTGGGTACGTTTCATCCTATCTCCTTAAGGCGGGACTATAATGGCGGCAGGTAGGCAGCTAGGTATAGTATTCTCTCACTACTTCAGGAATTATTACAGATCCAGAAGCTTCTACCTGATGCTCATTCTGGTTCTACTTATTTCCTCACTCATGACCTATGTTTCCTTCAGGTATACCAGCACTCTCCCTAGCGTCCTTGGCGGTGTGAACATAAACTCGATTCCAGTAAGTGAAAGAGTAAGGTTTTTTTCGTTCATCTGGTCGTTCATTCTACCTTATGTGCCTGTTTTCGCAGCTGTTTTCTTCGGTTCTCCTGCCGTCTCTAGTGAGATAGAGGCGAAAACTGCACTTCACGTATTTTCCCTTCCGACAGGTCGCTATACTTTGCTCAGTGGAAAATACCTTGCATCCCTAGCGGTCACCTTCATAATTGTATCGATATATATTGCCTTTCAGGCCGCTGCTCTGGGCATACTTTTTCACCATTCCCCGGTTAACAGCTTCTACACTTCTTATGGCCTTCTACTTCTTTTCGTCTTCTCGCTTACTTCGTTGACATTCCTTGTGAGCAGCATATTCAGCAAAAATCTCTACGCTTACATCACTGTACTTCTTCTCTACTTCCTGGTATTCAATGTTGTGAACATCATGTTTCAACTCTTGTACAGTTACAATGCATTCTTCTTGCTCAGCAATGCAGCTGACATAATACAAAGAGTTTACGTGAATATATCACTTGGCGGTTTCTCAACTGGTGGGTCCCTCTCTCCTGCTGGAAACAGCGAAATTATCAGGTCTTCACTTGTACTTCTCATGTATTCCATAGTGGGATACATTGCATCACTCTTCATCTTCGAGAGATTGGAGGTGAAGTAATGGTTTCTATAAGCATAAGATCAGTATCGAAATTCTTTGGGCCTATCAAGGCGCTTGATGGTGTTAGCATGGAGGTAGATACTCCATTGGTGCTTGGTCTGCTTGGGCCAAATGGCGCCGGAAAGAGCACGCTGCTGAAGTTGCTGACAGGAGTGCTCAGGCCTACTTCCGGCAAGGTGCTCATCAATGGAACAGATGTTCAATTAAACCAGAAGAAGGTGCTGAGTGAAGTTGGAACGTTGTTGGAAACACCACAATTCTATCCCTATCTCACAGGTTATGAATCTTTAAGATTTGTATGCCTCTTAAGAGGATTTTCAAAGAAACAGTGTGAGCAGGAAATAGATAGAGTTGCTAGACTAACGGGCAGCCGATCATACCTGAGTCGCAAAACGGGCAACTACTCAAGCGGAATGAAACAAAGGCTAGGAATTGCATCTGCACTTCTATGCAAACCACGCATTCTAGTGCTGGATGAGCCAACATCTGGCCTCGACCCCAGGGGAATGAAAGAGGTGAGGGAGATAATAAGAAACATCTCTAAGGAGGGTGAGCACATAGTCATATTGAGCACACATCTCCTTAGCGAGGCGCGTGAGATATGCGACAAGGTTGCGATCATCGATCAGGGGAAGCTTGTCTACGAATCAGACAGGATAGAGAATGAAAACTCTGTCACAGTCCGTTTACTAGGAGATCTTGGCAGCAAGGTTCTAGACTCTCCCATTATCGAAGAGTACAGAACAGAAGGGGGCCTGTTGGTCATTAAGAAGTCTCCTGGATCCAAGAACCATGATCTGATCAAATATCTTATGAGCATTGGTTTGGAAGTTGAGGAAATAAGTGCATATAATGACCTTGAAGACAGGTACATAAGAATAGTTGGGGACAGCACCTCCTAAGCTCATAGATTTTTCTTTCTGGAACCAATTGCTGACCAGACGAATAATTCACTACCCAGGTAGTTTGCGAGGAATCCTAGACCTATCCCTATGGTATTTGCGACCAAGTAGTGAGGCGTGATCAAAGTGATAAGGTAGAATGCCCCATAGTTAATGACCCCCCCAAATAGTGCAACAAGGTTGTACTTGAAGAGTCTTGCATATAGTCTGCCCACTTTTCTATTCCTGAAAGTCCACAAGCTGTTTATTGCAAAGTTTGAGATGATCGATGCCTCGATCGATATTGCATCTGATATGAGCAGTGCAAGACCAGCCACTTCGTGCAGCAAAAATAAAAGGCCGTCATTTACCAGTACCCCGGAGATTCCAACGCCAATGAATTTTAGGGGCCTGTATCCCGCGAGCCTTAGAATCAAATGGACATAGTTCAGGTCTTCCCATATAGAGAGCTTGCTGCTTCCCATGAACCTGGGCTTGAAAGTATAGGGTATTTCCTCCTTACTGCTCGCTTTTCCCTTTATGAGCAATTCTAGGAGGATCTTATACCCGCTCGGATCGAAGTCAGAGCTTCTTACAATGTTGCGCTTGAATACAAAATAGCCTGAGAGGGGATCTTTAACATGCTTAGTTTCCCTCAGCATGACATGAGCCATTATGGTAGCAGTCTTGGAGATCAGCTTTCTTGTAAAGCCAAGCCTACCAGGATTTCCGCCTGCTGTATACCTGGACGCAATCACCAAGTCGGTGCCGTTCTTTACTTTCTCCACCATTTCTGTCAGAAGATCTGGAGGGTGCTGCAGATCTCCGTCCATTACTGCAATGTTATCTGAGGCTGCGATGCCCATTCCGTCAACAATCGCTGAGGCAAGCCCATTTTTTGCAGGTCTTACCAAGAGCTTTATGTTTTCGTATTTCCTTTTCAGCACCTCGACTTTATCCGCAGTCCCATCAGGGCTGTTGTCGTCTATAACTATTATTTCTAAATCGAGCGGAAGGTTTTCTATGTCCTCTATGAGCTTAACTATGTTGCCTGACTCATTGTATGTTGGAATCTCAACAGATACATCTACCAGCTCATCACTTCCCTAAATTGATCTTCTTTTGATTGAGGGATGAGACCAACTGCTTTGAAACTAGACATATCATTGTTCGCAAGAGAAACACCAAGATTAATGAAGGGCTGCAAGGAAGTACCGTTCTGCTCCAGTGAAAAATTGCTGAAAACTGCAGAAATTGCCGTGTTTTCATTCGATGCCACCATAATGCTAATCTTCCCATCCGTGAAACCCCATCCCTGGGAAGACAGGTAGTTGTAAACTGCTCTGAAATTTATCACTGTAGAGTCAGTCAATATAGACTGGTTAAACCTGTTAATTGAGTTTCTCACAGTTAATTTTGCAGATGAGTTATACCCAATCCAGTAATTTTCCTGTCCCGAGTTGAAGGATAGCAGTATTCCCACAAATTGAACAATACTTCCATTCGGACCAGTGCTGCTGTTGTTCCGAGTGGCTATTGTGTAATTAAGCGAGTAGTTACCCTTTGAAAGCCCTTCCAAGTTTATCCCTGTGCTTACCCCAATCATGCTCAAGCCACTGCTTGTGGCATTTGACTGAAGATATACACCCCCGGAGTTGGCTTTGATACTTGTAACATTCCCTTCGACTGATAGGTTCCATCCTGGGTAAGGCTCTTGCATTTTTCCCGTAGGATACAGCAGTGTTGGGTCCTGAATTAGTGACTTGCCCAGAACAGGAGTGCTAGAGTGAAAATATGCCGTGATATTGCCATAATAAGCCTCTAATGTGAATGATTTGTTCTGGCCCAGAAAATCAGAATATGAGTTAGGGTAAATTAGTATAGTATTGTTCCCCGGGTACAGGTATGGATTGGGGGAACTCCAGAGAAGTGCGTTGATGTTTGAACGAATGGACTGGTCGGGAATCACCCTAAATAAGGCAGGCAAAGGAGCCAGACTCTTGTCTACCGGGCTATATGAAATGTTCACAGACATTCCAGTAATCTGAGAATTTGCCATAACAGGGTTCTTGTACTCAGTTATGTTGTTTATTACAAATTGACTCTGGTATTGTGAAGAGGCGTGATACGAATACCCTGCAGAGAATGCACCTCCGAGCACAACGATGACAAGTAGAAACGCTGTAAAATTAGATTTCTTAAGTAATCTGGAGGCACCAGTGAAAAACGGCTTTATGCTTAGACGACGACTTTCTACCAAATCGGATCTGTTCCTTTGCTCAAGCAAGAAGTCAGGCAGAACTAGCATGGTGAGCAAGGGCCAATAAATCACATAATTCTCAAGGCTCCTGAAATTGAACAGAAAGATGATGATTGGAAAGGCGAAGAATGCGTACTTCAGTTCCTTGAAATAGCGGATATAGAGGATGAAAAGAAAAGCTAGTGATGCTATCAGGAGATCTGAAAATACTATTGCTGGAATTGGGTAATACCCGGCAAAAGACAGGGCACCGAATCCAAAGCCTACACCTAATATCGGTTGCTCCAGTGAAAATAGCATGCTGGATAACCACGCACCTGGGTTTAGAAGTATGAATGGAAGGTTCAGCCCTATGAAAACAAGTGCTGCATAAATGAAGGTCTTTGATGGAGCCGAAACGGATTTATCGTTCTCCTGGAAGATCAAATATAAAAGGAAAGGTGCCACCAGAGCCGGAATCTGCTTCTGGGCAATCGAGAGCCCAAGAAAGACCCCTGCAAGCCATGGCTTCTTTCTGCTTATGTATGCAGCCGCAAGAAAGAATGTCCAGATTATATCCGTAACACCACTAAATGAACTTGCGATCAGTTCAGCCTGCAGAAAGACCAGAAGAATAAGAAACGGAATGACATTTGAAAACCCTTTCTTTCTGTAGTAATAAATAAGAAGAAAGAAAGTGAGTACGTTAAAGATCAGGAGAACAGTATAATTTGGAAGATTGAAGTAAACGGATGGAACAAAAGCATAGATGGATAATGCTGGATAAATCAGGTAATAGACATAACCACCCGCCCTTAGGGGAGTTGTAAGTGAGGGTGGGAAATGAAAAAAGACAAAGATGTTGGCCATATTTGAGGCCACATACGGATCAACTCCATGGAGGAAAAGGTAGGCTGAGTAAGTGTCAATTATGATTTCGTCCTGCACGGCACCCGGGTAGAACATAGAGCCAATGAGAACGAAGAGATAGAGCGAAAGAGCAAGTGATAGATAGGGAAGTTTCTCTATTAGCTTGTTTTCTCGGGAAATTGAAACTGAATAAACCAGGTAAACTACGCTCAGTATTATCAGCACCCAGACCGTTATTATCGCAGAGAGATTGCCATACCCAAGAAGACCCCATGATGAGATGGCAAAGAGGATGAAGACTGATGCATAGAAAATGAATAATCCGCTCCTCTTCTCCGGCGTCCGGAAGGAGATCACGCTGCCCTGGTCTTCACCCTTTCTCGTGGACATAGTCTATAAGCACCTATTATAGGACTTCAAAGTTCAATCATCGTGATGATTAAAAACCTTATTGAGAAGCTCGATCAGGATCATTGACTACCAGAGTCCGCACGTAATTTTGTGCCTGCATAGCTCTGATTTCCAAGAGCAATCTAGGTATTCTGATGTTAGTGAGCGTCCAATATTGCCTCTCTGATCCATAACTATAAGCTTCCAGATTCGAAAGATACCTTTCTCAGATAATCCTTGTCCACATCAACACCAATGCCTTTGCCCTTGTTTGGTCGAATAATGCCATTCTCCATTCTGAAGGGATTGGTGACAATGTCACGTTCAAAGTATTTGTCATTCGGTGAAGTATCCCCAGGATAGTCCACAGATTGAAGCGCTGCCAATGCAACATTGTAAGATCTTCCTATACCGGTTTCAAGCATACCCCCAACCCAGACATGTGCTCCATTTGCTCTGGAGACATCTGCTATCCTCAAAGACTCCGTGAATCCGCCAACTCTTCCTGGCTTTATGTTTATAACTTCACATGCACCCATCTCAAGTGCCTGCTCTGCCCTTTCCGCAGATGTAATTGTCTCATCCAGGCAAAGGGGAGTTGAAATTTCCTTTGCTAGTTTTGCGTGATCTATAATATCATCATGATCAAGCGGCTGCTCTATGTACACAAGATCAAACCTGTCCAGTTTTTTGAGGATTTCTAGGTCCTTGAGCCTGTAATCGGTATTCGCATCCACACTGAGTACTATATCGGGAAACCTGTCCCTTATTGGTTCGAGGATTCCTATTTCCCTACCCTTTGAAATTTTTACCTTGATTCTCTTGTATCCCCTCTTGAGCGCAGCATCAATTTTGGAAAGTGTCTTCTCTGTTTCGTCAATTCCCAAGGATATGCCGACATCAGCGAAATCCTTTGAGTGGCCAATGTAGTTGTGCAATGACTTTCCTTCTTTCTTTGAATGATAATCCCAGAGTAACATTTCGAGGGCAGCCTTTGCCATGTTGTGCCCCTTTATCTTGGATGCTCTCTCCATGAACTCGCCTGGTTGTGGAGCATCCTTCATCTCATCTGAAAGGAACTCCTTTATGACGTGAAATGCAGTAGTATTGTCTTCATAACTGTAGTAAGGCCCCAAAGATGTCACTGACTCTGAGTAAGAAGTAATTCCATCCTTGGAATATTCGAAAACTAGTACTTCCTTCTCTGTTTCAGTGCCAAAAGATGTTGTGAATGGGTCTTTGAGCGGCATCCTTATCTTGTAATAATTGAGAGTTCCAGGCATGATCTATCATATCGCAAGAAAGGTATAAAGAATGGGTTTTGAGTGACTTGCCCCTTATGCCATTCCCTTGAATTTTGATTATACAAAGCTACATTTATTAATGCAATCAATCTTTTCTCATAAACTGAGGTTCTTGTATTGATTTCATACAGCGTACTGCAGGGTGCGACAGCTAACCAAGCTGATGTGAGTGTAATAGATAATTTAGATGAGACTTTGGGCAAAGACAAGGTTCTATGGATAGACATCACGCTTACAAATAACGAGGAACTTGACAAGATACAGAGTGCTTTCAACCTCGATCCCTATGCTGTGGAGGATGTTCAAACAGGAAATCAAAGGCCAAAAATAGAGGATTATGGTTCCTATACATTTTCAGTGATAAAGACTCCTGAGAAGCTTGAATCAAATGGCTCTAAACTTGTCCTCGAGGAACTATTCATATTCCTTTCCAAGAGATGGTTGATTTCAGTACATCGGAGACCTGTTAAAATTGTTGACACTGTTGACAAGAGGGTCAAGGTGAGGGGAATGTCGCCTTTTTCTAAAATCCCGTCAACAGATCTCCTCTATTACATGCTCCTGGATAACTCAGTGGATTCGTTCTATCCGATTCTTTATGCCTGGGACGATGAACTGGACAGGCTAGACGATGAAGCTGTGTCAAGGGTGACAAGAAGGAAAAGCAAGATAAATACTGTCAGGGAGGTTGGTTCAAAATTCGCAAGCATAAGAAGCGAATTGTCTGATCTCAGAAACACCATAACTCCCACAAGAGATATTCTCAGCACAATCATGAAGGGGGCTGTCCCCTTTATACAGACCGCCACTTTGAGGAATTTCAGGGATATTTACGATCATACATTCCAGCTGATTGAGATGGTCGATTCCTACATAAGCAGGTCAGGAGACATAAGGAGTCTTTACCTGAGCCTTATGTCTGCCATGACAGACGAAATTCTTAGGTTACTGACAATTGTAGCAACAATATTCCTGCCACTGTCCCTTCTTGCATCTGTCTTCGGTACAAATTTTACAAGAGGAATAAACATACCACTCACCCATCTTTCATTCGGGTTTTACATTTTCGCTGCCATTCTAGTGAGCATTGGCCTCATTATGCTTATAATGTTCAGGAGAAACGGGTGGGTGTAACATAGCAAAAACGAAATGTTTTTAATCCGTCTTTTACGTTTTTCACGATATCTCGGCAAATTTTATTAGTGATAAAAAAATAATCTATTGTTAAGGATAAAATTGGGGTATAACAAACAAATCAACGAAGAGAACAATCTTTTCTTCCATGACAGTTATGCCATTTGGAAGGGATGCTCTAGATGAGTAGATTACCCTTAGGCGATTTATTTTTGCGTAAAGTTAAGAGGAGATTGACATCCCTGATCCTTAAGAGAACAGAATGATGAGAAATGAATGTTAGAAGAGTTGTGCTTGATGTTGACAAGAGCCTAAACAGACCCACGCTGATAGAGCTGGCAGAAGCCATCGAGGAGGTGCCTGGTGTGGAGGCCCTGAACATCAGTGTCACGGAGATGGACATGGAGACCATGGGCACCAACATCACCATAGAGGGGACAAACATCGATTTTGAGAAGCTTATCGACACCGTTGAGAGAACAGGCGCTGCAATTCATTCTGTAGATGAGATCGCGGTCGGTAGAAGACTAGCGGAGAGCGTTAGACATATAGAATGAGGTTCAAACCGCTATTCCCAATAACAATTGGGCTTTCGGACGGAATTATAACTGCATTAATGCTAGTTTCAGGAGATATCCTGAGGGGAGAACACGTTCTCCTTGGACTTGCATTGAGAGTTGCCTATGGGTCATCCTTTGTAGGAACCTTCAGCTTTTTCATAGCGCAATACTCTGAGCTTCGTGGAGAACTTTCAAGGAGCTCTAAGCAATTGAACTTGCGTTCCCCATCCTATCTGATAAGGAGCAAAGTAGGCAGAGATATCATATTCGAGTCTGTACTTGGTGCATCCGCCGCTGGATTCTTCGGTTTTGTGGGTGCATTAATTCCTCTGATTCCTGATGTGTTCTTCCCTTCAATGCCAATCGTTGCGATTGGCTTTGCAGAAGGCTCTTTGGCCGTTCTAGGCCTTGGAATAGGGAGAGCAGTCAGAGGAAATTACATCTTCTGGATCATTATGATGTTCATTATAGGTTTAGTCGTGGCTTGGGCAGGAGATTACCTGTTCCTCGTACAATAGTGAATGCTTTCATGCAACATTTTTTCCAACGGCAATAGCCGAATCTTGACTTAGCAGAAAAAAGGAATTTTTAATAACCAAGTCTTAATTTTGTCGCATATGTTGGATTTTGAGCCAAATTACTCACCGGATCTGACCAAGAGATCTGTCAAGTCTCTCCTAGATCAGGTAGAAAGCAGTGAAATGGTTAAACTCGCAGAAGGGCTAAACGAGCAATTCGCTGAAAGGCTTAAGTCTGTGATTCTTGAAGCATCCGAAATTACAGCTCCACATCAAATTAAGGTAATGGATGGCTCAAAGGAGGAGTGGAAGGACCTTCTTTCCTTGCTGACATCCGAAGGCACACTCATTAGGTTGAATGAAGAAGAGTATCCTGATTCCTATTTGCACCGAAGCAATCCACACGATGTTGCGAGAACTGAGGGAGATACGTACATTTGTACTTCAGGGAACAAGGATGATGTGGGACCTACAAACAACTGGATGCACAGTGAAGAAGCAAAAGAGACACTAAACGGCATCTTAAAGAATTCAATGTCCGGGAGAACCATGTATGTTGTTCCATACTGGCTTGGACCCCTCGGATCAGAATATGCAAAGGGGGGGATTGAAATTACTGACAGTCCCTATGTCGTTGCAAATCTTATGATAATAACCAGGGCTGGGGAATCTGCAGTTAAAGAAATTGCCCATTCCGGAGACTTCGTTCTCGGAATTCATTCCATGAAGAACCTTGACTCAGAGAACAGGTACATCTGCCACTTCCCTGAAGAGAACCTTGGACAGGGGCTTATAATAAGCGTAAATTCCAATTACGGCGGCAATGCGCTTTTGAGCAAGAAGTGCCATGCCCTCAGGATATCTTCTGTCCGAGGAAAAAATGAAGACTGGCTTGCAGAACATATGATGTTAATCGGAATAAGAGAGCCAAACGGGCAGATCACCTACATTTCTGGTGCATTCCCAAGTGCCAGCGGAAAAACGAACCTCTCTATGCTCGATCCTCCCAAGGACATGAAAGAAAAGGGATGGAAGACTGAGCTGATCAGCGACGACATCATCTGGATGTATCCGTCTGAGGAAGGCTTCAATGCCGTAAATCCTGAGAACGGTTTCTTTGGCGTTGTTCCTGGGACTAGTATGAAAACAAATCCCAATGCAATGAGGGCCATTAAAACAAATACGATCTTTACAAATGTTGCACTTGATGACCAAAACATACCCTACTGGGAAGGCCTTGGACCAGCCCCGGAAAAGCTGACAGACTGGAAGGGAAATCCATACAGAGGGGAAGGGAAGGCAGCACACCCTAACTCAAGATTCACAACACCAATTGAAAATTACCCTTACTTGTCAGAAGAATACAACAATGTGAGTGGAGTACCGGTCTCAGCGATCTTGTATGGAGGCAGACGGAAGGACCTAGTTCCATTGGTGTACCAGGCATACTCTTGGGAACACGGTGTGCTTATAGGAGCCATGGAAAGAGTTGAGACCACTGCCGCTGCAGTGGGAAAGGTAGGAGTCCTGAGGAATGATCCAATGGCAATAAGGCCCTTCCTCGGGTACAACATGGCAGACTATTTCGCTCATCATCTTCGTATGGGAAAAGTGATAGAGAAGCCGCCCGAAGTGTTCAATATAAACTGGTTCAGGAGAGATGAAAAAGGCGAATTTATCTGGCCAGGCTTCTCGGAAAACACCAGAGTGATAAAGTGGATTCTTGATCGGCTTCACGGCAATGCAGGGGCGGTTGAAACACCAATAGGGTTTGTCCCTGACCTTGAGACGTTTGATAGCGGAAATACCGGAAGAGAAGACATGGAGCGCCTCCTTAAGGTTGACTCAAAAGGGTTCCTCAAGGAGCTCGAGGAGGTAAGACCGTTCCTGGAGTCTTTCGGCGACAGGCTTCCAAAAACATTGTGGGTGGAGTTCCAGAAACTGGAGGAAAGATTACAGTCCTGGTGACTCTTCACCCGCTTTCTTTCAACTTTATTTTCCTACTTGACAAAAGGTGTCCTAAGTCTCAGAACATTGGCCAGGAAATCGTCAGAAACTTTCACAAATTCCTCGTATTTTTGAACCCCGTATTTCTTTACAATTTCCCACACTTCAAGATCCGCCTCGAAACTTTCAGGGTAGTCGCTCACTTCTTCGCGGGAAAATATCTGTAAATCCTCCTTGTTGTTGTGCTGAATCAAGGTGTCAAAGAAGAGCTGTGATCTCTCTGTGAAGAGCTTTTCCTTGCCATGTATTCTCCAATCAACAAGGTTGTCGGCAAGCCTCTCAAGCAGCCTGTGATCTGCGGACATTCTTCTGACTTTTTCAACAAGGTCCTCAGGCATTCTTCGGTAAGCTAGAAGCCTGGGGAATAAGATCAGGTCTTCCGTCATAATGTGGACTTTGAATAGAAATTCCTTAATTTCGCTGAAGCTTTCGTATACTTCGTACGAAGTTGCGTTTGAGACACGCTGCTTTAATGCAATGTGTTCAGCTCGGAGCATCTCTAGGATGTTCTTCATATTAGCCTAACTGGAGAGTATTAAAGAGTGTTTGACCTAATATGTTATGCGAATATGCACATACTTCGCCAATGAATGTGAATAGCAGGCGAGTCTTGTGCACTGCAACACCAGAGACAGTTAATAATAGATTCTTCATCTCATAACTTGAGAACATGGTTGCTGAAACTGTAGGCTATCTTGGCCCCGAAGGGAGTTGGAGCCAGGAAGCATCCGTGAGGTTCCGCCCAGAAGGGATGCTAAAGCCATACCTATCCATATGCCGCATTGTTGAGGCAGTAGAGAAAAATGAAATAAAATATGGCACACTGCCCATGGAAAACACAACAGGAGGAGGCATAGGGGAGACTCTTGACTGCCTCTTCTTTTCCAAAGATGTCGTGATTGAGAAGGAGGTTATCATGCCCATTTCCCACGCTTTGATGTCAAGCGGTAGTTTTGACCAAATCAACACAGTTGTATCGCATCCAAATGCACTGTCGCAGTGCAGATCATCCATAGCAGCAATTCTGCCCGGTGCTGCGATCAGAGCATCAGTTTCCACGGCAGAAGCAGCAAAGGAGGCTTCACATGATCAAAGCATCGCAGCTCTCGGCAGCTTGAAGCTCTCTGAAATCTATCATCTAACAGTGCACAGGAAAGGAATCTCAGATGAGAAGAGAAGCTTGACAAGATTCGTGCTTGTCGGGAAAACTAATTCTCCTGAGACAAAGAAAGACAAGACAACAGTTTGTCTCAGCGAACCTGTGAAAGGCTCTGGAGCCCTATGGGATGCGCTGGGATTTCTCTCTTCCCTGGGCATCGAAGTCACAAGGATCGAGCCAAGACCAGTACCAGGTCAACCAGGTCATTACAGGTATTTCCTGGATTTTCTCGGGCATTCTGAGGACCTGAGAGTGAAGACTGCCTTGAAAGGAATAGCTTCAAGTGGCAGGAGCCTAAAGATCCTGGGATCGTACCCGATGGAACCCTGGCCTTCTTGATTGGAACCACATTGTCAGCACGGCAGTGAGGAATGATACGGCATTTTCTAACATTTTATGCTCGCAGTTTGAAAACATCTAATGAAACAGGCAAGGTTCCATGAGCATCTCGTTCATTCTTCTTATCTAAGTATTAGAATTCAACGGATTCAGAAGCAACAGTGAGCAGCACCTCACTCTTGCTGAGCCTAAACATTGAGTGTCATCTTTTAATTCTGCCTCTATCATGAAACACAATGAAATTTGCAATTGCCGCTTCAGGCGACAGAGTGTCTGGACCAGGGGAAGCCACTGAAATTCTAGTGTATTCAATGGAGGGGTCCTCGGACCTCCTGGAGATATTTGAGAACCCAGCAATCAAAGCTACTTCTGCCAGGGGAATAGCTATGATTAATAGTGTCATAGAAAAGGGCGTTGAGAAGCTTGTGATAAGTGGCATAGGCGATCATGCTTTCAAATATGCTTCTGGTAGAATTGAACTGCTTGATGGCAGAGGTATGTCTACAGATCAGGCTCTAAGCGCATTTTCAAAGAATGGACTCAAGGTCATTACAAAACCCACGCATAAAATGACCCTCTAGAATCTCTTTATTCCTGATTTTTTCCTCGGAATTACGGAGCCCGGCACGACTATTTTTCTCTCCATCTTGTCAAGTAACGTGCAAGACCATAATACAGCACTGTCTCCCCAACCATCACATATATCATGTTAGGGTGAAATGGAGCGAGCCCGAACACCCCCTGGGCAAGGACTGCTGCTGGTGTTGCCGGAGAAATGGAGAGTGCGTATATTGCATAGTTGGGAAGATATGTGTAAGGATAGAAAGTTGGTGGAAGCACAGTCATTACAATTGAAAGTATTCCCGCTATGCCCCATACATTTCGAATATGGCCAATGCTGCTTGCAATAATGAAGGAAATGGCTGACGTTGATAGTACCAAAGTCACAAGAATCAAGGCCAAGGCGAGCGCTGAGATTAAAGTGAAAAGATGATACAGTAACCCTAAGGAAACGTAAAGCGCTATGCCCGGCATGGAAAAGACAAGATAGCTAACTGTCAATCCAAGAATGTAATCTACAGGTGTAATCGAGCTTGCAACGAAGAGGTCTTGGATTCTTAACTGAAGCCTGAAGAAAGCTGCATCCCCAGAACTTGAAAGTGCTACGGAAGCGACTAGGCTGATGAAACCGCCGATTATTGCAAAGGGCACTAGAGAACCTGAAGTTATTATATACACAATAAAGAGGAGTGTGAGGGGAGCACTTAGAGAGGCTATTATATAGGATGGCCCACGCTTTATTGTCCTGAAGCCATAGTACCACGCCAGAAGGCCAACGAACCTAAGATTCAAGATTCATCCCCCTGCTGATGAAAAGGTCATCAAGTGTTATGCGTTTGACATTGAAACCTCTTGAAAGATATTCATTAGCGTCCGATTCATGAATATACTTGATGTAGAATCTACCGATCTGTATTCCTTCCTTCTGAGGTTCGGTCGTCTCTACCCTGACCTGTCCTTCGAACTTGGCAAGTAGCTGCTTAATGTTTCCCTTTTCCAGGACATTGCCTGCATGTATCATAACAACCTCGCTGGAAAGCTCTTGCGCTTCGTCCATGTAATGAGTGGTGAGAATCACATTACCGTCCAGCTGCTTGATTGCAGACCATACTTCCATTCTTGACAGCGGGTCTAGACCAGTGGTTGGTTCATCCAGAAATATTGTATCTACGTTAGATGAGAGTGCCATGGCAACGAAGACCTTTCTCTTCATTCCGCCAGACAGAGTATCAGATGGCTTGTGTTTGAACTCTCTCAAGTCCAGCTGGTCAAGGGATAGGCTGGCGCTTCTCTCCGCATCGCTGATGGACATGCCCCTACCGACAAGGTAGAGTTTCACATGCTCGAAGGGAGTGAGGATGCCAATGGGAGATGCTTCTTGTGGGATGCTAATAACGTTCTTTCTTATCTGCTTTACATCCTTCATCACATCTAGGCCGTTTATTTCAGCCCTTCCTGATGTCAAGCCAAGCTGAGTGGACAGAATTCTTATGAGCGTCGTTTTACCCGCGCCATTCATTCCTATCACAGCGGTGACCCTTTCCTTCATTTGAAGTGAAACGCCACTGAGTGCGACTGTACCTCCCTTGTAACGTTTAACCAGATCCTCAGTCAGTATCATATGGACTACACCGCATATTTAGCGAAGGCAAGTCTCAAGCCAATTCCCAAAGTGATGGATTGTGCTTAAGGATGTTGCTGGGAGCACTTAAGGCATATTTTGAGGATCAACTCAGCAATGAGTATATTTTGAAAAATATACTGCTTCTCCCTTTTTCCAAATTCACATGCTTAACTTTCTGATAGGAAAATATCATCCGAATAACTGTTCTCACTGTGTTCCCCGACGGCTTCTTCGCTTCTTGTAAGAGTCCATCCATTGTTAATTTTCTTACGCACAAGCGGTTTAGTCTGGCTTATTCGAAAATGTCCAATTTCTCTGAGCATCCAATAGGGCATGTTGCGACCGGCAATTGTGTACATTCTATCCCCCCTATTTAATATAACTCTTTTAAAATATCTAGTATGAGAAGTGCAATGAAATGGGAATTATTTTGCTAGCGGTTCTCACTTCTCAAAAGCCTGTAATATACGGCCCCACCTATGAGCTGAAGTATGCCTCCGATTTCCATTGGTATAGGCAAGGATGTCTCCATTAGATAACCCGAAATTGCAGTGGTTCCAGTGGAGCTTCTAATAGCCATCCCCTGTGCACTTGAAGCTATGCCGAAGTTTGATTCAGATATTCCCTGAACATTGATAGCAGTACGAATTGGTGCACCAAAGCCAGCTATGGCTGATCTGACTACATACAATACTACTGCTAGAAGCAAGGTGGGAGAGAGGGCAAGTGCAAAAATAACCGCTCCTCCCAATATCCTCGTAAGGGAGGCCGTCCACATAGGAGACCTGAGTCTGTCTATGTCCCTAGAAGCCATTATAGAAGCAACAGCAGTTGCAAGATATGATACTGTAAACATCTCTCCTACAGCCGATGGTGTAACAGCGTATCTTAATTCGATCCAAACTGGAAGCAAAGAGATGGAGAAACCAATGCCTGAACCATAGACAACGTTGGAAATCATGACTTTGATCGTGTATTTCCCGCTCTTCCTGTCTATAATTCCCTTCCTTTTCCTGGGGACTTTCCGTTCCTTCACAAGTATAATGGATATGAACGAAACTAACCCCAGAAGGAAAGATACGAGGTAGAGTACTCTGAAAGCTGCCGCCTCTCCGATCAGGGAATCTAGGTATTGATGTGATGTCAACAGAAGTGCCCCTCCAAATGCGCAAAAAGCACCAACTCCCATGATCTTGCCCATGTGTTTGACCCTATTCTCAGACTCTGGCCAATTCCTGGCGACAAGTGCATTTAACCCTGGGGCAAATACTCCTCGCAAGCCTCCAGGAGTACCACCTATTCCACCTATGACAGTTGCAATCTCAATCGGCAGCAAAGTACTGTAGTGATAAAGGATGAAAGTTGAGGCTATTATGGGTATTTCACCTATGAGTAGTGCATACCTATAACCGATTCGATCACCGAGTGCTCCTGAAAATAGTGAAATTCCCACAGAAACCAAAACCATGAAAAGAAGCAGTGTACCTATTATAGAAACGGCAAGGCCAAGGAAATGCAGATAGAGTGGCAGGGAAAGCGTTACATATACTATGCCCACACTTCTTGTTGCCCTTGATAAAAGCAGGAAGTTGAACCTTTTTTCAATAGGACCCCTCTCCTGCTCTGATCTCTGCATTGTTTCATTCATTTGTAGGACTCCAGTCATTCAGCACAAAGTACTCTGCACCAGAAGCAATATTTTCAGTTTCCGCAGTAGACACTCAATTTCAGCATTCAATAAAAATTTAGATGCGAACTTTGCATAATATGAGGCTTTTTTGGGCCAAAATGTGAAATTCTTAGTTATGGGGAATGAATTCTGCATAAGGGTCCTGATTGGCATAATTACTTTGCCATTTAGCAAACAGCGATTGTATCTGCTATTGTGTGGTGCCAAAAACTACTACTGCGGCATTTTGACCTGTTCTGACCCAATTTCTTAGCCTGAATAAGAACACTATTGCTATAACCAAGACTATGGATATCAAGTTAGTAACACCAATGATCTGGATAAGCCCTCCCCACACAAACAGAGGAGCAATCAGGCCCATAGCAAGAGCGAATTTATGTTTCCTATTTTGATCCACAGGCATGTGGTGCGAAATCGCAAACATAACCAAGAAATTCTCAACAATATAAAGAAGGAACTCAACAGGCGGAGGAATCCAGATATTTACTCTTACAAGAGCTGGGGTGAAGGCATTCACTAAGTAAAGTGGGTATACCGTCAGACCCAATAAAAACAGTTTCCTTGTTCCCTGGTTACGAGTTCCTCTTCCTTTTAGTAAACCTTCTGGCAATAGTCTTGCCAGCAATACCAACACAAATGACAGAAGAATAAAGAAGATATATTCTGCGGTAGTAGGCATTGCATTGACTCTCTGCGAGTTGACCAAGAAATTAAGGAATAAGACATCTAATGCATACACAAATAGAGTAAGTGTACTACCCTTCCACCCAAGTAAAGGTTCCCTGGAATATTTTGGGTATGCTATTGATAGAAGGAATATTGGGAGTCCTATACTAAATATCGCATGGAAAAAGGAAATCCCTAGTGCCCATAGCCAATCTACTCCCAGAAATCTGCCATAATTTGCCAGCAAGCCCACTGGGTTTCCGGAGGGTATGAAGAATGTGTGAACTGAAATCCCCTCTTCCATAATACCATAGGCGAGGCCAAGAGCAAGAATGGAGGCCCAGCCCCTGTTGTACTTTATTGAAAATTCCCTTATCAGGAGCGCTCCTGTGGAGTAAAGTGCTATGTTCAGAACAAGACCTACGAAGAATGAATGTGTGTCGAAGAATAGCTCTGCGAATTTGGATGAACCTGTCATGTACTCAGGTATTCCTGGAGTCATCACTATGAGAAGAAGAATCATTTTTATCCGAATTCTCCTCGGTACCATTTTGAACCTCCTATCATTCCTATGTCTGATTTAGCTTATTAGATGCACTGTGTATTTATTCATATCTTCGTAAATACACGAAAGATCTGTCTTTCTTAACAAGTGTACAAAACTATCAATTTCCTTTTGTTGTACTTAGCAGGTTCTTAAGGGGCCAAAACACTACTTCACGCGTTTGCCCATAGTATAGAGAAATTAAGCAAGGTAGCGACTGTCACCCAAGCAAGGTAAGGAAACAATACATATGCTGCTGTCTTGCTTAGAACACTGAATTCTATTATGTTGGCTACAATGAAGAACCAAAGAAAGACGATTTCAATGGCACCAAACAGAATTTGGTGCAGTCCAAAGAAGATAATGGACCAGAGCAAATTCAAGGTTAGTTGTACTGAAAATAGACTTACAGGGAGGTGCAGGTCCTTTCCTGGTACTGCTTTGTTCCAAACCAAGTAAAGTGAGACACCTATCAAGAAGTAAAGAGTAATCCAGACTGGCCCAAATAACCAGTTTGGGGGAGTAAGAGGACTTTTGTTAAGTCCAGCATACCAGTTCGGAATGGCTTCAAAGGTGAAAATAGAGCCTAATCCACCTATTCCTTCAGAAATCACAATTGAAATTAAGGCCTTGCTCCAGTTAACTGACATATAGCTTGCAATTTTTAATCCGATCACCTTAATCTATCAAATTCCTAACAAGTGAGGTGAAATGTTCTAATTTGTTCATGTCAGGAACTAGCAACTTCGGAGTGATATAACGTCTCCCAAAGCCTTTTTAGTATATGTCAGAAAAACCGTTACTCTTTGGAACTTTCAATTATTAATGACTTGTTTACTTCTCATTCTAAGTACAACCCGTTCTTGTCTAACTCCCTGAGTGCCGAAAGCTCTTGGCTTGTAATGGGGGGTGCAATAGATACATCACTACTAATGGATACTCCCGCTCTTTCAGTTATGTCCCTTATCCGTTCAAGATCTGCGATATCATATATACTGTTGACAATGGGATCTGTAAACCTTGAAAATTTTATGCTGCACAGATCAGTTATGATCGTGATGCCTTCTCTATTAGGCCCCTGTTCTTTTTCGTTCTGACCTATTCCAGGACTTGTCACGAAATCAACAGTTTTCAATAACTTTCTTTTGGAGAGTTGGGTCATAACAATGGTGATTTTTGAAGAATATGATATCTCACATGCTCCCCCGCTACCCGGAAGACGCGAATCAGGTTTCTGATAATCACCTATCACAGTAGTGTTAAGGTTTCCATTTACATCAACTTGGCCCGCTCCAAGAAAACCAACATCTATAGAACCCCCGGAAATCACGTATGAGAAAGTGTCGAAAATGGAAAACACAGAATCGGAGCTGTCTAACAATGTTGGGTCACCAATTGACAGTGGAAGGCGACCCGGTATACTGTTCAATACCCCAGACTCATAAACCAAGATCAGGTTCTCATTGAATACTTTCTTAGCAAGATTCGCTGCAAGGTTAGGAAGACCTACGCCTACCAGTACAGTCCTGAACTGCTTCAGTTCTCTTGCGGCCATTACGACCATTATCTCTTTCGCCTTTACCGTTTCTTTCATAATGTTCTACCGTAATTCACTTCTCCACTTGTCCTCTGACCCAACATGAGCGAATCTAGTTTCCTTTTCCCCAACTTTTTAACATAATCTTCTCTGCTCTCTACAGAATAAATCCAATCTTGTAGGAAATCCTTGACCTTTTTTGTATCTTTTGAAACCTCATTCCATTCTACATAGAATTGAGTATCCCTATCATACTTCCCCTGTACATAGGATGGATGAGCCGCGTAAGGCTCTTCAACTACATCAGTCACTATGAAACCAGGTATTATTGTCCTGTTGGGGTCTTTACTTATAACTTCGTGATCAACTATCTCTTCCGCAGAAATTATAACCTTCCTGCTTGAAAAAGCCACTTCTCGCTGTTCACCTATTATCCCCCACATTTGGGCATTTCCATATTTATCTGCTCTCTGAACGTGTATGATGCCTACGTCTGGTTTCAATGGTGCTACAACAGATATTCTCTTTTTGGAGAAAGGATCAGTCACTTCTCCATAATTTGAATTTACACTTGGAAGGTCAGAAAGACCAACGGATGGTGCAGGGTAGAAAGGTAGGTTAGATCCTCCAGCAAAAAGTGCTGATATAAGGCTCCCGTGTGTGTACTCCTCTAACTCAATCGGAAAGGGCAGGCCCTTTTCGACAGCTCTCCTAATACACCGTAAAGAACCGACTCCGGGGTTACCTAAGTAAGAAAATGTAAGTTTCCTAGCACTTCCTGCGGCAACCATCTGATCGTATACTACGTCTGGCGTCAATCTGATCAGATTGAGGTCCTTAATTCCTTGTCTAATTATCTCATGTGCCGCTGAAAAGTTGATGAGGTGAGTGAAGCCCGATATGTAAATTGAATCTCTTTCGTTAACGTTCCTCTTGATGGCCTTTTCCATGGTTGTTAGCTTGCTCACTCATATCATTTCCCTTTGAATTTGGCTATTGTTTGTCCACCAACTCGACTACATCACTGAACTTTTGAAGAGTAGTTTCAATGTCTTCTCTACTGTGGGAGAGCGATACAGAAAGTCTACTTCCCGGTATTACAAAAAGGTTTCTTTGCATCAGCATGGAATCTATTCTCTTTCTCATTTCGTACCTTGTTTTTACCAGATCCCTGTAAGTTTTTACTTCAAGTTCACCAACGGAGTAATTTACTATCCCTCCAGCTCCGTACATTTTATGCTCTATACCCTTTTGAATGAATATTTTGGAGATCCCTTCTCTTAAGTCATCTGCGACGCCCAATAACTTCTCAAAGTTCTCCTTCCTTGTTACCTCCCTGACAGTGGCAATACCAACGCCAACGCTTAGGGGATTTCCGTTAAATGTACCTGAGTGAAAGACCTTCCTTCCATTTTGTATAGATGGATCGAGATATGACATAAGGTCGCTTCTCCCGCATACTGCACCAATAGGTAGACCCCCACCCAGCACTTTTCCTATGCATGAGATGTCGGGTTTTATATTGTAGTACTCGGAGCCACCACCGGGCCTTACTCTGAACCCCGTCTTAACTTCATCAAAAATGAGTATTATCTCATTCTCCTCAGTGTATTCCCTCAAAAAGTGCATAAAATCGGCATCAGCTGCTATATACCCATCTTCAAATGGCTCCATTATCAAAGCCGCAATCTGACCCCTATTTTCATCAAGTATCTTTTTCGTTCCCTCAATATCATTGAACGGCAAGATTACCATATCGTCCATAATCTTGCCAAAAATTTCGATGCTGTCTGGTTCTTTTGGTAGTGGCGAATCTTTTTTTAGATTACCTTTTGGCCTATAATTCGAAAGTAAAAAGGGATTGGCACCATGGTAATGCCCGTCAAACTTTGCGATCTTACTCTTGTTTTTAACTCCCATTGCGAGTCTTATCGCGAGAAGTGTGGCTTCCAGGCCCGAGTTTGTTAACCTAACTCTGCCATCTTTATGATAAAGAGAAAGAATCATTTCTGATAATTCAAGTTCTAATTCATTCGGCGTACCAAACGCTGTCGTCCCTATGGTGTCAAGTACGTTTTTTATTGCCTTTACTACTACTTGATGACCGTGTCCAAAAATTATTGCCCCGTATGATAAAACATAGTCTATATACTCATTCTCATCAGCATCCCAGATGTGTGAACCATGGGCATATTTCGCAAAGATAGGATAGGGTTCCCTGTACTTTATGTCCGCATTTACGCCACCAGCTATAATTGTTCTCGCTTTTTTGTAGAGTTCTTCAGAAATATCGGTATTCAAACAGACACCCTTAGATTAACTATGTTTGTGCAGATTTTTCAAATATAAATTATCTTCAGAAAACATGTTCACCAACAATAACATATAAACAGACTGAGTTAAAAACTCTGGTGATTACCTACGGGAGTAAGTGTAACTGAACCAATGAAAAATGAACTCAATAGGAAATCCGTACCCCTACGACTGGTAGTTTTTCAATCTTTCGCAAACATGGCACCGGGTGCTGTTGTTGGTGTTTTCTTGACTGGACTTGCGGGACTCGCTCTAGGGTCAATGCCGCTTGTCGCGGTTGGAGCGTTTATTATTTTCTTCTTAACGCTTAATTCAAATTACCAGTATTCTAAAAAGATAGTAAATGCCGGGGGATACTATGGATATGCTGGACATGCCATTAACAAATCGGCAGGCTTCTACGCTGGAATGTTTTATGCCATGAATGGAATTGTTGGAGGAGCAGCTTTCGGATTTCTCCAATTTGCGGTGTTCGCTGATTTCCTGTTCCCGAGCCTGAGCAGCATTCCTTACCTTTGGCTTCTTTTTATGACTGCTGATGCCTTATTTGTTACCGCTATTACATATCGCGGTTTGAGACCTAACCTGCTCTACATTACAATCACAGGGATCGTTGAAAGCGCTGTCTTATATATAGGGGCCTTGGTTCTGATAGCTTACGCTGGACCCCACAACACCACAGCAGTTTTTACTCCAACTTTCATAGGAAACAAATACAATCTTCTTTTCCTGGCTATCATTGCTAATTTCACTAGCTTCATTGGAGCAGGTTCGGTTATAACTCTCGGTGAGGAGGCGAAAAATCCCTCTGTTACAATAAAGAAAGCACTGGTTTACGTGATATTCATTGGTGCAATACCAATCATCCTCTCGTCTTATGCATTCACGGTGATATATGGCCCACTCAACATGTCCACGTTTGCCGGTCTGAGTGATCCTGGCTTTACTATATACAAGGCTCATTTGGGCTCCTTTTTTGCGTACCTTTTTGCATTTGTTGTACTTAATAGTTGTCTATCCGTTGGTGTTGCAATATACAATGCTGCTAGCAGAACTCTATGGGCCATGTCAAGAGAAGGCTTGTTGCCAAAGGCACTCAGCTATGTGCATCCAAAGTATAAGACTCCCAGCAGGATGATCCTAGTTCTTGCAGTTGTCGACTACCTGCTTGCTGTGATTTTCGTGGAAGCATTCGGGCTCTTCAATGGCTTCTTTGTACTAGCTGTAATAACTGCTATCCCTGTCATGTCAGCCCACCTAATTGCAAATGCAGGCCTTCCCATTTACACCCTTAGACAGAAGATGAAGAAGAATGGATGGAGAGTAGTCACAAACTTCGTTGCTCCAATTGCATCGGTAATCATAATAGTGTTTGCCATAGTAGTGACTATTAACCCACTCCCAACGTGGCCGTTCTCACTCGCACCGATTATTGCTCTTGCTTGGATAATAATTGTGACACTAATACTAGTAGTTCACAAAATTAGGGGTAGTAAAACACTTTCTGGTACTCCAGAAAATGCATTCGAGGAGGAGGCTTGAACCCTTCCCCTTAATTTTTATATGTTATCTGAGGAACCTTTTCTTAAACCAGCATCTTTCCTCATTGAAGGATTTAGAAATGGAAATTTGGATACTTTACAATTCGCTGAACTACTATTAAACCGGATTACGGATTACGATGACAAGATTAAGTCATTCTCAATTTTAAACCCAGATCTCTTAAAAGAATCCGGTCAAGCTCTCAAATCTTCAATTCTCTCAGGACTTCCCTTTGCGGTAAAAGACCTAATTGACACACGTAACATTACTACCACTTATGGCTCTAGTTATTACAGTAATAATATACCTCAAAAAGACGCCGAAGTAGTTAAACGTTTAAAAGCAGCGGGAGGTACCGTGCAGGGAAAATCAAACACTCATGAATTTGCCCTAGGAATAACTACCCCCCCAACACGGAATCCGTGGGATTTGGGTCGGATCCCCGGGGGATCAAGTGGGGGATCAGCTGCAGCTGTTGCTGCTGGACTCAGTGTTTTCGCACTTGGTACCGACACCGGAGGTTCCATCAGAATACCTTCTTCATTATGTGGCGTAACAGGCCTTAAGCCTACTTACGGGAGCGTCAACATGACTGGTGTATTTCCCGAGTCATTTTCCGAGGATCATCTTGGCCCAATTTGCAGATATGCGTCTGACCTAGAATACTTTGGCAGTACCATTGGGTACGGGACAGGGAGCCAAGATTCCGGTTATTCATTCAAGATTGGTTTGGTAAGTGACTTTTTCGAAAGGAGTGAAAAGTCTGTTAAGAATAAAGTTGATGTTGCTGTCGCCAAGATGGAATCTGAAGGTGTGATTGAAGAAATAGATGAGATCGAGATTCCTGATTTGGAGCTAATAAAAGAAATGCATGAAATCCTTGACAAATCCGAAATTTACTATGTGCACCATTTACTATACCCAAAGAATACATACGTCTATCCACGTGATATTGAAGAAGAAATCGAGGAAGGGATGAATATTTCCGCTTCCGAATATATCTCTTCTCTAAGATTCAAAGAAAAGGCTAAGAGTTATTTTTCTGACCTTATAAAATCCTATGACGCAATTATCTCGCCTACTTTGCCCAAAACAGCACCTACTATTGAAGAAACAAGAAAATGGACCTTGAAGGACCATAGTAAATTTACTGACTTCCTGACACCATTTAACTATCTTGGAGTACCGGCAATAACAGTTCCATGCGGTTTTACAGACGGGCTACCAGTAGGTTTACAGATAGTTTCTGAGTTTGGTAGAGATGATAAAGTCATATCTCTGGCTGCAAGGTATCAAGAAATAACCGATTGGCAAAGGAGTATTCCGAATCAATATCTCTAGGTTAAGGTCTCTATCCTTTTCTCCCCAGAGTCTCCAAAACCTTTGTCTGAAGCATCCTAGACAATTTTGAAATGTAAGCTTTGGAAACATCTAACAGCTGGGAAGATTCCATTGTATTATTTGTTCTCGGAAAATCGAAATAACCGACTTCCCATAAACTCTTGAGCGTACTCACTACCTTTTCTGAAAACTGGAAATTGAGAAACCCCATTATGTATGGATCATAAATATTCTCAGGCGACAAGAAATCAATTTTAACAATATCGCCTACTTCTTTCAATTTATCAATTATCTCCGAACTGTTCCTTCTGGCTACTTTTTCCTGTAACAAAAATCTCCAGATCTCTGTATTATTTTCATAGTAGGCGTCCTTATACAGTACTTGGTTATCGAGTATGTTTTTGTAAATACTATTCTCCTTCCTGAATTTGAACTTAACAAAGAGAGCTCCTCGCTTACCACCGTTTGTTAATTGACCCATGATGATAGGGCTGAACGGACGCAACCTGCTTGCCCTTAGTTTCTCTCTGATCGCTTTAGTATTGCCATTTATCAGTACATCTGTTGCAGTTGCACCTGAAGCATCTAGTGTCCTCATTACCGGAGAGAGTGAGAAACCTTCTTGCAGCTCAGGTACAAGATAATTAGTCCAACAGTTTCCATGGATAATTTTTATACGAACAACAACAAGGTTTTTATCGTGCAATGCTAAGATGACTCGGAGTTAATACTTAATATTTTCATTCAAGAACCTTTAACCTTTGTAAAGTAACATCCTAAATTGTTAAGTGAAAGCTCTAGGTTTCTATTAATTAATATAAAGTACACATTTGAATAACTGCTTGAACCTTGACTCAACTTTAACAACCACAATAAAATTAGGTGCGGAGGGCCGGATTCGAACCGACGAACCCCTACGGGAATGGACCCTAAACCTATTAGATTGAATGAATATCGAAACTTTAAACAATGGTTGGAGTTAAAGAACACAAGCTCTGGACATAGGAAGGCCATATTACAGTATTATACCAAATATTTCAGGGCATACAGGCTTACATCAGTAAAAGAACTGACAAAATACCTTAATTCCATACAGGGAAGTTACAGATATTGCGTTCTCACGTTGAGAAATTACCTCAAATTCCTACTGGAGAATGGAGAGGTGCAAGAGGAAACAATAGAACCTTACCTACGAATATTGAAGAATAGAGGCCGTTCACAAGTTGATAACTATATTCCAAGTGATGAGGAAGTCAAGAAGGCTTACGAAGGTATCACAGACAGCAGAGTAAAACTGTACTATGAGGTTCTCACCTATTCTGGAATACGAGTAACCGAACTATTCAAGCTATTTTCAGAATTTGATAGCAAGAGGCTAATAGTGAACGATAAATTTGCAAAATACCCTTTGAATTACTTTAGAGGACAGAAAAAGGTGTTCTATGTGTACTTGCCCATCGAGACAGCAAAGAAGCTCGGCAGGTTCTACAAAATTGACTCCAAGAATATGACGAAGCAATTGACAAAGACGGGACTTAACCCTAAGTACCTACGCAAATGGTTCTACAACTTCCTAATATACAATAATGTTCCAGAGAGCATTGCAGACTACATTGAAGGCAGAGCAACTCAAACTGTGGGTTCTATGCATTACTTGGGAAAAACGAGGCAGGCTGACCACTGGTATAATTTGAACGTTGAAAAGCTTGAAAACAGCCTAAAATAGCGGAAAATCTGACAATTTTTACCCTAACTTTTATATACTTATTTAATATATATTATTGTGGATATAATTTCCAGACGCAAATTAGCAGTGGAAAAACTGGTTTCCGAATTAGCTACGGGGTACGGTGTGAATTTCACCTACGAAAAGCACATGGGACATTGTGATTGGAAGAATAAGGTTATTGACATTCACCCAAAATGCTTGGAAATACTAACTTTGCCCGAACTAAAGCAAGTTGTATTGCATGAAATAGCACATGCCTTAACCCCTTCTGACAAACACCATGGAGAGAAGTTCAAGGAGACCGCCTTAAAGCTTGGAGTCAGCAAAGGTAATACGAGCACTTGGTTGTATGATATAAGCTATTGGAAACGGTTAAAGGTACTTAGCAAAAAGCGAAAGTAGGGAACGTATAAGCCTAAACCTAACCCCTTAATAGCTTGTACCTTACAAATTTCTACCCTTCAAGGTATAATTACCCTATAACGTTCTGAATTGTTGTTAAACGCTTTTAAAATTAACGTATTATAAATATATCTTTCGCTCGATAAAAACCTATTATAGCCCTTCGTGGTGAATTTCTACATGCCTTTGTTTAAATACGCCTTAAATACCTACCTTTCATAGTTAATATTAACCAATTTTTGAAAAACGGAAAGGGAGGAATTTTATGGGATTGAGACACAATATCAGCGACAGCGACGTACTTTCGCTGTATCGAAAGGGGTACAGTATCCAGGACATCGCAGATATGCTTCACACAACCTATGAAACGGTCAAGTATCG
>JBJKSA010000019.1:0-13543 GCA_046704405.1 Thermoplasmataceae archaeon | reverse complement strand
GGAATCTTCATCGAGTCGCACTCTTGACATTCCGGGGTCGGTCGAATTAGCCTCAGAAACCCTGAGGATAATTCCGTCGTTCTGTTGCATGGTTCCCCTATTTCTTAATGAGTATTAAAAATTTTATGACGTTTAATCACAGCGAAGTGCTTTTACACAAGCTGCACCACAAAGAGTAAATACTAATTTCTAACGGTGGGAATGGGCTGTATTTCTACCTGTAAGTGTATCTTCCTCAGAACCTCATTTTTCAGTGTTTCCACGTTATTTTGATAGTTTAATTGCGTTTCATAACAAAATCCATTAAGAATTTCGGAAAGTTCAGCAAAAATCTCCTAGAGTTTTAAGCTCCTGAAAGCATCTGGTTAAGCATGCCCGGGGATAGGTACGATGTCGCTATTGTAGGCGCTGGCATAATAGGTCTGGCTTCTGCTTATCACCTCAAAATGAAAAATCCAGACCTTAGGATCGTTGTGATCGACAAGCAGCACACGTATGCGCAAGGTCAAACAGCAAGGAGTGCCGCAGCCTTTCGAGACCTCTTCTCTTCCTCTACCAATTTCAGCCTATCCTCATCGAGCATAGATTTCTATAGGGAGGTTCAGGTCAAATCAAAATATGATCTGGGAATGAAATTCACCGGATATATGTTCTTACTTACAGAGGACAGCATAAATCTACCTGTATTCGGTGAGTTGAGCCAGAAAACTAAAACCAGGATGCTTGGAAAAGACGAGTTGGAGTTGGGCAACCAGTTTCAGCTCTCTCCGGCCAAAGATGCTTCTGAAATACTGGGCACAAAGTCCATAGAGGGAGCTTTTTTGGGCCTCAATTGCGGAATCATAGAGCCTGACCTGGTTGCCAAGTACTATTATGAGCAGCTTCTATCCTTAGGAGTTGAATTCATGTTCAACACAGTAGTTGAAAACATGTCCCTGGAATCTGTAGACAAGCTGGATTACCCAGGTGAACCCTTTTTGTGGCAGAGGAAGACCATATCGTCCTTAAGGACATCCAGAGGGGATATCACAGCAGACAAATATGTAGTTGCCACTGATGTGTGGAGCAACATTCTTCTGGACCCGCTCGGAATCGACAGTCACATGAGGCCTAAGAAGCGGCAGGTATTCCAAGTCTCAGGCCCTGAGATCGAGAAGGTGCTCTTCGAACCGAGCTTTTTGGGTCAACCAGGTATTTTTCCGTTCACCGTCTTGCCACCGAACGGCATTTATCTGAGACCTGCACCGCGTGAAAAATCATTCTGGGTCGGGGTTGCAGACGAAATCGGCAGGGATTTTTCATTCGAAGAAAACCCAATTGCCGAAAGGAGATACTATGATTATAACCTGATCCAGGTAATTCAGTCCTACATCCCGGCTTTTCAGAATTCGAGAGTAACTGGCATGTGGGCAGGCTATTATTCCTATAACACTCTTGACATGAACCCCTTTGTCTTTGAATCACTTAACATAATTGTTGCTACAGGTACAAGCGGCAGCGGAATATTGAAGGGAGATTCTGTTGGCAGGATTGTGGCCTCACTTTACAACCACGAGGAATATACAAAGCTGATGAACGGAAAGAAGATCAGGACTTCAGACCTCGGCATGGATGAGAGAAATGTGGAAAGGGAGCGTTTCGTTCTCTGAAATAAATCAGTAAACATGACCAACTTTATCATGCGATGACCAGTTCCCGCATACTGTAAAATAAGAAAATTACAATAACAGCTCCCCGTCATCATTCAGGAGTATCCTTACATTCTCCTTCCCCTTGCCAGTCTCTGCAATAAGAGTTGTGTAATCAGTTGCCCTGGAGCCTGTATGTGCCCTCTCGCAAATAGCCTTGTAGTCCTGACTGCCGACATCTACAATATTAAGGTTGAGTGTTTCCCCCTTTTGAGTGATAACACTGTAGTTTCCCGTTGAAGTGTCATATGCCCTTGCATAATCTCTTAAGGTGCCGTTCCTCGGAGTCAACTTTTCACCGTCCAGCCATTCCCCCTGTACGGATAGGGTATAGCTTGCCTCAAACCTGTAGATTGTCGTCTGGTTTTTCAGAGGTAGTCCTGCGTA
Source organism: Thermoplasmataceae archaeon (assembly GCA_046704405.1). Lineage (GTDB taxonomy): Archaea > Thermoplasmatota > Thermoplasmata > Thermoplasmatales > Thermoplasmataceae. The sequence goes on along the minus strand of JBJKSA010000019.1, from coordinate 11,468 downwards.
GTCGTTTGAAAAAGTCTTTCGGTGGCAGTCCTCGCACAGTGTGACAAGATTCCTGAAAGTTTCCTTCCCGCCGTCTTTCTTCGGAATGATATGGTGGACCTGCACTGCGAAGTGAATCCTGTTGTACTGGTCAGCTGTTGAGAAGTTTGAGAAGTCACTGTTCCCACACACTCTGCAGGCATAGTTGTCCCTGATAAGCACGGACTTGGAGATTACTGGCCATCTCTGAGAGTTTCCTTCCGAGTCGCCTTCGGGATCAAAATCAAAGACATTCGTTATTCTCGAAATGTCTGAGACTTCTTCAAGTCGTGCAGGTGTTAGCCGGGGTATTTCCTTGTAGGGATTGTTCGACAAAAGTCTCTCAATGCCCGAATTCAAATGCCATCCCCCATCTCCTACCTGCTAAGATATTCCTCAGATTCCTTCCTAAACTCAGGATCAATTTCATTAGAATGCTTCGTCACAACTTTCCCTCGCAATCCCTTTTTCCCATAACTATCTTCGAATTCCTCGAGGTTCTTATCGTCATCTGACATAAGCACTATGGATGGTCCTGTATCGGCAGTAAAATAAATGCGCCCACTCTTTTGCCTGAATTTCCGCACAGCATTGATGAGATCAAGGCTTTCAGGGGTGTGTATGATTTCCCCTTTTGCCATTAGGACAGAATGCATGAAAAACATATCATGCTCCGCGTGTTGCATGATTAAGTCCAAATCAAAGTTTGAGTCCAGTATCTCAAGAATCTTCTGGAACTTATTAATCATCCATCTGGGATAGAATGGAGAAGACACCGCCATATCATGTGCACTAGCGGTGCTAACATCGTGTTCTGCTGGATAAGCCATGATGTGGAACTTCTTTGTGTCTACAGGAAGCCTTACACCGTGGCACTGATCTTCCCTTATCCAAGGGTAGGAGAGCCAGAGCGAAAATCCATCCATTGATGATCTTGTCCCTGATCCAGAAACCAGTCGTGCAAGTCTTGAAACGAAGACATCATCCTGTGACGCTTCCTTGGGAAAAGTGTTGTCAATTATGGCTCTTGCGGTTGCTGAGGCCACTGCAGCAGATTCACCAAGCCCCTTAGCATTCTTATACTTCCTGTAACGTTTCACATAAAACTTGAAGGATCCTTTAATCCCATACATCGCCTTGAAATAATTAATTGCCTTGTCAGCCCGGCTCTTGTACTTTGGGTCCTCCACTCCATCAAGCACAACACTGTCCTCCCCTGGCTGCTGAATATAGGTGCACGACGCTCTTGCAAAGGAGAAATCTGTATTGAAGGAGATAGAAGGAAAATTGGCTATATTGTTCTGCCTGTCAAAGTATCCAAGAAACTTCTCTACCGCAGTAATGGGGTAACCCTGCCCATATGAAATCCTGCCAACCTCCGTGGAGGGCTTATAATGTCCAGGGTCTCGAAAAAGACCCGTCTCAATCAGCCTGTTTCTTATTTCTTCTCCCCTATCCTTAAGCTCCACCAAAGGACTCACCTTATGCTTTCCTTAACGTACTTAAGTATTCGTTCACGAGTATTTAAATAATCTAGATTATCAAAGGCGGGAATGCTGTATTTCTTGCACTCTTTAAGTGAATAATCCATCATTACCCTGTATGTGCCAAGCTCCCTGGAAAGCCTATCACCAGGAGAATTAAAATGTGTGAATTCCTGCCTTTCATTCAGCCTTTTTACATGAAGGTCCAAGTCTGATATGTAGAGATATAGTGGAATTGTACCCTTCAGTATGTCAGAATCTATCTGTCCTGGGACGAAGTAAAGAGATTCAACTATCATCGGCTCTCCGTTCTTTATGCTTCTTCTGAGAACAGCTGATATACCTTTGTTTATTATCTCTGCCTGTGCTAGAAAACCCTTTTCTATATTAGCTTCAGTCTTAGCTCCGAAAATGCTCCACGACTGGTAAACGCTTTTTTTGAGTACGCTAAACGCTTCAAAGTTTGCAAATGGGCGTATAAACTCACGCATGTAATCACCAGAGAGCACAAGGTCTATACCAAGCTCCTTGGCCAAATATCCAGAAATACTGCTCTTTCCCACTCCCGGAATACCCCCTATAAATATTGGCCGAATGTCCTTCCCCATTAAATCAACTCCACACTACTCTTCCAGTTATTTTGTATTTTTCTGCTTCAACCCATTTGATATTAGGCTCATTGAGCTTGGAAATATGATCTTCAAAAGTTCGAAAAAGGCTGCTAAAATCCCTGCTGAATATGCATGGTTTTTCGCTGCAAGAGTTGAAAGTCATGTTGACTCTTGCGAAATCATTGATCTCCACAGTTCTTCCAGTGCATGTGCCATTCAGGAACTCCATATCGACCTATATCGGATTTTTATTTGAATTTCTTGCATGATTGCTCCCTCATCAAAGATTTTCTCACTTTTGCCTTTGTCGAATTCTTTCTAAGGCGTCCTAGAAAGGTTCAGGGTCAAATTAAACACTTCAAATGGATATATTGGAAATTTTAAATGTAACGGATTGTGTTCATATCTTCATCAGAATTAAATATCATTATGCCCACATATGTTTATCTGGTGACATTGACTGAAAGAGGAAGATCAAACCTCAAGGATGTCAAGAAGGGTGGAATTGAGATCGAGAATCTCATAAAGAATCTTGAAGGACACAGCAGGGGTTCATTCATGACACTAGGAAGATATGATGTTGTTAGGATTGTGGATCTACCAAGCGACAGAGCGGCACTTCAACTTTCTATGAAAAGCGCGGAAACTAGTTTGGAGAACGTAGAGACACTCAAGGGTTTCACTTCCGAAGAAGCAGAGTTCTCAGTCGTGTGAACGAACGGAAAACTGAATTTATACTTGATTGTCTTGGCAGATTGTAATCCATCCATGAGTCTTTTGGCACTATTGGATGTATATCAAGACAATTTAGAGACAAAACCCCAAGTCACTTGTCTTATGGCCCATGTTTAGAATCTGAGAAAATACTAACTGACAACATTGAGGAGTTAGGAAGATAGATCAGCCTCTTTGTGCTTCCAATGAGGCTAGTTCCACTCAGTGATGTTTCACAATATTTACTTAAGAATTGAACGCAAACGAAGTATTTTCAGTTCCAAAAAACCTGCAAGGATTTAAGTGAGAATACTATTCAAAAGACAAGCATGACCTTCTCGGTTGTGCCGTCAAGAACAGGAGTGTTGTGTTAATGGCAATAGAAAGAATTTCAAAAACTGTATGGGAGGGCGACCTCCTGAAGGGTTCCGGTAACATAGAGTTTGTTAGCAGCGGACTCCCAATTACACCTGTAACATGGGCATCAAGGACAGAATCACCAAATGGAAGAACTAGCCCAGAGGAACTACTTGCAGCAGCACATGCTGCGTGCTTTTCCATGGCACTTTCAGCAACTTTGGGAAGATCTCGAAAGACACCGGAAAAGTTGGCTGTGACGGCGAAGTGCGTCCTTGATAGGGTGGGAGAAGGCTACAAGGTCACGGATATGCATCTTACTGTTGAGGGGGAAGTTCCCGATCTAACTGAGGTAGAATTTAAGGATCTGGCCGCAAAGGCTGAACAGGGATGTCCTATCTCCAATGCCCTCAGGAACAACGTTAGAATCCATCTCGAAGCCAGGCTGAAATAACTAATGGTTCCCTCTTCATTGAGGTTGAGGAAAGAGCAACAAGTTCCAGTACTGCACGCTCACCTCTGTTAATAGGCCACTCTTTTCCCAAGGGTCTTCCTGCAAAACTTCGAATAGAGAAGACATACTTTCCGATTCCAGAATGAGCTGAACATACGGACCATCATTCAGTGGTCCTCCGAGAACAACCAAGTCTCTGTCCACAAGGTCATCCATGAAATTTGCATGCTCCTCCCATTCCTTCTGCTCATTCATCTCTAAGTCATAATTCCAGGATGGACCAAATTTTCTCTTAACCGCATAATATTCTTTGCTCTCGCTTTTTCCTCGCATCCTAAATTTATCCAGACCATTGAGCTTTATGTTCCACCTATCGAATAAAGCAATCCTCAACATGTCAGACTTCGCCCAGGGATCATCTCCAAGTCTAGAATATGCCGCCCGACTGTCATTGGCAGATAATGCCAAAAGCCTCGCCCATCCTTCTCCTACTGGTCCGCCAAGCAAAACAAATTCAGATTCAGATAGTCGATCCATGAACAAGGCGTGATCTTTCCAACCTTCCTGCTCCCTGAGAGGCGCCGAAAACTTGTAATTAGACCCAGGTACCGTGAGTACGCTGAAATACTGCATAGAAATCTTCCCTAACTTTTGCAGATCGACATATAACGTTGAAAGCTAATAAATACTTCAGAAGAGGTCCTTCAGAGTAGATATTTTCTGGAAACTGCGGCAAATCATATGTAGCTAACCAGAAATCTATGGTCTACTTGCCAAGGGGCCCATACAAGGTCTCTTCAAGTATATCCTTTGATGTTAGGAACATTTGTAATAATCCATCATGTTGATCGGTAGTTACGTGGCACTTTAGTACATTCAAGTGTAAGATAAATCCAAATGCTAATTTGTTTCAGGGGAATAAATTAAAAGATTGCTATAAACTTACTTTATATATTTATATAGCAACATTAAAATATCTTCAACATGCTAAAAAAACCGGTGAACTTCTAGTTCATTCCAATAATGGAGGCACGATACAATGATCTCGAATGGACTGTTCCCTATTTTCTTGTCTTTTATGTTATTCTCCTTGTTTTTTGACCACCTGGCAGAAAAGGGTTACGGCATACCTTTTCTTAAGGGTGATAATCTCAACTACTATTCGTTTGCATTCCTGACTGAACCCGTGGGGATTTACTACCTCTTCCTTCTCTTCCACTCTGATGGCTTTATACTCTTAGGTATTTTAGTGTCTGTGACTTTATTACTTCTCTTATTCACTGAGGTGAGGACAAACCTGTTGCAAAAGGCTACACTAAGGGTATTTTTCTATCCAATGAAGCATCTCTTTCGGGTATTCAGAAAAACGACATCCCCTTAGCGAATTTCAGAGGCGAAAGAGGCTTGCACAAAGTACCCAGATTTTCAGCAGTTTACATTTTAGCTCCTTCTAGATTTTTTCTTGCATTGTCTTTTGCAGGTTGGATATTTACTAGATAATCTATGCCAATTCATCATGAAGGATCGACGAGGACGCTGTTTAGTCCACATTTACTGACCATTCACTTGAAAGGAAAGGTTAATAAACTTACCCAATTAGTATATCAATATTGTGCCTTTACTACAAAGTTTAATCAGTGGACTAAGAAAGAATTTCGCTCTGCAATACTACATCATATTCGCATTAGAGATTATTCTCACCATAAGCCTTCAATTTTCACAGATAAACATACCACCCTTGGGAAAAAGTGTAGCCAACCTCCATTACCTTTACTCTTACGGGTTTGCTTCTCTTTCTTTTGCTATATTTCATAACAATCTTACCATAGCGACTTACACTTGTATACCTATAATAGGTGTATTTCTATTCTTCTTGTCAACTATACAATCCGGTCTGGCTGCATCTTCATATGCTTTTGAAACTCATCAAACGATCCTGCAGGAATTGAGTCTTTACGCCCATCCTGCTGTGTGGATTGAACTTTCTGCATATCCCATTGGTCTTATGATTGGTATAAGACTTCTAATGATGTTACTTTCTTCGTCAAGACGTAATTTGGAGTATTTGAAAGGAACTCTGTTTCTCTACTTCTTCTTGGCGTTGATCCTTGCTATTGCCGCTTTGCTTGAAGCCGCAGATATCAGAACTTCACCCATGTGGTGGTATTCTCATTTTTACATTTTCTGGCTTATAGGGTCGTTGGCAATAACAGCCATTATGTATATTTACAAAAGGCTCTTGAAACCTAATTTGAAAATTCCAAACTCGAATTCAGAATGAAAATTTCAAAAAAGGAAGCGACATCCGCCTAGTTCTGTTAGTTGATGATATCAATGCAGTTGTATTAATTAGGAGAAAAGAGAAGTTTGGTCGATAAGAGGAGGTCAAGACTTAGAGATAAAGGTTATATGAGGGGCGATTAATTGGTATCAGGGGTATTCAAAATGGGAGAAAAAGAGGAGAATAAGAAAAAGGAGGGCGTAGCCGAGAGGTCCGGAGAAGTTATAGGAGATGTTGCTAAGAAAGGGGTAGACACGGTCAAAGGGTTTGGTAAAGGGCTATTGAAGGGTCTTAACAAGAAAAAGGAAGAGAAGAAGGAAGGGGAAGATCAGGATTAACGTGTGCATCGCTGGAGACGCCCTCCAGCTGATAACACACTTGTCAGCCTCTGTAGTATAGATCTAAAATTTAGACCGATTCGTATAAAGCAGTCCTCTACTTTTGAGCCTTGTTGATCAAACAATTCATAAACATTGGAGAGTACCATTAATCAATGTCAACATACGTTTTTTTCATAAGAGTCACTGATAAGGGAAAGGCCAGTATGGTAGAAGTCAGGGACACAATGGAAAAATTGGCAGAATTCATAAGAAGCAATAGGGGTCAGCTAAAACTTTCATTGGCGCTTTTTGGACGAGTCGACTACATGCAAATAGTCGAGCTCCCGGGAGATGAATTAGCAATGAAATATTCAATGGTGGGAAGCAGCAACGGTCTTATGAGTATTGAGACTGTTAAGGGCTTCATAGAAGGTGAAATGGGATCATATTTGTAATCTCACTTTTCTTGAAATTCCTGGAGATTGCGCTAATTCTGCAGATTTCTGTATAGCTCAGGAGACGGCTACCAATTACTTCTTAGGTTTGGTCCTTGATAAGAAATCAGGAAGCAAATCCAACCAATAAAGTAGATTACCGAGTTTATTCTATTCCAAAGTATCGTAATTTACTGGTGGTCAATTTGACGGAAAGAACTATTGTAGTTACTGGAGGGAGTGACGGTATAGGGCGTGCAGCTGCAACCAAACTAAAATCGAGCGGTGCTAACGTTGTTATAACTGGAAGGTCCAAAGAAAAGACCAAAGCAGTGGCAGATGAACTGCAAGTGCCTTATTACATTGCAGATTTCTCAAGATTGACTGATGTGAGGCAACTGGGAGAAGACCTAAAAAGAGATTACTCCACTATTGATGTTCTTTCGAACAATGCTGGGGGAATTATGGGTTCTGAAAAAATGATAACCGAAGACGGTTATGAAAGATCTATCCAGGTTAACCACTTGGCCGGTTTTTTACTTACTAACATTTTGATGGACACTCTTTGCTCTTCCAGGGCAAGTGTGATCAATACTTCCAGTGCTGCGCAACAGTTTTCGGGGGAAACCGACCTAAACGATCTAAGGCTCGAGAAGGGTTATAGCCGTATGGGGGCATATGGCAAGAGCAAGCTCATGAATGTTCTCTTCACAAAAGAGCTTCACAGGCGTTTCTATTCTCAAGGAATTTCTGCAGTAGCATTTCATCCGGGAGTGGTAAGGACAAATTTTGGAAGTGAGTTCGGTGGAAGCACAAAACTCCTTTACTCTGTACCAATAAAGTATGTTTTGAAAACTCCAGAAAAAGGAGCTGACACCCTAGTCTGGCTTGCAACAACTACTCCTGGAAAAGACTGGATTCCTGGAGAGTATTATGGTAACAGGCACCTAAGGCGCCCAAATAAGCAGGCTGAAGATACTCAGAACGCAAAAATACTATGGGACGCCTCTCTTAAGGCAACAGGGCTCGTCTGAGCATCCATTATTTTCGGAACGATTAGAAATTCTTCACTTAGTTCAATTGTATTACGGCCCCCTCCATAACTGGGTAAAGGCCGTCGAGATAGGTAAAAGGTGATGGATTTATAGTCCATCCATTTACTACTTTATTGGAATCCTCTTGATCTCCTTGATACCATCAAAATCTGCATCGTCTGTTATGATTTTAGATATATTGCGTTCGATAGCACAAGACAAGTGAATTGAATCCCTTGGTTTCAGATTATATTTTTCACGGATGACTTGACTTCTCCTAATTATTTCATCATCCACAGATATAAATCTCAGGAATGGAAAATTTATGAACTTCTTTCCGACTTCAATGGCATCCGTTTTTCCTAATATTTTCTCAACAACATAAGAAATCTCGTCCCAAGTCAAGGTTGAGGTATATGCATGTATGTCTTTTTTCTCAATATTTGATAATATTTCCCTTGCAGTCTCAGATTCTTTGAGATCATTGTAAAGAACGGGATATAAAAAAACATTGGAATCAATGTAAAATGTTCCTTTCATATTGTTCCTCTGTTAATTTCTTGATATTAATTCTCTTAGAGATCTTCTTTGAATAAGTAGTGCAATAATAGTCTACATATGTAACTGACTCTGGTTTGAGCTTCTTTATTATTACCGAATCATCAATAGTGTCAACAAGAACCTCAGAATATTCCTTGATGCCGATCTTATCCCTGATATCCTTTGGAATGACTACTTGACCTTTCGGTCCAACAGTTGTCTTCTTTTCCATATATCTGTTATATGTATAACTTACATATATACCTTATCTATAGGCGAACTTCTATGTCGTTTCACCTCTGTTGTGGATCATCTTTTGCCATATGATATTATTAAAAGATGTTATATAAATCGTCATTTACTGGATTTGGACAAACAACTGCGAAGTCTCCCTACGAATTTGCCTTCAGACGTTATTTACAATTATTCACTTAAAATTTTTTCTGCTGATGTTGTCCTAAATACACCGAGAGTGTAAACTGTGAGAAAGATACATTCACTGCCTTCAACAAAAATTCAGTATGTTTCTTATATTCTAGAATAATCCCGCATTACCTGAGGAGGTTGTCGAGCTAGGTCAAAGGCGATGGATTTAGGGTCTGACTTTCATCTGGAAGCACTTCTGGCTGATTTGTCTAACGATTATTACACTACAAATAGTTTTCCAACACAAGCAAGGATTGAGCGAAACCTTTATCTCTCGGAATTCAAAAATCATCTTTCCCCAATTCTGTAGAATATCTCTGAAGACTAATTTCTAAACCAAAAAATATTATTTTGGCTTCTTTAGTTAACCAGCTGAGTTAACTGATAAATTGGAAAAATGGTTATCTAACCACCTTGAAACTTTCGCCGCTTTCAAATTCCTTATCAAATGTGGCCAGTTTTTGTATATGGTTGGATTCAACCACCTCAAGAATGGTGCAATCTGTAAAGCTAAATTTAGAATTTTTTTGATTTTTAAATCTTCTCCAGGATGCCTCAAATGTGCTACTGCCCACATCGAGCACGGGCATCGACTCCTTAATCAAATCTCCAGCGTTGACTGCTATGTCCAATGATTTGGAGCGAACCAGAACTACAGTTACTGTTTCATCAAACACATACTCGGAGGTGATTGCAGAACCATACTTTCCACTCACTATTTCCTCCATTAATGAAACAGCCTTCTCATGATTTGTGTCTTTATCTACCATAAAAGCAACAAGCACACTTGTATCAATGAAGATCAAGCCGAGTCACCGTAAAGCGCTTCGTCAACCTCTTCACTCCATTTCACCGTTTTCTCTGTCTTGACTATTCCATTCAAATTCAGTACTTTTTCTATATGTAGCTTTCTTCGTTCATTCTGTTTTTCTAACCACTCAACCATAGCTTGGTTAAGCGCATCCCCAACATTCCTATGTTCTTCTAAAGCTCTTTCTCTGAATTTGTTGTAGATAGTCTTGTTAATTTTTCTAACAACGAGAGTATCATTTTTCTCTTTTTTATCAGCTTCAGTCACATGTATAACATGTATAACACAATATTAAATATTATCTAACGTTCGATGAGGTAATTTTCAATCGCCTGATGTCTCAACAGTGTGGGCCATCAATTCGCCTCATAAACCGGTTCAGTTAATTTTGGTCATTTGTACACCACTATTTCCTAATTTCTTTCTTTATAACTATTTGCTCCCCCTCTTTTGTATGTTTTTATTTTGCCATATAATATTATTCAATTATGTTATTTAAACCGTTATTTTAAGGGGTTGGACAAATTTTGAGTATATTGTAAGTTGGTCATCAAAATAGACATTCCCCATTTTTTCCACGGTAAAAGATAATCAAGATGAAAGATTACTCCCCAGTATCGAAGCTCAGTGAAGTTTGAACTGTCTTGAACGTGGTATTGCAAAAATGAGAACAATGTCGTTGTGAAAATAAATTCCACGATGAAAAGCATTATAAACTATTGGAGGTAAGTAAAAAGGTAGTTTTTTAAGCCATTATTGGTTGTATTTTCAGGGGGTTGTTTTCTATTAAAGTTCAGGTAAGGTATATCGTTAATGACGTTGATGAAGCGATAGAGTTCTATTGCGGGCAGTTGAACTTTGAAGAAATTATTCACCCAGCAAAAGCATTTGCCATGCTTCAGAGGGGCGCACTTAGACTCGTCTTGAGCAGCCCCAATCCGCAGGCAGGTGGAGGATCATCAATGCCAGATGGCACTGTGCAGACGCCTGGCGGATGGAATAGGTTCTCTATTGAGGTGAACGACCTGGAAAATTTGGTGAGCAGGCTGAGGAGTTCCTCGGTACGATTCAGAAATGAAATAGTGAACGGGGTGGGAGGTAGGCAGGTAATTGTTGAGGATCCGTCTGGAAATCCGGTAGAACTATTCGAACCTACGATAGACGAAGCCAGACTAAACAAAGACTGAGAAACTAAATAAAGAATCTAAGAAATGTTCTTTATGAGTGAAAAGAATAACGTGAATTCATACGTAGAATTTTTCAATGTGAAAACACCTTATTTTGATCAGTATTCCACAAGTATTCAACTGTAATGAGGTCTTGTTTCATTCATAACAGCGTCTTCTAACTTATGTGTCACTTCAGTGAGCGTTAACTTCAATCGAATTACACTCCCTCTTAATAAAGTTCACGATGGTCATCTGTACTTCAACTTATTCCTACTTTTCAGACTTTTCTTTTGCCATATGATATTATTCAACAGTGTTATATTAACACTAATTTACTTGATTTGGACCGATTGTTGAGAAGTCTCCCTACAAATTTACCTTCAAACGTTATTTACCGTTATTAACGATTATTCATTAAAAATATTGCATGGAACGTTTATCCTAATTTCTCCCACAATGCAAATTCAGAAAAAGATCATTTTCTCATCCTTCAACAAAATTCAGCATCTTTCATATATTGCCGGTTAATCCCTTATAACTGGGCGGAGGTTGTCGAGCTAGGTCAAAGGCGATGGATTTAGCGTCCGAGGTACTTCTGCAAGCATTTTTGATTGATCTGTCTACATATTATGATATACCAATTCATTTCCAAAGTGAAGTAATATTTGAATGAAAAATTTGGTCTTGCGAATTTGGAAAGTATCTTTCTCTCAGATAATCATTTAAACATTTACCAGTGAAGATAGTTCAGCATTTTTTGTGGACACCAAAAAGTATGTATATTTAATACACATAATTATATGTGGTAACTCAAA
>JBJKSA010000018.1:0-280570 GCA_046704405.1 Thermoplasmataceae archaeon | reverse complement strand
AACTTTGAATGTTTTCTCCAAAATTTCATTGCTAATCGCTCCTTATCTCTTATATTCATTTTAGGAAAAGTAAAACTTACAATGACTAATTTTTTTGCCAGAAGTTATCGAAAAAATTTCCTTGAATATTTGATTGCTGACCAGTTTGGAAGGAATCTGCTGAATGTATTATTCTACCCAATAACTCTCTTTTGATTTCTTCCCTCATGATGGAACTAGCACCTCTCTCAATGTACTAAAATCTGTTCTGAGCGTCATCGTTCCTTTTGGTTGATATTATAATTCATTAATTGTCATTATAACAGGTCGGGATGATGAAAGGAATTACCTTCCTTAGGAGATTAACGCAAAGGCAACTTTCATCAGAACACTTACTATATATTGAATGATGCGTCTCTAACTTGTCGTTGGAACCTTAAAATCAATAATTGAATAGGTGTGTATTGAGTTGTCGACATATTGCAACGTCTATACCTCAGGTCTCCCAATTATCTTCTCCTGTAGTATACGGTCAATATTGTAGCAACAACACCTGCACCGATTACAATTCCTATAACTATGTAAATCCAGAAATCAAAGTGAATGGGTGGAACAATAGGAGTTTGTTTGGTGTATGTAACAAATACAGCTCCTGGATTCTGCCCGTTAACAGAGAGGCTGCCATGGTTTCTAGATACATTGTATCCGCTCACATTGCTTATGGTGTAGGTGTAAGTACCATTGGCGACATTAACTGAGATGGAAGAGCCATTGGATGAATAGGACTGACCGTTTGAGAAATTCAGGTACCATGTAATTCCAGAGGGCAGGCCCACGGTGTGGAATGTAGCAACGTAACTGACTCTGGAGAACTGTACAGATACAGACACATTCTGACCGTTGACGATAATTGTTCCAATACTTTTTGATAACGAGTAACCTCCAACAGATTCAACGTTGTACGAATAAGAACCATTATGGGCACTAAACTCTATTTGTGCAGTCGTCGAGCTCAACTTGCTTCCATTAAAAGTCACACTCCATGCTGTTCCCTGAGGTAGTCCGCTCTCACTGAAATGCACAGAATAGCTGGAAGGCGGAGGAGGTGGCGGCGGCACAATGGGAGTAAATGTGATAGTAACGAAGATGTTAGATCCAGTGTATATCACTGACCCCTTGCTAACTTGGAAGAGGTATCCAGATACACTTGCGACCGTGTAAGTATAAGTGGCATTGGCAGCGTCAGGTATGCCAAAGCTTATGGTGTTCGTAGATGAGGTAGCTTCAGAAGAATTAAAGGATACAGACCAGGGTGTTCCTAGCGCAAGGCCCACCTCAGTAAAGATCACCATGGGGCGGCTCCAAGATTTCATCAAGGGGTAGTGATCCACGTAGAGTGGGGTAATATTGAATTGTTTGTCGCCAATTCCATCAGGTCCACTTACATTCTGCCCAGGTCCACTGAATAAATCTTTTCCTACATATGTTGACCAGAAGTTTCCTCCTGATGGATATCCATTGTCCCAGGTCAACGATGTGCTAAAAGCGATAGAATATGAAGTGTAGTTCACGAAACTGTTGTGATAGAATTTATCATTGCCAGCCCCTGATATTACAAATGCATTCTTGCTGTTTGAAAAATTGTTGCCGACGAACAGGTCATTTGTGCTATATGAGCTACTAAGTAGTACCGAACTGTTGTAGAGCGTATTGTTAGACACCACATCCATGGAATCCTGGTGCAGGACAAGGGCAGTGCCATTTTTCATGCCTGAGGTGACTAAATTGAGACTCAGTTCAGAATGGCTACCTCCGAACCAGATCCCAGTAGTGTTGTTGTCCATTGCAACTATGGTGTTACTTTTAACAGTCAGATAGGAAGCCGAAGAGGCTAGCAGCCCCACATCATTGTCGCCTTGAACCAGAATAGAATTTTCTGAAATTAGCAAATCATTCAGCAGAGTATATATTCCATAAGAAGACGAACCTACAACTGATATATTGTTTGCTGTAAAGGTGCTTTTCTTAAGGCTGTTTATGCCGTATGAATTGTCTCCTCTAACGACAATCTTATTATCTGTGACCAGGGTATTGCCTGCGTTTGAGTAAATGCCCTTGGAGGATTGGCCCGTTATATTCAACAGGTTTTCACTAATTGATATCGTGCCTGTGCCAGAGTAGGGTATGTTAATTGCATAACTAGAATTGCCCGTAACAATTATTGTGTTTAATTCTAATTGATTGTATCCATCTGAAACCGATACGCCGGAGGAACTGTTTCCAGCCATGCTCAATTTATTTTGACTAAGATTGTTTGATTGTGAACCGTAAGTGAGCATAATGTCAAAGGATGAATCTCCCCGCACCAACACTTTGTTACTTGAAATTAGATTGTTACCATTCAGGGCTTCTATGCCAGTAGAGCCTGTTCCAGTGATGTTTACAGAATTTCCTATGATATTACAGCTCTTGGAATTAATGAGGATCCCCTGGCTTTTGATGGGCACGTATACCGTGTTATAAGTTATGGTAGTGTTGCTTGCGCCGGTGACTATAGCTACCGGAACTCCCGAGAAACCTGGGCTGGTGAGTGTCATATTCACTGTGTTACCAGTGACAATTGTATTTGGAGAATTTATGGAGATTCCAGAGTTGACTCCGAAAATGGTATTGTTCCAGATTAGATCGTTGCTTGAAAGGTAAGTCTTTAGGACAGGAGCTGTAGAACCATATAGGACCGTACTTTCAAAAGTGACATTATCTGCTCCATTTATCAACAGTGGAGTGCCACCGCTAACGCCTGAAATTATGAATCCATTCCCATTAAAAATGGCACCAGGATTTTCGATCGTAACTCCACCAGATATATTCCCAGTGAGGTTGTAATATGAACCAGTATGACCTACAGGTGCTGACGGATCACTTAGAGAACCATTCCGATAAATTGTAAGGAAACCGTTCCAAGTCGTTGAGGTTGCAGTGGAAAAAACCTTAGAACTTGAGATTGAATGGTTTGATAAGCCGTATGATAAGGCAAAAAACGACCCTAGGATAACAAGCGCAGTAATAACGACGACGAACAGTGCCTTAATCTTCATTATATCCGCTTGATGTATGCATCAACACGAATCAATGGCTCTGAAGAAAATGTATGAATACTTTATCCACAAAATTATAATACATCAAATTGTATCAATTAGTCTATAGACCTAGATTGTAATTTTCAAATATCTATCGTAAAAAAGTAAAGTTGCTCTCGTTAAAGGCTATACCCTTGAGGGAGGAGCTTTAAGAGATAAGGCGTTACAGAGATTTGAGCATTTAATCCTCTCATAGTGTGTCAATTTAATATTTTGAATCTCACTTTCTTATTATTCTGAAAATAACGGCTCCTGCTACAGATGCAATGAAGACTGTCACTCCAATGGGTAAAATGTATTGAGTCCAGGAAGTTTGCTGTTTATAGGTGACTCCTATGGAAACACTATTAATCGATAAATTCACGAAGCCATCCATATTCACAGGAGCGTAATTATTGCTCTTCAGAACAGAGTATGAGTAACTACCAGGTAAAACGTTCGTAAAAACTACTTCTAGAGAATTACTGTAATTGAAGGTGTGATTTAATTCCACTCCCCATTTCTGCCCGCTCAGCAACCCTTTTTCGAGAAATGTAACCTTCAAGGTAAGGTTAACCGCAGCAATGTTGTATCCATATCCGTTTGAGACGTACAGGAGGTCATTAGAAGGGTCAAAAGCAAATGCGAAGGTCTCAAAATATTGTCCAGAGAGGGAGATATTCCTAACCACGTTTCCATTAGAGGGATCAATTAGTGGCAGAATGCCAGTTGCTGTCGAGGAATAGACCATTTTATCCAAGTGGAGATAAAAAATATCGAATGGTGATGCAACACTAGACACTTTAAGAAGCGAAATGTTTTTCATGACTGATTCTGAGGTCGTGTTTATAACGGAGACATTTCCAGTCCCAGAGTCTGAGACGTAGAGATTGCCATTAATTGGGTCGAAAGTAATCCCAAATGGTTTCGCCTGTACAGTGATGTTTCCTAAGAACACATTATTAGAATTGAAGTAAGATACTGTATTAGAGTATCCATTTGTAACGTACATGAACTGATTTACAGGATCGTAAATTATTTTGTCAGGGTTTGGACCAACTGTTATGTTCCCAATTATTGTGTTAGTATTCGTACTGAACACAGATACAGTGTTTAAACCATTGTTGGTAACGTAGATAAGGTTGTTCTCCGGGTTATAAACCATACCATCTGGCCCATGAAAACCACTTATAACTGCAACAGTTCTTTCTGAAGTAGAATTTAATGCATACACATTATTAGACCCCCAGTTAGCAACGTACATTTCACTGTTATGGGGATCGAAAAGTAGACCTTCAGGGGTATTGCCAACCTGGAGTGTAGTCACTGGAGTATTGTTTTTGTCCAGAACAGTAATATTATTGTTGCCCGCGTTGGCCACGTAAAGGTATGAATTGTTTGCGTCGTATGCCATAGATTGTGGCTCAAATCCTACTGAGACATAATCTACCTTTGCAGGTTGACTAGAGTAAACTACTGATGCAGAACAAATTGGAGAAGGGGTCTGCTCTTTATTAAATTGAGAATTAGCATGAGCGGGAACCATTCCAAATGGAAAAACTAGCATTAATAGAAGTATCAGCAATGTAAAAACTACGATGAGAAGTCCCTTGCTTTCATCGCGTGGCACACACAGATATCTTATGAAGATTTTTATAACTGTTGGTTGCTATTATTAAATAAATTGTTCCAAGTATTTTTACTTAGTTTGATTTTCATATTCTGAATTGTGATTTGTATTAAGTGAGATTTGAAGATAGATTATCAATATAAAATATGTAATGTAGCATTATATTAGAGATAAAATTAATAGATATTATTTACAGCGATTTTGCTTTTATGCATAACAGCAGCTAGCACCTTTTTCAGGACCACATTCTCTTTGTTTTATGTAATTGCTCTTGTAATCCAGGCTTGATGTCAACTAATACAGCGGCAATATGAAATGGAACTGAACAAAATTTACTATACTAGTTTCAATTGGGATTTACAAACAATGACTGGTCCGCCTGAACGCAGAAAAAGATCCCAGGGCAAACTAATAGTGCATAATGCAAGAATTTTTCTTAGGAAAAGCATAGTCGGGAATTCAAAGGTAAAGAACTGGATGGTCTTACTATTGATTGCAATCCTATTTGGATCCACCATATCTTATTATGTTTTGATTGGCGGTGGCCATCCTATTCAATCTAAAGTAACCCTCGTTACGAAAAAGCAGATCACACAGATAATGGGTGGAAGGTGGGAGGTAAAGCCCTTTGCCGTAAATGAGACGAATCCTTTGACCAATTTTGGAAAGCAATACAGTGTTGGCATTACTAATCTGACCTGGGAATATCTGGACTCTGAACTAATTGGTAACTACTCTGCTTCCAACATTAACGTTGTTGTGGTGCAATACAACTCATCTAATAATGCAAGCAATCTCTTCCAGCATTTAATGAATAGCCTTAACCTGCATTCATCACAGGTGAACACAGTTTCAGGTGGAAAATACGCTTATTTCCAAGGGGTTATAGGCTCCTTAACTGAAGAGTTCGGCCAGCGTTCAAATTTCATTGTTATAATAATGCCCACTAACCTGACACTCTCCCTCACACAAGGAAAACAGATAATCTCAGACCAGTTTAATGAATTGTAGATAAGTGCAAGTTTATTTTACTAAGATATCATATCTGGCAGAACGATATTGCAATTATTACATGTCTACATACTAGGTATTTTTAATTTAGAGGGTAATTTTCCTACTATAAAACATAGTAAATAATACAACGCTCAAACTTTGGATTTCTAATATTCATCATGCGCAGAATCGATGATTGAAATCCAATAATTCTTTAAGGCACTATTCTTTCAATTATTGTGCAGGACCAGGTTGAGTCCAAGATCTTATTCCCGGAATTCAAAGTGAGAGGATCTCTTCGACCGACCATTATTTCGTTTCTTGTGTATGTTGTGTCTTATATGGGCATCCTCCTTATCGGATTCCTTGTTTCGAAAATATACATGACATCAGCCCTTCTCCCTCTCTCATATGCATTTTATTTTTTATTCGTTCCAGTTCGCAGTCTTAGTTTATTATTGGCCGGAATATTGATCCTCCCCTATCTTGGCAGGGTTCCTAGTCACAGGTTTTCGCTTCTCCTTATTGCTCTCCTGTTAATAGCGTCGGCTTTTCTTATTCCTGAATTGGAAGATCAAACATTCCAGCTCGGAGGGTTTTTCAGAACAGATTATCCACTTCTTGTCATAGGGCTACTTGGGTCGCTCTTACTAGTTTGCCCTTTCAAACTTAACACAATTTTGCATGGTCCAAGGTCTTCAAGAACTTTGTTTCTAATTGCCCTGGGGCTGAGTGTTGCTTATGCAATTTATAATTGGTACCTAAGCAAAATCCTCTTAGGCACAACTATATCATTTGGATTTCTTTCAATCTTTTCAGTCATCAGCCTAATCCTACTAATTGTAACTTACAGTCTTGCAATTGCTGGACTCTCGATTACTCTTCGAATTACGAAGCGCAATCTGAGTGATGTTGTTTCATAGTATGCCTATGAGAGACTTACAAGAATGCTGTATAACTATTATTATACGGCGTTATGACAAGAAATATGATCGAAATGGCCAGAATGAGGAATTATCTATGGCTGCCCTTATGGCCAGATAACTTACCAGAGTAACCGAGAATAACTACAATGATTCCTCCAATCATAACGAATGCTGATTCTGGTTCTGATAGGTACCTTGACCCAAATAAAAGAAATAGGGTCCCAGCGACGATGAATGCTATACCTAGTGAAACTACAGCAGCTCCCAAATGATTACCTAATCCAAAAAGTCAAGGTACGTATTAAATCATATTCAACTTCATTTTTAATTCATGATGATTGGCTAAGCAACAACACTTATAAAAGTTTTTATATAAGTTCCGATTATTAAGGAATATGGGATTGACCTATGTTGATGTACTCGAATACTCCTTTGGAGAGGATGAGTTTACAACAACTGACGTTCGTATGGTTACAGGAAGCGAAAGGTCTGCAAAACTACTCTCTGAGCTCAAACTTAGGGGGGTTGTTGAAAGAACAGGACGCGGGAGGTACAGATTTTTTAGACCCTCTGAGAGACCCGATGTACGAGATCATGAATGGAATAGGATCAGGGGGATCATTCTTCGCTCTCCATGGAAATATGCGTGGAATGGAAGCACTGCAGTTGAGCTATGGACAAACGGGCGGTATAAGGTATACCCTAATGCATTCCTTAGAGTCTTTCACATATTAGTTGAAAAAGACCGTCTTAGTGATTGGACAGATTATTTGCTCAAAAACGGCGTGCCAACTCGCGGCCGAAAAAGAGTCGGGTCCAGAGTATCAGTCGAGAGCGTTAATCTCTTGAAATATGATATAAAGGACAATGAACCAGTAATAAAGAAAGAAGATGTACTGCGATTGATAAGAGAGCATCCCGGAATATATGCTACTGCGGAGGAACTTATTGAGGATTGACCCGCAAATTCGTGAAAAGGCAGCATTAAAATTGATAGATTCTTGGCCTTGGGATAATGGCGGTGCTCTGATTGGAGGATATCCTGTCTCTTCTTACGGTTGACCAAGATTTTCAGACGACATAGACGTTGTTATCCCTTTCAATAGTATTGACGCAGTGAGAGAGTGGTTAGTAAACCATGACTTTGAGAAAGAGTCTGGTTCCGTTCCAAATCCTCAAAACTATACTGGTCGAGTGTTCAGATACGTTAATGATATCGTGACTGTAGATGTCTTGGCTGGTGCAGTAAGGGACGGTGATGCACAAGTTGACATTCCAGCCCATTGGATACTAAAGAACAAAAACAATAAAAGATTAGTTTTGTTGTCAGGCAGGACCACTAATAATATTCCCGTTGTTAGGTTGGATGCTCTTTGGGCATTAAGACTTCAAGCAGGAAGAGACAGAGATCTAAGTGATTTGTTCTCCATGTTTGCCCTTCCAATAAATGAGAAGGAAATAAAACAGATGTTCAATGATTTATGGTGCGAGAAGCTTGAAGAAAAACTGTTGAAAGTATCTACCAAAGATCATGATCTCAATATCTATTAGGATACTTTGTCAAGATTAGAGGCGAAACAAACCGAAAAGAGCAAGCAAGATTGGATTGGATTTGGTCAATTGGTAGCTCGCTTAACTTCAAAGTGAGTAAACTACTAGATTAGATAAAGGACAGCACTTTTTCAGGTAAGTTATGGTTTACTTTCTTAATTCAATATTGTAAAAAGCCCTGAATGAGGGTTTTTGAACGCCTATCTTGTGGTAGTATGATCTACGAGATGAAATATCACAAAGAAAATATTGTTCCAGAATATATCTTGAATATATAGCTGAATTCCAAGATATAATCAGTCATACTCCTCATTGTTGGACTTTAAATTTCGCCTCTAGCGAGTTGACGGTGCCATAAGTTAAGTATGGACAGTTTATGATTTCTCATTGATAAATGGTCCACTGCTTAGGATGATATTCATGTTCCCCACATTACTCTATGTGGCCGGCGTGACCCTGCGGACTCTATTGAGAAGGTACAAACCGGATCTCGACGAAGACTCACAGAGAATCAGTGCAATGGAGGATAGGAATTTCTCATTCAGCATATTAGCCGACTGTTTTATTCTTAGTTTACTAAATGGCCTTATAATTATCTTCGGAGTCCAGCAGGTATTCTTTGGAGTCACAGTAACTGTGGCAGGAACCATAGTATCAATGTTTGGCATGTCATCTTTCCTGACAGAATCTGCTGTGATCAGAGAATTTTTTCTCACGATTGTCAACATTATCTTCCTGGGTGAAGTCCTTGATTTTGCAACTTTCTCATTAATGGTATCTGCAGGAGTCATTGCTGCTCTAGTGGTCTTACTCATTTACTACACTTTTCGCTTTTCAGGCGCTATTGAATCATCTGTATCAGAGTTATAACCGGATATTTGGGCAGAAGTTTATGGCAACTGTAAAACGCTCGCCTCCTTTCAGTAACTTTTACCCTGTCACATCTGGAATTCTATCGACATTTGCGATCTTCTTGTAAAAATTTATTCAATCTGGTAGAACTGAAAGAGGATTTTGCATAAATTCAACAATGAAGAAGGGGAAAGTATGCAGTTACGCTGCCAAAGAGTCAAAATTTGCTTTATAAATGAGACCTACATAATAATCATTACACCCAATAATTAAACATCGTTCTCCGACTCAGTATCTCGATCCTTCATCATGAAACCAACGTACACATAAAATATAAATCTAATAAGTGTTATTCCACTATTGGATTTATGTAATACCTAGTTTATATGTATTAAAATAAAAGTGCAGTTTATTTGTAGTAATTTTCAAGAAAAAAGATATTTAGAGTACTTAACCCGCCTGATACCATAACATTGCAGATGAACCAACATAGTTCGATGACGGTGGAAGGTAGAAGCTGAGATAGAATGTAGCGGTTTGACCAGGAGAGAGACTAAATGTGAAATTCAAGGATGTGGATTGGGAGGACGAAAATGGTAACCAGGATGAGACATCACTTTGAGTGGGGAGCTTGACTTCAGTTACAATATATTTTGAACCGTTGGGAAAGTCACCTGTTAGTCCAATGCTGAGCTGAACGGACGACATTTGCTTGTAACTCTGACTAGTAACATTTATGTCTAGAACATTTAACATTGAGGTCGAAAGATTGCTGATGCCTTCAAGGTCTACTTTCTCTGTGCTCTGGCTGCCAGATCCACAAAAATACTCGTACCACCATGAATCCTTATAGCTTTTCTGAAAAGTAATCGAGCCCAACTTGTGTGCAATCTGATAATTTGGTCCTTGTTGGAGAGATGCACTCACATATGACTTATCATCATAAGAGTTATAGTTGTAACTGTAATTGTAACCATAAAAGTTAGCACTGGCTGCTGCGGGAAGCATCAATACGATGAAAGTCACAAGAACCAGAGCTAAAGTAAGTCTCTTCATGTGAGGCCCCTACATGAGATCAGATATACGAATCATGAGCTAAGCGTATATATATGGCTGTGAACGAAGTGTATAGAGAATATATCCATATTCACAGTATGCTGTTTTCAATGGTTTCTCTGCTCGATTTCTCACTAAATTTTGGTATAAATTACAAACCTACTATGAGATACTTATTATTGCAGGTAAGCCTGCGCATCATATGTCAAACAGGGAACTTGCCTCAAAATTCCAAGACCTTGCAGACATGGAGGAAATTGAGGGAAACAGGTGGGAGTCCCTGGCTTACAGAAAAGTGGCAATGAGTATCTCCACCCTCTCTGAAGACATTACAGAAATCGAAAAGAAGTGTGCACTAAGACAGATAGAAGGTGTAGGTGCTGCAACTGAGAAAAAGATTGTCCAGTACTTGGTGACTGGTCAAATTGAAAAGCATGAGAAGCTTAAAGAGAAATACCCGGTTGATTTTGAATCCTTAAGGAATATTCAGGGGCTTGGCCCTAAGAGGATAGCTCTTCTTTTTAAGGAACTCGATGTTAGGAATCTAGTTGACCTTGAGGCAGCAGTCAAGGAAGGCAGAGTATCATCAGTGCCCGGAATGGGAAAAAAGTCGGAAGAGGCATTGAAGAAGTCTATTGAAGCTTACAAGAAAACAGGTTCAAGCAGACTCTTTCTTGCTCTTGTACAGGAAGACTTAGAAAACTTGGTCGCTAGGATGAAAGAAAGCGGCCATTTCAGCAAAGTAGAGGTAGCCGGGTCGACTAGAAGGAAAAGAGAGACAATTGGGGACCTTGACATTCTGGTTGTGTGTGAAGATTACAAGAAATGTACTGATTTTTTCACGAGTATGGAAGAGGTTGAGGATATACTTGTGAAGGGTGAAACGAAGATTTCAGTTCGGTTGAGATTTGGTATAAATTGCGACTTGAGGATTATGCAGAACGAGTCTTATGGAGCAGCAATGCAATATTTTACGGGCAGCAAGGAACACAACATAAAAATGAGAGACCTGGCCATTGAAAAAGGTCTAAAGTTGAATGAGTATGGCCTGTACCGAGATCATGACCGCATTGCAGGGGTTCGTGAAGAAGAAATATATTCAAGTTTAGGGATGAGGTGGATTCCGCCAGAATTAAGGGAAAATCTTGGCGAAATATCAGCTGCCAAAGAATCAAAGTTGCCTAATCTCGTGGACTACTCAATGTTGAAAGGAGACCTTCACGCACATACAAATACCAGCGATGGAACTTCCACATTAACGGAAATGGTGGAAAGAGCGAAGAGTATGGGTCACCAGTACATTGCCTTGACTGACCATAGTCAGAGCTTGAAAGTCGCTAATGGCCTCAATGAAGGGAGATTTGTCCAGAGAAATAATGAGATCGACAGAATAAATGAAAGAGAAAATTCCATCAAAATATTGAAGAGCGTCGAATTGGAGATCAAGAAAGACGGAACCTTAGACTTGCCTTCCAACCTATTGAAAGAGATGGATTTTGTTTTGGTTGCCCTTCACCAGTGGGTGGGAGACAACATTAAGGAAAATACACATCGTGTTGTGAAGGCCCTAGAGAGCGGTTTTGCATCTGCTTTAGCACATCCTACAGGGCGACTAATCGGGTCAAGAGACGCCTACAAAATTGATTATGAAAGAGTGTTCCAGGCTTGTGAAGATAACAAGGTCGCCTTAGAGATTAACGGCTTCCCGGAACGGTCTGACCTTCCATATGATATGGTTAAAAAAGCAAAGGAACATAAGATAAAATTTACCATTGGAAGCGACGCACACAACGTAAGCCATCTTCGTTTCCTCAGGTATGCCTCTTACATTGCAAGAAGGGGGTGGCTGGAAGATAGCAAAATAATTAATTGCCTTCCAGCGAATAGATTATTTAAATGATGTTGCGAGGTTATCCTTTCCAAATTCCTATTCCAAGTCCAATTATGAACAGTACGATCACTAGGGAAAGTGAACCAATCCCACCAATTGGAATGAGTGAAGATACGGAAGTAAGATGATTTGTAATATACGGAAGTATCGTATTATTCCATAAATTACCTAAAGAAATATTTGGTACAAATGAAAAGCCTGCGTACGCAGAAATCACTATAGCAACCAGTAACAAAACGAAAGAAACCACCCCCTTCTTGACGGCAAGCCCAAATAGGAGGCCATCTACGAAAGCAAGAACTAATATGACTATGCCACTGTAGTCTAACATTTAATTCACCTAATGGCTTTCATATAGTTTTTGCATAAAATACTTATGGTGTTAAACGTGAAAGTGGGTAATAATACAATCTGATAAAATAAAAAAATTAAAAATTTTTAAATAAATTTACTGTTCATCCAGAAAAGTACTGTCCCTGTGCGTCTATTTCAGCTGATCCTTGTGATCCAGCAGGTAGGTAAACTCCAACATATAGAGTAGTTCCACCCGTTACACTGATCGGTCCTGAGCTCACTGTATTGCCATTTGGAATCGATAATGGCAACGTGGTTATTCCAGGAGCCGGTGAACTTGTCGAATATGGGCTCTCAAACTGTGAGAAGCTCATCAAGCTCGAGGATAAGTAGATCATCGATCCTGCTGGAAACTGTATCGCTGAGGCACCAGTCAAGTTGAAGTAGAAGACTCCTGGTGCAGCTGATGCTCCAAAGTCTATCTTAAACACATTTATTGCTAGCACATTTTCGTTGGGGGCTAGGTTCAAGTGCAAATCGCCCATGAACTGCCCTGATGAATAAGAATGCCAGCTTATGTATCCATCTGCCTGCTCGTAGTTTGGCCCTATGTCAAACTTGAATACCGGTGAGTTGGGAGTACCCGTTACATTCACTGAACCAGTTATTAATACATCCGCAACAGCCGCTGCTGGTAATATAGCAGCCACGGCGGCTATTATCAAGACTGTTAATCTTTTGTTCATTTTTTTCACCCTCAAGTTGCGACAAAGGTTCCTGTCAGGTCAGCTGACGCACCAGTGTATAGTCCTGGTGGAAGTTCGAAGCCAAAGTACAATGTTGTTGAATGACCAAAGTTAGTAACCACCAGAGATGGATTCTGTGATAGATCTACTGCTACTACTGTGGAAGATAACCCGCCGTTAACGACTATCGAAGTTCCAGAGTACTGCGTAACTGGAGTACTCTGCAGCTGCGTAATCGTCAGTTGCGATGTTGATACAACCATAACTGTTCCTGCAGGGAAGTTTGAGTTAGAGAAATTCAGATAGAGCACAAAGGGCGGTGGTATCGCTGTTGGGCTCAGGCTGAAGTTCATATCTAGTACATTCACCATGTAGGTAGACTGGTTCCCAATCCCCTCTAGGTCAATAGTTCCCTGATTTGTGGATGAGACAGGCTCAATCCAGGTAATGGCTCCTGCTGCGTGCGCTTTCAGATAGTTGGGACCTTGCTGGAAGTAGAACAGGTTTGTATTTGTGCCGCTCTGAATTGTGAGATTCCCAGTAACGAGAACATCAGCTACAGCTACCGCTGGCAATATTGTTGCAACGGCCGCTATGAGCAATATTGTCAATTTTCTGTTCATTTTTTTTTACACTTCCTTTTATTTCTTCTGAAACTGATTACTCAGTTCCTGAGTGCTTAACTGCTGGAGTAACTGATGTCTATAGTTGCGCTACCGCCTGTTTGGCCTGCTGGCAAGTAGAAACCTATGTACAGAGTCTGTCCGCCTGACACTGGTCCACTGAATACTGATACTGCAGATCCGCCGCTTATGTCAACACCGGATGGCATTGAAGCAAGTGACTGTGAGCTTGTCGTAACCAGCATCAAGGTACCTGCTACAAAGTTGCTTGTTACTGATATTGTCAAAGTTCCAGGCGCAGCATTTGCACTAAGGTTTAGGTCAAGCACATTGACCAGCGCTGTGGTCTGGTTGGAAATTCCCTCAAGGTCAATTGTTCCCATGGACTCTGCCGAAGAGTAAGTCCAAGTGATTGCTCCTGCCGCATTAGCATTCAGATAGTTCGATCCTGCTTCCAAATGAAACACAGGTGAATTCTGAGTTCCTGTCACATTTACTTGCCCTGTAATCATCACATCAGCGACCGCTACTGCTGGAAGAATAGTGGCCACAGTTGCGAGTAACAACAGGGTTAACTTTCTGTTCGTTTTTTTCACCTCTTTTTTGTAAGGCTGTAAGCCTCTGGAATCTATAGGAAAAATGATATATCTAAAAGCCAGAATACTAAGTATTAATATGTTGTATTGACTAAAAATATGAAGAAATTGTTCTCAACGTTTAAATAACACCTATGGAAAAGTGGTAACCCTTCGCCTCTTGGAAATATGCCATTGGATAAGATTTTAGGAGAAATGAAATGATAATTTCATACTCATGTTCAATGGAAGATGGTGCTAAAAACATTGTATACTAGAACGAGGACTGTAAGACCGTACGATGCGAAGGACGCATAAGTGGACACTTTAAGAGCAGCACTTTTTTTCACAACTGAGGAAAAGAGATACACAACGACTGCCACAACTAAAGCTGAAGTATAAAGAACTACAATTCTCACCAATAGCCCATAGTTGTTGATCCAGTGCATTGAAGGTACGTAGTATATACCAACTGTGAGTGCGGCCGACAAAGAGATGGCTGCTATAATGAAGGGTTTGGAGAAGTTCTTTCTACTAGTCACTGTCGCGATTATAGAAATTCCAATCAGTCCACCAAGAATAATGTAAACAATATTTCCAACAAATGCGGGGAAGGGTGGTAAGAGGAGATTGAGCCTACTAATTGGAGATAATAACAATGAAACAGAAATCCATATCACGATAGTAAGGAGAACTTTCTGTATATCAGAAATTATTCGGTATGAAGCATCATCTTCATTCTTTGTTCTAGATGAACTCCCTCTAACGGACCACAAATCTACAGTTGAAGAGACCTCATTTCTCTGAGCACCGACATTCACGAACAAGAGATCTAGAGTGGAAACATTGGCTTTATTCGGCAATGGTGATTTGGGGGGCAACTTTGTGTCTGGATTGGTATCGGTGTCTTTGAAATTGAAGTAGAATAAAATAGCTGCCACTCCACCCACCGCAAATTGAGGGAGAAATCCAATCAGTGAAGATATGAATGACACTTAAGTTCCAATCTATATTTTTTGGGTGGCATATAAACTCTTTTGACCTCACTGTTTTCTTTTGCCTTTCGCCCTTCTTCCAAATCTGCCGTAAGGGAAAAAGGCAGCTACCATTATAGCAATGATCAAGGATGCAAGTCCTATGTACGCATGATTTGGGACTTCATTGGATTGTGGCCACCCCCCTCCAAGTTTCATTATGTTCAACTTGATGAGCCCAACCCAGGGAATTTGACCAAAAGCAGTACCTACCACTTTTGACGGTGCAGCTGGAGGGAATCCAAATACATTCTGATCCGCTGCAACGTAGGCTTTGTAGGTATAATTGTAAAGATAGCTGTTTGCCAGATTATAGTCACCCACTGTAACGAACCCGTTTTCGCCAACAAGACTTCCTAAGTTAACAATCAGGTTTCTATGAGTAAAACCCACGTTGTCTATCACTACTGCCTTTGAAGTTACTGTCAACCAAGATTGTCCATTATAACCAGCAACTTGAGGTTTAGAGCCATTCCAAGATAGGTAGAACATGGCTCGATGAATGATTACAGACCCAGAGGGAGAATCATACAATATCACATTCCCGTATTCCCCGTAAGTACTATAGTTGGTCATTCTTCCTTGGACGTAGGTAACTACGTTGGAGGATTTTCCATTTATGTTCTTTGCGAGAACTACATCACCTGTATTTATTGTCCCGATGGTCCAGTTTTGCGAGTGCTCCATGCTTTCTGACTCTACAACGTATATGGGGGGCCAGTTATCAGAATATACCAAAACCCCACCAATAAAGGAGATGAACAAAATAGCCACAATAACCCCGGCCTTCTCTTTCCTCGTAAGTTTCCGAGCAGTCTTCTTTGAGGGTTTCTTACCTTGCAAGATGAATCCCTAAAGATATGTAATATTAATAAATAATGCGAACCCTGTATCTCAGTACCTTGGGACTTGATTTTAGACTAAAATTAGGGGATTCTCGCAGCGATACCTAGGCATTTACCCCTACGAGTCCTCTAAATATGCCTTAGGTTTTGCGACCTCACTTGATCCGTAATCTACATTATCATATGCAGTGTTGATCTTCCTCGAGGAATTGAAGAAATCAAGAAGCAAAAGAAGGAGAAATATTGAGAATATAATCGTAATTCCGAAAACAATGCCATCAAGTTGTAGAATGATGCTGTCTGTGAAAGTAAACAGAGTAGAAGATACCAGGACATACTCTATGGCTGCAATAAGGCATCCATAGACTATCATCAGCCTTCTGATGAGGAGAGAATTCCCCTTAACTTTCTCGAGGTCCCTGCTTGGTTGCAATGCCGATTTAAGCGAAGCCTCAAGAGACCTCATATCCTTCATGGACATCATTGGATTGGCCTCCCTGCTTGCTTCTTCCCCCTTCTCTTCTGCAAGCTGCCTTTCTGTAAAGAACATTTGCGTACTCAGGGAACTTGTCTTAAGGAACATCGATAGCATATCCTTTGTGAAAATCATATTTGAAAGTCTCTCAATAGTCTTCACCTTCGCCTCAAGTCTTGCAACATACTCGCGAAATCCGCTTCCTGAGATTCTGTATATGAAAAATGTCAATACAAGAATCAACGTCGGAATGGCATACAGGTAAAACATCATTTCAACCAACCCTCCCCAGCCAAAGGACAATCATCTTTCTGGCCTCCTTATCTGGCTCTTTATGGACCAGTTTCTCTCCATGGCCTCCTTCATTCTTTCCTTATTTCCCTTAAAATCTGGGGCATTTTCAGGCTTTTCTGTATTCTTTTTATCGGTGCCTTTCTTGACATCTGCCCTTATCTTTTCTATAGTCTTCTGGCGTTCTAGGATCTCTTCAAATTCTTCCTCCTCGATGCTCTGCCTCTTGCCTGCTATATCTTCAACTTTCTTTTCTAGATAGTTCACAGTCCTCTTGAGCATCTGGAATTCAAAATTGTCATAAAGTGCCCGTCTAATTACGCTGAGAGTACTTTCGTTGTCTCTTCGAAGTAAGTCAATTAGTACCAGGTCTTCCCTGAAAAGCTCCACTAGCAGAGATTTCAGCTCTGTAAGCTTTTCGGAGTTCTCTTGTTTCTCTTCCAACTGATACCATCATCCTCACTTAATCAACGCCAAAATAGAGTATAAAAAATGTGGGTAAATTTTACTGGCCCACTTCGCGCTTCGCTGCATCCTTGTAGCCAAGAGCGTTGGCAAAAGGAAGGTCCTCTTCTGGGACTTTTATGATAGCGCCTGGTGCAAGTGATTCCAGTTTGTCTCCTATTAGGGCAGCCCCTCCACCTACTGGTATAAGTGCAGTGACTCTGTCGAGCTCGCTTCGGAGATTTGCCCTCATATTGTCAATGATCCTGTCAGCTAGCTCTTGCAGGAAAGGTGCCGCGAAATCTGGTCCGCCAAATTCCCTCTGCTTGAACACTACTGTGGACGCAATTGACTCTCTTGCAACATCCGTTGGTACAACGAATCCAGCTTCTCTGGCAATTGCTTTGGCAATCTCAGAAACTGAATCACCCACTCCTGTTGTAATACTGAAGGACATATTTACAACAGGCTCCATTGTCATTAAGTTCAACGTCAGGACATCAGTTGTCCTTGAACCTATATCAATGACCGTTGCGAGACCTTTCTGCTGCTTCATAAGCCCACTCTCTATCATGTAAAGTGCTGCACCAACACCCTGAGGCCTCATTACCAGCCTGTCGATTGATAGTTGCCTTACTTCACCTGATAGGGATGTGATCTTCAAGGTTCTGCCCTCAAGGGCTTTTCTTGAATCTGCAAGCTCTTTGTCGAAGGTACCCAGCGGCGTACCACTTCCAAGGATAACCTGAGTCTGGGATCCGTCAGCACCAGCTCCGCTTGCCCAAATAGCTGCTGCTATCATGGGAAGAGAGGCCTTGTCTGAAAGCCTTCCATCACCCAGGGGTTCCCTTGCATTGGGACCGCTGGCATCGTCTCCGAAGGCAAAGTGGTCCGGTGAGTCGTCAACGCTAAGTATAGGAATATTACCTCCTATACCCCATTGAGTACCGTCATGCTTTGCCCATCTCGACGGGAACCTTATTCTCTCGCCGTTTATTCCTATGACCTTGGTATCTCCATACCCTAGGTCTAATCCTACCACTACTGACAATTCTTTTCACCTCTTCCTTTGAATATTCTTACAAAGTCCGGTAACGCTGTCTGCATCACGCAGTTACTATCAGACTCTTTTCATATTTATAAGTTCCCCCCAAAGGTGGCGAAATGAGTATCTAGATAGTTCGAATATCGTGAGAATGTATTTAAATGAATTCTGAAATTAGTATAACTATGCTCTTTTTGGATTCTGGCCATAGAATATTGTATTCTATGATTTAGCTGTGCATTCCAAGGTTTTTGTTAAATTCTGACATTTACGTTAGAATTTCTATGTATTCTCTTTTTTCTTTCTACAGTAAGGCTATTTTTAGGGTTAAAACTCAGGTTATTGAGACTCATTATAGCTTATTTCCGATAGTTCGAAATTATTTTTCCTCCTATACACCAGTGAAATTTCTAGTATATTAAATCAATCCACAGTTACTGTCATGAATAGGTACTAAGAAAGAGTAATCTGGTTTCTTAGAATATTCTGCTTGTAACCTTATGACGTTTAAGCTGTTCGCTCGTTTTTCGAAAGCCCCAAATCAGGGGTACATGAAGGAATATTACGATATGCGAACGACAAATAAGTTTATTTCATACCAAATTTTGGAGGTAGCATGACCTATTCATCAGAAATCAGCAGAAAAAATCCCGGACTATTCATTTTTCTGATCGACCAGTCCAGGTCAATGAGCCACAAGATCGGAGGAAGCGACAGATCTAAATCTGTTGAAGCAGCTGACGCAATAAACAGGCAACTCAACGAACTGATAAACAGATGCACAAAATCTGAAGGGATTAGAGATTATTTCGAAGTTGGAGTAATAGGATATGGAAGTGCAAGGGATACAGCAATTTCACTGCTTGCAGATTCCACTCTAGTTCCTATCAGTGAGTTGGAATCCAGAATCCTTAAAATGGAGAAAAGAAAGCAGACAATCGAGGACCAGGAGGTTGAATATGAACTCCCCATATGGTTCGAACCCATTGCTGCGAGCGATACTCCCATGGTTCGTGGCCTAAAGTTGGCAGAGAAGTGGGCCAAAGATTGGGCAACAAAGCATGCAGATTCATTCCCGCCAGTAATTATCAACATATCAGACGGTGAGGCAACAGACGGAGATCCTAAGAAGACAGCGGACAAGATCCTTAAGATTGAGACTACTGATGGCAATGCGATGATATGGAACTGCCATCTTTCAAGGGACAAGACTGACCCAATATCCTTCCCAAATGACATAAAGAAACTTCCTGAGGACAAATACGCACACACCATGTTTGAAATGTCTAGCCCACTTCCAGACGAAATGATTGCAATTGCAAGGGAAGAATACCAGACAGTTGAGAAGGGAGCGCGTGGATATGTTTTCAATGCACAACTTGAAGACTTGATTAAGCTCCTTGATATCGGGACCAGAGCAGTATCGTCACTGATGAGATGATATCGGTAAAGGAATTTCACAGGCCCAAACTGGGCAACAGTGATGTTGAATACGAAGATGCATTTGCGTGCAGCCCCGAACAAAGGAGGTTTGCCATCGCTGACGGGGCGAGTGACTCTATATTCTCCGGAGTATGGGCCTCCTCCCTTGTCAAAACATTTTCCGAATCTAAGACACCGATGGCTGCGACAGAGAACTATCTTAGAAGAATAATCTATTCAGCGAGAAAGAAGTGGTACAACAGCATTGACTGGAGCTCCCTGAAACTCTTTGTCAAGAACAAGGCTCTTAATGGATCATTCTCTACATTCCTCGGTGCTGAAATCAAGGGCTCAGGCTCAAATCTCAGGTGCAAGGTGATCTCAGTGGGAGATTCATGTATCTTCATAAGGAAGTCTGACGGTGTGCTTTCCTTTCCAATTGATAATCCCAAGAATTTCAACATAACGCCGAAGTTAATATGGAGCGGTTATGGCAACCCGTTCCCGGAACAATACCACTCCAAAGTTCCAGTGATTGAACACTTTGAGGCTAAAATTGAGCCTGGAGATTCCATTTTGGTCGCCACCGATGCTATTTCTAAATGGATTTTGGAACATCTTCCAAGTTCCCTTGATAAGCTTTCCCAGAACGGAAACTCCTATGATTTCATAACGGGAATGATGGAAGCGAGAGAACTGAGGAATGACGACATAACATTTTCCTGGATTATTTTAGACTCTTGATTTTAGCTGGAGAAGAACCCTGCCACAAAGGATCTTCCTTCAGGGCTTCCTTGATCAATTTTGTTAGTTTCTGCGTTTTTCCGCCGATTTTTTGGAGGTCCTTAAACAGCTCAGATTGATCGGGATCGTTGAAATCACTTACAGAGAATATCAGCTTATCCCCGTCTCCTCCATTGTATTCCCAAAGATCCGGATTAGCTGCTAATGCCGTTAGGGAAGTGTAAATCAACAGCAATGAGAAATTGTCAAGCATAGGTGAATAATGGTCGTTCCTCTTTGGGTGTTGGAAGTTGTCATGGCCCTTTTCTGGAGCTTTCCTCTTTTCGAAGGGGGGCACATACATTCCATCATAGTCGATCAGCATCATCTTACCCGCAGACGTCACCAATATATTGTCCCCCGATAGGTCACCGTGTGCAAGGCCGTTTTTCTGCATGATGTTTATTCCATCTAATATGCTGTTGGCCACGTTCTTGAGGGATGCGCTGTCCTTTAGGTTTGAAGTAATGTACTCATTGAGGCTGGTTCCTGAAATCCACTCCATCTTCAGCACAGGATAGTATTGACCTGGGTCCTTGAGCAGCCTCACTGCCTTGGGCAGGTACTGGAACCCAACCAGGAAGGGAAGTTTGAGAGCTGATATGTAGTAACTGATATAGTAATACCTTTCTGCGAGGCCAGGAGATGCTCTGGTAAAACATTTAACAGCATAATCATTGCCCTGGGAATTAAGCTTGAAAACAGTTCCAAAATTGCCTGAGCCATAAATATAGGTTGTATATTTCACATTTGAATTCTTAAGAGCTTCTCCGTCTCTCATGTCAGGATAATCCTGCGAAATACTGAACTTCATGTTCTGGAATGCCTGCGCGTAGGAACTGGAATTCGGCCATGACTTGATGTTTTCTCCCCTGAACTCTTCTGGCAGTTTAGGAGGCTCTATGCGCTTGACCTCTCTGGTTCTTTTTGGAAGCAACGATCCCTTTTCTTTCTCCGGCAGGCCGGCTACATTGAAATTAAGGTTCCTCAGAATCGTGTCTCCATATTTTCCATACAGGGCAATGGAAACTTCGTATTTTCCTTCTTCACGGGCCTGGAATGACTTGTAAAAAACTCCGTCGACACGCTGTGCACTCAGGATCTTGCCTCTGCCAGATGGATTTAGAATGGCAATGTCTGCCTTTGGATACCCGAATGGATCATCCGGCTCGATCTTGAAGTTCTGCATAGTTTTCAGGTTCAGGCTGTCCTGATAGCTTATCTTGACGTCTTCGCCGCTAGATTTCCTGGCCCTTGATCTCTTCCTCCTCCTACCACCCGAACCTGAGTCGCCATTTCCAGTCGGCATCTCCATGGATGAAGCGCATCTGAATAAAATATTTGAGGTGATTTATGGTTTGATTTGGCGAAATAATATCATGGCAAGTGGATATTTAGTGATATGTAGAATACAAACATAATGTCCCAGAATAGCAATATCACCTGTAGCAGCAAGGCCTCTGAAAGGTGCTCCTCCATTATCATCAAATGTGGTATTCCGTTTCCCTTCTCCTTGTTGTCCAGTGCACCAGATATGGAAGAGTAACGGGACATATAAGGAAAAATATAGATCTCACCAACGACATAGGCCAGGAAGAAGAGTAGGAAGCTGAGTAAATTTACTATAGACGGCATAACCAGGATGCTTCCTGTTTGAGTGAAAAGCCATGGGAACATTAGCACGAGAATGGAAAGTACCGTAGACAATCCCCAAAATCTGAAATACGACTTTCCTAGTGTAAAAACTCTATTGTATGCGTTTACCTTGAACTCGCCCTGCAACATCCTCATTGATGGTATCAGGAGAGCGAGGAAAAATATATCAGAACCTACCCAAGCTCCAATTGAGATCTGTTTCCAAAACAGCAGTGCATCTGAAATCAGGGTTAGATTCATAACTTGTCTGCTAACATCAGACTGGTTATAAAAATGATCTCCCAGTAGGCGCTCCGTGCGAAATTATTCACACCGAACTGTTCTATGAAGAAAAAATTTAATATGTACAGTTATTTAAAAGAGCAGGAATTATGGGAGCAAAGAAGAACATTGCCATGATCATGGCATTTGGCCTGGCCATATTTACTGTGGAAGTTGTAAATTTCGCATTTATGTCTTGGAAGGCTATACTAAGTTTTCCAATGCTTTTTCTGTTACTGAATCCGGCGGAAAGACAGAAGCTGAGAAGGAGGAGGATTGTGCAGTTCTGCATAAATTGCGGCCACAAGATAAAGTCGTATCAAGCAAAGTGGAAGCATTTTGACGGACGAATCAGAACAGAACTCTGCATGCAGAAAGGCTGCGAATGCATGTATCCACAGTATATTCCGCTGATACAAGCTGCTGCTGCCTTGTGAATAGCAAGAACTCTTTTCCCTTGGATGGCATTATTTTCTAGCTACCAGTATTCTATCGTTAGAGTACTGCCATACAACATCAATCTCTGAAAAGCCCGCTGATTTAAGGAATTTCCAATGGCGCTCAAGAGAAACCATATTGTTGTGGTTGTCAGGGGTCTTGTACCTCTTTCCCCTTTCCTTCAGAAGATCGCGAAATGATTCCATGGACTTGACCCTGTTCCACCACTGGTCCCAGTCTAGAGCCCCTG
The DNA here is from genome assembly GCA_046704405.1 of Thermoplasmataceae archaeon. Taxonomy (GTDB): domain Archaea; phylum Thermoplasmatota; class Thermoplasmata; order Thermoplasmatales; family Thermoplasmataceae. The sequence goes on along the minus strand of JBJKSA010000018.1, from coordinate 257,391 downwards.
ATTTCACGAATTCTCTCTTGCTCCACTCACTTGTAGCCTTATGCATAGCGTTTGATATGTTTTCATTCCTGGACTCGCTCACCATATGATCTCCGTTCATGAAGACTCCACCATTTCCAAGGAGTTTATAGGTGCTCTTGTAAAGGTTCTTGAGTTGCCCTTCATCCAGCCAGTGAAGGGCGGTTGTGCTCATTGCAAGGTCAAAAGGGCCATTAACACCTCCCTGATACCACTTGTTCTCCCTCAAATCTCTTTCGACAAAAAGCAGTCGTTTCTGAAATCCAGACAATACTTCTCTTCCTATGTGTAAAAGCACAGGATCATAATCTACTGCTGTTGAATTTGCACCTGGAAATCTCTCTAGAAACCTTCTGCTCAATGAACCTGGCCCACAAGCGATGTCAAGTAGTCTCTTCTTTCCCGGAAAAAATTGCTCAGCAAGGTCAAACATTACACTGAATCTGTCCTCCCTAAAAGCAATGTGACTGTTTTGCTGCTTTTCCCACTCCTCTATCAGTTCCGAATATACTTGCTTAGTCTCAGGCATTTCATACACATCACTATGTAACGGATATGGGTTTCGATACCTGCTCCAGTTGATATATCTCTGTTATGTGAGAAAGTCAGGCAATACTTATGTTTAGACAAGCTTAGGCGAGTTTTGTAGGGATCCTGAAACACTAGAATTTTTGTTTCATATATTTAAGTTATTATGAAGAATTTCTCTAGATTCTCAGTTCATAAGTGTAATTCATCCCGCTTAATAAGCTGCTTCCGATATTACGGTAGGCAGGCAGAATAATCCTTCAATCGATGGGGAATTGCGTCTTACAATTCAAAGAAGGTGAAGAATTACGAACATAGGAGGGAATGGTGGAGTTAAGCCGTTCGTAGCTTTTGGTCTAGCTGTCCTGCTGACTGCAAGTATTCTAATACCACTTTCCGGCGGTGATGTTCTGATTAATGGTACCATTCAACTTACTGAGCACATCAAACCTCCTGACATTACCATCATTCCAAATTACCAACCAGTAGGCGGGACACTGGTAATGAACACCACATATAACAACAACACAACAACCGGTGTCATACAAGTTCATGTTCAGTTCAATTCAAGTGCTCCAATTACAAACCCGTACCTCATACTAAATGTTCTTTCGGTATTCAACACAGGTAATTTAACTGGTAATTTCACCATGTCCATTAACCAGAGCGCAAGGGCTGGAGGTCAATACCTTCCCAGTTCTTATTCAACATATTTGAAGGTATACATGAAGCATAATTTGCAAACTAATAGTAGTCTAGGCACTTTGATTTTGGGCAACACATCCTTTGTCTTCAGCTTCTATCATTCTAATTCTACAAACCCTATGTACTACATAGGATTCAACTATTCCAAGCCACCTGCCCCTCCGCCACCCATAAAACCCAACGCCCAAATACAGCAATATGTTAATTTCACGATGAAACCAACATATTGACCTTTATACTAAGGATCATTCTCTCTCATTTGTATTTGATAAGGGCAAATAGTGCTGTCTGAAAAAATGCACTTACCAGCTCTTTTTCAAGAGAAACATCATGAATACTGACGGATCCATACCATGCTCATTGGAGAACCCATCAACTATTCTCCTGGCCAGTTCTTCTTCGTCGATTGGTTGTCTCACCTGTGGAAGGTAGTAAAAGGCACCTTTCCAGAATATATATCCCTGGATGAGCCTCACCAATTGTGTAAGGTCTTCAATACTTAGCTTGGCAATCTGAAACATATAACCTTCCTTAAGGCTGTCAGTACTTTGCTGGTAAAGCTTCAGCATGTCGGTCATCTGGTTGTCAAGTTTTTTTGAGGACGACTCCTTGCCCGTGAGTTGTTGGGAGGTCCTGTAGACCTTATATGCTTCTATATTATTGATCAAATTCCACATCTCCCCGTTTCCCATTTGAGTCACTTCCTTTGCTATGATGAGAAATCTCTGCTTCCTGATCATTTCATCTATAATCATAGGAAGCTCTTCAGGGGAGAACACTACGTCGGGATCGTCTTCTGCCTTAAGCATGACTGTTCGATGGTCAGGGTTCTGCATGAGATACTGCATGATATTTTCTTCTGCGGTTTCTTCAGCATTCCTTATTATCTCTAGTACCTCCTCTGCAGTCATCGAGTCCACACGGGTGAATTCATCAGTTAGGTTGGAGAAGCCCATTTTTTCCAATTCTTTCTCTATCTTGTTGGAATCAAAGAGTGGACCCTGAGTCTTCCTTTGACTCATGGCAGTATTGATCTCTTCCTCACGAACTATCCTGTTGAGCTCATAATTAAAATAATCAAACCTGGAGAGAAGGCCGTTGACAGAAAGAGTATTAACTGGAGGTATAGGTACTGTGCACATTGGAGCGTACTCACACCAGTCCCTGATCTCTGACACACTCTTTCCGTTCTTGATCATGTCTATAATTTTGTTGGATGTCCAAGACTTTGCGTCAGATATGATTCTGTCAATCTCCTCTTCACTCGGAATTTCGCTGAATTCTCCCTTGATTAAGTCCTGTCTGATGAGATAGGGAGAATATTCGTTGGGGAGGCAGTCAGAATAAAAACTCATTGTTCTAAAACGGGACAAGATGTACTGCCGAATTTCTATCTCCATGGAGCTTTCTCCATCTTCTCTCATTTCCACCCCCTTCCCGTTGGTCAGCGATGTCACCTCTGACAGAATTCCTAAATGCGTAACGCGATGGATGATAAGTCCTACAGAGTCAATAAACAGGTATGAAGAAATTGTACATATAAACGATTTAAAATAAGGGTATTAAATGTTAGAAATTAAGATAGGACTGGAAACGTTCAATCATTTTTCTGCCCTTGTCTGTCAACTCGTACCTCTTTCCAATGGAGCTGTATTCAACAATCTTTAGAAGCTCCTTGGTTATCATGTCATTGAGTAGACTCTTGGCAGTCCTATAATTAAGGTTGCACTTGTAGATCAACTGCGTTATGCTTGCGCTCTTCATGTAGAGCACATTTTCCAGTACATCCTGCACTATCTTGGTCCTATCTCTGTTCTTCCTGGTAAAAATTTTTGGCTTCTGGTCATAGGACTCTGAGGGCGGGGACTTTTCCGTATGCTCTGCGGTTCCATAGAAAGAGTCAACAAGAGATTGGGGGAGAAGTTTCTTGTTTATCATTGACCCAATATCAAAGAACTTGATGTGGCACATGTCACACATTAGCTTGTCCCTGGCCTTAAGTGGGAAGTCAGTAAATATGTAGCTCTTAATACAAGCGACATCATCGCTCTTCACTTTGTGGAGCATTATTTTGCTGGAGATGTTTTCCTCGTTTGACTTTATGAATGCAATTGGAATAAGAGTTCCATCTGTCCTTGACTCCAGTACAGCGTCAAAAAAATGTAACATCTGAGATTTGCCCTTAATAGTGCTTCTATAACCTACATTCCAGTCCGACGAGTCTAGTCCCAAAATTTCTGTAATCTTCGATTCTGTTCCCTCGCCACCGGCTCCAGAATCGCCCCTATAACCAAGAATTGCTGACATTTTAAACTTCTCCCTGCACCTTAATCTGTCTGGTAGTTTCTATATGTTCAAAATTCATACAATATATAAACTAATGGATCGGGCAGCAAATAGCATACATTGTCTGACAAGGTTTTCCCTAGTATCCCAAGTGATTGATCAAAAAATAAAACTATTTACAAAATAAAATTAAAGCGATGTTTCCCTTTAAGATCATGGAACTAAGGGAATATTGGGAACCTTTTCTATCGGATGGAAAGTCGGCAGACATTTTTGTCTGCAAACCCGACAGGATAGGAGAAAACAAGCCTGGCATCCTGCTTATACAGGAGATCTGGGGCGTTGATGAGCACATAATCGATCTGGCAAGAAGATATGCCACAGCAGGATACCTGACAGTAGCACCGGATCTCTACTCTAAGGGTGGTAAGGAACCTACCAAGTCAAATGGAAGAATAACTGAGCTTAAGTCATTTCTTGACAGAGTACCAATGCGTGTCATAATGGATCCAGATGGAAGGAAAAAAGCTATAGAGAAAGAGCCTGAAGACAAGGCAAAGAGATTGATTGAAACAATGGATGCCATTTTTTCCGGGCGGGACATTCCTGCCATGGTGAAGACTCTAGAAGACGCAGTACACTACTTGAAAAGTGAACAGGGAGTGTCTAGCGTGGGAACAGTAGGTTACTGCATGGGAGGAGCACTTTCATTCATAATGGCTTCAAACAAGGATGTTTCTGCCAGCGTTGTGTTTTACGGCACTGCTCCTGAAGAGAGTGTCATGAAGAATATCAATGCACCAGTTCTTGGGCTATACGGCGGAGAAGATCACAGAATTTCAGACGCCGCTCCAGGCGTGGCAGACAACATGAAGAAACTCGGCAAATCATATGAGTACAAAATATACGAGGGTGCCCAACACGCGTTCTTTAATGACACTAGAGCCTCATACGGCTATGAAGCGTCCAGGGATGCCTGGGGAAAGACTCTGGAATTCTTTCGGGCAAACCTGCATTAAACCTAACCCACATATTTTTCTGTCTTATACGTCAACAGAAGAACGTCTGTTAGAACAAATGCCGGAATCAGAAGGAAATATTGGTAGAGATTCCATATCTCCCCATACATTGAAACACTTGTATATCCAGCATAATAGCTGTTAAAATTCAGGAAAGCTGCGAAATCTCCAATAAGATAAACTGCCAGCGGAATAGCAAAATATTTTTCATCGTAAATGTTTAGTTCGGTAAGTCCTGAGAGGCGCTTGAAACCGTAAATGCCAATCAAGTTTGATGAAAAACCAACAAGGTCATCGAAGATCCCTACAAGATACCACATAAACCCTGTAGTGTGATAATCTGTGAACAGGAAAGGAAGGGTCACAGTGCGATTATACGAAAAGTCCTTCACCCATCCGCCCTGGGCGTTGAGCCATGCTCCAAGTATACTGAGCAAGATGAAAATAATTATCAACCTTTTTCTGTTTGATAATATGAAAATTTTGCTGCTCTCAGACATCAACCCACCTGTCTATAGCTTGGATGGAAATTTCAACCATAGCCTAAAACTTTTCTTGACACGTCAAAGCTCAGAAATTACATTTGAACATGCAGCATCTCTTTAGCAATATAACGTCTACAATAAGTTATTATAAAGAATATAAGTAGACATTCGATGGCTACCTCCACAATTCAGGATCGTCCTTGGTTCGACTCGCAGCGCGAGCAGAAGGGCAAGGAATACCTGCATGAGTTGAAGAGAAATCTTAGCTCCGCGGCTGTATTTCTTTACTTCTATCCCTTCTTCGCACTTTTTGCAACGGCGTTCTTAATAGATTATCCCATAGGACTTGCCGCAGAATTCCTCCTATACTGGTTTATTTGGTTTGCTCTGCTCCACAGTAGGTATGCTGTCGATATGGAGTACAAGCAGTTGTCAATAAAATTTGTTTCATACCTACTTAGATCGCCTGTCTCAATCTCTTATTGGAAGTATTCCATCTTCACTAATGTGTCAATATGTTTTTTCATTCTAGCCTCGTACTTGACATTAACTTGGTACGAGGGAGAAATACTCATTCTTATTTTCCTTGGCCTCACATATTATCTCGGATACCACCTTTCCTGGTACGGAATTGCATCCAGGCACTCTATCCCCTTAGAATCGGAATTACTTGCAGAGAAGCTGAACCAGGCAGCTGACAGATCAGGTGTTAAACACTATTTCCCAAGAGTAGTAGACGGAAAGACTTTCGGAGTAGCGAACGCATTTTGCATAGGCTTGATCAAGCCCAGGATGTTTGTAACCAATTATCTAGTTGAAAATATGTCTCAGAATGAGCTTTTGGCAGTCCTTCTGCATGAACTTGGCCATCTCAAGAACAGGGATATTCTGAAGAGGAATCTGCCTCCACTAGTCAGCTTTGTCACAGTTGGAATACTCACACTAGTTGTGGGTCTAGGATATGCCGGGTACATACCAATTCCTCCTTTGCAAACGTTCATGCCAACCCTGATCATTATTTGGGTATTCCTGATATTTGCCGGTATTTTTTACCCTGCAATGTTTCTCGCGACAAGACAAGAATTTAGGGCTGACAGATTTTCAGCGGATAATTTCAACAGTGATGAAACAATTTCCGCACTTGCATCCATTCGGTATCTTAACTTGCTTCCAATCTATGTCAAAAACGTCAAGAAGCTGAACCTGTTGATAAGAATTCTAAGGATTGAAAAATATGCCAACACTAGGAGAAAGGAAGAAGAAGTGTGACAAACCATCCTTCCAGGATTGGAGGCTTGCTACATTATAATCTCACTATAGATCTTCCTGTGGGGATGCCTCAGGATTCACGATTGATGCTCCATATCTTTTCTTCCACACCTTTCCTTCTGTTTGCTGCCAGAGCCTGCATGAAAAGGAGTGAGGAGATTCTGTTCGAGTACGCATTGACTTGGGGGTTGATCTTCTTGATCTCTGATGCCACCACAATAGATCTTTCCAGTCTTCTTGAAACGGTCCTGGCGACGTGAAGAACTGCTGATTCCTTAGTGCCGCCTGGAACTACGAATAGCTTGATCTTGCCAATCTCTTTCCTGTATGCATTAACTCGATCCTCGAGCCACTTAACCCTCTCCTCAGTTATTACTCTTTTCTTGCTGTCCGCAAGTATGTCCTCGCCTAGGGTGAATATATCTTCCTGCATTGTGGTGAGATCAGCACGCATATCTTCCCACTCTACTATTGACCTAGCATAGCCTAAAAAAGAATTTAGTTCATCGGTTGTCCCTTCTACCTCAACCAGTGGGTTTCCCTTTGATGTTCGCTTTCCTGTTGATGTGTCAGTCTCTCCTGTGTCTCCCCTTCTCGTGAACATAACATGTTAATGACAGAATACACTTAAATTGATTTCAAAGGCATATTTCTTGAAGGACGATCAACTTTCTCCTCTGTTGACCTGAAGCTGCTTGAATAGAACGTAAAACAGGAATCCCCCAAATATTGCAACATGACCCCCGACAAAGAAAATAATCGTGATGAAAAGAGAAAAACCAAGTTTTGTGATTGCGAGATAAAGTATTATGTAATAAAAACCCAGAAAGAAAGCAACAATTCCTAGAATAATGTAGAATCTGCTTGATTTCCTTGCTTCTCCTGCGCTTCTTGGCTGATCAACTTCTACCTCGCCAAGGCCAATGCATCGACTGCAGATATCAGTATGTCCTGCGCTGTCTCTTACTCTTCCTGTTCCTCCGCACAGATCGCATTGCTTCTTCATCTATTCTCCAAATATCAGTACCTACAGCTTAAAGAAAGTGAGTCTCATACGGAATACTTTGGCTTCCTCCCCTCCAGGATATCAACCAAATTCAGAGTTGCGAGTTCCGCCATTTTCTCCCTTGTTTCAACAGTGGCGCTGCCAAGATGAGGAGACAAAACAATATTTGTCAAGCTCAACAGAGGGCTAGTAGGGCTCAAAGGCTCTTCCTGATACACATCAAGACCAGCTCCAGCGATCTTACCATCTTTCAGTGCTTTATACAACGCATCTTCATCCACAATCTTTCCTCTAGAAATATTTACGAGTATACTTCCAGATTTCATTAGGGACAGTGCCTTGCTGTCCATGATTCCGGTGGTTTCACTATTAAGAGAAAGTGTAACCATAAGGAAATCGCTAGACCTGAGAAGCTCATCTCTATCGACGAAAGACGCATCAGGAATGCTCTTTTCCTGTCTGGAGTTGTAGATTATATTCATGCCAAAAGCCGCTGCTCTGCGGGCAACTGCCCGGCCGATCCTTCCCATGCCAAATATGCCAATTGTCTTCCCTGAGACCTCCTGGCCTAGCATGAAGTGGGGGCTCCAATCTCCCTTCCACTCTTTTTTTCTCACAGTCCTGTCTCCTTCCACTACCCTCCTTGCAGTAGAAAGAAGAAGTGCCATCCCCAGGTCTGCAGTGCTGTCAGTAAGCACGTCGGGGGTGTTTGCGACAATAATCCCCTTTTTCCTTGCATATGGTACATCAATGTGATCGTACCCTACACTTAGAGTGCTTACCCCCATGAGCCTGTCTGATGAGTCCAAGAACCTTGTGTCTACCAAATCCGTTAGCATTACCAGGGCACCATTTTTCCCTTCCAGCTCAGAAAGAATCCATTCTCTATCAGCAACACTGTCCTTCTCCCATAACGTTACTTCAAACTTTTCCCTAAGAAATGAGACCCACTTGTCTGAAAAATTCCTGGTGACAAGCACAGTTTTATCCACACACTACATTTGTTACATACAAAATAAACTTGATTTTTCATTCGTAAAAAGGTAGGAATTTTTTAACAGGAAAGTTATCACGACCTATGAAACTGGCGTCAGTAAGAGCAGGAGGGCAGAAAGATCTTGCAGTGGACACAGAAGACGGTATGGTTCTTCTCAGCAGCCTGGCCATAAAGGGAAGTGAAGGAGGACGAATAACCCTTCACAAACTCATGAGCAAGCCATACCTCTTGGAACAGATCGATTCCGCACTATGCGAACAGTCGGAAAAAATCCATTATCTCTCGAAAGATGAGATCAGGTACGAGCCAGCGACAGGAAAACCAGAAAAAATTATATGCCTGGGACACAACTACCGCGAACACATTAAAGAACTTGGCCGAGAATTGCCTGAAACCCCAATAATATTCAGTAAATTCAACAATACCATAGCAGCAACAGATGAGGACATACCTCTCCCTAATTGCAGCGATATGATAGACTATGAGGGGGAACTGGGCATTGTAATCGGAAAAACTGCTGAGAATGTAACAGAGGAAGAAGCCCTTGACTATGTCTTCGGGTACTTCGTGGCGAATGATGTCTCTGCCAGGGATCTGCAGTTCAGGACTCCCCAATGGCTTATAGGAAAGACTTGTGAGAAATTCTTTCCCACGGGACCATTCATTGTGACTTCTAACGAAATACCGGATCCACAGAAACTAACCCTGAGGACAACGGTAAATGGAGAACTGAGACAGAATTCTAACACCTCAGATATGATATTTACTTGCAGGAAAATAATAAGTTATGTCTCAGGCCTTATGACTCTCAAACCTGGTGACGTTATTTCAACAGGGACACCACAGGGGGTCATAGCAGGAATGCCAGAGGGAAAGAGGCAGTGGCTTAAGAATGGCGATGTTGTTGAAATCGAAATAGAGGGGCTTGGAACCCTGAGAAACACCTTTGTAAAATGATTAGCAGATTGCACGAACTGGCAATTCAAATCAGCTGTGAGCATATAGTGCAGCAAAATATGCTGCAGCAAATGGGCAATAGATCATCTCTATTTCTGTAGAGATCTCACATATTCCGAAGGTGTCATTTCACCCTCAGTCGGGTAGTCAGATTCTGCCCATTCTTTTATTCCGCCTTCATATGCGAGCACATTGAATCCTTTATCCATAAGCAAAGCTGCTGCCCTTTTTGACGCTGAGCACGAGTAACTTGCACAGTAGGTGACAATTCTCTTGTTCTTGTCAAACTCTTCATGGTCTCCAGCCTCTAGCTTATCAAATGGAACAGACTTGGAATTCTTGATGTGTATCTTTTCATAGGCATGATGAGCAAGAACGTTCAGGATGACGTAATCCTCGGAGTCAAGGTTTTTGAGAACTTCTTCCTTATCAATCAGGGGCACTTTTTCAAGCTCCATAGTATTGCATGATCACAAACCAGATATTTTTGTTGCATGGTCTCTCTTTGGCTCACTTTATAATATGATTTAAACCTCACAACACATTTAATGCTTCTTCGCTCAAGAGTCTTACGTGTAAACAAAGAATGTCCGCTGTTTGTCGACTCCTCAATATTAAGACTATAGTAGAGTTTGCCAATTCGCACTCTAAGTTCCCATCATTTATAAAGGGTAATCAAGAACCTTCCGACTGAACTAAGAAGTCTGTAGGAGTTCATTCGGAGTATGGATTAAATTGGAAGGTAAAAGAGAAATATTATAGTACTCACTTTATCCAGCATTGTCTGAATAAGGTACTACATCAAAAGAATTCCCACTGCTGCTCGGCATCTGAAGATACATTTGTTGATATGTATACCCAACTGGTATGCTGCCAATCAAATTTCCGTTCGAACTTGCTACGTTTGTAAAGCTAATAGTCTGTAGATTTGGAAGTCCTAGCATAGCGTACTCGGTGTCTCCGGCTGGTTGCTTTGACAATGGATAGCCAAGATCTTGAAGTATATAGCTGTCCAAGGGCGATACCATATATTCTGAAGAGTAAGCAGGTGACGGCCTTATATTTGCATTAATGTAAAGGACGCAACTTGTGGAAGCTGTATTATCGACTACATTAACTCTTGTGGTCCCGTTTGAAAGAATCTTGATGCCAAATGACATAGAATGACCTGGCACAGGCTTCATAGAAGGTATAAGCAGGAAATCGTTGCCACCATAGCTGTAGGGAAGATAATGTCCAGTATAATTCTGTGGGAAATTGAGAGTTGTTGGTCCCGTAACAAGCCATGAAGGATGAGCAGTCCCTCCAATTATCGTGATGTCATCATAATACGGATAGTCAAAGGTAGGATATGTCAAGTCAAAAGAAGTAACTTTTTGACAACCTATCAATATAGCAGTGCTAAGATAGGGCGCCGATCCTGTCCCGTTGTAAATACCCATTACCCCCGCAAGTACCTCAGAGTTTCGAATAGTATTACCGCTTGGACCGTTGTATCCGGGTAGATAAGCGGTGCCACCGATCCCTGTATAAGCCATGAAACCTTCAGTAACTGTACCGGCAGTAAGGTAAGTAGCGTATGGTACATTGAAAGTTGCCCCTGCATAGTCAGTACTTCCATATTGAATCATACCACTTTGTGTATACAAGTCTTGACCCGGAGAGGTAGCGTTAAGTATCATATCTATTTGCCCTCCATTCACCTTTACCGTTGTCGAAGGACTGTTCGGATTATTGAAAGAACATCCAAAACCAACCCACTTCAGAAAGGAATATTGAGCGTATACACTCTCCACATTGGCAATAATAGAATAGCTGTTCCCTTGAATCACTGTTGCAGACTGTCCGTTAGTGTAGGAATTCCCATTGAAAGTTATTGAACCATAACCTGTAGAAATCCAGAAGGAAACGCTCGTATATGTTGGTCCGCTTCCACCTGAACTACCTCCTCCAGACCCGCTACCTGAGCTTCCGCCGCCTCCTGAGCCTGTAGGAAACTGCATTGGAAGAGCTATATTAGGACCTTGTGTGCGTGTTCCCTTTTTAATTCCTAATTCTCCAGATATATAGCTCATTGAAGACAGCACCATTAGCAGCACAACGAAAGCCGCGCCTACTAATACTAATTTTCTATCCATAAAATATAAAGTAACATTATAGGTTATAAATATTATGATAAGTCATCCCACGCAATACGATTTTAAACGTTGTATGATTTCTCAAATATGGCAGAATTTAACTGTTATGTGTGCAATAAGAAGGTCTTGACAGGCGAAAAATTTACCTTCACCAGGGATGGAGCAGTGCACTTTGATTGTTTTGTTTCCAAGAAGAGATTGGAAGTCACAGCAGAAAAGGCAGAGGAGCTTAGAGTTCTATCCTTGATATTGGATTCCGAACTGCAGCACCTCCTGAATATGTTAACAATCCAGAAGAACGTGCCCGAGAGCCAGAAAGAAAACGTTACAAAGAAATACAAGGATATCGAAAAAGCAGCTGGGGAAACCACGAAACTGATTGGTTCCCTCTAGGCTTATCTAGAGCTGTGCGCCGCAGTGCGGGCAGAATTTCATGTTGGAGTCGACTGACTCACCACACTCCTTGCATTTGGTTGAAGCACGAGAGGGATATTGATTCTTTGAGACTTGCATCTGGGTCTCGTCCGATTCCTCATAATCAGCGTCAATGTAGTTATCATCATCGTAAAGGTCTGATTTTTTCTTCTTGTCACCCATGTAAAGGTTGCCTATGTTTGCTCGAGGGGCCTTTGCCTTGGCAAGCTCAACTTCCTTCCTGTAAGCCTCTTCTTTTTCTCTCTTTGTCATTTCCTTTTTAGAGCGCTTAGAATCAGAAAGCCATTCCCTTATGGAGTGATCCCACTTCTTGGGATCATCCACAAGAAAATTTGCGTGTTCTTCCCCACGATCAGTCCTGTAATCTACAGAGAGGGACTTTCTGGTCATTAATTTGAACCTTGGCACTGCAGTGGACACATTAGTAATGGCGTCCAGGTAGACATCGATCATTTTGACCGGCGCTGATGCCCTAAGGAAGCCCCTCTTGCCCTTAAGCTCATAGATGAAGCGTCTGTCCGTAAGATATAGAGTGCCTTCTGATATCTCCACTCCTTCCTTGATCTGCTTCGTGGGCTCCTTTAGAATCTCGTGCTCATCAGGCTCGTAAACGGGCATTGTGAATAGTAAGTTGTTAGGACTATAAAAATGTTGAAAGTTACGGTTCGAAATTGATCAATCGTGACAAAGGTTAAACCCGAAGCGAGTCTGCCGACTACAATGCAGCGGCTGCTTCCCCTGTGGGCACTCAGGATTTCTATTGTTTCAGTGGTTGCATTGATGTTATCCTTTTCATTAATTCCAGCCCTTAACACAGCAAGTTCCATCTCTGAACACCAACAGGCAGTGAGTGGATCTCCAGCCAATTCCTCAACCATAAGTAATACGTTTTACACCTCGGGGTTGCCGAGTACCAGCAAGGTGATAAACCCTACCCAGGCATACAACTCAGAACCTGCTCCAATGGGCATTGCTGACTTTGGCCTGTCCTCGAGCTCAACAGCATATGAGTATAACACAACTTCTTTCCTTGGGACTGCAGAAATGAAGGGTCTAAGCACCTCTACCTCAGGAGGGAGCAATGCTTCTTCTTTACAACTTAATCTTAATCTTAATTTCACTAGCAGAGGAGTTACTTACGATTACTGGGTCCAAAATGTGGCAGTTGTCAATACAACACTGACTGGTGCAAATCAGAGAGTTATATTCATTGACAATGTCTGGAACTTCACTTCCAATACACTTAGCAGCTCTACACTCCAGGGCAACGGAACGGTTGCATCCTACGGCACCGGCAATTACTATTATTTTGTTGCGCCCAATCTTCCTGGGAATAATGTAACACTTTCTTCTCCATATAAGATACAGATGAAGGAGATATCCACAATAAACAGCGCAGGTGTCCCAGAGGCAATCATGCAGTACAACGATGGTTATGGCTGGGTAACCTATGACAATATCAATTTCACATTTGCATCCTCCTCGCTGCATGATAACAACTTCGTAGTTGAGGGATTCAAACAAACGCCCTTGGGACCATACGAAGACGCGGAAATGATCCTGGGAGGCCCGGGTGGTGGAAGCTCTTCGCAGTACCTTGGTGGGAACATAGCATTCATGCTGCAGTACTGGAACGGGCATAATTTCCAGTTCGTTCCAAATGCCTACAATTTTGGAGCAGACACCGGGGAGACTTCGTACAATGTAGGAGTATCCTTGGGCACTTCGGTTTCAAACGCATCATTATTCTCAAACATCTCTACAGGATCGTCTTCTTTGGGGCAGCTTTATTCACTCAGTTCCATGTCAGTGCTTAATATCTCACTTTCCCAATTCCCATCAGGAAAAGCCTACATTAACGGTGCCCAGTACAACTATACCGGTGGAGATTTGAACCTGACGCTTTTCCCTGGTACGTACAACGTCACCATTTTCCCCTCTGGCACAGGGAAACAACTGAAGGGAACCTTCGACTTAAAGGCAGGCTCAACTTTCTCGGCAAACAGTACTTATTTCGCACGGAAGTATGATGTGAATCTTACCACGCAGGGAATTCCTTCTGGCATTGGCTGGAATATAACTTTTCAAAATGGAACTGTTGTAAATTCAAATGCATCCGAGCTGCAATTGCATCTGTCCAATGGAACATATAGCCTATATGTCAACTCTTCTGGGCACTACACTTACAATGGAACTTCCCTTGTTTTCACAATTGATGGAAGCAATGCAACAATCTTTGTGAACTTCTCAAAGGAATATGCAATCCACTTTATGGAAACAGGTTTGCACGGCATTGTATGGTTCCTCAATTTCAGCGGTCAAACTATGAGCCATATTGGCAGTAATATCACTATCTATGTAATTAATGGAACCTACAATTACTCGGTTATGCACCTCAATGGCTACTACTCTGTACCAACTCGAGGCACAGATTCTGTAAATGGATCGCAGTCTAATGTAAGCATTACTTTCCAGCCTAAACTTTATAATGTGACCATTGTGGCAAATGGAATTCCGGATGGATACTACTGGGCAGTATATGTCAATGGAGTATGGTACAACTCTAGCAATAGCACAGTTAACTTACAGGTTCCAAACGGAAGCTATATCTTTGAAGTCAACACCACTAATGGAGCGTATGTGATGCAGGGTACAAATCATACCCTAAGTGTTGCTGGTGGAAACCTGACCGTGAACTTGCAGTTTAGAAACCAATTTAACAGCGGCGTATACCTTGAAGACAAGGCAATCTATGCTGCCATACTGGTAATTCTGGCAGCATCGGGACTTCTGCTTCTGAGAAGGAAATAGTTAATTTGGTCATTGGACCGCAACTATGAGATCCAGCTCCACAATCACTTCGTCAGAAACGAAACCGCAGACAATTGTAGTCCTTGCTGGCGCCTCCCTTGCGAAGGTTTCTTCAAATCTCCTGTTTAGATCCTTCAGAAACTCCTTGCTGGACAGATAGACGGTAGCCTTTATGGTGTCCTTTCCGGGATCTGAGCCCACTGTTGCAAGAATTTTTGCGGCTCTCCTTATGATCTCAGTCCACTGTTCATCAAATCCTCTCTTCTCCCCCTTCACCGTACCAACCATGCCGCTAAGATAAGCCACCCCTCCATGCTGAACCATCTGAGAATATGGGCCTCCCCTTGGAATGTCCTCTAATACAGTTCTCTTTATGTTCTCACTCATTAACCATCATCCCTGTAGGATTTATAGCTTAACTGCTGCTGAAGATGTTTTAGATGTTTCTATTCCCTTCAAGTACTTGTTAAGCCAGTCTCTCTTCACTTCGAACAAGTCTGCCCTGTGTACGGGGTTCTCACGGTTATCAAGCTCATGGCTTTCACCTGGGACCCTGACAAATACGGTGTCGACCCCATAGAACTTCAAAGCAGTGAACAGCTGCTCGGACTGTTCTATGGGACATCTGTGGTCTTCCTCTCCATGAATTATCAAGGTTGGTGTCCTCACGTTTCTCACGAATGAGATTGGTGATTTCTTCATGAAAAGATCTATGGACTCCAGTGACCATGGATCAGTTGTACCTATCTCCTCTGGCGCATCGAACCAGTATCCTATATCACTGGTTCCGCACGAGCTCAGGAGGTTGGATATTCCTTTCTCGGATACTGCTGCAGAGAACTCCTGAGTCTGTGTGATGAGCCAATTCACCATGTATCCCCCATAAGAAACCCCTTTCACTCCGACCTTGCCAGTCAAACCAAATCTTTTCTTTGCTTCCATGAGGAAATTCATAATATCGTCACGGTCTCCTATCCCCCAGGACCCAACGCTTCCCCTGGCGAAATCTTCTCCATAGCCCATGCTACCTCTGGGATTGCAGTATATCACATTGTACCCATTCCTCGCGAAATACTGTATTTCAATGTTGTAGAGAGGACCAAACGCGCTATGAGGTCCACCATGGATTACAAGTAGAGTTGGGTTTTCCTGGCCTGATACGATTCCCCAGCCTTCCACATCCCCTGAGTTAAGATGGATTGCCTCCAGACCTTCATATGCTTGCTTCATTCTAACTTCTCCAAACTCACTAACAAGAACAGATGATAAGGAAGCAGTAGAATAGCTGTAGGATATCTTTCCTCCTAAAACGTCAAAATGCCTGACAGACCTGTCCTCTGGGGTAAGTCTCTCTATTTGAGTATCCCTGATAGAGAATACTGAGGTTACACCACCCTTCTGACCCATGAGATACAAGCCTGAAGAATCCCACCTTATTGCAGACCCTGAGTCGTCAAAAAGATCTGTACTTGTGAAACAACCTGCTGTTGAGTCGATGTCAAATTCCTTCCCCGATTCTGGCAAGTATACTTTTCGTGTGGGCCAGTCCCTTGGGCCCGATCTGTGTCCCACAAAAGCAACTTCCCCTTTTGAGGACATGTCAAAAGCATCAATGAGCCCCTGTCCAGATGTGATCTTTGTGAGATCTCCGGTTATGAAATTGACTTCATACAAGTCGGCGAGTCCTAGGTCATCCCCTGTTCTTGATGCGGAAACAACGATCCTTTCTCCGTTTGTCTTGATATCAGATATGTCATATGATGACGCTGTGATTTTCCTTATCCCATCTGACGATGCATAGTAGAGTGACCTTCTCTTCCTAAGCATCCCTGTGCTGTCGTGTTTGTATCTGAGTCGTTTGATGATGAAGGGGGTTGTGGATTTAAAATTCTCGCTTACAACTGCCAATACGCCATTCCTATATGGCACAAATGATGTTATTTTCCTGAATCTGCAAATTATATTGGGTTCACTCGTTTCCATAAGCTTCATTACCGTATCCAAACCCTGCTCTCTCGACATATAGAAAAGGGCCCCATCTTTTACTACAGGCATTGTTTCATGTCCATGCTGCGTGACTTTTCTTAATCCCGATGCGTCCGCAATAAATATGGATGAGTGGTAATCCTGTCCCTTGACCCATGATTTGGAGAAATACACTTCATGTTCGCTCAACTCTATACCCGATACTAGCTCAATTCCGTACGGGTTGTCTTTCTTCACAATAAGCTATTTCTGTGGCATACTTAAGCGCATCTAGATACTTTAAGACCAAATGCCTAATTCTTTCAGAGAGTTTTGAATTCTAACATAGGAATAGCACAATAAATAATACAATGTGAAGTATTACAATTTATACAAACCTGGTCTGGAGGCGAATAGATCTGGCTAAACTGAGAGAGCTTGAAAAGTACGAGAAAAGGGCCATTGAAATATGTCCTGATCCCGAGTTTAGAAAGAAACTTACAGGCTGGGTTCAGAAGAAGAAAGAACCCCTGGATGAATACGGCCTCAAGAAGCTAAAGGATAAGATAGACACCTACATGCGAAAGCATGGCAACAGCTAGTCAACAACGGGTTAATGTGCTCCAGGAGGAAAAACCACATTGTCATATTTCAGATATCTTTCATCCTCAAATCTGAGATAGTCAGGATTTATCCCATATGAGACAGCCAAGTGGTATGATAAGTAATAAAGAGGAACAGTGTTCAGCACTGGATCAAGCAATTCATCCCCGATCAGAGGTGATTTTACAGAATAATCTCCTTTCCCGTTTATAACGAGAGTCCTGGTGCCTACCGCTCTGCTTGCCTCAACAATGTCATTCGCCCTCTCTCTGACTGTATCGTTGTCTATTATCACGACAAGAGTGTTCTCATCTATGACTGAGGTGCATCCATGATTGAATTCCTCAAGCTCTATCCCTTCTGCGTGCAGATGCGTTGACTCCTTCAACTTTTGCGCTGCTTCTCTTGCCACGAAAAGATTAGGTCCTGCCCCCAGGACAAAAATATCCCTTAATCCTCCGAGTTTTTCTGATATCTGCATAATGGGTGTATCCATTGTTTCTATAGCTTCTTGAACCTTCAGTTCAAGCGCCTTCAGATCTAGGTTTAAGTCGCCATAATTGGATGAAAGTGCGAGTACGGAAAAGACATTGTCAAAAAATGCCTTGGTATTGCAGAGGGACTTATCAGGAAAATTGCCTATGACAATTGAGGAATCACACACTTCTGTAATTGGAGAACTCGGATAATGCGTTATTCCGACTGTGCCAGAGTAGTTAGATGCTTCTCGTAGTGCATCTATGGTAGATTTTGTCTTGCCAGTATGTGAGAGGCCCACAACAGTTCCACTGCTTCTGCGAAATTTTTCTAGTTCGTACGCCTGGACAACTTGCGCTCCAGCACTGCCTCTCTCTAGTATCTGTGAGCCGATGACTGCAGAGTGGTATGCAGTTCCGTTTCCAGTGAGCCATAGAGGTCCATTGAGAGCTGAATAATCAAATGTCTCCATCTTTTCCAGGGTTGCCCGAACTCCCCTGGGTGTGTCCTTAAGCATTTCATACATAACGAAAGGGTGGGATCTTCTTAGCTCAGGCAGTTCATCAGTCATAATCCGTATGAAATTAACATGTGATTTAACTTTTTCATAATTTCATCCATTTTTCACGCACTAAGAGCATAGAGTGCAAATAGTTGGAGAATATATTGACCCTGTGGTGCGTGTGAATTGATGCTACAGGATGGGGATTACTCGGATCTGCTCACCTACCTGGCGGGATTGTTCAGCATTAAGAAGATTCCTGAGATCACTATGGTTCCATACAGCATCAGGTATGTGTCCACTGTAATTCTTAGGGGAATGAGTGGAGACTCAGAGGAAACAGTCGAGCACTACCCCGGAAGAGAAGAAAGAGAGAATGTGAAAGTGATCAATCTGGATGTAACCGGAATAATCGCACCCGATGTGATATGCAGGGTTTCAATAAGCTGGGATTGGGTAAAATTCACTCCCGACATTGACGTCAAGGACGCAACTGAGTTCATAGAGAAGCTCGATATGTCAACATTCAGATATTTCTAATCTGCGTATACCGCATTAGCGGGGTGAATGAACTGAAAGCATGTGTGATAACCATAGGCAACGAGATACTCAAGGGGAGGACAGTGAATTCTAATGCTGCCCATATAGGAAAATATCTCACCAACAGAGGTTACGAAGTCGAACGCGGTCTAACAGTAAAAGACGATCCGGATGAGATAAACTGGGCAATCAGCCTTGTTGTTGGAAAATATGACCTAGTTGTCACCACAGGTGGCCTCGGACCCACATTTGATGATATGACAGTGGAATCTGTATCTCGTTCACTAGGGCTTGAATTAATCCAGGACCCAGAAACGCTTGATATGCTACAAAAAAGGTACAGGAAGCTCAACACTCAGGTCACTCCTGAAAGGATTAAACTTGCGCTTATTCCAAAAGGAAGCGTACCAATAAAGAATAGAGTTGGTGCTGCACCAGGCATATTTTTCAGGCGCAGGGGAACTTCCATACTAATTCTTCCTGGGGTACCAAGTGAGATGGAAGCAATACTTTGTGATTCTGAGAATTTGCTTTCAAAGAGTAACAGGTCTTACTCTGAGGATATAAGGCATTTGAAGGGCATTATGGAAAGTTCAATGGCTCCATTTGTTAACAGCCTCATGGATAAATTTGATGGAAAGGTGTACATCAAGAGCCACCCGCTTAAGTCGGAAACCAATGAGCCTGAAATCGACCTCGAAGTTTCTGCTTACGCAGATACCAAAGAAGAAGCTGACAGAATCGTAGGCGAAGCAGTCTCCATGTTGATGAAAAAGGCAGAAGAACTAAGGAAGTAACCAATAGACCTGCAGTACCAGAATCATTGTGTAAGCAAAGAGCAAATTTTCCCGCCCATACGGTAAGAACTTTTTTCTAATTTGTAATTTTTCCAGTATTATCCCCTTATAGGGATTTTACAGGAAGTGGGCCTTGAATGTACGACTATGATTACACCGTCTCCCAGAATCAGAGAAAATACTACACCTCTGATGGGTTGATCTTGGGAAGTGACAATACAGGCAGGCCAATAAGAATTCCAAGAGGTACACTCGATGGGCATATGCTTGTGCTTGGAAAGACCGGTACAGGCAAGTCGACTTTTCTTTCAGACCTGATCACTGAGATATCATACAAAGAACCTGCAAACATTGTCCTTCTTGACCCTCACGGCACACTTCAAGATACTCTTATCGCTGCAGGAATTCCCAGGGAACTGATGTACCTCACGCCTCGGGCAATAAATTTGAGAGGATCAACCAGAGCAATTACACTAAACCCCTTAGCACTTCCGTCTGATGACAACAGACAGGTCGACAAACTTGTAGGCTGGCTTAGAGACACGTTTGCTGGGAACGAAACAATATCTTCGGGAATCTGGGGCCCTAGGCTCGAGGTTCTCTTCAAGGTTGTTCTCCCAGAACTAATGAGGCTTTTTCCTGGAAGCAACCTGCTAGACTTTGCAAATACCATTTCAGACAAAAATAAAATGAAAGCCTTTCTTGAGAAAGTGGAGGATATACCAACTAGAAAATTCATTGGAGATCAAGTCAGGGATTGGAGGAACTGGTCTGAATACATCTCTAGCACCATGAACAGGTTACTTCCCCTCTTATCCAATGACTCCACAAGGCATTTCATTTCTGGAGAGAGTGATTCTGTGGATATTGGTAGCAAACTAAGAAGCGAGAAGATCTTCATGCCTGTAGACATTTCCAAGGAGAATTTTTCACCAAGCAGTGCAAAGGTAGTGACATCGCTTGTTCTAATGAAGCTTTGGACAACATTGATGCACGAATATTACGGCGGGGGAAAAATTCGAACTTACATTGTCATTGATGAATTTCAGAATATTCCTGCATCAATCATTGAGACACTCCTAAGCGAAGGACGAAAGTTTGGCATATGCCTGATTCTAGCCACACAGTTTCTCCCGCGGTATAACAGCGAACTAACCAGGTTCATACTGGGAAACGTGAGACACTATGTTTCATTTAACATATCCAGCGAAGACTCAGTGGAAATATCACGCATGGTACCTGGAGAGGCCGAGAGGAAGGAATTTCTCGAAACTGTCAAGAGCCAACACCTGCACAGTGCTGTAATACTGTCACAGCTACAGGATGGCCTCTCTGGACCACTGAGCTTCACACCTTATCATGACAACGTCTATGTCAGGGATGATATTCTTGCCTCACTAAAGTCTGAGAGTTTTAACAAATTCTCAACCCCCATCTTATCGGGCAATATCTCAGACAAGAACGAGCTTTCGAAAACTGATGTACCATTAATATCAACAAGCGAGAAGACTTTGCATGAAAAAATCCTTGACGAATTTTCGGATTTTCTTCTAAGATATGGAATCGAGATGGAGAGATACAAAAGAATAAACAAGAGCATTCCAGATGGGATTTTCAGCTATTCGGGTATGGAATATATTGTGGAGGTAGAAGTCTCAGATGTTAACAACAAATCGAAGATTCTTAAGAAAATGATCGACTATTCAGGCAGAAACCTCATATTTATTTCACAGGAGGGCAACGCAAGGATCATCCATGACTATGTTTCTGGCAGAAGCAAGTTCAGGATTAAGGATTCACTGGCAATGGAGGTTCCAACCCAATTTGTTGGAAACAGCATCTATCTCAGGGATTATGCAGCTGGACTTACAAAAATCCTGCTAGTTGAGCGAACTGAAAGAGGATTCAAGGCATACTGGGAAGGCAGGTCAAGGAAGCTTTGGATAAAACATCTGAAGCAGAATTTCACCTTCCAGAGGGAGTTAAATTCGGGAAGGTATGGTGAAATAAAGAACTACATTTTCCGGCTAATGGTATCCACTGACAGGTACGCTTTGAGAAAATCTGACGTGTTGGAAATCGATGTGTTGAGCAAGGGCTACGTTTTGGATTTCATTAATAAATTTGGAAGATGGGATAATGGATTCATTACATTGGGTGAACTCTTCAACATGTAGAAGATTAATCTTCAACCCATTTCCCTGAATAATCTCCTTCGAAGGCTGCGTTAACTGTCCTTACCACCTGAAGACCATCTTTACCATCTGCAATATCTGTAACTTCGCCTCTGGTAGCTTTATAGAATGCTTTTATCTCGCCCTCGTACATGTCCGTTCCCTTGAATGATTCCAGTTTCTTGCCGTTCAGCTCAAGCACAGAATCAACATCCACACCGAACATTTTCCTGGCAGCAAGCGAACCATCTGTTCCATAAACATACAGTGAATTGTCAGGTTCTTTCATTTTCCTTGATGACAACGCAATAGCAACTGTTGTCCCAAAACGAAGTTGAATGCACTCTGTAGAGTCTATGATTCCCTTTCGAGGGAACCTGGATGCTGTCACTCCTGTCGGATACTTTCCAAGCACATGATTCAGCGTGTCCAAGACATGAACCCCGGTTCCCATTACAGATCCACCACCTGATTTTTCCTCTTCGTCCCACCATTTGCGGTCGGGATCAGTATGACCTCCGGAAGAGAAGCCTGCCCACATTCCAGTAACAAAAACGGGATCACCTATCCTACCTTCCGAAATCATTTTCTTGATAATGCTTAGAGCTGGGTGAAACCTGAGATGAAAACCGACTTTGAGTGCGAGATTTCTCTTTTCTGCTTCTTTTACCAGGTCTTCTGCTTCGGCAGTTTTAAGGGTCATCTGTTTTTCCAAAAGTACATGCTTACCACGTTTCAAAGCAGAAAGAGCATGTTCATAATGCAGGAAATTAGGAGAAGCTATATAAACCGACTCAAAATCACCAGCGAAGAACGTTTCAAGATCATCATAGGGTTTTGACAGATATTTCAACCCAATTTTCTTGGCCTTATCTACATTTCTGCTGTAAATTGCACTGACCTCGTGACCGGATTTTACTATGGCAGGCATTACTTTTTTCTGCGCATGATTTCCTGCCCCTATGATGCCAAATTTCATAATATTGAAAAGGTAACAATATTAAAAGCGTTTTTCAATTGCAGTATGTTGAATATAGACGATGAATGGGAGAAACTCGACTCTCTCCCCTTTATGCCCTTTCTTCATGATAGGGAGAGAGTTCTGGACCTGTCTGTCAGAAATAGTATGCAGCAAAGGCCAACGCTCAGGTATTTCATTCAATCCTCTGGAAAAAAGTACAGGATTAAGGAACTCTTCATGGACTGGTTTTATACTGGGTATCCTAAGAGCCTTATGAAGAGCCTTGTAGAGACATACGGAAATTTTGAGACCTGCCAGAAACAGGAATTTCAGATATTCTATGGAAAGAATTACAAAGGAAATGATTCAATCTCCTTCTACTCCTATGGAACGAGTGTTGAAGTAGAATGCCTTCAGAATGCAACAATAGGTGAGTTTGAGGAAATCGCCTTAGAGATGAGGTTTGGGACTTTCATGAAGGAAAAATTTAAGAGAATAGGGTTCAGAGAAAGGTCGTTTCTTGCCAGAGGAGGATCGGAGGACTGGTGGGAAGGCAAGAGGATATCGAGCATGAAATGGGTTGATTTGAACCCCGATCGCAACTCAGACATTATTCGTGGATTAGCTCCCTTTTCTACCGGCTTTTATATTGACGGAAACAAGCCGGGCCTGAGGACAGTAATCTTCTCAGATTATTACTTCAATAAGGCAGTATGGTTAGAGATATTTGACCCCCTTTCCAAAATGCTTCACGGTGCTTACAACTTCAGGAAAACTTCGGGTCTTTTCAATTATTTCGACGATAAAAAGGGCCTCCTGTGTTTCAGATCTCCAGAAGGACCGGCCGCGTTCCAGGCTAGAATTGGCAGGAATCTGGTGACACTGGCATTTTCTCCTGGGTTCGAAATTGAGTTCATAAACGGGTTAATATCTGACCTAGACCACATTATAGAGAATTCAATGAGTCTATTCATTTAGAAGCCTCATTCTTAAGCAATTCCAGAACTTTCATGAAGCTGTCCCTTGAAAGCCTTCCAGTGTTGACATTTCTTGGACTGGGGTGATAGCTACAGACTTCCTTGAAATTTTCGAAATTGTGCACCACTCCGTGTCCAAATTTTCTGCCTCTGGTGTCGATCCCGTTCCTCTTGAGATAGCGCAAGAGCCCATTATGTGCAACTGTGCCCAAAGTTAGAACAACCTTTAGGTTTCGCATAAGGAATATTTCTTCCTCAAGAAAGGTGTAACAATTCTCTATTTCTATCCTCTCAGGCTTATCATTAGGAGGCACGCACTTCAGGATAGCACTTATGTATGAATCGTGATAGACAAGCCCGTCCTCCCTTGAGAGTGAGGTGGGCTGATTGGCTATACCTGCTTCATGAAGGCAAGAAACTAGAAAGTCAGAGCTCTTGTCCCCTGTAAAAACTCTGCCTGTCCTGTTTCCACCTGTGGCAGCAGGTGCGAGACCCAGTATGAGTATCTTGCCTTCAATGTCGCCATATCCTGGAACTGGCCTGGACCAGTAATCCTCTTGGGAATACCTGGTGTTCCTTCCTGCTACTTCCTTCCTGAACTTGACCAGTCTCTCACACTTCATGCAATTGGTTATTCTTGCTTCAAGTGCCCTGATCTTTTCGCCCGTCAATTGATTCGTTCTTCAATGGAGACAACAGTTATACTGATTTGCTTGAATTTTAAGCATACATACAACCATGCAGAATTGTCTGCAAATTAAATTTAAATATGCACTAGACTGTATCTCTAACGGCTCCCTATGCAGAAACAGTCGAAGGTCGAGTACCTCAGGAATAAGATCAAGATACTGACAAAATTGGGCAGAGAGGATGAAGTACTCAATGTGTACGATGAGATTCTCAAAGTTGAGGGAGAGGATTCAGAAGTACGATTCAAGAAAGCACTACTCTACTTCAAGAACAAGAGAATAGAAGATGCAAAGGCAGAATGCGAGAAGGCGATAGCAGCAGATCCTAACAGGCCAATATATCATTATGGGAGAGCGCTTGCTCTCAACCTCCTGGGTGAATATCACGAGACGATATCTGAGGTTAACGAAGTCCTCAGGCTCATAGGAGCTCCGGTGGCCTTTGGAAGCCGAGAAGACCACTCCAGAAATGTCAATACAGAACTGGGAAGGCTTTTGAAGCATTTTGGAGATCTGGGGACCGAGGAACAGGATTCGGAACCGGATATAGAAAGTGGAAATGGGGGGGAAGGACAGGAACAGGCTTCAACTCAAAAACAGTTCAGCAGGGTGCTGCTCAGGGAACAGAGCATGGCTGATGTTGACTTTAACGATTCTATAGGAGATGCAAAGAAACTGGACAAGGCATTAAAGGAAATTGACTCCCATTACAACAGAATCTTCTCTGCATCCAATCAAACAGATCGGGGGATTGAGGACAAGGAGGAGATGTTCAGGAGATTTCTTCTGGAAGCAAGCGACCCGCAACTTGAGGAGATTTTCAGGAGTTACTCTGAGACAGTCAGGATAGACCTTAGCGGCCAGGAGGCGAGGGGCCTGAAGAGAATAGATCGTGTGCTGGAAAACAGCCCGAAGAACCCAGAGCTTCACTACGGTAAGGCATTGTTCCTTTACACAAGGGGAGAACTTGATGACGCCATGAGGGAAATTGAGATCGCAAGAAGGCTGGATCCATTGAGTAGTGCCTACACATTCGGAAAGACTCTAATTGAAAACAAGCTACTGGATTATGAACAGTCAATCAGACACCTTACCTCCGCGGTACGTGAGAACCCTGAGGATACCACGCTGCACTACAAGAGAGGTCTTATGCTGTACCTCCTGAAGAGGTTTGGAGAGTCTGCTGACGAATTCAACAATGCAATAGACCTCTATCAGTATGACCCTAGGTACTATTATGCAAGATCCCTTGCGAAACATTCGCTAGATTTGGCGAGGTAGTAGCACATTTTTTTATACCTGAATTTTATATAAAAATCGGAAGGTAGCATGGCTCTGTCAATACTATACGTTATCCTGACACTATTCATAGCATGGATTGTAGCCTCTGTACCCATATATCTCGCCGCTAAGGTCGTGGCAAAAAGGCATGCCACATTTGGTAGGGCACTGGCTGCAACACTGATAGGAACTGTTTTGACGTATCTCTTTGTCTCCCTTTTCACATTCTTCTTTGTTCCTTTTCTGGGCGCATTTCTTTACGTCACACTGGCATTCATAATTTCTGTTGCTGTACTTGCGTGGGTTTTTGCTTCACTCTTCAGAACATCCTTTGTCGGTGGTGTTGGGATAGCAATAATATCCGCAATTATTACACTGATAATAGTGGCAATATTCGCTGCTTTCTTTGTTGTGCTGCCCCTAGGCATCACACTTTTCCATGGTTAGACTGTTATGCTGGCAAATTATGGCTCAGGAAGCGTGTGCCCTGTGATACAGGGAAAAACGAAGAATACTGCCACACAAAAACTTTTATAATCATGTATTGATTTGTTTGTGGTGACACCATGCAAGTAAACGACAATGAGGATTATTACTCGAAAGTGTATAACTTTGTCAAGAGGCACAACGCTACAAATAACAATTTCATAGACAAGTTCTCTAGGGGCGAAATTACTGAGGAAGAATTCATCAGGTTCTCAGAAGAATTCTACCATTTTACAAGAGAGTGGCCCTCCATACTGTCAACTCTTCTTGTAAATACTCCGGATGAAAACGACGCAGCAAATCTCACAACAATACTGGTGTCGGAGCTTGGAGATGACGATCCTAGCAAACGACACGAGCTTCTGTACAGGAAATACCTTAGAAGCATTGGAATAGAGCCTGCTGACATTGTCAAAAAGAAACAGCTTGGAACGACTAAGGCTTGGCTAGACGGCATGAGGAACTATTTCGCCGGTAATCACTTTGAGGCACTTGGGGCTGAGTTTGGGCTAGAGAACATGGCAATTCCAATGTGGGACAAGATCCTTACAGGCTTTGAGTTGTGGAAGAAAAACAACCCTAAATATGAGAGGATGGATATTGAATACTTCACATTCCACAGAGCACTTGAAGAAAAGCACGAGGAGGCCATGGAAGACGTTCTAGGAACCCACAAGAATGATCTCACAGTGAGAGAAAACTTTGAGGTTGGGGCAAAGGGCATCCTGGATCTCGAGGAGCAGTTCTGGCTTGGCCTTGATGATGGCAAGAACTGAAATTTTTATTCTTCCACTTATACCATTATTTTAATTTCCCCTGTCTGAGTGCAATGAATCGCATTCTTCCTATTCACTCATCAAAGATCTCATATCGTTCAATATATGACCTGTTAGTATGCATGAAACGACATCCTTGCTGTCAAGTGTGCCATCCTTACTAAGTTTAGATACGCCTGCAAGAGACGCTCCTGAATTGAGATCGCAACCGATTCCGGACCAGTCTAGAACTCTCTTGGCTTCCATGGCCTCGGACACTGTTACTGATACAGGAATGGCATCCGTATATTCTAGTTCCTTTTGGGCCTTTTTCCAGTTAGGAAGTTCTGTGAGCCCAAGGTCTTTCCACCTCTGTTCATGATCTGTCTTCGATGCCCTATTTGCTGTTATGTCCTTATGTTTGTCAGGATTTTTTCCTGCAGAGGTACCGACTGCAATGATTCTGGGTATGTCATAAAGTACTCCCAGTTCCTTCATTTCCCGGAAAGCCTTCCCGAATGCGCAAATGTTATCAAGACTGCCTGCAGGAATAGCAATAAAATCAACCCTGTACAGTGATTCTATTAATTCAAAAATTATAGTTTTCAACCCTTCTATTATCCATGGATTGGTGGAATTCAAGGAATAATATTTTCCTTCCCCATCTACCTTGGATTGCATTAAGTCGACTGCATCAGCAAATGATCCTTCTAAGTATTCTACACTAGCGCCATAAGCTTCTGCTTGTGCTAGCTTAACCTTGTCCATCTTCCTATTCGGGGAAATGGCTTTAAATCTGAGCTCGGAATTTGAAGAATAAGCTGCACCTGATGTTGCTGTATCCCCCGAGGAGACGCATATTGTATTCTGCATGCCCAACCTCTTGGCCTCCGAAACCGCAACTGCCATGCCACGATCCTTGAAGCTACCAGTGGGGTTCCGTCCTTCATGTTTTAAGTGCAAAGTATCCAGTCCGGCAAATGCAGAAACCCTGTCATCTTCATAGAGAGTAGTATTTCCCTCACCAAGGGTAGATGCGAAATACTCGGGAAGTGTCGGGTGAAGCATTTGCTTGTACCTCCATACACCACTAGAATCCTCTACTTCCCAGTCTATTCCCTGGTGTTTCACTTCCAGCTGCGCTTTGCATTTATCGCAGTAGTAATCAGTCCGGTTGATGTGATAATAGGTTCCACACTCAACGCAGTGAAGATTGGATATCACGGTAAATCATCCTTTATTTCCATTACAGGATGCCCGCTATCTCAGGGTTGGTGACTTATACCAAGCAATTCTAGGGTACTATTCCTGCAATTTCCCCTTATTGCTTGGCAATTACCCCGTAGTAAGCTCCCCGAGGACGTCGATCCCATTCAGGATCCAAACACCCCATGACTCACATGTTATCTCCCAAACATGACCATGTTTACAAAGCTTAGCTCGGTGTTATCCAAATTTCACTGAAAATATAGTCAGTAATTTTGCTCTTATTCCATTTCTCTTGAACAACACATCTTCGTAATAGAGTCTTAATGGATAATCGATGAAGTTTATGCTTGACCACTTCATATCAGAAAATGAAATTTCTTGAAATTGGCCGCATATTGCATAATTCCAGTGACGATGATGTCAGGCAAAACCCTGGAAACATAGAAGGGGAAATTGAAATTTTTGCTGATTTTTCAGACGGTTTGCTGGGCCTGGACCGTTATGAACACATCTTTGTGCTTTCCATAATGCATAAGCACCTTAATGAGAAATATCCGCTCAGAGTGAAACCCAGACTCCTACTGAAAAAAGGGTACTCACTGGATGAACTCCCAGAGTTTGGCGTTTTTGCCTCTGATTCTCCCTCCCGGCCTAACCCAATTGGACTAACCCTTGTAAAAGTTAGAGGCATCAAAGACAATGCCCTGGAAGTCTCTGGTCTAGACCTTTTTAACGGCACTCCGGTGATTGATATCAAGCCCTACAACAAGAGATATCTTGCAAATAGTGCTGAAACACAACTAGAGTGTGATGCGAAACCAGATTCAAAGAAGTGATTACTTACTCCTGTGACAGTGAAGGCCCAAATATGAGAGAGCTATGAAAGTTCCTCAGAGAGTTCTTCCAGTAGCCTCCTGTCAAAACTGGCATCTTTTGGTACATCTGACGGTTCTATCCTTCTATCTGATCCCACTGACTTGAAGTAGGTGTTCAGGAATCTTGATATTTTTAATGCGTCCACTACGCCGAGCAATCCAACTCTTACCATCTTGTCTGAATATTCTTTCATGCCCTTTGAGACAAGAATCTCGTCGCTTCTCATATCAGACACCATTTTGTTTACTTCCACTGGTGGATTGAATGCAAGAACCGTATCTGAGTAATTGGAGCTGTTCCCGTAAAACTCTGAGCCCATCTCAGATAAGTTTTTCCTCACAAAAGATGCGGCTGCAGAATGCCTCTGCCATCTCCTCTCAATGCCTTCCCTATCTAGGATTCTCAAAGCTGAGTTCAATGCGTTGAAGCTTCCCGTTGATGGCGTGTATGGGGTTTCGTCCTTTTCCATGAATTTAAGGGAGATTGAAAGATCCATATACTTGGGAACATCTGCATCCTTGAGAACGTATCCTATTCCCTCCTCACTGAACGAGACTGTACCGAGCCCTGGCATTGAAGCAATAGCCTTTTGGCTGCAGCCTGCAATCGCATCTATTCCCCAGCTATTGGCCCTAATTTCTATGCCACCAAGGCCTGATACTGAATCCACAAGCACTTTGGCTCCATGATCCTTTGCCTCTTTTGCTATTTCTCTGATGTTATGTAATGCTGTTCCGTTTCCAGTTTCATTGTGCACAAGGCAGACTGCCTGGACATCCCTATGCTTCTGGAGCAAATCACTGACTTCACCTGCTGAAAGAGATAGACTTGAGGTTTTCTCTACAGTTGTGACATCGCAGCCATGCCTGTGCAAGCTCTCTATCATTCTATTCCCGAATTCACCAAACGAGACTGCAAGGACCTTTTCACTCCTTCGAGTCATTGAATATATCATTGACTCAACAGCAGTGGTGCCAGAGCCTGTGGTAATAACTGTCTCTTCTGAATCTATAAATTTGTTTAGCAAATCTGATGAAGATCTAACTATCTCCCGGAAATCATCAGATCTATGGCCCCTCAAATAAGCTGATGCCCTTATGACTTCTTCAGGAACATCTACCGGACCTGGAACTAGCAGCACTAATTTTCACCTCTGATCGACTTTCTTATATTTTCAAGAGTAGCTAGTGCGACCCGTCCCTGTGCCTCAACCGTTTGTGAACCAATATGAGGCGTAACAACCACATTTTCCATTCTTATCAGTTCCTTCTCCCATGTTTCACTAGGTGGCTCGTTCCACAAAACATCCGACCCATATGCAGAAAGAATTCCATCCTTAAGGGCTCCCAAGAGTGCTTGAGGATCTATTACCTCGGCCCTGCTGGTATTGATCAAGATAGATCCTTTCTTTAGCACTGATAACTCCTTAGGTCCAAGAAGGCTTTTTGAGCTATTGTTAAGCGTGACACAGACAAAGATGAAGTCTGAGTTTTCAAGAAGATACTCTCGACCAACATATTTTCCTTGAACATCCTTAATCAGGTTTTCATTTTGTACTATATCATGTGCAAGTATCTTTGCCCCAAATGCCTTCAGCATCCTGGCAGTTTCATAACCTATTCTGCCAAAACCTATAATTCCGCAAGTAGAGCCAGAGATTTCTCTACCCTTTTCTTTCCTAAATTCTCCTTCCTTCAACTTGCTGCTTAAATGAACAACTTTTCGGGCTAAGTTGATTGCAAGTCCCACGTTAAGTTCTACTACAGATTGTGTTGGGGCAGTCTTTGTGGTCACGACTTCTATGTTCTTGGCCTCAGCACGCGCGAGGTCTATGTTGTCAACCCCAATCCCGGCACGAGCAATGATTTTCAACCTTCCAGCCTTTTCAATAACTTCAGAATCGATCTTTGTGCGGCTTCTAACCACAACGACATGATAATCTCCAATTGTCTCGAGAAGTTCCTTTCTTGTAATATCAGGCCTATAGTCAAAATTAAAACCTTCGCTCTCCAGACCGGAGACCATGCCTTCGGATACGTTGTCGCAGATAAGAATCCTAGGGTTCTCATCCTGCTTAAGTTCTGTCACCTTTGAATATCGCAGTTCTTTTACTTAATACTCACGCATCAGATTTGGTCATAATTTCACGGAAACCATTTATTTACTAGCTTCCATAATGAATGTTTCTTTTAGTGTATATTGAAAGCTGGAATCAAGTTTGAATTTCAATGAAGTATTTTACAATAGTCTCATAGTTAATTATTGACAAATGCATCTTCCGATTGAAAATGGCTTCAGAAATCCTAATTGCTCGTCATGGGGAAACGGATTGGAATCTTCACGGAAAATGGCAAGGGCACACCGACACACCTCTAAATGAAAGAGGAGTGAAACAGGCAGAGAAACTTGCAGCCAAAATGCAGGACCATAAACTGACGAGAATATATTCCAGCGATTTGCAGAGGGCGAGAAGAACAGCCCAGATTGTTGCGGAACAAAAAGGAATAGATGATGTCATTGTTGACAGGCGTCTTCGTGAAAGATACCTTGGCACTTTTGAGGGTGCAACAACAGATGAGATATCTTCAACATTGGGAGTGGAGAGACGAAATCTTTCAATTCTAGACATTGGCACAAACCCAACAATCGAGATTTGGGATGATTTCATTCACCGCCTCGAGCTGGTACTTAATGAAATAAGAGAGTCCCTGGTGGACGAAACCGTGCTCATCGTTTCCCATGGTGGTGTCATGATGGCACTTTCAACTCTCTTAGTTCCAGGTTATTCTGGGACCAAGCGTTTCACCAACGGCGAATTGATGCATTTATGGTACAACAATGGCTGGAGTGTAACATTTACCAATGGTTCGGACTGATCAGATTCTTATCGGTCTCCCTGATTACCAGCCATGCTGTGGAAGAAAGACGGTAACGAATTTATACTCAAAGTCGAGCGCTCTGATGATGTAAAGGAAAGTATCATGGAAGTGGCTAAGGCCAATGGAATCAGAGCAGGATCGGTATTGTGGGCTGTGGGCATGATCGAAGACCTCGTTATAGGATACTTCAATGGGAGGGAGTATGAGAAAGAGGAATACAAAGGTCCGCTGGAAGTGGTTTCCTTTCACGGTTCAATAGCTGAAAACGAGCCAAATTTGCATATTCACGTATCGGTTGCCGGAAAGGATCACAACGTTGTAGGTGGACACCTATTCGATGGGCTGGCAAACCCATTGCTGGAGATACATCTCCACAAATTCGAATCAGTGAAAATGAAGAGGGCTTATAACGAGAAGTCTACATTGAAGGAACTTAACATCTCCTAGGTCAGAAGAATGATGCAGTGGTCATGACAATGGCTTGCTCATCAATCTGCAAGTCCCTGAGGACGGGAACAAGAGACATCTCAGTGACGCCATTGTAATTCAAAGCAGCTATCAGATCAAGCTTCCTTATGAGGCCTGAAATCAGGTCAAAAGACTTTTCAGATAGTTGAAAGGGATCTTCACCCCTAAAGCCGAGTCTCTGTGCAAACATTGCAGTTCTTTCAGGATGTGACTTCGCACACTCATACGCTGATAGAGGCAATAGTAGTGCATCTGCAAGTTCGGATCCAATGCCAAGTTTCATCACAAGATAATCCCTCATCTGTGTGGCATTGTCACCAAGGACGGAATAACCCTCATCCTTTGCGTACCAAGGAGCCAGGAGGCACTTCGTCTTCGCTTCCTCGTTATCGCCCGGAAGATTAACAAGTAAGTTTTCCACGGAGGAAAGGAGGAGGTCATAAGTCCCATCAGATATTTCATTAGATCCCAAGCGAAAAAAGGCACTTTCCATGACAGAAAGGCCGGAAATAGCCCATCGAAAGGCATCTCTGTTCTTCTCATTCGAATCGAGGATTATGCCATCGGGCTCAGGAACAGAATCTTCAACATATTTTACTTCGTCTCCAAGCGAGTAACTTGCCCAGTTTGAAAAGGGAGCCATTGAAGGAACAACAGGGACAGAAAGGTGGTGTGTATCATATGCATAATAATACTTTAGCAATTTAGCTGATGAAATCACACTATTATCCCCCACAGAAACAACAGAGTCACAGTTCTTGTTTCTGTAGGTCTCAGCCATATGTTCAATTTCTGGAAGTGGAGATCCATAAGTTATTTCCCTGAATTCCACGAAACTTGAATCAAAACTTTGTTTTAGTACTAGATAAAGCGAGGATGAGGCAAAATCGGCAGACGTCACAAACAAGGGTCTAGATGATCCGCATTCCTTCAGGAAATCGGGCGCAGAATTTATTGAACCCGCGCCGTAGATTAACCTCCTGTCTTCCCCCGGGGCCTGCATGGAACTCACTGATACCATGAAGACATATACTTTCTGTCCTCGATGGAGGTCCCTTCTCTTGTTACCCTTAACGGCTCGTATGTTTCCACCATGACTGCAACTTCATCAGTTCCTTCCTTCCCAATGGCACCATCAATTGCACCTGGCTGTGGCCCATGTATCAATCCTCTGACGTGTAGGGTAATCGAGCCCGGTTTTATCCCTTTCCTACTCATGAAATTCCCAGTGGAATAGAAGAGAACTTCATCAGTGTCTATATTGCTGTGATAGTAGGAAATAGGTATGGATCTTGGGTGAAAATCATACTTTCTTGGAAGGAAAGTTCCTACCATGAACCCCTTTGAACTGAATGTCTCATGTACTGGTGGAGGCTGGTGTAGTTTGCCGACGATTGGAGCCATAAGGTCTACATTAATAGCATATGGGTACAGGTAACCGTCCCAACCCACAACATCGAAAGGATTTCTATCCCTTTCTTCTATCATGAAGTAGTCGTCGTAATCCACTTGCACTTGGAAATTCCCACTCTCTGCGGATGCCTTCTGGAGTTTTGGTACCCTTATATCCCTGGTGTAAAAGGGCGTACCCTCCTTCAATTGCCCATATATATTGAGGTACCTGGGAGGAATCGAGAGTCTCTCCCTGGACTCTATAACCAGGAATTCTGCTCCCTTAGAATAATCGGCAGTGTATGTTGTCCCCTTCGGAATGTAGATATAGTCTCCCTCTTTGAATTCGATGTCACCCAAGATTGTCCTCAGGGTGCCTGAGCCGGTGTGGACAAAGAAGAGTTGTTCCCTCAGTGCATGCCTGAAGTAGCCTTTCATCTTCTCGTTCGGGATTGAAATACCAATCCTGATGGAGTCGTTGAAAAGTATGTACTGTCTGCCAGTCACCAGGTCACCGGTACTCTTGAGACTGGAAGTTTCAAAGTGCCTGTGAAGTAGATCGCTTTCCGCCTTTTCTGATATAGAGTGGCCATTGGCCTTTGTCACTGACTTGACCCTAGTGGGCTCTCCAATGTGATACAAAAGTGAGTAGGGGCCGTCGAAGCTCTCTTCACCAAAAAGCTCCTCCTTTCTTATATTGGATCTGTCAGTAAACGTGTGCCTGCTAACTGGAACTTCACCCTGCCTTACATAATATACCATAATACATCACCTATACAACCTTATTAATCAATTTCCCAAGCACTTCAGATTCGAAGGAAACAGTATCTCCAGGTTTGAGCCAGCCATATTTGTCATACCCAAGTTCAAGAATGCAGCCTGTGCCAACAGTGCCTGACATTATTATGTCCCCTTCGTGCAACATAACGTCCCTAGAGGCCCGCTCGATCATACTACAAAAGCTGTGATACATTGTTCCGAGATTGGCTTCGCTGTAAAGTCTTCCATTCACGTAACCCTTGACATCAAAATGCAACCTGCCATCTTCCTTCAAGGTAGTAAGTTCGTCAACAGTAACCATATACGGCCCAATGCTCGTTGCAAAATCCTTTCCTTTGGCCGGACCGAGATTAACCTTCATCTCAAGAATCTGTTCATCCCTGGCACTCCAATCATTGACGAACACTGCCCCACAAATGTGCTTGAATGCATCTTTGATACTGATATCCCTGCCCGCTTTTCCTATTACAACGGCGACCTCAAGCTCAAAGTCCAATGCCTCTGAGTAGGATGGATATGGAATATCTTCTCCACTGGCATACAATGATGAGGTTCCTGAATAATAGAAAACCGGAATTTCGTACCATTCCGGGATCATTTCAAGACCCCTATTCTTCCTTCCCGCCTTCACATGCTCCTCAAATGCATAGAAATCCCTGATCTGCCCGACATTTGGTATAGGGACTTGGTATTTCCAACCTAGTGCAATATCAGGCTCCGATTTTGCTGCAATTTCCAAAACTTCTGGAACCCGATTATTGACTATGTCATAAAATTGGGGTTCTACTTCTTCATCTCTGATTCCGAGGATCGAAGATATGCTGAATAACCCTTTTTCCGTGAAGAGTACTGTTTTGGTGATACCGCGATCTAAGATTCTCCCTATCTTCAATCAGAGATTACCTCTTTTTGCCTGTTCAGCTTCGATTGATTCGAATAATGCCTTGAAGTTTCCCTTCCCGAAGGACTTTGCTCCTTTCCTCTGTATTATTTCATAGAAGAATGTTGGCCTGTCGCCTGTAGGCTTGGTAAATATTTGAAGTAGATAACCGCTTTCATCCCTGTCCACAAGTATCCTTAGGTCTCTCAGTTTCTCTATGCTTTCGTCTATGTGGCCTACCCTTTCTTGAAGGGTGTCATAGTAAACTTGTGGAGTATCAAGGAACTCAACACCTCCCTTTTTCAAGTCCGAAACCGTTTTTATTATGTCATCAGTTTCAAGCGCAATATGCTGAATTCCAGGAGAGTTGTAATAGTCTAAATATTCCTGTATCTGCGACTTTTTCAGCCCCAATGCAGGTTCATTGATTGGAAATACAATCCTGCCATCGTAGTGCACTACCTTTGATCTGAGAGATGAGAACTTGGTGGAAATGTCCTTGTCATCAAAGCTCATCAATTGTTCAAATCCCAGCCCTCTTATGTAGTAGTTCACCCAGGTGTCCATGAGTCTATCTTCAACATTCCCAACCGCGTGGTCTACCTTCTTCAGACCAACAGGCAATCCATAATGTTCCCGGTCGTGAATTTCTTCAAAACCTGGTGGAATTTTTCCCTCATACTCACTGAAGTCATTAAGGGTGTGGACAGTCTCACCGAATGTGGGAAGAACCGATTGGCGAACTTTGCCATTTTCGGCTTTGAGTTCCCTTATCTTTCCAGGTTTGACAATTCCCCTTTCACTTACATATCTGACCGTGTCGTCTACATCCTGGACCTGTATTGAGATATCCTTAACCCCATCCCCATGCGCCTTCATGTGATCTGCAATTGGGGATGACGGACCAAGAAAGGATGTGAAAATGAACCGGGCATTTCCCTGTTCCATCAGGTAGGAAACCCTATCTCTTACCCCAGTTTCTGGTCCTGCGTATGCCCTGTATTTGAATCCCATTCCACGCTCATGCATATATGCCCATTGTTTAGCGGAACCTACATAGAATTCTATTGTATTGATTTGGTCAAAGGCATTTTCCACAGTCATATTTATTGATAAGATACTTGGATATAACCATTTTCTCCTCGGAACCCGTAAAACAGCGTGTTACTCATTAACAAGTGTTATTATTTCTGTAATAAAAACCAATCCGAATGGTATAATTTATGACCTGGAGTAATATAATTTGAACTTTCCCGAAAATGACAAAAACTGCTATTTATAAACATGGAATATACTTCAGATATCCTTGTCAGATTCAATCTACATGATGGTTCTGTCCTACAGATTCACAAGGGAATACTGGACACTGGACTCATATCGGAGGAGCAATATACTCAAGGCAGCTGGCAGAATAATAAGGGACGAGGAAAGCGGCCTAATTCATATTAGAACTTACAGGGGAATAAGGCACGACTGCGATCTCATTCTATGGATGTCGTCCTTAAAGCCTGAAGCCCTTAGCGATCTTAGAATGAAAATTAACAATTCACTTGGCGGGTATGGCTATACTAATTACGGCCTAATTTCCTTGTATGAAAACTCCCCATACATGAAGAAAGGGGGAGAGCTTGCAGACACTCTTAAACAAGAGCCCCATCCATATTTTGTTGCATATCCAATGAGCAAGCTTCCAGAATGGTACCTAATGGATTACAATGAAAGGAAAGAGATAATGGCTGAACACATAGGCATGGCTTCTTCTAGTCCGGAGAGCAGAGGTATAAGATCATACACAACATACTCTCACGGGCTTGATGACCAAGAGTTTGTAGTCCTTTATGAAGTTGAATCTCTGGCAGACTGGTCCCATGTTACGGCGAAACTGAGAGAAGCACGTGCCAGGAAATGGATCATCAAAGAGACTCCGATCCTTACGGGTGTTTATGTGGACATAGAGTCCCTGTGAGTGGCTGATTTCGAGCCCTGAATTCTAAAAGCGTGGATTCAACGCCTCTCCTAGTTTTATCCACGCAATCCCTTAAGACAAGCCCTGAATCATAAGGACTGAAAAAAACAAAACAGTTAAAATTCCATTCATAATGCGAATTTGTGTTCATAGTCCGCTACTCTGAAATTGGTCTCAAGGGGAGAAGTGCAAGAGACAGAATGGAGAATCTTCTCGTCAGGAATATAGAGTCGGGCCTAAGGACCTTAAAGCTAGAGTGCAGTGTGAGGAGAGGACATGGCAGAATTTACCTCACAGAGGATAAGGATCGTGAAAAAGTTTCACAGATTCTTGGTAGAATCATGGGCATCAAGAGTTACTCATTCTGCGTAACTGGAAAAGCAGAAAGGCTTCAAGATTTGGTAAGCAAGGCAGTGGAACTCTGGTCCGAGGAGGTTTCAGGGAAGAGATTTGCAATAAGAGCTAGAAGAGTCGGGCAACACAATTTCCATAGTGTAGATATAATGAAATCGGTGGGTGATGCCATTTTTCCGTTTTCAAAGGGTGTTGACCTCAGCACCCCTGATATCGAATTAAATATTGAGGTGCGAGATAAGACAGCATACTACTTCAGCGAGATTATTCCGGGTCCAGGAGGACTTCCATTGGGAAGTGAAGGGAAAATGGTAGCGCTTGTTTCGGGAGGCATTGATTCACCTGTTGCAGCCTGGAGCATCATGAAAAGAGGATGCCCTGTTGATCTCGTCTT
The DNA here is from genome assembly GCA_046704405.1 of Thermoplasmataceae archaeon. Taxonomy (GTDB): domain Archaea; phylum Thermoplasmatota; class Thermoplasmata; order Thermoplasmatales; family Thermoplasmataceae. The sequence continues at coordinate 219,332 of JBJKSA010000018.1, read as the reverse complement.
CTGTTCCCTTGCTCCGCCAACAGATCTGCGGGATTTCCTCAATGCGGCGGAGAGTCTTGTTTCCGAATGGTCATACGGTTATGACCCGTTTATACACATAATTGACGGTAGGCTCTTAGTCAATGTTCTAACTGATGATAAGAAATTCAAAGTGGGAAACATAACCTTCAAGAGAATACTGTATCTCATTGCACAGAGAATCGCCGAAGGATCTGGTGCGCATGGGATTGTTACTGGAGAATCCCTGGGTCAGGTATCGTCCCAGACTCCTGAGAGCCTACATGCTCTGAGCCGTAACATGGATTTCCCCGTTTTAAGACCATTGATCGGGATGGACAAGGATGAAATAACCGCCCTTGCACGTAAGATTGGGACCTTTCCTGAGAGCTCTAGCGGAGAATTCTGTGCACTCTTCTCCAAGAATCCAATTACGCGTCCTAGGGTTGAAGAGCTTGAGGACGACATGAGTAGATTCGATCAGCTTGATGAGTTGATTTCCTCTCAAAGGATCATACGGGGAGCAGATTTAAAAAAGGAAATCTCCGAACTCGATGGGCAGGATTTAGAAGCTGAAAAAATCCCTGATAAAGCGGTAGTAATAGACCTAAGAGATGAGGACAGCTATTCAAGGTGGCACTTCCCTGGATCTCTGAATTTGAACATTAGGTCACTTGACGGATACCTTGATGGCCTAGAAGAAAGAAGTGGCACCTATGTCTTCTATTGCATGAAGGGGCTGCAGAGCGCATACGCTGCCAGCAAGGCTCGTGATCGGGGCCTTAATGCTTATTTCACTGATGAAAAGAGACTGAGAAATAAGTGAGAGCCTACCGACATCAAAACTGCTGAATTGAAAAATACGCTTTAAAATTAATCCACAGCCAAGTCCGGGGAGATATATCAATGGCAAAGAAAAGTGGAATTGTAGTCTTGTATGACGGGTTCTGCCCCGTTTGCAGAAGGTCTGCCTTTCTTATACACAAATTCGACATCCTCGGCTCAATTCAGCTCTCAAGGTTCCAGGATTTTCCTCTCGATAAACTGCCCATACCGTTGGAAAAATTAAGCAAGAGAGTTCAGGCCTGCAATCATGACCTGAAAAATTGCAATGAAGGGATTTTTGCATTCACGTCCATTCTGGTGAGAATTCCTCCATTCTTCCCCCTTGCAATTTTCACATTCTTACTGGGAAAAATCGGAATGGGCCAGAAAGTTTATGATTTCATTGCGAAAAACCGTTACAACCTCCCATTCTCAGGCATGACCTCTATTTTTGTCAAATGAGCAAAACTGCGCCCGAGACATAAATGATATCTGTAATCTGCTGTACAGATCATGATTATGTCTCTGAGGGTTAGGATGGCAGGTTATATGACCGCCTCAATTGTGTTTGTTTCGTCAGGTGGCTTTCTCCTATGGTATTACGGATTAGTTCCTGTTGCACTTACTTACGCCACCTTTGCCGCTGTTTTGGCTGTGGCCATAGATGCGATCTTTGTTCTAAGAGGCTCTAGATTAGCCCTAAACTTCGGACTGATCTTGTCTTTGGCAGCAATAATTTCTTCTGCTGCTTCTCCCGCCCACTTGAGTGCAATGTTGAGAATTTTAGATGGCGGAATTATAACTGTCCTAGATGTTCTTGAGATTCTAGGATTTTACTTATTCCCACTTTTATACCTAGGCACCAGATTTGCAATTTCCAGAAAAAGGATTGACGAGTCATTCCACTGATTCGGGGTGTTATTCATATTCGTCCCAGTACGATTTTCTTTCCCTCTGAGTATTCCTCTGCTTCTCGGCTTCCTCTATGGCTAACCCAACTGCTTCCTCTGGTGAACCAGCTTTCATCAGATTTCCATCTCCTGCCTTTATGTGATTTATTGAAAAATCTCCCAGTGATATCACAGATTTGCCCTCGGTTATTGCGAATGCAGCTTCAGAATGTGTACCGGAAGATCCCTGAAATGCTATAATGGCATCTGCTGCCCTTACTATCATGAAGTTCCTAGCGTATCCGATACCTGTTGGCAAGCTTACTGACAGAAATTTGTTCCCGCGTTCTGGATTTGTGCCTGGAAGAATGCCGATTACTACCCCTCTTCCCTCTCTGACACCACGGGAAGCGCACTCCATGACGCCTGGCCCACCACCATTTATTACGATAGCTCCCTTCTCCGCAAGGAGTCTTCCTGTAAGGTATGCACTTTCACATGCCTCACCATGCTCTGTGCTCCCGCCGATTATTGCAATGTTGTACATTATGTGGCTCCTTAACTTGCGTTTCGCATTGGTGTCATACTAATTTAATATTCGAATCTTGCCACTGTTGTTTAATCGATGAAAGAAAAAAGGGGTACCGAGAAGCAACAATTTTACAGATTTACTCCATGCTACCCGCATGACCTTTTCGGTTGTCTTTCATGACAGGGAATCCAAGACATGGGGAGTCGGGGTTGCAAGTAAATTTCTTTCAGTTGGTTCCGTGGTACCGTGGGCAAAAGCAGGAATTGGCGCAGTTGCCACACAGGCATACGTAAACTACTCCTTTGGGCCAGATGGTCTGAAATTACTAAGAGATAAGGACGCTGAAACGACCCTGAATGCACTTATTGCTGCCGACAAGGAACCGGAGGTCAGGCAGGTTGCCATTGTTGACAGAAAAGGGGATGTTGCTGCACATACCGGTGAAAAATGCCTTGATTATGCTGGGCACATAACTGGTGACGGTTTCTCAGTACAGGGAAACATTCTGGCAGGAAGCAAAGTGGTAGAAGGCATGGCCAAGGAAATGGAGAGAGGTGGACCAATAATTGAAAGAGTTATCAGGACCCTTGATGCCGCAGAATCCAACGGAGGAGACCGCAGGGGAAAACAGAGCGCCGCAATCCTAATTGCAACTTCAGGCAAGCCGTTTGAACCCTTTTCCGATCGCCTTATAGATTTGAGGGTAGACGACTCAGTTGAACCCCTTAAGGAAATTCGTAGATTGAGGGATCTCTGGGAGGCAACTTTCTTCGAGCAGGAAATGGTCAAAATTTCTGACCATAGGGATAAGATTCTCACTGCACTTAAGAAATCTGGATACTCTTCGCTGTCAGAATGGGCCGGCAACAATAATTTTGATGATCGTGTTACACAGGATGAAGTTGGTGACAAGGTGCTCAAGGTTCTTCTCTCAGAAACCAGAAGAAAATGGTAGGATGCATCAATAAAACTAAAAATGTTGATGTTCATGGGATAAATCGATATGCCTACGGGCAGGAGAAAATGCAGCATAAATGTCAAGAAAGGTAGAACAGCTAAACCCATATGATGTCCTGGAAATGAAGGAAGATAATGGAGAAGATGTCATAGTTCTCGATGTCAGGGAACCCTGGGAGTATTATGGCGACACTGGCCACGTAAAGGATTCCCTATTCGTCCCGATGGCGGAGATCCCGGACAGGCTTGAGGAAATAAAGAAGTTTGCTGACAAAAACATAGCGGTCATCTGCAACAGCGGAAATAGAAGCTACAATGTTGCGGAGTACCTGATGGATAACGGCTTTGAAAAGGTCTTCAACATAAGGGGAGGCATCATTCAATGGCACCTTTCAGGTCTCGAAGTGGAATACGACGACTGAGGGCCACCATTCACTATTTAACTTCTAATTCCTTAAAGGTGTATGGAAATCCAGAATCTGGACAGGATTGGCAAAACAGAGTCCAGAAGAAAGATTCTCAACGTGCTGCCTGAGATATTCAGGAAACTTGATCCTGAAAATGTCAGTAGATATGCAGGGAATGAGCTTGCTAAAGATTTAGGAGCAGCTCAAAACGTTTATGTGGTAGGATTTGGAAAAGCAGCCTTCAAAATGTATAGGGGACTGAGATCGGCACTTGCTGACCATACGAAGAAAGGTTGGGTCCTTGTTCCCGATGACGAATTAGTTGAATCTGACTTTCCTGAGTTGGAGGTCCTCAGGGGAACCCACCCTATTACTGGAAAAAAATCTCAGGATTCCACGGACGAAATCCTGGATGGTTTAAAAGACCTTAAGAAAACGGACACTGTGATTGTTCTCATCTCCGGAGGCGGATCAGCACTATTTGAGAGCCCGGTTACAGGGGTCACCATAGATGAAATTGGAGACGCATCAAAATGCCTTATGGCAGCAGATGCTGACATATATGAATTGAACACTTTTAGAAGGTTCTTTTCTAAGGTCAAAGGGGGCAAGTTTGCTGAGAGAGTCTTTCCGGCAAGGGTAGTAGCATTGATCATTTCCGATGTTTTCGGAGATGACCTCCAGACTATTGCTTCAGGCCCGCTTACGCCTTGGCAACCTGTGATATCAGATCTCGAAAGACTTATTGAAAAATATGGAAAGCAATGCACAATGTTGGCTGGCCTTCGTAACAGGGCTGACGAACATGAAGTCCCTCAAACCGTTTTTGACAGGGTTGAACATAGAGTGATACTGAGGAACAAAGATTTCATCAGGGAATTTGAAAAAATCTTTGATCAATGGGATGTAGATCATATTAATCTTGGAGCAAATGTAAACGGAGATGTGCGACTGGTTTCTGAATCTCTAAGTGCAGTACTCAATGAAACAAGGAAGATGAAGCCTAAGGGGTTCTGGTTTGTCCTAGGTGGAGAAACTACTGTCGATGTCACCGGAGAGGGAAGAGGAGGCAGGAATCAGGAACTTGCTTTAAGAATAATGCAACACGTTTCAAAGGAGGATTTTCTTTTTCTCAGTATAGGAACTGACGGTATTGATGGGAAGAGTCCGGCAATGGGGGCAATAGTAGATCCATGGCTTAGGGAAAGGGTGAAGAATGAGGAAATTAACAAATACCTTAAGGATAGCGATTCTTTCGAGCTGCTTGACAAGTATGACAGTGCAATAATAACGGGAAGAACAGGAAACAATGTATCTGACATTATGTTGGGCTACTACTCAGGCGGCTAGAAGAGATATTTAAGTATACGATCGCTGGTGAGGGACTTGAAAATATTAAAAAATGGCGAACAGTTCGGCATCCTCAATGAGGAATCACATGAAGTTAAGATCGGAAGTGAAGCCTTCAGGCTGCCTCCAAATATCATAATTTCATCTGGGGACACCTTAGTTATTCGAGGCAGAGAATATGATGTCCTCGAATACAACCCTACATTTTTCCCGGTGGTCGCAAAACGGGGGGCTCAAGTCATTCAGCCAAAGGACGTTGCCTATTTATTGGCAAAGTGTGCCATAAAGCCCGGGAGCAGGGTACTGGAATCAGGAATTGGTTCCGGTGCACTCTCCTCAGCCCTATTGTGGGCCATCGGTCCCGCAGGAAAACTCTACAGTTACGATTTGGACAGTGAGTCTGTGGAGATGGGGAAGAGGAATGTCGAACTGTTTCAGGACACTGATAATTGGATCACTTCCACTGGTGATGTCCGCAGTACTGACCTTCCGGGAAACATTGATTCGGTGATTCTCGATGTTCCAGACCCTTGGGATGCTCTTTCAAACGTTGGCCCTTCTCTTAAGAACGGTGGAATTTTGGCTGCATATTCACCCACCTATAATCAAACAGAAAAAACTGTCTTTGCCTTGAGCGCAAACAGTATCTCGCATCTAGAGACCTCTGAGATCATAAAGAGGGACATATTGGTGAGGTCAGAAGCGACAAGGCCTGATCACCGGATGCTTGGCCATACCGCATTTATCACCATAGGCACAAAGAGATCGGGGCACTCAGTTAAGATTTGAGCACTTATACAATGCTCACTATCTAGTAGTATTCAGGATAGTCTCCAATCCTTTCTTGCATTCATTTCCACAGGCAAAATAGGTCATATTCTCAGTTGGAAGCTTGATAATTTCTTCTGTAATCCGTTTTCTGCAATAATCACAGTAAAGGTTGAAACCATATTCATTTTCATCGTATCTTGTCAGCTTGTGGATGATCTTCATGGATCTTGCTGGGAATTTTTCATACATTGCCCCCTTCCGGAGGATTGCGAGAAAAGTTCCGTCTGCCAGTTCAACTGACTCGACCATAAATTCTTCTGGGATGTCAAAAATGCTCTCCACCTCAGCAAGAACCATTATGTCATCCTCCCCTGTATCCACGTTTATGGTAAAATTTCTGATAGTTCCATTTTCAATGAGATTAGATATTATTTTTGTCACTGTGTTTCTGTTGAGACCCATAAGATCAGCTATTTCACTTGTAGACCTTCTAGAGTCTTCCTTTAAAATTCTGATAATCTTCGACTCATTATAATTAAGGTTTTCAGAACTTTTCATTCTTCAAGGAGTTCTGGAAATGTATAAAACAATGCTACAGTGGATTCGAAATTTCGCCGTTTTCTAACTTCGATTGGTTTTTCAGTGAGACTGCAATTAAGATACATGATTTCATACGAGAGGATTATTGAGGCTAACGTAGAAGACACATTCGGAAGGATATCCGAGGGCCTCAAGGAGGAGGGATACGTCCTATTGTCCTTTGTTGACGTGAAAGAGATTCTCACGAAGAACTTTGGCGGGACCAACAAGGGCTACTATATCCTGAATGTTTGCAAGCCTCAGGCTGCAAAGGAGTTAATAGGGGAAAATGAAGACTATGGGCTCTTTCTTCCTTGTAAGATGCTTCTTATAGAAAAAGAGAACAAAACTAGAGTGGTAATAATGCGGGTCTCAGAGCTTGCAAGAAAGTACCTAGGGAGTGACGGTGCTAAGGTGTCAGGCTACGAGGAGGAATTGATATCTCTCATAAACAGGCTTTAACTCTGCTTGGCAGCCTGTAATCAACAAAATATTATTAGCGTAGTATCCATCAGCGTTCACCCGGCTTAGCTCAGTTGGTAGAGCGGCGGACTGTAGAGGGAATCCACGGCACGGAAAACCGCCGTAATCCGCAGGTCTCTGGTTCGAATCCGGAAGCCGGGATTTGTGACTTAATGAGAAACTTCATCGTCACCCCATAATGTTAATGAACTGGGAGAAGGATATGTTTAGCTCCTCGTACTCATCATATCAGAAATTGCCATTGCATAACTCCCTACTTCCCCGATAGAACACTGCCAATAAGTGATGAGACCATTTCCAGTATTCCCCTGGCGTTCTTTGAAATTTTTATGTAAGTGAGAAAACCATGCACCATGCCCAGTGCTCTGATCCCTGTTGCTTCGACTGAGTTCTTCTTTAATGCACTTACAAAGGTTTCCCCCTGGTCTCTTAGAGTGTCATACTCAGCAGTAAGAACAATTGATTCAGGCATGCCCGAGAGCTGTCCAAACGTAAGCGGAGAAAGGTATGGGCTCAGCATATCTTGGACCCCCCTTACATAGTTTGCATGGAACCATCTTGAAATTCCTTCTGAAAGCGCGAATCCTTCAGAATATTCACGTACTGACTGGGACGATAGATCTATCGCCACTACTGGGTAGAACATTACGCTCAAGGCTGGGACCTGCTCTCTGTCTTCAATGCATTTTACGGAGAGGGCGGCGCACAGATTTCCTCCTGCACTGTCGCCCATAACTGCCACCTTTTCCTTGCTTATCCCAAAACGCTGGTTGTTTTCCCTTACCCAAAGGAAGGAATTGTAAGCATCTTCAACAGCAATGGGAAATTTGTGTTCAGGTGCAAGCCTGTAATCTACTGAGATGACTTTTGCACCTGATCTCTTGGATATAACCCTGCAAATTGAGTCGTGGCTCTCGATGTCCCCTATTACGAAGCCCCCACCGTGGAAATAGACTATCATTTGATCAGAGGATGGATCGTTGGAATACAGCCTGGCACGTATTTCTGCGCCATCGACGGGTATTTTGAAGTCTTCAACGTTGCTGACAGGCACATCCATCTTCAGATATTCATCGTAAGCCTTGGCTGCTTGCCTAAATGATGTGGCTTCAACATTGTCCCAATTTTCAGGCATCAACTGTAGCATCTGATCAACTGCTTTTTTTATGGTGGGATCAACTGGCATAAATAGATATTTTCAAGAGAATACTTAAAGGTGGCTTTACTAGTCGAACAATTTTCATCACAAAATTCTAGTGAGTATCAATACAATTCCCACTACTATAATTACTGCACCAACAAGGTAGAAAAGTAAGGTTCTGGCGGAGATCTGTTCCCTCTGATTTTCGTATGAAAGCATATTTTCGAAGACTCGCTCTTGCTCTTCTTTCCTTTCCTGGTCCTGTGATTGTGCAGTCGTAGGTTGTGGCGGTCTCCTCCTGCGCCCTAATCCAATAAAAGGAAAGATAAAAACAAAGGGAATAAAAAAGCCATAGCCTGTGAACTGTGGGAATAATCGGGGCAAGATCACTATCCACAGCAGCCAAAATGCCAGAATGGAAATGCTGATTATAGGAAAAATCGATCTTCGATTCAAGGGCATTCTGCAGGACATTTAATGCAGACTAATTACTTTACTGGGAAATTAAAATGCCCATTTCTCGCTAATGTATGAGAGGAAAGCATACACATTGAAGTTCATCTTCTAGACAATATACTACATTTCCACCCCTCGGGTGCCCTAGCAGCCTGCAGATCATAATGTATCAGCTTCACTTGGGTATCTTCGCCTAATTCTTCTAATTGTTTGTAAATAGTGGCCTCCTCAGCATCATTATGTGACTTCAGCACTCTGAGTAAACCCTCAATTCGGTCAATAGCCAGTTCTACCTCATCATTCATCAGGTACGCCCATACCTTGTCCAGTAGCTGCCAGATACCACCATGTTCTACTTCAAGCCCATGGATCCTTGCCTTGTTCGCATCATTTTCTACTGACCTGAAGAGTGAGGTCTCTTCCCAGTATATGTGATTGTGTAACGCAAGCCTAGCCTTTTCAAATAAATCTGTTTGTTGCCTTCCTGCTTTGAGTGAGTCAATAAACATTGTCAATAATTCGTCCACCTTTCCGTGGTCTTCAATGAGGACCTTTGAGATCATGGAAGTATATTACTAGAGTGCTCAAAGCACTTATCCAAGATGAAAAAAAACAGCTTGAACAACAATCGAAATTCAAGATGGCATAGACTCTCCACGACCGTACCATCGAATTCGATTTCTCGCGCATTGCATCAAGAATAAGATCTCTCTAAATGATAAGAAGTGTAACTTACCAAGGTAACGGTTAAGGCTCCATTTTCCTACTCATGGAACATGAAGAAAATAATGGAGGTAGAGCATTAATTGAGGCTACCAGAGCGATCGCTTAATTCTATGCCTTATTGGCGTCGGTATTATACCGACGTTGTATCCGCATGTCGCACAATTCCCTTCTTCATTGAGGTGGAATGACTTAGTCTCCATCATATCCCTTTCTACGCACAAGCTCCCACAATTGGGGCAATAAGTGTTCTGGTATTGGTTTCCGGGCACATTGCCAATGTACACATATTGCATCCCCATTTCTCTGGCAAGCCTATAATGCTCCTCAAGTGTTTTCACTGGAGTCCTTGGATATTCCATCATCCTGTAGTCAGGATGGAACGCCAGAAAGCTAATAGGCACACTAGGGCCAAAGATTTCTTTTACCCTGCCAATCATATTCGCAGCTTCTTCCAAAGAATCTCCCACCTTTGGAACGACCAGGTCTGTGATCTCCACATGAATTTCAGTCGTAGATAGTTCCTTCAAGGAAGCGTAAATGAAGTCTGAATTGGGTACAGACATGTAGCGCCTATAGAAATTTTGTGCCCCATTTCCCTTAAAGTCCACAGTGATTGATTCAAGAAATTCTGATAGCATTGAGATTGACTGGGGCGTCTCATAACCATTTGACACATATATGGTGAAAAGTCCTTTCTCCTTTGCTATGAGCCCTATATCTCTTGCGTATTCAGTGAAGATTGTAGGCTCATTGTAAGTGAATGCGATTCCATCACAACCGCTGATGATCGCATTCTCCACAACCTCCTCTGGAGACATAAAAAGGCTCCCTTCAATCATCTTTCTTTGGCTAATGTCAAAATTCTGGCAGAACTGGCACGCAAAATCACAACCAGCCGTACCGAAGGAGTAGACCGATGAGCCCTGGTGCCTGTGGAGTATAGGCTTTTTCTCAATAGGATCGATCTGTATTGCTAGCGGCCTACCATAAACTAGAAGGTCAAGCTTTCCTGATTCATTCTTCCTAACACCACAAAAACCAGTCTGCCCGTCCTTCAACAAACAGTATCTGCTGCATGCTGTGCACCTTATCTTGTCCTGTGGTGCTTTCTCATATAGTGCTGCTTCATGGATCAATAATTCCCTAGTACGCACATGGATTAAACCGTTATTGGTAACATATCAGAATCAGTAGCATGACGCAAGGGAGGCATAACCTACCACGGAAGACCAGTCCTTGCTGACCTTTCCTGAGGTACTGTAGTCCAGAAGCTTTAGAGAACCTCCCCTAAGCTTTGTAATGTGCATAAGGATGGCAATTGCACCATAACCGCATGCGGATATCTTCTTCTTTCCAATGAGGCTGTAAAAGTATGAAGTGTCGAGGGACTCCATGGCAGATATAAGTTCATGGTCCTTCTTTTCTGCAGAAGACTCATTTTCATAGTGAGTAAGATCAGATGAGGCTATGAAAACAACATCCCTTGGAAGCTCATTGAGTGAGTTCCCGATTTCTATTGCCACTTGTTCAGATTGATCTCCAAGCACGATCGGAGAAAACTGGAATTCCTCGAAACTGTACTGGAGAAATGGGATCTGAACTTCTATGGAATGTTCAATCGAATGTGCGCTGTTGTCTGATCTGATGCTGCTGCAGTTTCTGGATATGCTGTCTGAGAGTTCTGAATCAATTTTTGCAGGTCCAAAGGGTGTAATCCATGATCCTTCGGAATATACGGCAGCATATCCAGGGTATGATCCGTGATTCGGCCCAAGAATTACAAAACGCCTCTTTCCAGTCTTCTTCAGAACCTCATAGGAGAACATCGCGGTATGCCCGGAATATATGTAGCCAGCATGCGGGACTACTACTCCTATTATATCTCCGCAAGGCTCAGGTTCCTGTACTTCCTTGTCTAGATCGCTGATTAGCTTCTTTAGGTCTTCCGTGGCCTGTGGATAGAAGAAACCACTCACGGCAGGTGGTCTGTCCATGATGTTGTATTACAGCTATAGAATATTTGAACTTACTTACTTTTGGAGCGACGTTTTTTCGCTATTCGAATTGAGCTGTCAACTTTATATCCGTAGGTCTCATAACAATATCATTGACCCAGAAAACAGAGAAAGACGAAAGGTTCTTACTTACCACATTCCTGGACAATAACAGGAAGGGAATTTTAAGGGAAGCTGCTTATTGCGCACTCCGAAGGCATTTTGACCCAGAGGTCTCTGATATAGTTCCTGATCCAGAATTAAATACCATAAAGGCAGGTGTTTTTGTTACATTGAAGTCAAGAGGGGATTTGAGAGGATGCATAGGATTCATAACACCACCAGCTGGACTTTTTGAATTAGTACAGGAATCAACAATATTGGCTGCAACTGAGGACCCTAGGTTTCTACCAGTTGCTGAGGATGAAGTCGCTGGCCTCGAGGTGGAGATAACTGTCCTTGATTCTCCCAAGCGGCTGAATGTCGCCGAGAATGCGGATTTCGCTGAAATCACCATAGGTAGGGACGGCCTTATGGTCGAAAGTAGATTTGGTAAGGGAGTTCTGCTTCCACAAGTTGCTACAGAATTTGGCTTCAGCAAGAGGGAGTTTCTTGAGGCAACTTGCCAGAAAGCTGGTCTCGAACCACAATGCTGGCAGAATAGAGACAACAAAGTCTACCTATTCAGTGCAATCAACTTTTAGATTTCGAGCTTGAATATGCCATGTTTACTCCTTTCGACTGACATTTAAAAGTAATACAAATCATTCATATCATGGACTGAGATCAGGAAGCATGGCAAGGGATGTAATTTGCGGAATGTCTGTTGATGAAGGCACTGAGTTCACCTCTAGCTTTCAAGGAAAAACTTTCTATTTCTGCAGTGAGGACTGCAAGATAGAGTTTGACAAGAATCCGCTGAAACACTCTAGATAGAGTTGGAATAATGCCGACGGACCCAGTATGCGGGATGTACGTCCCTGCAACGACAAATCTTGTAGTCGAAAAAGATGGGACGAAATATTACTTCTGCTCAAAGAGTTGCCTGCAGAAGTTTACCTCTCCCGAAACTGAAGCTTCGAAGCTCAAAAACCGCCTTATCGTTGGTTGGTCGCTATCGATTCCGATCATAGCTATTACTTTTACGCTTTCCTTCCAGTACAAGAATTTTCTACTTCTCGCACTGGCAGTGCCCGTCCAGTTTTACTCTGGTTATGACTTCTACGTGGGAGCATATCACTCGATCAGGCACAGGACAAGCAATATGGACCTCCTTGTCACTATGGGTACACTTATTGCCTTTTTCTTCTCATTGGCAATTACCCTTAATCCAGAAGTAATACCTGGCTCTCCAGTATTCTACGATGCATCATCCTTCATCATAACGATGATATTGATGGGAAATTACATAGAAACATTCACAAAGAAAAATGCAAGCGGAGCTGCTTCGAAACTCCTGGAATTGATACCTGCGACTTCAAGGCTGCAAAATGAAGGTAGGGGCGAAACTGAAGTGAGCACAGGAGACCTCAAGGTCGGTGATGTCATATCAGTCAGGGCAGGTGAAGTATTTCCAGTTGACGGCACCGTTGAAAGCGGGAGTACTGAAGTTGATGAATCTTCCATAACCGGCGAACAGGAGCCTGTCTTAAAGGCTCAAGGTGCAAAGGTAACCTCAGGTACAATGAACCTCAACGGCTCGATAAAAGTCAGGGTAGAAAAGACCGGGGAGAACAGTACCATACGCACTATACATGACTTGCTTGAAAAAGCCTCCTTTGGCAGGGCAAGAGTCCAGCGCATAGCTGATCTGTTTTCCAGAGTTTTCGTACCTGTCGTTTTGGCCATAGCATTGGCCGTCGCTCTTTCATGGCTTTTTTATCTGGGTATAGGAAACAAGATTTCTTTTGAGGTTTCCGTACTCTCTTTCGTCTCTGTGGTGGTGATCGCATGCCCCTGCGCTATTGGACTTGCCGGGCCCATTACCTTTCTCGTGTCATCGCTATCTTCGTCCAAGAAGGGCATTCTGATCAGGAACCCGGGATCGTTTGACAGAGTTGTGAAGATAAACAGGATAGTGTTTGACAAAACTGGAACTCTCACTGAGCCGAATCCTACCGTCAGGGAAATTCGGTTGCTTTCCGATATGAGCATAAATGAAGTGTTATTGCTTTCTGCTACTCTCGAAAGGAACTCAAACCATCCAATAGCAAAGGCAATAGTGGGTAAGGCAAATGAAAGTCTTCCTGGACTGCCAAATGCAGATCAGGTCAAAGAAACGCCGGGAAAAGGTATTTCAGGTACCGTTAACGGGAAGATGGTCGAAATCTTCAGACACTCTGATGAAGTGTATTCATCAGTGAAAGTGCTTGTTGATGGAAAGGATGCTGCAATTATCCTACTGGAATACAGAGTCAGGGAAAGTGCCAAGGCGGTTGTAGATCAAGTCAGGAAGGCAGGGTTGAAGACCTCCATAGTCACTGGTGATTCTATAAACGAGGGAGAGAGGATTGCCAGAATGCTAGGGATCGATGAAGTGCATGCTGAAGTAGATCCAAAAGGGAAGGCTGACATTATCATGAAGTACCAGAGAGAAGGGGAATTTGTCCTCTTTGTGGGAGACGGGATCAATGACAGTATAGCTGTGGAAGTTGCTGATGTAGGAGTCGCCATGGGATCTGGCACCGACATAGCCAGGGAGAGTGGAGATTTTATCCTCCTCAACAATGACCTCGGGAACGTCCTCAAGTGCATTACAATAGGTCAGAAAACATTGGCAAAGGTGAAACAGAATCTTGGATGGGCAGTCGGATACAATACTGTTCTCATACCTGTTGGAGCAGGTGTTCTGGTCCCAGTTTTGGGTCTTGGAATGTTCACAATCATGCCGATGTTTTCATCACTAGCTATGGGTTTAAGCTCTACATCTGTAGTAATAAACTCACTACTCCTCAGGAGGAAGCTGGATTCTGTATAGATTTCAAGAGGGCGCACAGCAAGGTTTGGAAGCTAATATCATGCAACTAGAGATAAGTGCAAATGATGAGCTTGTACCAATAATGCTTTATCCCTTAAGGCGATGAAAATTTGTGAGAGGCCCACTGGTGATCATAGTCATCTCACTACTAGTTCTTGCCTTTTCGGCCGGAAGTGCCGTCGCAGAAGACGACCAGCCTGTGGTACACGCACTGCCGTTTCCGAGCATTACCTTGAATGTTACGAAAAGTGCGTTCTACAACCTTTCATTTGTTGGCCTGGAACTTCACACGCCCGTTCAAAATTATGCAACATTATTCCATGAGAATCACTGGACCTTCACGAAGTACAATAACACCACCTACTATTACCAGGGGAAGGTGGCATTCACCTCAGGTGGTTCAATACAGGATGGTTCTGTTACTCCTGACGCTTCACAGGAAGACAATAACCAGAGTCCAATGCTGGCAACAGTAAATCTCACTCTGAGCGCTCTAGACTACTCCCTGAATAATGTGCAGATCAACAACACTACCTCTCCAATGCACGGGAGTGGTTACCTTTTCCCCAACTACTCGGTAATGGAAATATCCATATCAATAACCTTCCAGCAGGCGGTGCAGGGGCCCGGCACTCTTCTCCTTGTACAGCTAATTAAATCATCAAACAGTTCTAAGAGTGCAGTCCAGTATTACTTGGGAAATGTTTCCCATAACCTTACAGACAGGATGCATGGTGATCATATGGGCCTACAGGTCATTCCGGACAGAGCGCTTAGCGCCAACAACAGCGCATTCTATTGGTGGAACAATACATTTTCCCTGAACGGCGTCGAGAATCATTCCATGAGGTCTATGGTTGGCCTTGGCTTGGGAGGAATTGTGATTGCATTCGCCTTCCCATTCAATTCCACCCTCAAGTCGATTTACGAAGATCCTTTCTTGGGTGTTCCTGGAACACATCTATTTCAAAATCCCATAATAAAGCAGGGAATCAATGACTTAGTTGCCTATCTCGTTATACACGCAGAGTTTCTAGGTGCTGGAACCGCTGTAGGAATAGGATTCCTAGGCATTTCATACTCATTTTACAGGCGTAGGAAGCTCTAGGCTCAACTCTCTCCCATAAGGGAAAGAAAGTTATCTGAGAGAGTGTCAACAAAACTTTGCCTATATTTTCTCGCAATGTCCAAAACTTGCGTGAGATCCTTGATCTCAACATAGCTGACTGAATCCACATCATTGATGGATATGATCCTATCCCTTGCCATATCGTCTATGGCCTTCTTCCTCTTGTCAAGTTTCGATTTCCTGACCTTCATTAGTTCAAAAAGTGTCACCCGACCAGAATGTGCCAGTTTCTGCAGTACTTCATTACTGGCGTTGCTTCTTAGATAAAAAAGAATCTGCCTCTCAGTATAGCTTTCCTCGGTTGAGCAGAAATATCTCTTTACCTTGCCGTCTTCTCTGGTAACTATGCGCTGTTCCCTTTCCAGTTGGTACAGGTGGTATTCAACCTGCCCTACAGCTAGACCTGACCTGCGCTGTATCTCCCGGAAATGGATCCCGGGATTTTCCTCGATTAGGCCGAAGATGGAATCTCGGGTTGACAGCTCAGCACTCACTTAACTAATACCCCTCACTATGCCTGCGTAAAACAGCACAAGTATTATCAATTCAGCAGCCAGGAAAAATGTTACTTCATAACCGGAAAGAGGAAGGACTGTAAAAACCTGCAAAATGAAAATTATGTTGGAGACAAGTATTACAATGAAAACTCCACCTATGTAAGAGAGGATCTTCACTCTTTTCCTGCGGGTAACCCTCCTCATGACGCCAAGCATGAAAACAGAAAGTACGATTGAAATGCCTGAGATAAGTACAGCAATATCATACATCAGTCAGCACAATTTTTCTTTGTATCTTAAAGTTGCCTAGCTTGGGGGGATCATGGAAAAACTACGGCATAACCGAAGCTGTTCAACTCCTTCTTGGCACTGTCCCTGTACTTATTGTCACCATATACCTTGACCACACGCAGCGTATACTGGTTTTTCCGGACCTGGAATGCTGTCACTATTTGCCCGTCTTTTATGTAGAAGTACATGTTGGTGGAACCAAACCTGCTCCGAATGTAATCCTGGAAGTAAAGCACCAGGAGATCCTTAGGTGATGCAACTCTCTCACTATGTTTGGATGAAACAGGTTTCCCGAATGCTTTCTCTACGAAGATTGTCTTCTTGTCAAGGCTGATCAGGCTTTTCATTGTACCATCCTTGAGCAGTTTTTCCTTCACCCTCAGATAGTCTTCGTCTGCCACCGCACCTGTAATTTTTGCATACCGTTCATCGTCGAAGAAACCGAATGTTTCCAGCAGTGATCTTATTATCATGGTTACAGCCTCCTCCTTCGAATATTTCTCAGGAATAAAGACAAGCCTCCTGCCGAAATCTTTTGCTATCAAACCCGCGGCGGACAGTTTCTTGATAATCGTCTTAGTTCCGGTGACTGTTCTCTTCAATCGTGAATAAATGTCATTCTCTGTCTGGCCAGCACCTTCGATCGCCGCCCTCAGAACAACCTGATCATCCTCATTTAGCACCACATCACGGGCTGCCCTGAATAAGGAAGCGACTTCAAGTGGCGCATAAGTCTGGGCACCATAGGGACCCACAAAATTGAATATGAGTCTTGACTGGTAGTAATTGTTAAGCTGGACATTTCTGATCCCAACATAATTAGCTTCAATCTCAGTCCTGATACCAAGGAATTCCTCCCTCAACATGTTGTATATAGATTCCGTTTCCCTCTTTCTTACGGAAAGTTTCGAATATGCATAGGTAAAAAGGTCCTCCTCGCTGATGTCTGAAATTTCTGATTCTCCTATTGAGAGATAGTTTCCCATTTTCTTGAATCCAAACTTAGTTGAGGCGCCTGAGAAGTCATCAGACTTTGCTTCAACAACCACTGAAGTGAGATCCATCCTTTGCTTGATGCCCTTCAATGCATTCAATAGGTCCCCTGCTGACTTCTCAGAGTAGAGAACTACATTGTCTATCCACAGGATGGACCCGTTGCGCTCCATTGTGAACGTTGCATCGTCCGATCCTCTTGAAATCAAGCGTGCGTTGAAGTCTACTTCCCTTTCATATACCCTGCCCAGGTAAAGAGAAACAGGATCTTGAAGCTTAACAATTATTGATTCGCTTCCTTCATTATTTCCTGTGCCTCCGTAATACAGATTATTCTTGAAGTACACAGGCTTGAGCGATGCCTTTTCTATTGCCTCACGTGCGTAGATCCAGAAGGTTCTGGATAATTCTTCTGGAGTCACTGGGCCATATTTGTTTACAAGGAACTTTATCGAATCTTCCTGGTTCTCAGGCTTTTCCATGCCAAAAAGAAGGTTGAATTTGCCATCGTTATCTCTTGAGACGGAGAGCCTGTACTCGAGTGATTTGAGAAGTTGCCTAATCACTTTTTTAGGGTGACCGGATCTGTCTGAAATTGATGATTCGTCTCTGAATCCTTCTTCTATGAGCTGATATACTTTCTCTTCCTCTTCGGAAGGCTTGTCATACCTTAGAGTGTGAAGTGCTTCTGCAAGCTCAAAGGAAATGTATGAGAGCTTGTGCTTGATTACCTTGCCATATATGACCTTCCTGTCATCCACGAGCTCCAGAAGCCTCTCTCTGGAATAGTTTGAGACTCTCACCTGCATATCCCATTCATCAATTGCAAAACCGTATCTCTGGAAATACTGGTCTACATCTTCAACTACAACAGCAAAATTTCTCACCCTATCTGAAGTAATATCTACATGAGCTCCACCGAGCAATTCCTGAAGATCATCACTTCTCATATACTGCTTTACAAACACGGGAGTAATGTAATCGTAGACATACTCATCTCCTGCAGTAAGGTCCAATAGGCATCTCTCAACCAGGTCCTGTTCAACTGGCAGTTTTATAAGAAGTTCGTCCAGTGTCAGGGGACCGTATGAATTTATGATCATGGACAGGAGCTTTCTTGCTGCTTCCGATTCGTCCTCTGGCATTTGAGGAATGTCGTTCTTCACATAGACGGTATGCTCTTTCTTCATCTTCTTCCTGATTAGATAGCCCGACTCTAGATTGCCTAGCCTGTCCTTTAGTTCATTCTCAGGTATCTTCAGCGCATCACGAATTTCACCGAATGATTTTCCCGTGCATTGTTCCAGAATCTCCTCATCTCTTTCGCCGGTCCTTATATCTTTCCTAAAAAGGGTGACAAAGTCATTGTAAAGATCAATGTGGACCCACTGGGTACCACGCATGCTTACTGAAACCATCCTGTCCTTTTCTATGAGTTCAGAGGTAAGGTCAATAGTCCCTCCCTCAGAATATGGAAATGGAGAGTTGAACCTGTTCTTAAAAGGATCAATATATGGAAAATAGTGCAACAGTTCTTCGTAGGAATCCTCATCACTCATTCTCGGAACCTTTTGCTGGTAGAAATTCTCTATGACCTTTGGATCGGAGAATATGAACTTGACATTTTCAGATCCGTAGATCTTGTCAAGGATCTTGCTTTGCAGTTCCTTGAGTATCTTTGATCTATCCTCCATGAGTACAAGATCTGAAACGCCGGCGAATATGATTCCAAAAGAAAAGGGGCTCGTATCTTTGCCGTAATCTCTAATCTTGTACTTTCCCTTTTCAATTATGTTCTTTATGAAATCCCTAGCCCTTGGTACATCCATCATGTCAGTTGTAATCTCATGATAGGTCTCCTTGATCACTGGAAAGTTCTTCATTTTGTCAAGAGTGCTGAGAACCCTGTCACTCCTTAGCTGCTGCCTTACTACTGAGATATCATAACCCTTGTACTTTCTGAGAACCATTAGGGCTCGAGCCGCACAGTGCCTGAACCTCTGCTTGAAAACCTCTGTGTTTGACAAAGCTCTGCGCACAATGTCTTCAAACTCCTCGGCCTTCAGCAGTTTTACCTGTTCATCTAGTTGCACTTTTGAGGGGACAGTCAGCATGAATCCGTCATCTGTCACCGTAACTCGAGTGTTAACCCCATACTTGTTGGAAATAAGGTGTGCATACGCTCTTGAGAGAGCATCGTTTACCCTTCTTCCCAATGGGATATGATAGATCATGTTGAAAAATCCGTCTTTGTCGATGTACCCCTCAATCAAGAGATGCCTGTCAGTGGGAAGGTCGAAATTCTCCTGTGTGCCGATGTAAGAGATGAGGCTCTGCGCACCGTATTCATCAAGCCTGTAATCTTCCATGAGCCATGTCTTGACATCCCCGCCTTCATGCATTCTTTTTGCAACTTCATCCCTGAATCTTCCCACCAGAACTCCAAGGTCGTAGCTTCTCGGAAGCATCTCTCCTGTCCAGGAAGGAACAGTGGGCCTCATGCCTGTTGCGTCTTTGACGCTGACCCTGTTCCGGTTTACCTTGAGAAACATGTATGTCTTTGCACCAAGAACAAAAATGTCGCCTGCCTTGAGGCGTTCCACGAACTTGTCACTAAGTTGCCCGAGATGCCTTCCCTTTTCGCTGATTACCTGATAGTCAGCCTCTTCAGGAATTGTCCCTATGTTCATGAAGTAGATCATCCTGGTGCTGCGCTTCTTCCCGAATGTTCCCTCTTCTTCGTCTAGCCATATTTTCGAATATATGGTGCTGTCCTCGATCTTACCACCAAGGTATCTGAGGGTGTTCATAAAGTCTTCAAGATCAAGAGTGTGAAATGTGAAGGAGTTCTTTACCAATGAATAGGCTTCCTTAATGCTCCACACCTTTTCAAGGGACATTCCTACTAGCACTTGTGATAGGACATCCAGGGAATTTGTTGGAACCACAACCCTGTCTATGTTTTGATCGTAGGCTGCCTTTGTAAGGACAGCACACTCCATTAAATCGTCAACATTGAAGACGAGAAATCGTCCCTTCGAGAGCTCATCTATTCCATGTCCCGATCTTCCAATCCTTTGGAGGCCCTTTGACACAGACTTGGGGCTGTTTATCTGGACCACTAGGTCAATGTAACCAATATCTATCCCTAGCTCAAGGGAGGTTGACGTTATGACACATCTGAGCTCCCCAGCTTTGAGCTTGTTCTCAACCTCAAACCTTGTGTCTCTTCCAAGTGAAGAGTGGTGAGCCTCTATGCTGTCTATTCCCCTGGCCTTTAGCCGCATTGCCACATGTTCGGCACCGCTCCTCGTATTTGTGAAAACAAGAGTGGTTTCGTGCTCAGATATCATGGAGGCCAGCATGTCGTACATCTTGTCATTTGCAACCTCAAACTGGGTCTTAGTCAGATCCTGAACTGGAGTTATTGTTTTTAAGTCCAGGAATTTCTTTGTGTCAACTGTAATAATCTCGCAACCTCTGGATCTTTGCCCCTTGAAACCGGTCAAATATGATGCTATGAGTTCTATTGGTGCCTGCGTTGCAGAGAGCCCAATGCGAACGAAGGGAGTAGAGATTGAGTCCAGGCGTTCGAGATTCACCGAAAGAAGTGCTCCCCTCTTTGTAGCAGATATCTCGTGAATTTCATCTAGTATGACATAGCGAACTCCATTGAACTTCTCCCTGAACTTGGGGGCTGAGAGTGCCAGGGAAAGTGACTCAGGAGTCGTAATAAGAATATGAGGAGGTTTTCGCAGCATCTTCTGCCTCTCGCTCTGCGGGGTATCTCCAGACCTGACGCCCACCCTGATGCTAGGATATTTCTTTCCTTCCCTTTCAGCAATTGCATCAATTTCTTCGAGCGGCTGCTTGAGATTCTTGTCAATATCGTTTGCTAGCGCCTTCAGTGGGCTGATATAAACACAATATATCCTGTCTTCCAGCTTCCCCTCAGCAGAGAGCTTAAAAAGCTCATTGAGAATGGACAAGAACCCGGTCATTGTCTTACCTGTCCCTGTGGGGCTGGAAACAAGCACATTCTTGGTCTGGTGTATCAGAGGAATTGCTTTTTTCTGGGGCTCTGTTAGAGATGAATACTTAGAGTTGAACCACTCTGCAATAATGGGATCAAGAAATGGTAATTCATCTTCTACTTTAAATGATACTTCCTCGGATTTTTGCATTCAGATAATCTTAAGCATAGTTCTTGAAAATATATAACCGTTTATCACAGTCTGCCGCAGGAATGCGAAATTATGAGTTTTTGAATCAAATTCAGATTTTTGAGGCGGTCAAAACTTACCATATGTCTGTCTGTAACTGTACTTACTTAGTCTTCTCAAGACCCGCTCGTAATCTACATTGCTGGAGTCTCTCAGAACCTCCCTGTAAAAGTCGGTCACGATATCGTAATCCCCTACGTTAACTGGCTTAGGAATGCCATCCTTCCCGCCCAACGCGAAGGAATATTTCACTGGGTCTTCGTATGAAGGGGAGTCACCGTATATTAGTTCAGCTAGGTACGAAATGGCCCTCATGGCAGACTTTCCGACTCCTTTGAAATACATCAGGTCCTGAAAATCCTCTGGATGGTACTCATAAACAGAACGCATAAGCTTCCAGTTTACCCTTACTGAGAGATCAAGGGCCTTTCCTGTTCCGCCATAATTGTCCAGTGTCCTTTGAGGACCTTCGTATAAATTGTTTCGAATGCTCTGCGGATTCTCCCTTGCAATTTCCACCATTTCCTTCCTGTTCAATTCACTGGATCTAGTGGATAGGTCGAGCGCCCAGTCCTGCTTGCTTTCTGAAGAGATGCCATTTCTTCCATCGTTGAGAAAATCTGTGCTATGACTGCTTGCCCAATGATACCTTCGTGCCATCCTGACACCTGAATTCATTCCCTGCTGAACTATGACCCAATTTCCCTTTCTATCCAGCACGATGAAATGCAGGTAAAGATCATAGGTATCCTGCAGAAGATCTTGATCAACCTTAGCGATCAACTTGCTGGTATTTCTTATCCTTTCAGTTTCAGAATCCCGAAGTATACCTTCCTGCGTGAGTTCATTTAACTCACCAGAAATTTCTGACATTCTCCTTCCCTTTCCTCCCAGTATAATAATATCCTTGTCAAGACCTGAGTAATATTCCTTTAATGCAGCAAGTGTTGCAGTTGTCGTGCCGCTTGAATTCCAGTCAAAACCTGTAGCCAGCGAAAGGGAGTGAAACCAAAAGGGGTCTGATAGATTCTCAAGCAGCTTTTGAACGCCGAATTTTTCAACTATGAGATCGGAAATTGTGCCGCCAAGTCTTACCATTCTCCTGAATAGATACTCTGGAGGTTTTCCATAATGTAGTGGCAGATTTGCAGTTCCTCTCTTTTCCATTTTTCATCTCTTAATTCGTTAAACATAAAAGCAGTTGTGCAAATTCGATGCCGAAGGAGTCTTTCCGGTGTATAATAAAGCCTTATCGGAGAATTGATTAACTGTCGCTGAATGCGAAGATCAATCAAAGGCTGAGGAAGATAATATGAACGAGATTCAGAGTAAAACAGAAGTCAAAAAAGACAGTCATACGACTCAAACTATCTCAACTAAGGACTTTCTCAAAGTTAGGAAAACGACGGAGGAGTTATGCAACAACCTGGAGACAGAAGATTACGTCGTTCAGAGCAGTTATGAGGTGAGCCCCGTCAAATGGCACCTGGCCCATACAACTTGGTTCTATGAAACGTTCATACTGAAACCATTCAAGACCAGATTTCATCCCTACAAGGATGAATTTGACTTTCTCTTCAATTCATATTATGAGACAGTTGGTAAATTCTTTCCCAAGGAGCGGAGGGGGACTATTTCAAGACCGACAGTTAAGGAGGTTTTCGATTACCGGAAATTTGTGAATGATTCCATGGTATCGCTAATGTCCCAGGACAATCTTCCAGCTGAAGTAATGAAAAGACTCGAGCTAGGGCTCAACCATGAGCAGCAGCACCAGGAACTGATGCTTATGGACATCAAGTACAACTTCTACTCAAATCCCCTAAGGCCATCTTACGCTGCTTACAATGAAAAAAGTGGAAGTCCTGGCAAGCTGGAATGGATCGGGTTTGAGGGCGGAAATGTGGAAATTGGGCATCAACAGGATGGATTTGCCTTTGACAATGAGTCACCCCGTCATAAGGTATTTCTTCATCCCTATCGAATCGCCTCAAGGCTCGTCACAAACGGCGAATTCCTGGAATTCATTGACGCTGGTGGATATTCAAGCCCAGAATACTGGCTGTCCGATGGCTGGACCCTGATAAACAAGGAAGGCTGGAATTCTCCACTTTATTGGGAAAAAAGGAAGGATGGGTGGCATGTTTTCACTCTGTCGGGAATGCGAAAGCTTAACCCCGATGAGCCTGTGTCACATCTCAGTTTCTATGAGGCATTGGCTTACGCAAACTGGAAAGGTAAGCGACTTCCCACAGAAGAGGAGTGGGAACATGCCATGGAATCAATTGACCAGAGCAGTGAAGATAATTTCCTGGAATCAAAGTATTACAGACCAGTTCCCGCACTTCCAGGACGAGGAATAAAGCAGGCTCTGGGTGATCTATGGGAGTGGACATACAGTTCATATACACCTTATCCTGGCGCGAGGGCATTGGAAGGTTCACTAGGAGAATACAATGCAAAGTTTATGGCGAACCAGATGGTGCTTAGGGGAGGGAGTTGTGCCACTCCTAGGTCACATATCAGAAAGTCTTACAGGAACTTCTTCCACATGCACGACAGATGGCCTTTTACAGGCCTCAGGCTAGCAGAGGATGCGTAATGACAGAGCGTCAACTGGAGTTTCTGGACCTAAAGCCAAAGCTCGCTGATTTCAAGGAAGAAGTCCAGGCAGGCCTTTCCTCTGAACCAAAGGAAATCCCCCCCAAGTTCTTCTACGATGGTGCAGGATCGGAACTGTTCGAGAAGATCACAACCACTCCTGAATATTATGTGACTAAATGCGAAGAGGAAATCCTAAAGAAATATGGAAAACAGATCTCAGATGCAATAGGCCCAGATGCCTATGTAATTGAGTACGGAAGCGGCAAGAGCAACAAGACCAGGATACTCATATCCTCTCTGGAGGAACCTGCTGCCTATGCTTTGATCGACATTTCCTCTGACGCGGTAAGGGCATCTGCGGAGCACCTTGTTTCCGAATATCCGGGCCTGAAGGTCATATCCATATGCGCTGATTATCTCAAACTGGATCAGATGCCTGATGTCGGCACATCTTCGACCAGAGTCATCGTATTCTTTGGCTCTACACTAGGCAACTTCGAACCTGCGGCTGCTGATGAATTCCTTGCAAACTGTTACAGGGGAATGAGCGCAGGAGATGGAATGCTCCTTGGCGTTGATTTCGAGAAAGACATAAACGTGCTTGACAGAGCGTACAATGATGCTCAGGGTTATACAGCAGAATTCAACCTCAACCTTCTGAGAAGAATCAGGCGAGAGCTAAAAACAGATCTTGATCCAGACAAATTTACCCACAAGGCATTCTACAACGATGAAAAGTGCAGGATTGAGATGCATCTTGTGAGTTCAACCGATCAGGATGTAATAATAGAGGGTCACAGTTTCCATTTCAATAAAGGTGAAAGCATTCATACGGAGAATTCTTACAAGTTCTCAGCAGATAAAATAAGGCATATGGCCCTTAAATCAAACCTTAAGGTTGAAAATATGTGGACAGATTCAAAAGGGTACTTTGGACTTTTCTTTCTTAGAAGATAGAATCAGTTTGCAGCCTTCTCGTCCCTAGGGGCTTCTTTTTCCTTTTGAGGACGCTTTTCTTCCTTCTGTGCCTTCTTGAATTCAGTATATCCGCAGTTTCCGCATGAGAACCTGTTCTCATGCTCGGCTAGAAAGACTCCAGGACCGCACCTGGGGCAGAATCTTCTACCCCTCACAATCTTGTTGCCTTCAACCTTGTAAAACTCCCTCTTCATCATTGGGCTTCCTCCTTTACCTTCAATCCATTTCTGAAGAGTTCGTAGTCTGGTTCGTAGAGCATAGCACTCTCCTTGTCAGTATACACTTTGGAGTATCCGTGAAGTTCATGCTTCCCGGACTGCTGAATGTTCTTGTCAACTATTACCAGTTCCTTTTTCGCGCCCAGGTTCTTAGCAATAATGTCCCTTATCTCATCTCTCTTAGGGGTCGCTGCCTTACCGAAGATAATCCTATATCTGATTTCCTTTCTCTTCAGCAGCTTGTTTTCCCTGGTTTCGTCTATTTTTAGTTCAGTCATTCCCCTTCCATCCTTTTCATTAGCACCTTGACGTAATCTTTCCCGTCTTGGTCAACTTGAATGCACGCCATGCCCTTGTCAGGCACGCCGTAAACTACGACTGTATTTAAGTCTGAATAATAAATTATTGGTATTACCGCCAGATCTTCCTCTCCTTCCACTTCGATCCTCGTTGGTTCTGAGGACTCGAGGGCAATCCTTATGGCGTTGAGGAGTTCAGAAGTAAGCATCGCAGGTGGATTGTTGACAATAACAGAACCCTCAACATGCTTGAATGTGCCATCCTCACTTCGCTTTGTCTTGAGATCTACCACCTCTAGTTTTAGAGGAACACCTGATCTTTTGAGGTTCGCAACAGTTACGTCGCCAACAGCCACAATTTTGTTTTCTCTCGAATAAGCCAACACCTCATCTGCGGTGCACATCTTCGGGGCATAGGAGGCAATTTCGCCCCTTAAAGACTCGGTGACCTTGAGATCACTGCCTGACTTTGATGGCATACATACCTGGCATGTCTGTTCCCGCGCTCTCAGATATGGAAGACGACTTTGGCTCTACTATGTATATAAAGCCCATCCAGTCCGTAGTAGTCTTTTCTTCTCCGTGCACAGGGCATACTTTCTCTGTTGTTATGCGCTTGCATTTCTTACAGGCCCTGAAAACTTCTTTCATCCAACACCACCTAATTCTCCACTTTCTTCTTCTCGCGCAGCCATTCCAGTTTTCCGAGTCCAAGCTGTTTCATTGTAAGTCCAATTTTACTGTCCCTGATGGAAGATGAAGAAAGATTTAGCGCAACTATTTTGACTCTTACGCGGTCCCCCACTTTGAGGTCCCTCTTTGTATCCTTTCCTATGAATCTGTTGTTTGCAAGGTCCACATCGATCCTGTCGTCCATTATCTGGCTTATGTGCAAAAGACCGTCGAATGCACTGAATCTCACGAAAGCGCCAAAGTTCTGAACTGAAACTACTACTCCTTCTACAATTTCGTGCATCTCGGGATAGAATCCTAGTGCCTTAAATTTAACAGACTGGTAAACACCGCCATCTCCATGGACTATTGCACCTTCACCTACCAGGTCAACTTCCACTATAGAGACTATTAGGCACTTCCCTATACTTTTCCCTTCTATTATGTCACTCTGTATATCGAGCAACCTTCCCTCTAGGGAATCCTTCGTGACCTCCGTGACTGACTTGGAATAATCGTCTCCCAGAAGCTCCGGTGGAATTCTGGCAATGTATTCATCCTCAACCATTATGAACATATTTTTTCCTCTGATACGGCTTGGTGCGCCTATACAGCAAAGGCATCACTCAGTTGTCCGCGTATTGAGCCAAAGCAGTTTACATTCAGCGCCGCAACGCCTTAAGCAGTACGTGCAGATCTGCCAGCGCACCACACTAGCACATCAGCTACTCCTTTGCCGATATTTAATCTAAATTTATAATATTATGGGAAACTCACATTACTGACAAAAGGAATTATGAACCTTTGTCGGTAATAATATCTACATGGAAAAATATTATCAGTTATCATTAGAGGTTAGAGAAAGAACTATTTTACAAGCTTGGCATATAAGTGTTGATGCAATCTGCAGATCCGGAAACGCTTGACCTCTTGAGGACTTCAGTGAGGCAGTTTGTTGAAAAGGAAGTCATACCAATAGCCCAGAAAATGGATAAAAGTGATGAATTCCCCATTGAAGTTTTCAAGGGAATGGGAAAACTGGGGTTGCTTGGTGTCACCGTTCCTGAAGAATACGGAGGTGCTGGTATGGGTTACGAAGCTCAGGCAATGATAGAAGAGGAAATTGGGTATGCTTCTGCATCGCTCGCTTTATCCTATGGAGCCCACAGCAATCTTTGTCTTGATAGCCTCTATCGAAATGGTTCAAAGCAGCAGAGGGAGGAGTACATTCCAAAGCTTGCAAGCGGAGAGTGGATCGGGTCTCTTGCCCTAACTGAGCCCTCTTCCGGTTCAGATGCACTTGCAATGAAAACAAGAGCTGAGAAGGACGGGGATTCTTTTGTTTTGAATGGAAGTAAGACTCTTATCACCAATGCCCCTTATTCTGACCTCTTCCTCACTTATGCGAGAACTGGAGACAGGCATTCCGCTTTTGTTGTCCTTTCTGAAGATGCGGGATTTTCTAGAGGACAGAAGTTTGATAAGATGGGTATGAGAGGCTCTCCAACAGGTGAGATTTTCTTTGATTCAGTCAAGCTTCCAAAAGACAGACTTGTTGGCGACTTGAATGGTGGATCGGACATCATTCTAAGCGGGCTCAATGTTGAACGGGTAGTCCTCTCGTTTCTCTTCATTGGATTAGCTAGAAGGGCTCTCGAGCTGTCCGTAAAGTATGCAACTGAAAGGAAGCAATCTGGCTTGTACCTATATGAATTCGAGATGATCCAGGAAAAACTGGCAGTCATGTATACAAAATATCAAACAAGCAAGCTTCTCGGATATCAGGCACTTGACAGTATTGCCAAGGATAACATGGATGCACTCAATGCTGCAGCAGCAATATATCACATAACAGAGTCGGCGGAGTACATCTCCAGGGAAGCTGTGCAGATACATGGAGGAGTCGGTTATGTCCGAGAAGGAGAGGTCGAAAGACTCCTGAGGGATGCTGTTCTTGGCCAGATAGGCGCTGGAACTACAGAAATAAGAAAAAAGCTCATTGCCCTAGGGATTGTTAAAAAGTATAAGAGAGAGGGTAAAATACCAGACTAATGCTGTGCATTCTTTGCGGAATGAATGAGGAATTCGAATCTGGAATTTGCAAGGACTGCATCTTTGACAGGCTTGAAGTGAGTGCAAGCGGGACACTGGAAATAACAGAGTGCCCCAAATGTGGCTCCCTTAAACTTGGGAAAAGGTGGTACCCAGACAAACAGGAACAAATACTTGCAAAAACCGTAGACCAGATGCTGGTTCTGAGCGATTCTTCCTTTGCAAAGAATATCCCCAAGGAAAGTGTGCGTGTTTCACATGACGGCACATTTACCAACGTAAGATTTTCGGCAGCAAGGCAAGAATTTGCAGAAAAGGACTTTGATGTCAACATTCCAACAAGAAGGATCAGGAACAGTTGCCCGACTTGCAACAAGGTTACTGGCTCATACTATGAGGCAATCCTGCAGATAAGGACCATTTTCGGCCACAGGAATGAGCTTGTGGAAAAAGTCAAAAGTCAGGCGGTAGAATTGATGAAGAGCCAGAATGCGAAAGATCCTGAGTCATTCATATCATCCATGCATGAAGTGCCTGAGGGCGTTGACATATACCTTGGGAAAAGAGCAGACGGAATCCGGCTTTCCAAGTTCATCATGGACAATTACCTTTCCTCAATGAAGGTTTCAAAAAGCCTGGCTGGAATAAAAGATGGAACAAGGTTCTATCGGTTCACATACGCAGTCAGATTAGCTTCACTGGAAAGGGGAAGTGTGGTTTCCCTGAATGATCGGACATTGATCGTTTCCGGAACTTCTCCTTCTTGGTTAGATGCAATAATTGCAAAAAAGAATACAAGGGCCAGAATATCAAAGAGTGAATTCTTCTCATCGACAATCAGGGTTCTGGAAAAGACCCCCCAGAGTGATACTTTCATAGTTGTAGCAAGGGAAGATGGTGAAATGCAGCTCATGAACAAGAAGAATTACAGCCTCATAACTATGAAAGGAACGAGTGACAAGGAAGAGATAGAACTTTTCACATTTGACGGAAAATACTACCTGCCTGATTAAGCGTAAATTAATCTAAATCCACAACATTGTTGTAGCATGAGAATCAAGGCCGAATGGGACAAGCTCAAAGATGTAATGATGCACAAACCCGGGATTGAGATCGAATATGCCATGCTTGCCCCAAAGCCTTTTCTTTTCGAGCGGCCGTTTAGAACAGACATTGCTGCAAAAGAACATGAAAAACTAAAATTGAGCCTTAAAGAAAATGGCGTGAACGTTCGTCTTCTCAGGGATATTGTTGTTGACAACGCAAGGGAAAGCACCGAGTTCCGCAAGGAGCTGCAAGACAAGGTATCAACCATAGTCAGGTTTTATGGTAAACTTGAATCTTCCGAGCGGGCTGTGAATCAATTCAAAAAGAATCTAGATATCATAGACAGCACCACGCTCTTCCACATACTCACGCTCGAGCCGTCAATCGACCTGAAGAAAGAAGAGGAGAATTCTGTCGATTATCCAACAGTATATTCTAATCTTCCTCTGGCTAACCTCTATTTCATGAGGGACCAGCAGGCAGTTGGACCTGGTGGCGTCGTTGTTGGGAGGATGAAGAAGATGCAGCGATTCAAAGAGCCGGAAATTACGAAGTTTGTTCTCGAAAAGGCACTGGGCGAGAAGGATCTTTCCACTATAAATAATGAAGGGGTCTTCGAGGGGGGAGACTTCATTCCATGCGGCAATTTTGGGCTAATAGGAATAGGCCCTAGAAGCAACCGTGAAGGTGCAATGCAGGCCATGTCATCAGGAAAATTGGATTTTGATGAAGTGGCAATTGTTACGAATCCTGTCTATGATTTCATGGATAACGCCTCGAGAGATCCCATGGTGAACATGCACCTGGACACATATTTCAATATTGCAGCTGATGGCGTGGTTATAAGCTCAGTTGAGCTCTCTAAGAAAGCAAGAGTGGAAACCTACGGGAAGTTAGCCAAAGGAAAGTATTCTCGAGAAGGTGAAACGAATCTTTATGATTATATGAAGTCCAAAGGATTCGATTTTGTTGACCTGAGAATTAGCGAGCAGCTGAGCTATTCTTCCAATTTCCTGACTATCTCGAACGGCAAGATAATGGCTGTGAACGCCCCAGATGTACTGGAAAAGCTGCTAAAGGAAAACGTATTCACCGAGCAAGTCAAAGACATAATCATTAAAGATATGAACAAGAGTGGGAAGGAAACTCTCTTCCCTGAGAAGCCACAACTGGCAGAGCATGGTGTTGATGTAATCAGGCTCAAGCTCAGCGAACTTACTGGCGGGTATGGCGGTGCACACTGCATGACAGCATCACTTAATCGATAATTTCATTAGGCAAAATATACAAGCATTGGGGAAAATTACCTACCGTGTCAAGATCATTGACTTGTGAAATATGTGGAGAGCAGTTTACATGCCAAGGCCCTCTAAATTGCTGGTGTGAAAACGTTTCTCTGAAGACGGATCAGAGAAGCATGATTTCGAATGTAGCCGCTGACTGTGTTTGCAAACATTGCCTGGAAAAAGCTGCAAGTGTGGGATGAGTGATCCAAATACTTGTAACTCAACCTTCGAAAACCCAGAGAACCTGTTTTATTCAGGAAATACCGAAGTACACTGAATCAAAAGATTTAACTTGATAAGGGCATTACGCTACCATTACGTTCATGGTATCGACAGAGGGATTTAATGGCAAGTGACAAGGGTCAGAGAAAAGGCAAGGACAGATGGAAAGAGAAGTCCTGGTACACCATAGTAGCGCCGGCATACCTAGGCGAGAAAGAGATCGCGGTTAGCCCGGCCTATGACGACAACGGAATGATAGGAAGGAAGATAGAGGTTCCTGTATCTGAATTTACAGGGAATTTCAAGAAGGCAAGCTCCAAGGCCATATTCAAGGTAATAGCATGCCAGGGAAAGAAGTGTTCAACCATTTTCATAGGTCACTCAGTGAGTGATGATTACATAAAGCGAATGGTAAGAAGGAGAAAGGAGAGGATAGACATTGTCAGGAAAGTCACTACCCAAAATGGTTACAACATGAGCGTCAAGACTGTTGTGGTCACCGACGGAAAATTGACCAATACAAAAAGGGTGGAGATCAGAAGGACACTGGAGCAGTTCCTTGACGACCACTCCAAGGACATGCCGTATGAAGATTTCACCAGGTACCTCATTGGAGATGAGATATACAACGATATTGTCTCAGCTACCAAGGATGTTTATCCAATAAGGAAGCTTGAGGTCAGAAAATCAATGCTTCATGAAGTAAAATCAGCCGCGGAGAATGCGGTTTCTGAAATTCCACCAGAGGAGACACCACCTGAACAGGTCTCCTGAACTTTCTGCCGGGATGGCTCAGTTGGTAGAGCGCCGGACTCATAAGGGCGGAAAGTTCTGAGATATCCGGAGGCCTCGGGTTCAAGCCCCGATCCCGGCATTACTATCTTTGAATTTTTTTGCATACATAGCAGGAAACGGAATACAGATCGTAACGGAAATGGCCCAAACACGAGGGCTTCTATAGAAGTGATAAAGAAAATTCTGATAAGTAGGGTCTAGTGGAAGTAGACGTCAAGTAAATAATGAAAAATGAAAAAAATAGATAAAAATAAAAATGGTCTGGATTACAAAATTGCCGAAATTGGTATATTATTCTGAATCCAGATATTGTCCTCAGTAATATTTGCCTGATAGTACGGTCCCTGCGCGTCACTAGTCTGTGCATGTATCACGTGAGTGTATGAACTCCCACCGGTGTAAATGTCGAAGCTCAGTGTCATGTAGGTGTTGGTTATGTCAGTAGAAGCACCTGTCACTGCATTGATCACTCCCGAATTTGGACCGGTCAAAGTTGCACTCGATGTGAAGAATCCGTTTCCAGTTACTGAATTTTCAGTAAGTGTGCCGTATTCATCGAAGAAGTACCCCTGCTGTACTGATGTTATGGTTTCTTCCAGCCATGACTGGTCAAGCCCCAACATGTATACTGTAAGGATGCCGTTCATGGGATAGGTAGTGTCAGAGGTTGTGAAAGTCTGTCCAAGGTTCATGCTCAGGCCGTATTCACTCAGTGTATCTGTGGTTACATTTGTGTACTGTCCGTTGCTGAAGTAAACCGTGAGGTCCGAGTATACGGTGAGTTCAAGCTGAGTTATGTTCTGCCAAGCATTGTCGCTGCTGAAGACCTGTGCATTCAGAAAAGTGGATGATGAAGAATCAGATGCCAATTCATATCCAGTTAAGGTGGGGATCATTGAAGCATAGGTGAAGAGGGAACTGGCCTCAGTCACATATGCTTGTCCATTTATCAAGTCGTATGATGTTGTATTCACCAATGCTGGAAAAGCAAGGTAGTCTAGCTGAACAGCAGGTCCCGCGCTATTGCTGGTATATAGCATCAGATTCCCATTCATTGCCCAGTAACCGGCAGCTCCCATAACTTGCATAGACATGGTGTGGGAGCCCTCAAGCATTCCAAGTGCACCCGTTACATTTACCGAGTATGGGATATCGCTCAAGGTGTAAGCGGCCGTAACTGGCCTCCACATGAACAGGTCGATCCCTCCTGTATTTATGTACGGGAATGGGAGAACACTTGCTAACTGGCTACCGTCAACGCTCACATTTATTGCTCTGAAAGCAGGCACATTTGCATACCAGAACTCATCTGCACCAAAACCATAGACGTAAAGCTGCAAATCAGCTGCTGTAACATTCATCGGCACATTTACTGCAGATGAAGAGGAGAAAGGCACTATCATGTTAGGTTCTGAGGGTGCCTGCACTCCAGGCGCTACAGGGTAGAGGAGCAGTTCTAAGGAGCTGTTGAATGTACCACTTATTATTGCCATTGGCGGAGTAAATGTAAGACTGACAGTCCCTTGCAGA
The DNA here is from genome assembly GCA_046704405.1 of Thermoplasmataceae archaeon. Lineage (GTDB taxonomy): Archaea > Thermoplasmatota > Thermoplasmata > Thermoplasmatales > Thermoplasmataceae. The sequence continues at coordinate 186,411 of JBJKSA010000018.1, read as the reverse complement.
ACTGAAGTGTACTCGGTGAGATTGCTCTGCACAGTCCAGTTCCCATATTCAGGGCTCGTGCCTGTAAACATAGTTATTCCATTTATGGCAAGACTGTAGGCAGAATCATACACCAGCCCAGTTGCTGAACCATTGTAGACTAGAACAATGGAGGCCCACTGACCTGATGGTATATTGACTGAGGTAGTGTATGGGGTTCCATAGTGTGTCACAACAAGGTTAGATACCAATGGAACAACAACAGGCGTTGTGTTGGGTACGACTGGATTGGGGACAGCGTTAATGCCCGAGTTGTTGTTCAGGCCACCGCTCGGGTTCTGGACTGGCATTAGCCCGTTCAGTGGTAGGTAGTCTCCCTGTGGATAGATCAACAGGTTATCATTGTATGGTACAGTTCCAGCAAAGTTCCACCAATAATTCCCTCCTTCATAAGGTCCTCCAGTTATGCTCCCGCTAAGCGGAATTCCATTAACTACGGAGACAGAAGAGGCGGGTCTCAGGGAAACATTCCACATATTATTCCACAGAACGGTGAATCCATTGTAGGGGTTGAAAGTCGGGCTGTACGCCGTGAAGTATGTATCGAAGTAATTGTTGTATATAGTGTTCCCGCTGCCATAAAGCGAAAGTCCCAGCGGTGCACCGTAAGCGTTGATTGCGTTAAGCTGAATTGGGGTCAGGTTCCCGTAGCTTGTAAGAATGTAATTCCCGAATATTGTGTTGTTAGAGCCACCAAAAATTGCAAGTCCGCTGTCCATCGTGTAGATTGTATTGTTCCCTATCAGAGTGTTGGATGAATCCCAAGTCAGGATGTTTGCATCAGGTATCCCAGATGAATACTGTGAAAACCAGCCTGTAATCTGGTAATTGTTCCAGAATGTCACATCGTTGGTGTGATAGAGCCAATAACCAAGGTTGTTGAATGTTGGCAGGCCGAAGAAGTCGAGCTGTGGGTACAGCACTGAGGGATAGTTTATGCTCAGATTCGGCATGCCAGTTATCAAAACACTTGCAGAAGTATAGTATAGCATTACACCAGAGAATACTGGGAAATTATAGTCGTTCATTTCCCCAAACAGTGGGCTAATTGGCCCGTATTGCTGATTGTCAAGGACGTAGGGGTTGCTCTGGCTGCCATCGCCATACATGGAGATGTTGGCCAATTGCGCATTGTTTTCAGCAAACAGAGGGGTATATATTCCCATTGATTGAGAACTGAACAGATTCACGTCATTTGCGCCAAAGAAGTCACCGAAGTGATGCATATCTCCGCCGAAGAAGTCATTCCTGAAATTCTGGAATATGTTGCTTGGCTGGAGTAGCCTTGTCTGTGGGGCATAGTAGCTCATCAGATATTGGGCTGTGTACATTCCGGCTGGTAGGTAGAAGTTGTACGATCCGCCTGTAGACAGGGGAACCCATGCTGCAGTTGACTGGTTGAATTTGTATCCAGGGCTGACAAACATGAATGCGTTGCTAGGTGAGACAGTTCCAGTAAATTGGTACATCCTGTTAGTAGAGGAAAGGTTCCACATTCCGTAGAGGAGTGAGGGGCCCGCGTAGAGGTGTGCAACTGAATTCTGTGTCCAAGAAACTGCCATTCCTTCTGAGGTCTCACCGGTATCAGTGCCGAAATTGTATGCAGAAGGCACGTTGACGTAAGTTGGCATATTCCTGCTAGACCCATGGTCATTGAAGCCATCAAAGCCTAATCCGCCGTGTCTGCCATGGTTGTAATACTTTCCTTTCTCCTGCGGCTGGAGGTATTTCAGGCTCATTGTGCCATTAACTGCATATACTGAGTTAGTGGTTCCTCCTCCGGGACCGCCAAGCATTATTTCAGCATCGTAAGGTAGCCCTACCGGAGAAAGCTGGTATGCATTCACCAAGAAGTCAGACTGGGGAGCGGAATAGCCAGCAGGCATGCCATAAGTTGAATTGAATATCACTCTATCGTATGTTCCGCTGTAAGGTGTTCCTGGTATTGAGTAGTTAAAGAACACTGCGTCACGGCCGTTTATTACGGTGGAATTGAGGAATAGGTTGACTGTGAAAGGAAAGTTCAAGGGAATTTCAGGACCGGAGGCTATGTGAACTCCAGGATAGGGATACACTGCCCCGGTTGAACTGTAAATCGCATTGCTTGACAGGTAGGCTGCAGGGCTTGAGAAGTTCCAAATGTTATCCTCGAAGGCCAATTGATGGGACGAGATTGTGTATAATATAACATTCTGTGTCCACATGGTGTAATTGGAAACTCCGAAAAGTGTGACACCTGACATTATGGTATTGAGTTGAATTGTTACCTGATCTGGCCCGTCATTTGCAACATTTGCAACCGAGAGGTTATTCAAAGTCACGGAGCCCACAAAACTACTGGTCTGCAATACGCTACCCTTGAGTTTTCCGCCAACCATTTGAGTACCAAGATATCCTAGACCCATTGGTGCTGGTGCAATGTTGTAAAGAGGCTGGACAACGCCGCTTTGTACCGATGCACTATTCTTCAGATTGGGTAGGAAAAGGCTGCTTTGCGGACCAGTATAGTTCTTAACCTCATTCAAAACTGCACTTTTAAACTGAGAATTAGTGCCGATTGTACTGCTAGAACTTACCAGTGGCTGACTTGTAGGTTGTGAGACCTGCAATGGCTGAGTTGCTGCTGGCGTCGCGCTTTGTGTGCCGCTAGTCCCTAATGGTTCTGCATAACCTGTTCCTGCCAGAACAGTAAGGGAAGACAGAACCATTAGCAGCGAAACAAGCACAGAAACCAAAATTATGACATGTTTTTGCTTGTCATGCATAAGAAAATATACTCATATCCAGTATATTACCTTTGCGAACCCCTAGCCCGATGTAAGACCGGTTACAGATATTCTTATTCATGCATGGAATTAATTATCACATTCAGGAAATCACTGGCATTAGAGTCCAAGTGGCTAAATATGTCTAGATAGGATTCTTGGCTTTTTAGATCGTCGAGCTTATATACTCAAGGTTTACTTAAATAGCTCTCCTTATAGATATATAAGAAGATTCTTACACAACATTCATTAACCTACCATATAGTTTACTCCTCGTTAATTACACATAACAGCAGTTCGATGGACTGCTTATTCTAACCTGAAGGGGTATCTGGTGGATAGTATCATGGGCCCGAAGAATTGAATCCACTAGAGCATTTCTCTGTAATGAGCGCAATACACTGAACGTTAAAAGACCATAATAGTGATATTTGAGGCGGAATGGCAATTTAGAATTCCTCCTTGAGGGCTTTAACCTCAATTAAGTGTCTCGTTAAAAGGATGTTACGATACCTACCAATGATTCATATCCAACATTACTAGAACTCTCCACCTTCGCTGTGATAATCGTGGATGGTAAATGATCCGGGCAATACGATGTTAAGGTCATAGTGATGGTCCCATATTTTCAATTTGACAAGGACTCAGTATTCTTACTCCATTTCAAGATCTTCATCGGGATCCAGATACATTTTTCTGTACAAGGAAATTAAACTAGAACCCAGACTGTAATATACTTTTCAAGTAATACCCTAAGACTTGGGTGGAAGTGAGGTATTTATAAGTGGCGTTTAAGGCAAGCACTAAATTCACAATATTTGTGATTACTTTCGGTGTACTATTCATAGCGATGTTTACGCTTCTCATGTTAGTGGGTGTTTTGTAAGTCAGTAATTCATGTTTTTGCCATAAGACGGGACCATAAGACAACTTATTGCTCCAGTTTAGAGAATTTAACCAAGAAAATATTATGATAGTAGGATAAGCATTCCACTAAGGTCTAAAATTAATTCATACCAAATTTCACCCGCTTGATGGAGATATAATCCACAATTATTTCCTGAAAGAATAATCAATCACAGTAAAGTGAGTGGATCTGTCAAATCAACAGGTAATTCATCTGTTCGGTCTGCCAGATACTTCCAATAGACAGTCAGTTATCTACCTAAAGTAAATCAGTCGACTGCAGGAACCGGATTTAGTTGATGTCAGCGCAGTTAACCATTAAGAAAATTTTTATAGTGCAAACACTGTTATGTGTTCGTGAACTTGTGGACTTATTCGGCCAGAAGGATCGCGTCCCTTGTTCCTGCTATTCTCATTATACTTTTCATCAACTTCTTTGTATTCTCTCTTATTGGGCACCCTAACCCGGTTTCTTCCAGCTTTCCCGCTTATTCCAATACGATTCCGTCATTTACAAAAGCATATTTCACATTTGTATGGAACATACTGAGCGGAAACTGGGGATATCTTGGAACTATTAAGGGCCAACAGACATATACTGGACCCTTAACCGAGCTGATCAGTATTTACTTCTTTGCTACCCTGGAAGTGCTAATCATAGCTGCTCCAATGGCAATAGGAATATCTTTTCCGCTGGGTCGGTATCTTGGCACCCATCAGTCATATAAGACTGCAAAGATCACTAGAGTGTTCGTAGTTCTCGGATATCTCACTCCAGCATATGTTATTGCTTTGGTACTGTTGATATCCTTTGGGAAAGGTGTGATACAAGGAAATCCACTTGGTGTCTTTCCAGTCCAAGGAGCATTTAACTTGGATGTGCTATTTAATCCGCTTGCACCCCCGACTTGGCTTATTTCAAATGGTTTGGTTATACCGAAGCCAACTCACATGTTGCTTTTTGATTCCATAATTCATGATAATTTGCCCCTGGCCGCTAGTGCTGCAAGACATCTTGTCCTGCCAGTTCTTACGCTTCTTATCAGCATAACTGCCATCATCACTTTTTCCCTAGAGTCTGGTTATGTCGACAATATGGGCATGCAATATGTAAAGGGAGCAAGGAGCAGGGGGCTATCCGAGAGAGAAGTAATCCTAAAACATGTGAGAAAGAACGCTGTTCTTCCAGTGATGGCTTCCACCACAATAATGGTGGCTTTCATCCTGAGTAATGTAATAATGATGGAGTATGTTTTTTCATACCCCGGAATTGGGCTGTTCCTATTGACGACAATGACGCATGGTCAGTATTACCCCACTGCTGTGATAATCTTCTTGATGGGCCTCATTGTTGCTTCTCTCGGCGTGCTAATAGACATAATTTATTACGTGAAGAATCCACTGACTAGGTTCTAAACGTTCCCATCACATTTTAGTTCTAGGATCGGTTGCTTTTCTGAGGCCGTCTGAGAAAATGATCAACCCCAGGATCATTCCTACCAGAAATATGACAGGAAACAGTACGGTCCACCAATATCCAAACAGAAGTAAGGTGGTAGCTGTATCTGGCTGATAAGTAATTGCTACTTGACTGAAACTGAAGTAACCATACTTAAGACCGAGAGCTGGAAAACCCGTTACAAGGCTTCCCAGTTCCGGGAGAGTTGCAATTTCCTGGAACTGGTGATAAAATAGAAAGCTTGCAGCGGAAAATATCACAATCACTGTAGCCAGATCCATTGAAAACCTCACCATTATTGGATCAAATATGTTTGGAATAATGTGAGAACGCACTACCCTGAGTCTCGATGCGCCAGACGCTCTGGCTGCCTCCACGTACTGATTGTTCTTTATGTTTAACGTAAGCATGCGCGACAACTGGGCATAATATGCCCATAGAACTGCGACAATTCCCACTGCAATGCCAAGAACAGTGAAATTGAACATCAGGCCAAAAATAATAACAGAGATCAGAAGTGGGAAACTGATAAATGAACTAGCCAGTGTTGAAATGGTTATTTCCAGCTTTTTTGAGACGTAAGTAGAAGTCACACCTACAACAACACCGATTATGGCACTTGCCCCAGCAATGAGAAAAGCAAATGCAAAATCCACAGGTATGGCTGCGAATATAGCGGGAAGAATTGGAATCTTGTATGCAGTTGTTCCAAAAATGTAGAGAATTCCTTTAGATGCAGAAGGGGGCTGCGGCTCAGCAATCGTTGTTGACTGAAGAGTCGGGTTCGTGAATGCAAGTAGGTTAAATGCATTGCTTACGCCTATATACTCTGGATAGAATATATCAAGAAGTGATATTGCCAGAAAAACCAAGAGGATTCCTGTTCCAAATTGCAGAGACCTGTTTCGCCTAAATTTACCAAGAAGAGAGGTCGAGATTAAGCTTAACCTGAATCTTATAGCGCCCCTCATCCATCGGCAATAAGATATGCATCTGTATAACAGTTTCGTAGATTCTCATGTAATTGGTATTTTAATCTGAATTTGGTTGGATGATACCTTATGGCAAATTAAGCCAGCGTATTATTGGTCTGCCATATCAATAAGATCAAACTTGCGGTAAACTATCTTCGACCAATATATGTTAAATCTGCCGAATTTGATTTTGACATTATGTATTTATGAGACCTTATAGCTCAATTTCACCCTTTCCAATGAGGAAGCAGTGTCCACCCACTTTGATATTAGTCGGAGCCCCATCTTTCATTGATCCACTAACATACAATCTGCTTGACCTTTTTATTTCCAGACCCTGCTCAATATGGTGCTCTTCATCCGGGGGCATAATACCATTGGACAGTAACCAAGCAGCTGCAGGACCGGCGGCGGAACCTGTGGCAGGATCTTCTCCACCGTAAAAAATCATTCTTGCATGAAGAATGGCTTCGACTGATACTGTTTCAAGAGTAACGGCGTACATGAATTTGGCGTCTGTCTTTCCAAGATAATCCTCCATCATGGCGAAATTAGGTTTCAGTGACTGTAAGGTTCCCAGCTTTCTAAACGGCACTATTGCAAATGGATTTCCAGTTGATACTGTCTGAATGGGAAGGGTGGTGTCCAAATCGTCAATGGAAACCTGAAAAATCCTAGAAATATCCTGTGGATTATGTAACTGGCCAAACACCGGATTATTCTGTTCCATTTCCCCATATTCAGAACCGCTGCGAATGCTGAACGTAACAGGTATATTTCCGACCTTTTCCTTTAGTAAGACGGATTGGTGGCCGTATAGGCTTCTCAGGACAAAGGCTGTTCCAAGAGTTGGATGCCCTGCAAATGGCAGCTCCTCGTTTGTTGTGAAGATCCTTACATGGTAAGCCGTCTCTCCATCCAGATCTTTCTCTTTGCCGGTAATGAAGGTTGTCTCGGATAGATTCATCTCCCTGGCAATAGTCTGCATTTCTTGATCTGTTATATCGGAGGCCCCGGGAAAGACTGCCAGCTGGTTCCCTTCCATTCTGTTTTCTGCAAAAACATCCACCCAGTAGTATTCAAGACTCCTCACATATTAGCATAAGCAACGGCTTTATATGCATTCCTGTCTCTCCACTCTTCACCGGTGAGTTGCTGTTATTGACACTTTCGGGAAGAGAAAGACGTAGGAAGAGAATATGGAATCGAGAGTAGCTGTTAAGTCAGATGCTGCTGCAATCTGCGAAATTTACAATCAGGGAATATTGGAAGGAAACGCAACCTTTGAGACAAGGTTCAGAGAGATAGAAGATATAATTCAATGGTTTGGAGGTGAAAATCACATAGTCGTTACTTGTGATCGTAAAAAGGTCATAGCATTTGCAGCTTCTTTCGTCTATAGCAATAGGGAATGTTATTCCGGAGTTGCTGAATTTTCTGTTTATGTTCACAATGATCACAGGGGGAAAGGCGTAGGCCGAAGTGTGATGAATGCATTGTTTTCTGAATTGCGTAATCAAGGTTACTGGAAGATTGTATCCCGTGTTTTTCCAGAGAACCTTGGAAGCAGGGCACTCCTAGGGAAGCTTGGCTTTAGAGAAGTAGGAATTTACAAGCGCCATGGCAGAATGAACGGAAAATTCAGGGATGTCATAATAGTGGAATTTATGCTCAGATGATTGCCCGATGCTCTCTAGATTTCGACACTGACCTAATCCAATGAGATTATCCTTATAATGAATCCGTCCATGCCTACTTGTTGGACTTCATAAGAGCATTGCTGGTCATAGCGCTGATGGTCGTGTCAGTTGTCGTATACAGGGAATTTGGGCTACTTGTAGCACTTCCTTTCATAGCTCTTGCAGCGGTTGTTTTTCTGGTAAGCTTCACCAGGGTTGGTGCAGTCCGGGCGACAAGGAAGATAGGTCGTTTTACGTACAATGCCATAAGAGAGGAAGGAATAAAGAGGATACACGCTGGGACCTTGCATGTCTCGGAAGCATCCTTTACAGAATCAGTGGACAAGATAAAGGATGTTTTGTCGGACCAGCACTATTTTCCAGAATTCGGGCTCGATGGAATGTTCCTTAACTATAGCAATGAGGTTACCGCCAACAGAGCTTTGGAACAGATAAGATCGAGAGGAGTCAAAGCTGACACTCTGCTAGACAGGCGTAACTGGCTTGTTAAGATCGAGTTCGAATGATGCTTCGGAAGATGGAAATTTTTCGTGCCTCATTAATAAGCCATTCCAAGTGCTTTTATACAGGTTCTCAATAACTGTCCATAGAAAAACAATGCAGAAAACAGTAGAAACTGATTTTTTGAGAACAAGAGTGTTAAGATGACAAATTTCGAAGACATGAATTTAAGACAGGAATTGCTGGAATCATTAAGATCGATGAATTTTCTCGAACCAACTGAAGTCCAGGAAAAGACCATACCATTGGCCCTTGAGGGGAGGGATGTGATTGTACGATCCAAAACAGGATCAGGCAAGACAGGCGCCTTCCTTATACCGATAATACAGAGGTTAAGAAAGAGCGATGCCCAAAATGCGCTAATAATCGCACCAACCAGGGAACTTGCCATGCAGGTTCACAAGGTTGCAGTTTCCATGGTCCGAAGAACAGGACTAAATGCCACGGTAGTTTATGGCGGTGCTTCCATAGAGAACCAGATTAGAAACCTCAAGAATGGTACAAACATAGTGATCGGAACCCCTGGCAGGATAATTGACCTCATGGAGAGGGGTGAGCTAAGGTTCAGAGACCTTAAGCACCTAGTTCTTGATGAAGCTGACATAATGCTTGACATGGGATTCATCGAGGATATAGAGATGATAATTTCGAAGCTCCCAAAGGTAAAGCAAATGATGCTTTTTTCGGCAACAATTCCAGAACCCATTGAGAGACTTGCAAGGAAGTACATGCATAAACCCGCAAAGGTCAGCATTGGAAGCGAAGAAAGGTTAACAGTTGAAACTATATTCCACAGCTACGCAGTTTCAGGAAACTACTCAAAGATTGCCACCCTGCTCGCATACATCACAGAGTACAACCCGACTAAGGCAATAATTTTCTCTCACACTAAGAGAGGAGCGGACATACTTTATGACGTTCTGATGCAGCATGGTTTTGACGCACAGGTAATACACGGGGACCTAACGCAGGCACAGAGGGAGAGATCACTTTCAGGTTTCAGAGAGACTGCAAAATTTCTCATTGCAACAAACGTCGCTGCCAGAGGGCTTGATATAACTGACGTTTCAGACGTGATAAATTTTGATGTTCCAGAGGACCCCTATGTGTATATTCACAGAGTTGGCAGATCTGCAAGGATGGGTGCAACCGGGAACGCAATGACCATAATACATGACAGTGAGCTTAACCTAATCAGGGAAATCGAGGACTCGGCAAATATCAGAATGAGCAAGGTTGAGCTTAACAGGGAACCCTTCAGGAATGTGCAGTTCAACTACACACACAGGAAGTACCAGCAGGAGCACCGGCAGACAAGCAGGCAAGGAAACAACGGACCTAGGAGACAATCTGGAAGAAACCGCAGAAATTACTCATACGCCAGAAGATACTAGGCGTTGTTTTCTTCATCTTCTAATCTAGATTTCCTAATCTCCGTTTGGAACTTCTCAGCGTCAGAGGAATCAACCTCAAGTATGAAAGGCCCGGTGTAGTGGCAGTCTTCGCACGTGTATATGTAGCCCATTATGCCACCAATCACCCAGTTCACGTGAAGCGATCCGCACTTAGGGCACATCTTGACCTGCATGGATTTGCATCACAACCTGCCTAAAAAAGAGGCACTATTTACTCCTGGCAGAATTCACTGCCCTCCAGATATTTTCAGGCTTCAGTGGCATGTCTATGTTCGTGATACCATATTCACTGAGTGCATCGATGACAGCATTCACAATAGCAGGAGTAGCCCCGATTGTTCCAGCTTCACCTGCACCCTTCGCTCCAAGTGGATTGTGAGGAGAAGGCGTTTCTGTCGAGGCCGTCTCAAACCTGGGAATTTCTACTGCAGTGGGAATTGCGTAATCTGAGAGGGAGGCCGTTATCAGGTTGCCACTCTCATCATAAATAGCTTCTTCATATAGTGCCTGAGAAAGGCCCTGGACTATCCCGCCAACGATCTGCCCTTCCACTATCATTGGATTTAGCTGTTTTCCACAATCGTCAACTGCAACATAGCGTTTTATTTTGACCTCGAACGTCTCAGGGTCAATCTCAACATTGCATATGTGGGAGCCAAATGGGAATACAAAGTTCTCTGGATCGTAGAACGTTGTCTGCTCCAGTCCTGGTTCCATGCCATCCGGAAGCTGATCTGCTCCTGCAGAATATGAAGCGAGAGCAACGTCGCTGAGAGTCCTACTCTCATCCGGGTTATTGGTGGAAAAGAACTTCCCCCCGCTGTAAACAACACTTTCAATATCAGTACCAAGGAGGTGTGCGGCGATCTTCGTTGCCTTCTTCAACAATGTTCTTGCCGCCAGCGCAATGGCCCCTCCAGCCACAGGAGTAGTCCTGCTCCCATATGTCCCCATTCCGAAAGGTACTCTCTCAGTATCACCAGATACGATTTCCACGTCTTCGTACGGTATCTGAAGCTCATCTGCAACCATCTGTGCAAATGTTGTTTCCTCACCCTGACCATGCGGGTTTCCTCCGGTGAAGACAGATACTTTCCCGGATGGATGCACCCGTACAACTGCGCTTTCCCAGAGGCCCAGGCCAAACCCGGCTCCTCTAACAACCTTAGATGGGCCAACACCGCTCATCTCGATGTAGCTTGCAATCCCAGTTCCGACAAGTTTTCCTTCCTTTCTGAGTCTCCTGTCTTCCTTGATCCTGTTTTCATAATCTATCAGGTCCATTGCCTTACTGAGTGCAGTATGATAGTCCCCACTGTCGTATACCGTTCCTGTAACAGTTGTGTATGGAAATTCAGTTTTCTCAATGAAGTTCTTCAGCCGAAGTTCTGCTGGGTCCATGCCAAGCTTGTGAGCAAGATTATCCACCAGCCTTTCCAAAATGAATGATGCCTCAGGTCTGCCTGCACCTCTGTAGGCATCCACTGCCATGGTATTGGTTAGAACCCCAATCACCTCGCAGTCTACAGCCCTTATCTTGTATTGACCGCAGAACATCAAAACACTGAGTATGGTTGGAACACCCGGGGTAACCGTTGAAATATATGCTCCCATGTTCGAGTATATTTTCCCCCTGATACCAAGAATCGTGCCGTCTTTCTTTGCGGCAAGCTCCATATACTGAACATGGTCCCTACCGTGAGTGGTCGAGAGGTAATTCTCCTGTCTGGTTTCTATCCATTTCACAGGCTTCCCCAAGGCTCTGGTGAGATAGATGATAACTGCCTCTGGGCCATAACAGGCAATCTTGCTTCCGAATCCTCCACCTACATCAGGTGCAATTACACGAAGCTTGTTCTCCGGCACACCAGATACCGCTGAAAGCAGAAATCTGTTTACATGCGGGTTTTGGGTTGCCATCCACAGAGTGGTCTCATCCCTTCCCGGGTTGTACGATGCCAATGCACCCCTGGTTTCAATGGCAGAAGGTTGAATTCGCTGCTGAAGGAATCTTTCTTTTATGATGACATCGGCATTCTCGAAGACTCCTGAGTCACCAGTTGCTAATCTCCAGTCAAGGGCAATATTATTAGGGACATCATCGTAAAGTGCAGGAGCGTTACCTTTGACTGCTTCCTCCTGATTTGTCACGGATGGTAACATCTCATATTCAACGTCAATTAGCTCGACGGCATCCCTTGCAACATAGGGGCTCATGGCTACAACCACAGCCAATGGGTCTCCCACGTAACGTACTTTGTCCTGTGCCATTGCATAATACAGTGTTGTCTTCTGGTTGGAACCAGGAACCACCCATGCGGTTGGAAGGGGATTTAGCTTACCTTTTAGGTCCATTCCAGTGACGATCTTAACAACACCCTCCAGATTCTCTGCTTTCCCGGTGTTTATGCTCTTTATCTTCGCGTGCGCATAAGGGCTCCGTAGGAAGGCCGCGTAGAGCATGTCTGGCAGTTTCAGGTCATCTGTGTATGTTCCTCGGCCCGTTATCATTCTCTGGTCTTCTCTCCTTGCCATCCTTTTCCCTGTGTACTTTGCTTTGGATTCAGGTTTTTCAACTACAACCCTTTGCGGCATTTACTTACCTCCTCTCATCTTTTCTGCAGCAAGCCTCACAGCATCCACAATATTTTGGTACCCAGTGCACCTGCAGATGTTTCCTGAAATTCCCCACCTTATCTCTTGCTCACTTGGATCCGGGTTCTGCTTCAAGAACCAGTACGATTGCATTATCATGCCCGCAGTGCAGAAACCGCATTGCAGGCCATGCTTCTCCCTGAAGGCCTCCTGAACAGGATCAAGTTTGCCTTCGTCCGCCAATCCTTCTACAGTGAGGATCGCGGAACCATCTGCCTGCGCTGCGTAAATTGTGCATGACTTTACCGACTCGCCGTCCATTAAAACGGTGCAAGCACCACAATTGCTTGTGTCACAACCGATGTGAGTGCCTGTCATTCCAAGTCTGTCTCTCAGCACAGAAGCGAGAAGTTCACGGGGCTCTACCTCAACATTTCTTTTCCGTCCATTAACGTTTAGAGCAATCTTCACAGTATTCTGCTCATATTCCATTTCCTCTGGAGGTTCACCGTAAGGCATTACTGACCACCTCCAGCCCTCTCCAGTGCAGTTTCAAGCGCCCTTTTTGTGTAAACTCCACAAAGATACTTCTTGAACTCCGCCGATGCCCGCAGGGGGTCATCATTAGGGTTAGAATCATCTGCTGAGGCGGCGGATGCTTCTGCTATTAACTCATGAGTGACCTTCTTTCCTTTCAAAACTTCTTCTCCCTTTTTCGCTCTCAGTGGCTTGGGCCCTAGTGACGTCAGGCCTATCCCAACATATTTGCAGACGCCTGTCGGGTCAAGTGTAATTTGAACTGCTGCCCCTACAGTGGCGAAATCACCAGCCTTTCTCTCCATCTTTAAGTAGGAGAACCCCTGTCCTTTACCTTCATAAGACGGAACGGTAATAGAAGTGAGGATTTCAGTCTCTTTGATCGAAGTTTCGAAGATGTCTACAAACAAGTCATCGGCACCAATCTCTCTCTCAGATGCTCCATTGCTAACAATGACTTTTCCTCGCAGAGCCAGTAAACAGGATCCCCAGTCTCCTGAAGGATCAGCGTGGCTCAGTGCTCCGCCTATAGTCCCCCTGTTTCTAACTTGTGGATCTCCGATCCAGGATGCTGTTTCCGACATCAAGGGTACCTTCCTTCTTATGGCGTCGGACATCTCAAGGTCATGATGACGTGTCGCACCACCAATCTTGATTGTATTCCCGTGATCTTCTATTCCTTTGAGATCGCTGATCTTGCCAATGTCTATTATATGCCTGATTGGAACAACTCTCATTTTCATAAGAGGAATAAGGCTCATCCCCCCGGAGAGAATCTTTGCATCCGGGCCAAATTCCTTCAGAAGTTTTGCAGCTTCTGAGACACTCTTTGGAGAGTGATAACTAAAATTAGCGGAGTACATTGTATATCACTGGCTGTAATAACAGTTCAGAAATATTTTAAATTTTTCTTGCCGCTATATGCTGTATAACGATAATTGACGTTTTTATTGTTGTTTCTCCTGAGGGAGCGAAAAAGATTACTGTGGCAAAGTCTTCTCCGCTACTTTCTGCACTTCACTTTCAGAGGACCTCGATACCTGAACTACCTCAGCCATAATGCTCATTGCGATTTCTTCAGGCGTAATTGCTGAAATGTCGATTCCTATAGGTGCATGAAGATTCTTAAGGAAAGACTTGGACACTCCACGTTTTTCTAGCATTTCTCTGTCAGTCTTCACTCTGTTCTTGCTTGCCATGATACCCGTGTACCTGAGCTTCTTCTTTGAGAGACCCTCTAAAATGGGAATATCCCTGGTTCCCTTTGTAAGTACTACAACGGAGTCCGATTCGAAGAAGTCGAAGTTCGACATATCGTCATTTACATCTTTGACTAGTTTGTCAGGTTCATGATTCAAAACCGGGGAGTGATCGAAAAGAACTACCTCGTAACCCAGAATCTGCGCCTGCCGGATAAGATTGTCCTGGACGTCATCCTTCCCTCCCTGCCCAACAATTATCAGCCTTTGAGTCGGGTTATAGGGCTCAAGGAAGATGCTCATGACCCCTCCACAGAAAGTTTCTACGTGAATCTCATTCTCAGGAACTGTGCGGTTCATGGATTTAAGTGAGTCTCCTGCGTCTTCAAGAAATACCTTGACCATTTTGGGTTTTCCAGATCTCATCACTTCCTTTGCATGAGGAAGAAGTGAGGATTCGGGGCAAGCCCCACCAAGAGTACCGTAAGGAACTTGGTCATCACCTGTCATTATGATTTTGAATCCGGGTTTGCCTAAGGTGGAACCTTCTGTATCTATGATGGTGGCAACAACAAAGGGCTTTCTCTTTTGAGTCAACTCTCCTAGTACAATCGGAAATTCCTGAGGTTTCAAGGCCCATAATCATTGACTTTGCGTATTAAACTCTTTTGGAGTTCGTTTTGATACCTTAGTAAACGAAATAAAGAAGTTGGGAATGATGCCCTCCAGATGGCGGAGAAGGCGAAAGTTGCAGCGATCATCCTCGCATCAGGATTTTCCGTTAGATTTGGGTCCAACAAGCTTCTGGAGGAGATAGGAGAAGCCCCTCTCATTCAGAGGGCGATGCAAAATGCCCTCAGTTCTTCATGTGACAAAGTGTTCATTGTTGTGGAGCCCGAAAATAACAGCATAAAAAGGCTTATCCCGCCTTCGATTTGCATAATTGAAAATACAGGAAGAAGCGAAGGAATCAGTGCTGCGGTTGTTTCAGGATTATGGGCTGCTAAAAAGGACTATGATGCAGTAATTTTCATGGTGGCTGACCAGCCATTCCTCGGCCCTGGTGTGCTCAACGACATGATTTCCGCTTTCAAAAACCAGGATTGTAACATAATTGCCTGCTTTCACAAAAGTTCAATGAGGAATCCCATGATGTTCGGCAGTAAGTACTATGGCGAGTTGCTGGAAATCAAGGGTGACACCGGTGCTAAGCAGATCGCTATGCGTCATGTGGACGATATATGTCGAGTTGAGATCAGTGATGAATACACCCTTTTTGATATAGACACCATAGAAGATTTAGAGGATGCCAGCAAAATTCTTAAAAAAATAGAAAGGGATTGAATAATCAGATATCATCTGAAGCCAGAGTTTCTGGTCTGACAGGAGTTTCCCTGATTCTCTTGCCCGTCACTTTTTCTATAGCTCTTACCAGCGCAGCTGGAACTCCAATGGTGGGAGCCTCACCTACACCCTTTGCTCCATGCGGGAGTTCTGATTTTACTTCTGCAACCTTTACTACAAAGTTAGGGACCTGTTCTGCCTTCAGCACTCCCGAATCTGCTATGCTGCCGGTCAAAAGTTCTCCTTCATCTGAATACTTCAATTCCTCTGATATGACTTGGCCTATTCCCTGGACTGCTCCTCCCATAACCTGTCCCCATATTGAGTCCTTACTCAAGGTGTGGCCTACATCGTAGTATGACCAGCAGTCCTTTACTCTGATCTCTCCAAGAGGCGAAACTTCTGCGGTTGCCAGGTTAGCGCCGAATGAGTTCATGTTCATTCTCAATTCCTCGAAGTGGTCAATGTCATAATTTCCGGATAACGCATTACTTGCGGAATATTCACCAAAGTCCTTCTTAACTTGGTCCCTTATCATTTTGCATACTGCTACTATTGCCGCACCAGCAGCTATCGCAGATCTGCTCCCCCAAGCACCGACTCCTCTTTTCACAGCATCGGTGTCACCCATCTGAAGTTCTACCAGATCCCTGTCGATCCCAAGTTCATCCTTAATCAGTGATCTGACGAATTCCTGATGCCCCTGACCAGCGGTGTCGCCACCGAGCCATACCTTGACGCTGCCGCGTTCGATCTTGATTCTTGCGCCTTCACCAGGTCCTACTCCTGGAACGAGAACAAAGAATGCCAGGCCAGCTCGTTCAGCCTTGAACCTCTTGCCGTATTCAAACTCCTTCAGAGCATTTTGATAGAAAGTCTTAGATTCGGGAATCTCAAGTCCAAGAGGTGAATTGAAAGGTTTAGTTGCCAGGTTTGCGAGCCTTACTTCTGCAGGGTCCATCTTCAGTTCATCTGCCAGCAGGTCCACCATCCGTTCCATGAAAAAGGCTGCCTCTGGGCGGCCGGCACCCCTGTAAGGTCCCTGTGGGACTTTGTTGGTCAGAACTCCCATTGCCCTTACATGTCCGTTAGGGATTGCATAAGGACCAGTCAACTGGAATGATATGAACCACGGGCCGAATTGTGAAAATCCGCCGTATGCACCTGCGTCCACATACACTTCGCCTGAGAGGCCACTTATCACACCATCTTTTCCGGCGTAAATCTTCATATTGGCCTTTGCTCCCCTTCCTGGATTAGAAGAACTGAGATGTTCACTTCTAGTCTCTATCCACTTTACTGGCCTCTTGTTCTTCATTGCATAGTGCGCTGCAAGAACATATTCCGGATGGAGCCCACCCTTTAGGCCGAAACCTCCTCCAGTGTCTGCCTGGATGACCCTAACTGACTCTGGCTTTAGGTTCATAGCTTCACACAGTCCTTCCTTTGTGCTGTGCACGGATTGAGATGAAACCCACATAGTGAGCCTGCTTCCGTCATAAGTTGCCACCACACCTCTAGGCTCGAGAGGGTTTGTCGCAACTCGCCTGTTGTAGAAAGAATCTTCCAGAACAATTGGAGAATCCACTTTGAATTCTTTACCTACCCATCTGTCAACAAGTATGTTGTTTTCTGTACCTTTGTGGATAGGTTCCCCATTCAGAGCCGCATCTATGTCCATATAAGGCTTCAGAGGCTCATATTCAACGTCCACTGAGCCCAGGAGATCCTCTGCCTCATACCTTGTATTTCCGAACACAGCGGCCACGGGCTGTCCGAGGTAGTTAGCATACTCTCTTGCCAAGATTGGCTCGCTTGACGCGTCAATGTCACCGGAGCCTCCCTCGCCAACTGAGGCCAGATAACCACCATAGTCCTTGTAGGTCAGCCCACCTATTATGGAATTGATCCTCGCCCTAGAATATGGGCTCCTCACAACCCCCATGTAAACCATGCCGGGGAGCTGTATATCATCGACGTATGTTCCTTTTCCTTCCACAAATTTTTGTCCTGTTATCAAAATTATATCACCCCTAACTCCGGTGCGCTAATGCGCGACAACTTCCTCCTCCACCGGTTCTTCCTCTATAAGCTCAGAGGCATACTTCACTGCTTCAACAATGTTTTGATAGCCAGTGCACCTGCAAAGGTTTCCGGAGAGGTTTTTCCTGATTTCCTCTTCTGTGGGCTTTTTCTTCCTCTTCAAGAGCCAGTATGAAGTCATGAGCATCCCGGATGTGCAGTAACCACATTGAAGACCATGCTTCTCCAGGAAAGCTTTCTGTATCTTGCTTAGCCTCCCGTTCTGTGATAGCCCTTCAACTGTCTTAATCTCCCTTCCATCTGCTTGCCCCACCAGAACTGTGCATGACTTGACCGCCTTGCCGTCCATGACCACCGTACAAGCCCCGCAGTTGGACGTGTCACATCCTATGTGTGTGCCAGTGGCCCCTACTACGTCCCTGAGGTAATGCGCCAGAAGCATGCGCGGCTCGACTTCATCCTTTCTTTCCTTTCCGTTTACTCTGATGTTAACCTTTATCTTTCCCATATTTAGTCCTCCAAGGCTCTTTTGTATGAAGTCAATAAAGACTCTTTGATGATAAATCTCAACACTTTTTTCTTGTACTCAACAGATCCGTAAAAGTCAGCAACAGGATCCGACTCCTCTGATATTGCCATTGCAGCATCTTTAGCCACTTCTTCTGTAAGCTTAACTCCATCTATAATTGAAGCGACCTTCTTTGATTTCAGTTGAGTTGGACCAACTGAGGTTAGTGCTACATTTATCTTCCTTACCTTGCCGTCCTGATCCACATTCATAGCAGAAGCCACAGCTGCCACCGAAAAATCACCTGCACTAGGTTTGTGTTTGATATATGACCCCCCAAACCTTTCTATCGGCTTTGGAATCCTTATCTCATACAAGATCTCGTTTGGCTCCAGTGCTGTAAGGAGCGAGTCCAGGAAGAAATCCTCTGCTTTGATCTCCCTCCTGCCATTCTTGCCCTGGATCATGAATGTTGCACCTAAGGCCAGCATTACAGAAGGAAGGTCATTGGCAGGGTCTCCATGAGATATGTTGCCACCGACAGTACCCATGTTTCTCACAAGAGGGTCCGCGATCTGTTCGGCTGCTTCGTGCAGAATCTTGTAGCCTTTCTGAATTGTTGAGCTGGACTCAAGCTCCTCCACTGTTGTAAGCGCGCCAATGCTGAGCCTGCTGGAGTCTTCCTTTATGTAGTCAAGCTCTTCTATTCTCGAGATGTCCACTACGTGGGAAATGCTTGCGAATCTCAGTTTCATCAGTGGAATAAGACTCTGGCCCCCAGCCAGCAACTTGGCCTCGTCTCCATATTTTTCAAGAAGGTCAATGGCCTCGACAACAGTTGAGGGAGTATAATATTCAAAAGAACTAGGAGTAATGGTCATTATTCTGTCTATTGATCTAGATTATATAATTTTATAGGAACCTGAAAAACCGGTCTTCCAATGTTTAAAGGCTCCCTATGCTTAGGAGTCGTTTGGAGAGAATTATTCCTTAACTGGTACCTTCCGAAATCTGGCATGATGTCATCTTGCTTCCACCAAGTAGCCTTCAACATCCTTTCGACAGCTATTTTAGGCATCCCATGATTTGCATACATGGTTGACCTCATAAGAGAATCGCTTGCAGGCAAAGTGGCAGTTATCCTGGGCGTTGGCCCTGGACAGGGAATAACAGCAACAAAACTCTTCATAAATTTTGGCGCCAAGGTCGCGCTGGTTTCCAGAAGCGGACAAACCTTTGGCCTGGCTGAATCATCCACCATAAAGGCTTACAAAGCAGATGCACGTAATGAAACAGAACTCGTCGCAGTCAGGGACAAAATCATATCGGACTACGGGCAGATAGATGTTCTTTACAACAATGTGGGAAAATGGATCAGCCCGGGTAGTGGCGATGCATTTTCGTCTAAAGAAGAGATGAGTGACATGTTTGATGCGAATGTTCTTACACTTCAAAACGCAACAAAAGTATTTGCAGAATCAATGAAGAAAAATGGCGGTGCAATAGTAAATGTGGGTGCAGCACCCAGTCTATATCTGGGTAACAGCATGTCATACTCCGTGGCAAAGTCGGCTATATCTGAGCTGACCAGAAAATCTGCAGAATTCCTCAGAAAGCACAACATAAGGGTAAACAGTGTTCTTCCAGGCTCGGTCCATGCGGAAGGGGATTACAGGCACATCTTTCCATTCAACTTCCAGAAGCTTGCAGATGGTACCAATCTACACCCAATTGAGGTTGGGTTTGTAGGAGTATTTTTGGCAAGCGAGATGGCTTATGCAATAAACGGCCAATCTATAGAAGTGGACAGGGGAAGCCACACTGTGAAATAGTTTGACGCAACTTTCTCCGGCCAAATTATTTAATTCCTTAATTTTCAATCATCCAAGTAACATCATTTTGTTAATGTAACAACAACAAGTTTTCCTTCTGGACTGCGCAACACCTCCTCTGCAATGATGGCATAGCAGACAATACTGCCTGAAATAATAATTATAAGACAAAGTTCCACCAGGGAGGGCAAAGAGGGCAAAAACCCTTGTATAATCCGATTTCTCAGCAAATGTAATGGTCAAAATTTAAAGTATTGAATGCGCATTATGAAGTATGTTTGATAATGAGCAGACCTTTTTGAAGTTGCAGAAGGCAGGCAAGGAGGAGGAATTTCACAAACTCTATGAGAAGGCAGTGGAGGATGTCAAGAAGTACTTTGGCAAGGAGTACCCCAACATAATAGCAGGAGAGGTGAAAGAAGCCAAGAAAGTGAAGGACATTAGCCCCATTGACGGAAAGGAGCTTGCTACCTTTCAGCTATCATCGGTCGAAAGCACCGAGAAAGCTATCGACTTACTGCACAAGAACTACAAATCATGGTATGATCTTGGCTACAGAAGAAGGGCTGAGGTCATTCTCGAAGCTGCTGATGAACTCTCCAGACAGAAGTACACTTTTGCCGCGCTTCTTGCCTATGAAAACGGAAAGAACAGGCTGGAAGCCATGGCAGACGTAGACGAAGGAATAGACTTCATGCGATTCTATGCAATGAGCATGGTAGAAAACGAAGGGTTCGACCGGCTTTCGGGAAAAGGATATCCAAACGAGGAAAGCAGGTCTGTCATGAAGCCATATGGTGTTTTTGCTGTCATCGCACCATTCAACTTCTTTGCAATAACCTGTGGGATGACCGTTGGCCCTCTTACTGTGGGAAATGCATCCATACTGAAACCTTCCAGCGATATACCCCTAGTCTCACATCTCTTCGTCAGGCTCCTGCATGAAAGTGGTGTTCCAAAGGAAGTACTGGCTTACCTTTCCGGGTCAGGATCAGTCGTGGGGAAGATGCTCATAGAGCATCCGAAAATTGCTGGTGTTGTCTTTACTGGATCCAGGGAAGTGGGAATGCAGATCTACAGGAAGGCTACGGAGTTCGTACCAAAGCCTGTGATAACAGAAATGGGCGGAAAAGATGCCATAATTGTGTCTGATAAGGCTGATCTAAAGAAGGCTGTTGAGGGTGTCGCAAGGGCAGCATTCGGTTTTTCAGGCCAGAAATGCAGCGCATGCTCAATAGCATATGTCCACGAGAACATTTACGACCAGTTCCTTGAAATGCTCGTGGAGAGGACAAAACAGATAAAACCTGACGACCCAAGGAAGAGGGAGACATTTCTCAACCCTGTAGTGAACAAGGATGCATATGAGAAATTCAAGTCCCTGGAAGCCACATTCACCAAGGAGGGAAGAGTCCTTACGGGCGGCAGTGCATTGGACAAGGATGGTTTTTACGTTGAGGCCACAATTGTTGCAGATGTTAAGCCGGATGCATATATAGCCAAGAACGAGCTATTTCTGCCTGTTTTGGCGGTTTCGAAGACGACTAGCGTAGAGGAAGCGGTACATGAGATAAACAACTCAGAGTACGGCCTCACTGGAGGAATCTTCACAGAGGACAGAGGTGAGATAGATTTCTACTTCGACAATGTAGATGTGGGAGTGATCTACGCAAACCGTGAAAGAGGGGGCTCCACCGGAGCAATTGTCGGGTCAAACCCATTTGTAGGATGGAAGATGAGTGGAAGCACTGGCAAGGGAACAGGTTCTTACTACTATCTGCAGCAGTTCCTTAGGGAACAGTCCCAGACAATAGCTCACTGAATGAGCCTTTTGAGGCTCCCAAAATTTTCTATTTTTTTAATCGGTTCAAGGTCCAGTTCTTGGACCATATTTTTTTTAAGTGATCCTAGGACCTTGTTAAAATCAACTAGAGAGCCGAGTTCATTTTCCATGCTTGTCATGACCGCAGATTGAAAGCCACATGGCATTATCTTGGAAAAGGACGAAAGGTCAGTATTCACGTTAAGGGCAATTCCATGCAAAGTTGATGATTCTCTGATTGCGAAACCTATGGAGCAAATCTTCCTGCTTGATGTCCATACCCCCGTTTCCTTGTCAAGTCTTCCCTCGGAATTTATCCCGTACTCCTGGAGAGTAGTTGAAACAGATCTCTGGACGGCCTGAATCACGGCTCTGATGTTTGTCCTCCTCTCCATCAAATTGAGCACAAGATAGGAAACAATCTGGCCCGGCCCGTGGAACGTCACAGATCCGCCCCTCTCTATTTGGACAGGCTGGACGGAGGGATCCAACAACTCCTGAGGGTTCCTGTGTACGCCCACTGTATATACTTCGTCATGTTCGTTGAATATCATTACATCAGGAATTTTATGGTCGTTTCTTAGCCTGTTGAGAGATCTCTGAACCGCAAGCATTTCCATATAATCGACCCTCCCAACATCAGCAACTATTCCTTCCAATACACTGGTAGTGATTTTATGTTGAAATACTCTGTCCAAACCTTTTAAGCAGTTGAACGATCCATTTAACGCTTCCAGTTTGATATCACGATTATAAGGGAGAATATGACATGAGTTCACCATCAGAGATTGACAGAAAATTCATACAAGAGAAAGTAGACTCTAAGCCTGGACAAGTAAGAACTGAAGTCCTCGTGGATCCGTCAAAACACTATGACTACAGCATCATAAGAATCACGGGGGAAAAGGTCATGGGAATGGCTTCTGGAAACGCCTTCTTCATGAAAAACCTCCCACCTGACAAATCAGCTTATCTTACTTTCCATAGAGCAGTAGGGAAACTGGCCTCATCTGGGATAATGCCTGAGTATTTGGGCATGAACATCAATTTCCCAAGTGAGACCACCGAGGAAGTGGCTTCTCATTTCTGGAACAGCTTGAATATAGAGTCTAAGAAATTTCAAGCTATGATTACAGGCAGATCAATTGCAGCTCGTGAAACTGTAAGCGAACCTTTTGTAGGTGGAGTTACTGCGATGGGGACATCCCAAAACAGTTTTTTCATGGACCCGGAAATGATTAAAGACGGCGATAGGATACTTGTGTCCAAGACGGCAGGTATTGAAGCCGCGGCACTTCTTGCTCACCTCATACCGGAGAAACTGGAGGAAAAGATCGGGCAGTACAACGCGAAGATGGCTGGAAAACTTTTCTTCAAGACCTCAACCATCCAGGAGGCCCAAGAAGCACTGAAGTTTGGACTTGGAAATAACGGGGTTACTGGTCTTAAAAGCGCAGATGAGACTGGCATTATTGGTGCCTTAGAAGAATTTTGCCACGCAGGCAATTTCGGAGCCGAAGTTGTTTTCGACGACATACCGCTTTACGATGAGGTGAAAGAAATCTGTGCCCTTTATGACTTGGATCCATATCGGATCAATTCAATGGGTGCCATGATCATTTCTGTCCAAGAAAATGCCGCAGAAGATTTTATCAAAGAACTTGTGGGAAACGGCATCGATGTTGTAGATGTTGGAAAGGTCGATAGAAAGAGCAACACACTCCGCATTAGTGGCGGGACACCTGAACCAGAATCCGCCACTGTTTTTTATGATAAACTTTCAAGCATCCTTCAGAATTGAAATGTCGATATAGGTCAAATTGGGACGGAATTTGTACTATATTCTGTTTCCCCCTTGGCTAAGGCACAATGTTCTTTACTGTTTTACTAAACGTTCTCTTCTTTTTTTCCCAAGGATAATCTCGTACACCTGAAATCTTTGTGAAGTGAAAAATTCTATGATTCCTTAGATGTTAGTATGATTGACTTTGCTTGAAGACTTTCTAAGAACAAAATATTTCTCAATTTACGTATTGGCTGAGTGAGTACAAATGGAGAAAATCCCAGGACAGGCAGAGATGACGCAGCTTATGATCATGCTTAACCTGTTCGAAGGAGTCAAGAGACCGGCTGAAATTGCACGAAACATGGACCTAACACTCCAAGGTGTCCAGTATCATTTGAGAATACTTAAGGAGAGATCTCTGGTCGATCACAACAACACCATTTCCCAGAATGGATTTGAGTATCTATACTCCGGCCTTAACAACATAAGAGGATTTGTATCTGAGAATATTTTCAAACTTGACAGAGTCATTACCTGGGAGGCCATAAGCCAAGATAACATCTCAAAGGGAGAAGCCGTTTATCTGAAAATGAAGGATGGATACCTTTCTGCGTACGCGTCAAGAGTTTCCGAATCTATGGGAGTCAGCGTCACAGACGGCAAGAAAGGGGGCATAATCGGTGTCACTAGGGTAGAAGGCATTATTGATGTTGATATTAAGGAAATCACCATATTAATTCTCCCGGATGTTGAGGACATAGCAGGCAAAACTGAAAATCTGGAAAAGATTTCAAGCAAATTGCATGAAATAAGCGCAGATCTCCACTCTGTGATAGGGGAGGAAGCTGCCTATGTTGCCAAATCTTTAAAACTTCGCAGCATTATAGAATATGCGCCTCTTGAAGCTAGTTTTGAAGCCGCAAGGAGGGGTATGTCATCTGTAGTGCTGGTTAGCAACAGGAGATTCAGGTTCCTTCTAGAAGATCTTAAGCTACTCGAGAATAAAAATGAGGAGGTCAAAGTAAGGCTCTTGAACATTTGAACGGGTCTAAATCTATAATTTTAACAATATATTAAATCATTATTTTATTTGGCAGTTTTGTCTTTTCAGTATATATATGTATATAAAAATAAAAATGAAATTTGACACATTTGATAAATATTTAAATACAACATATTTATGTAGTGGCTACCAACAGAGGTGGAATAATGGAGGACGATGAAGGTGGCCGTGGGAATTCACATAATAGCAGACTTGTATGGTATCGATTCGGAGACCATATCCGAGGCTAGCAGGCTCTACCCTATAATTGAAGGGGCTGTAAAGTTCGGTGGACTAACCAAGATATCATCGAATTATTATCAATTTCAGCCCAAGGGTGCAAGTGGCATAGTACTGCTCGCAGAGTCCCATCTTTCATTCCACACATGGCCCGAGCATGGACTTGTTACCTTAGACATATTTACTTGCGGAAACCCAAATACTGCAGATTCAGCACTACAATATATTGTTGACATTCTCAAGCCAACTAACGTGGAATGCAAGCGAATCCAGAGAGGAGATAAGATTTCTTCCGAGGATAGTATTCCAAACCCCGCTGAGCTAGTCACTCAATAGTAGCTTGCAGTCTCTTTTCAAAAGCGAGCCTGTCCAGGTTACATGAAAACCAAAAACCTTTTTCCTAGATTCAGGCCCAATACACAGGTTTATGCTGTTTTCTAAGAATAAGAGAACTCTTCAAATCATTGAAAAAGACAGACAGAACTTACAATATCCATTTCTGAGAATTGATAATGAACTCTGATATCTTTTTATTAATGAAGTTCTAAGACGTTCTATGGGGAGGTTGGCAATCGGCGCGAAAGTAGGAGCGCTTGCCGGCTTAATTTAAGCAATGGTGGAATCCGCTGTCGTGGCTTGTTTGCTTCTTCTTTTCAAGGACAATGTCATTGCTGAGATAAGCAAAGGGTTGCCATCTGGTACAGTGATAAAGGTAGAAACTTTGTATAATGTCCTGGTTGAGGGAGATGTAATCATTGCTGCTCTTTTCGGAATTTTAGCGGGCATCATATTGGGACTGGTATTTGCTGCTGTATCTGATCATATTCCCGGAAGAAGAGGATTCATCAAGGGCGTGTTTTTCGGCCTCGTATTATGGGTAATCCTTCATGTAATAGCTGACTATTTTGGTAACCTTAGATACGGACTCTCTTTCTATGTCACTGATATCGGTTTGGGTCTAATCACTTCTCTGTTATACGGTACATTATTGGGTATGCACTTTGAAAGAAGAATTGCGGATTCTGGAACTTCAACTTGAATTACAGGCAATCAAAATTGAGAAGTTTTTATACCTCTAATAACTTCATTTATGTGCCAAAAAATAGGGGCCCGTACTTTGGCAGCTTACCACTATCGTTTCCCTTGTTGATCTACCTTACCATCGGACCGAGCAAACAATTGGCTCTGGTTTATCTTCTCCCCCTTATATGGACAACGATTCCGGTTTCATCTTTCCTTTTTGTATGGATTTTGAGGAATCACGTGACTAGAAAGATTGGCACTTTCCTGGCAGTTTACTTATTTGAGGCATCTTTCGCCACTATCGTTGCTGTTCTGGCATACCTTCCATCTCTGTTAGGAAGGGAAATAATAGGAATTTCTATTGCTACCTTTCTCATCTATACGGGATTCTTGGCCGTCATCGTTGTCTCAAGAACCAGAGAAAACAGTGTGGAATTGCATGGCAACTTTAATCCGGAACTTTCAGATAGGCTAAAAAAGCTCTTAGGTGAGGGATACAAAAACGTTCCCGATGTCTACACTGTTTCGGGAATCGCAAAATATCCTAGTAGGCCTACCATAATGGGAAAAGACAAGAAGAGAATGTATGTAGACGAAGATACGTTTAAAGGGCTGAATCAAGAAGAGCTTGACGCCATTCTGTTGCACAGGTTCTTTAAGGGGATATCACGAGCCTCTGTCATATACGCACTGTTTGGAGTTACTATAGCTGCAATTGAGATTGATATTTTCATATACATCTTGGTGGGGGGCTTCCCAAACTTGGGAATATTTGTCCTTCCTGTTGTAGGAGTCGCTTTGCTTCTTGAGATCATGTTCATGCCACTTATTCTTCTGCTGCCAATTTTCTGGGCTGACAGGAGGGCAGATAGAAACACAGTAAGTGTTACTGGAAACAGACAAGCCCAAGTTTCAATGATCAACAAGGTCCAAGGTAACGGCGAAATTACTCCATTAAGGCATGGAAGGATCTATTTGCTCGCTTTTCATATCCTTCAAAGAGAGCAAAAGAAGCGGTTGTCGCGGCTTATCAAGGACTAGAGTAAAATCTGACTACTTGTGTACCTAGACTTTTGTTCCCCAGAAAATATTTTCCTTTCTCTTGATCTTGATAATCTCTTCCAGTGTCTGCATTGTGCCCTCGTCCATCTCATTTTCCCTCAGGGATTTCACCACTTCCTCAGGTATGTCAACATATAGAGCCTCTCCAGGAAATATGTGCCTGTTTAGTGTTACACCTTCAATAGACACAGCAACCTCCGCAGGGGAAGAAGCAGCCCTTTTGTTTACTTCGTTGTCCCTAATGCTCCTTATTGTTCCTGCGGACCTGCCATCTGCTTTTATCAAGCGATCTCCCACCTTGATCTCGCCAGAATGTATTTTCACTCCAACTATAACAGGCTTTGTTGTCCTGAAGATATAATCGGGTATGATTGTAATTTTGGACGGGATAGGCATTCTGCTCTTCCTTGCTTCTTCCAGTTCCTTCTTCTTATCTCGGAGCCACCTTTCAGTGTCATCCACAATCGAGTAGATTACGTTGCCAACAGTAACCGCAACATCGCTGGACATGGATTCTTCCCTTGCCTCCTGGAAAAGGTTGACGTTGAAACCTATAATGATCCTGTCCAGAGGTTCATTGAGCGTTGCGACATCTATGATATCCCTCTTTGTGATGTCCCCTATCTGGGCAGACCTGATATTGATGTCTCGCTGCCGAAGTTCAAAGGAAAGCGCCTCCAGTGATCCCAAGGCTTCTGCCTTTATTGTTACTCCATTGGGGAGGAGTTCTATGTCTGGCTGAGATTCCTTAAGTATCTCGTTGAAAGCTTCTGTAGGGTCCTCACCCACAACTATGAGCGGCGACCCAGGTATGACATCATGCCTATCTGTGATAAGTATCCTGACCCCTGATGCTGCGGATATGGAAGCCTTCTCTCTCAGGGTGGAGCTCCTGGTACCAGGATTCACAAGCATTGCCTTGATCCTCGTCACCTTTGGACCTTCGTTTGTGTTTACTGCAATGGAATTCCCTTTCTTCAGATGACCCTGATAGAGCACAGTATCAAGTGTAGTGCCGATTGAATCCTCCCTCTTCACTTCTATGATGGTGCCTCTTCCGCCCTCTTCGTTGAATGTAATCTCCTTCTCGAGAAATCTCTGGGCTAGCCCCGAAAGGGTTACCAGGATGTCCTGTATGCCTATTCTCAGTTTCCCGCTGGCTGGTACTATGGCAATCGTCTTGGTGAAATCCTTGACTCTGTCATACCTGTCGCTCTGAAGACCGTATGAATATAGTCTGTTGACAACATTGTAAAGGCGATTATCCAGTTCCTCTGTATATTCATCCCGCTGTGCCTTCATGAAATCCCTGAATGTGGTGTTCTTTCCTTCTCTTACCAGAGGCACCAGGTCAATCTTGTTTGCAACTATTATGAAGGGAGTCTTAAATTTCTTCAATATGTTGATGGACTCCACTGTCTGCGGCATGAGGCCCTCGTTGATATCAATAACAAGTATGGCAATGTCTGCAAGTGCACCGCCTCTTGCCCTCATGTTCGCAAATGCCACATGGCCAGGTGTGTCTATGAAAAGCAAGCCCGGGATTCTGAGCGCTTTGCCGCCAAGAAGTTTTGTTATGTCCTTCTCTATGGTGTTTACGTCAACATTAGTAGCGCCGATTCGCTGTGTAATGCCACCCGTTTCTCTCCTGGCTACCTGGGTGCCCCTGATTGCGTCAAGAATTGTGGTCTTGCCATGGTCGACATGGCCAAGGACGCAAACAATAGGCTGCCTGAGAGATTTGTTATCCATTCTCACCTCTGTCAGAATATCAGGGCTTCGTCCCCATAATCAAACTGGTGAATTTCTGCATTTTGAAAGAATATTGGATATTCATGCTCATAGGATTCAGGAGAATCAGATGCATGAATTGTATTCTTCTCTATTCCAGAAGAAAAATCTCCTCTTATGGTTCCTGGTTCTGCCTTTGAGCCGTCAGTTGCGCCACACAATTTTCTTGAAATTGAAATTGCATCTTTCCCTTCAAAGATAAAGGCGATTATCGGGCCCGAGGTGATGTAATTGACCAGGTCCTTGAAAAATGGTTTGTCATTGTGGACGGAATAATGCTTCTCCGCACTCTTTCTGTCAAGATGAAGCATCTTGGCAGCTGCTATCTTCAAACCCTTGTCTTCGAACCTCTGGAGTATCCTGCCAGTGAGCCTCCGCCGGACACCGTCCGGTTTGATCAAGATCAGCGTCCTTTCTGTTTTCATATTCCCCACCATCTCAGGACTTTGAGGACTGTTTTCGCGTCTCCTTTATGCTGTGGTACTCATTTGTCCACCTTGTTCTGCGTGGCACCTTCTTGAGATTCAGCATATTAACGCGGCACTTCCTGCTGCAATAATGCAGCGGCACTCCATCCTTTCTAACATGAATCAAGCCTGTTCCAGGCTCAATCTGATTTCCGCAAAATGTGCAAGTTCTGCCCGCCATCTATTTCACCTTATTGAGAGCCTCTTGGCTTCGCGCGCAGTCTCCCTCAACATTAAAATATCTCCGACTTTGACTGGTCCCAGGACATTCCGGGCTATTATTCTGCCTTGGTCCCTGCCAGCAAGGACTCGAACCTTCACGGTAGTAGCTTCTCCTGTCATGCCGGTCCTACCCATCAGTTCAAGGACTTCTGCTGGTGTGGCGTCATCAGCCATTGCTAACCACCTTACTTCCTAAGCTCGTTGACTTCCGAAACGATTGATTTGTACGCGTCCTCGTTCTTTCCGTAATCCACTACGGAAATTGAAGCCGCAGATGCGATGCCAACTTTTGAGCCAAGATCAGATTTCTTTTTGACATATCCGAAGGGAACCTTCCTCTCATCACAGAGCATAGGGAGATAATACACGACCTCCGGAGGGCTTACATCCTCGGAAATTATGACGAACTTGCTCTCGCCTCGCTCAACCGACTTAATGACTTCGTTGGTTCCCTTTTTAATTTTTCCACTCCTATAAGAGTTCTCGGCAAGATCAAGTAATTTCTTCTCAAGAGACTCGGGAGTTTCGAATTTCACGAATGTTTCCTTTTCCATTCTTATTCCTCCTTCACTAGGTAGATAGGGAAGACAAAAGCCTATTTATACCTTTGGAGCTGTGATTCCGCCTGTTTGAGCGCCTCGTCAACCGATCGTCTCTCGCTCTCTGTCAAGGGAACCATGGGGGACCTGTAACCTCCATCCAGACCCATCGACTTATAGAATGCGTAATAGTATCCAGCTGGAAAATGAGGAACGTTTACCGCCTTTATGAGGGGGTTTACCACCTTCATTTGAATTTCAAGAGCCTTATTGTGGTTTCCTGATGAGAAATTTTTGTAAATTGAGACAATCGAACTGTTGAAATTTGAGAGGCCACAAACTCCACCACTTGCTCCAAGTGACAATGAGGCGAGCAGGAGATCATCCTGCCCCTGAAATACATCAAATCTCTCCTTCCTCATGTCTACGAGCCTTGAAAAATACCTCATGTCACCCGAGCTTTCCTTTGCTCCAACTACGTTGTTATGTTCGTCCCTGATCTTCTCAATAGTACCAAGGTCTGCCCATACGCCTGCCAGCTGAGGGATGTTGTATATGAAAAAGGGCATATCATTCTTCGACAGCACACGTGAGTACTGTTCCAGAATCCATTCCTGTGAAGGTATAATGTAGTATACTGGCATAAGCACGCTTGCGTCAGCTCCTGCATCCTTTGCGTGCAGGCTCAGCTCAACCGACTCATTTACGTTAGGGGAACCTACGCCAGCAATCACCTTTAGCTTTCCAGAATTTTCTACTATGTGTGAAATGAAATCCTTCTTTTCATTTAGGCTCAGCCAAGGAAAAAGACCAGTTGAGCCCAGTGGGAAAACGCCTGCTGCACCAGTATCGTTCAGAAAATTGAGCAGTTTTGTTGTTCCCTCATAATCTATTGAACCGTCCCTGTTAAATGGTGTGATAATCGGGCTAATGACACCACTGTACCCCATAATCATGAAGCGCGGGATTCCTAATTAATCTGGCGAACCTATGTTATCCCATTCGTGATCCAAGGTTGGTTGCTCTAAGGACATTTACAAATTCTCTTGGAATCCCCTTGGCGATGAGGTAGTTCCAGTCAGGGATTATCCCTCTGGAGATTGCTGTATTTATAAGGTCAGTGAGTGGGATATATACGGTCTCGGGAGCATAGACTGTGCCAAGCACCCATGGAGGGACATCGAAATAGTTTTTGAACTTTCCAGGAACAACTCCTACAAGAATTTCGTTAAGAGTTGAGGCAATGCCCTCGTTGTAATACCAACGCTTTACGCTGAAATTCTGGAAGTTTTGCTTTGGTGTGTACACCTTCCATTCAACACCGTACATTTTTTCAATACCGACAAAATTTGCATTGTTACCGAAGTTGTCGATCATAGTTTGTGGCGGTGCCTCCTCTTTGCCTGTCGAAGAGTTTACAACCTTCACATTAAATCTCTTATAGACTCCCATATACTTCTGAACAAGCCTTTCAAGCTCCTCAGCTTCACTCTCAGACACAAGGAGATCATTCTCAATCTGTTCAGAAACCGCAGAATAGTCCTCCAAGGAGGAATTCAGTATCAGTTTCAGATAGTAGTTAAATCTGTCACCTGACATAACCTGACTCTCACATAGTCCGTTGTTGGTTGCTATATCAATGAAATCTAATACTTATAGCTAACGCAGGTATGCAAACCGCGCCAAATTTCGCCCAAGAACTATCATAATACAAATCTATGCCATAGCAGACTGTTTCCAAGCTGTTGGCCCATGATATCACAATTATTGTATGATCGACCCATGAGAAATAATTACAGCTGAGGTTGCATATTCAAGGATTTATTACAAGATCTAGAAATTTCGCTTCCCGCCTGTAAGCACATCTCTTAGGCGTCCAGTTGGAAAAGCGTTCCAAAAGCATAGCCAAAATCATTGTAACATGAGGTTGGAAAACTTGAAATTTCCCAGCAAACCGAACCTTATTTTATGAATGCAAACATATTGATGGCATGAATAATGGCAAAGCCTACGATAAGGTTGTAAGATACCTTTTAGGAACCGAAAAAGTGAGTAGACTTGCTGAAAAATCGGCTCTTTTGTCGAACATTGATGGTTATACCAAGGATAGGAAATTCCTGGTCACGCCCTGGGACCTGAGCCAAGTATGCCTGAATACTGGACTCGCAGTCTCAGAAGCCCGGGATGTTGTTCTCTCGAAACCTGATGATTTTTTCTTGGAATCTGCTCCAGAAGAAATGGAGGTCATCAGATCAAAGAAGGAACTTGGCAACTTCCGAGAGCATGCCTCCAGATCAGTAGAGAAATGCTCAAGTATCACTGTTTTGGACTGTTTTAAATGGTACCTGTATCATAAGATTAAGGAACTTTCTCAAGATGGTTCTAAGCTGGTGAGCATACGCGATGGTATTTTTGCCATAAAAAACGAGTTATTCCTACCAGATGATTTCGTGCCAAAGGTCATGATGGAAATGGTGGAGGGAAGCAAACTTGTGGATGTACAGGAAACGAGAGACGGTATACAGCCATCCAGCGATGATGACGCCATCTACCTCTATGGCCTTCATGACAAAGGAAAATTCCTTGAGCCTCAATCATTCTACTTCAACCCTTCACCTTCTGGTGAGGTGCCTGAAGACCTCGGTAAGCTAGGTGAAAAGCTCTCTAAATCATTTTCTGATTTTCAAAAAACAGACGCTTATGAGAACTTTCTTTTCAGCAGGATAATGAGAAATGTCATTTTCACGGTCGAGAGGAAGCACAATACGGAATTCAAGAAGCCACTGTTCGATTCCTCCAAACTCATGATACTCGCGAAGAACGGTATCGCCTCTGTTGAAGGAGAATTGGGAACATTAACAGAAGGCCTTTCAGTTGATGATCTGGAGCGGAAGAAAAAGGAAGCGGAAAATGCAGCATCGAATGTTGCAGATTTGTGGATGGAGAGCAGAATTAACCTCTGATTCTATTCAAAGAGCATCGCAAAGTCTTAAACGGATTTCCTCCATGACATCTTGTTGAGTCAGAAGAGGGAAGATGATGAAGAACAGGGCATGTCCGCAAGAATGCTGCTCTACATGATCCTGGCAACAATTGCCACAGGTGCTGCAGTTTTTGCGCTGATACCCATATTGACCTAGATATTCTTAATTTACAATCTGCCTAATTGATTTCAGGCATTCAATTTCGCAAACAATATGAACGACTTGAACTGGTTGTCTGCAAAAAATGCTTCCCGCTCTGTACCCTCAACTTCAAAGCCGTTGTTTATAAGAACTTGCATAGAAGATACATTTCCTTCTAGAACTTTTGTCTCCAACCTGTGCAGCTTAAGGGTTGTGAATGCATAGCTGCATACAAGAGAAGTGGCCTCGGTGGCAATTCCGAGCCCCCTAAATTTACTACCGACCCAGTATCCGATATGGGCTTTTCTGTCAGTGTAGTTAATGTCCCCTAGACCCACTACCCCTGCGGCCGAATTCTGGTAAAGGATAAGAAAGTCCACTGCAAAGGGAAGAGTTCCAGATTTTCTATTTCTTTCTATAAAATCAACAGCGTCTTCCTCAGTGTAGGGGAATGGAAAGCCATGTGCGCCTATGCTGTCCCTGATGGTCCTGTCACTTGCTATTTCCGCCAGTCCACGAGCGTAGGCAATATCTATAGGTGATTCCAGAGAGATTTCCCTTCCGCTTATTGTCACTGAGTCAGATACCTGGTAGACCATCCTTCGTACATACTGAGACCAGTATTATCAATGTATGCTTTTTAGCTAATTCCCAGCGATTTATGTAAAGGTTTACCCTAGGCTTCTTGAATTACTGGCAGTTCATGCATTCAAGGTGTAGACTTTCTCAGAGGTTACTCACTCGCCGATTCAAAACTTGAAGGGTCGCTCATTTTTTTCATCTGAGCCTCTACTTTCCTGGTCTCATTGTGTATGAAAAGAGCCATGGAAGTGAGCACTACAGCGAATATTATTGTACCTCCGAAAACCAATCCATTGAGAAAATCACTGAAGTTGGCGATTCCTGCATTAACAAAATAGATTTCAACTGCCTCGGAAGTTGAAACAATGGTTCCGTAAAGAATAATGTTAAGCCTAAGCAGAGACCCTATTGAGCGTGCTCTGTTGATATTCGCTGAAGGAGCATAGGCCTTCTTAAGAGACGCGTACAGACTTTCTATTGCTGGACCTGCGGATTTTACGGAGTCAAGCAGTTTCTCCTCTATATCTTCGCTGGAAGTTGAAGCCTCATCAAAAAGCAGATCCACGATGCGGTTTGCGTCAGGGCTGGCAAAGAATGAAACAATATCCTTTGTCATAACAAGGTACAGCACCCTTTGAAGTAGATCCGTTCTCTCCTCGATTCCTTGAAAGTAACTCTCAAACCAACTCCTGGTTAGTAAATAGGAGAAAAGGCATATGACAAGTATTCCAGCTGGAATCAGGAATAGAGGAGTCACTCCTAAGTTAACTAGTGGAATCAAATAATGTTTTGTGCGGTTTCCATCAAATATCACGCAATAAACCCAGTGAGAACTCTACTCTCCTCTGAGTTCCTTGCTGAAGGAGAAAGCTAAGAATTCTCCAGAGAAGCAGAAAAATCCCGATTAACCATGTCAAGAAATGCTTTTTCCACCACTTTTGATGGAAGATGCCTTATCAGCTCATATAATAGATTTCCATTCGTGGCAAGTGGACTATCCTCTGAAAGCAGAACCTGTGATAGCTTGCTACCATCAATGTTGGATCCATCAGTAACTATCTCTTTCTTGATTTCTTCTATACTTCTTTCTCCAGACTCACCAGTCTCTTTAGTTACTTTTGCAAGGGAATTAATGAATTCATCCGCTACCTTGTCATGAACGGGAGAGCAGTTCAGATGCAAGCTTGGCGGTATGGAGAACTCTGATGATCCAGGCTGTACCTGCAGGAACCATCCTTCTTCCTTCAATTTTGCACCCACTTCGAATATGTCCCTTGTGTCGCTTGTAAAGGCAAAAATGGTTGTCTCAGCGTCCCCGACGATATGATATCCCAGATTTCTCAAGCCTGAAACTATTTTCTCCTTCGCGTTCAGAGTTTGCCTTGCCAGTTTCATGTATCCCTCCTCGCCTAGGTAGTTCATAACAGTCCATGAGGCTGCCAGCGGGGCAGATGACTTTGTGGACTGTACTCCGATGTTCGACATTGGGTATCCTGGCCAGTCAGCATTGACATAGAGTTGATATCTCCTTAGGTCACAGTTCTTATAGAGAATGACCGAAGAACCTTTAGGTGTAAAACCATATTTATGCAAGTCCACAGAAATGGATGAAACTCCAGGTACCGAGAAATCCCACTTCTTTACCTTTACTCCCACCTTGGGAAGAAATGGAAGTATCATTCCACCCACACAGGCATCAATATGCAACCATAACCCATGCTCCTGTGCAATCTTACCAATTTCCTCTATAGGGTCAACTACACCGTACGGAAAACTTGGAGCAGATGCTACCACGACTGCTGAATTTTTGTTTATAGCGTCTTCTATTGATTTCGGGTCAGCCATGAATGTACCATCCTTTACTGGGACCAGAACGGCCTTCATGCCAAGATACTCTGCGGCTTTCCTGAAGGCTGGATGGGCAGTCAGCGGCAGAATTATCTCAGGGCTGCCTGAGAAACCTTTGTGATTTTCAAGAAAATGATCTCTTGCGGCCTTCATTGAAATGAGTATACTTTCGGTTCCGCCTGTTGTGAAATTACCCGCCACTTCCTCTGTTCCATTGAGTAGCGAGCCAACCATAGCAACTAGGTCATTCTCCAGAACTAGGGTACTGGGAAATGCGTGGTAGTCCATCGCATTCCTGTTCAAGAATTCCAGATATATCTCATTCACCTTAGAAATTTCAGGTATGCCTGGATCGTAGAGATAGGTGAAAAGTCTGCCGTCTTTCACCTTAATATCCTTCTCCGTATAACGCCTGAGTTCTGCACGAGTTTCCTCAATTGTCTTTGAGTGTTTAGGAAGACTCTTTAACATAATACTATCAAATCCCGTTCATTATATTTAATTTTTTGTAGTAGCATATACTTCCTTAGATATATAAATGAGTGCTAAATATTAACATATTAAACTCAAGTCTATTGCTAGAGCGGAAAATTAGGCTTCCACATCCCACCTAAACCTGAGCATAGTACTAAAACCTTTTTGAACTGTAAAATACGGAATATCTATGAGATAAAACTTCCCCTATTTCTGGATCATTTATCTTCGCTTGATGGTTTTTCCTCGAGTTAAGTGTCTAAAAGTAACTATATTTTGAATGGAAGTATTGTGTTCTAATGGTCAGTGAGAATACAAAAAATGCAGGAGAGGGGGACAATTCCAAGTTTCAAGATGACAAGATAGGCTTCTCAACTCAATTCATGGACACAAAGATAGATCCATGGAAAGATTTTTTCTCCTATTGCTCGGGGAACTGGGTCAGGAATAACCCTGTTCCAGAAGATAAGTCGCAATGGGGTGCTTTTGGCGAACTGGTTGAGAAGAACAACAAGTTGCTAAAGGGTCTCTTGGACGACCTAACTCCTATGGCAAGTAAAACTGTAGATCAAGATGAATTGATCCTGTCTGAATTTTATAAATCCGGCATGGACACGGAAAGAATTGAAGAGCTGAAGTTCCAACCAATAATGGCTTATATCGAGGATATAGAGAAAGTAACTTCCATTGATCAACTTAATGAGTGCTTGGTAAGACTGCATCGAGAAGGAATTTCCAGCTTTTTCAACACTCACTCTGAAGCAGATGAAAAGAACAGCAAGATATATGCCATGTATTTTTCACAGGGTGGCCTTACACTTCCAGACAGGGATTTCTACTTGGAAGATTCTCATTCTGAATTGAGAGGGCAGTACAAGGATCACATAAGGAACATGTTCGTGATCTATGGACTCGAAAGGAAAATTGCAGAGTCATGCTCAAACACAATAATGGCTCTGGAAACCCGAATTGCGAAGGCAAGCAGAACGAGCACAGAACTTAGGGATGCGGAGAAAAACTACAACAGGATCGAAACTAAGGATCTGGCCACAAAATACCAGAATCTGAGTCTTGTTTCATATATGCAGGGATTGGAAGTAACGCAGACACCTTATATTGTGGCAAGGCAACCAGAATTCCTCCAAGCAATTGACAAGATGCTAAGGACCACAAATATAGAAGACTTGAAACTCTTGCTAAAATGGAATGTACTGTGGTCCAACGCACCTTTCATGTTTTCAGAGCTCCGTGACGAACATTTTGATTTCTTTAACAGAAAAGCTCAGGGGCAGGAAAAACCAGAGCCCAGATGGAAACTGGTGATCAGGACGATCGACCATTCAATCGGTGAAGCACTGGGAAAGCTGTATGTTAAGAATTACTTCAATGAAGAAGCAAGAAAGCGCATGGCATTGATGATTGAGGACATACAAAATGTATTCAGAAGGAGACTGAAGGCACTTCCCTGGATGACTGAAGAGACAAAAGAAAATGCGCTTGTAAAGTTTGATAAATTTAGGGCCAAAATAGGGCACCCAGACAAATTTAGGGATTATTCTTCATTAAAAATAGACAAGAAGGACTATCTTGGAAATATTAGAAGGGCGGCTGCTTTCGAGATTAATAGGGAAGCCAAAAGGGTTGGATCAGATGTGGACAAGTCAGAATGGCACATGACGCCTTCATCCGTCAACGCCTACTTTTCTCCACCTGACAACGAAATCGTATTTCCAGCAGGAATACTCCAGCCACCCTTCTTCGATCCCACTATGGACGTAGCCGTTAACTACGGTGGAATCGGCGCAGTTATCTCTCATGAGATAACTCATGGGTATGATGACCAGGGACGAAAGTACGATGAAAATGGAAACCTAAGGGACTGGTGGAGTTCTGCCGACCAAGAGAATTTCAATGGAATGGCTGCCAGCGTAGCCAAAGTTTACAGTTCACTGGAAGCCCTGCCAGGAAGGAAGGTCAATGGAGAACTCACGCTAGGCGAAAATATTGCAGACATAGGGGGAATAAACATCGCCTATGAAGCTCTTCAGGCTCGACTGGAAAGGGAGCCCGAGCTTCGGAAGGTAATTGATGGATTCACACCAGAACAAAGATTTTTCATATCATGGGGACAGGTCTGGAGAGAAAATATCAGGGAACAGCTCCTTAAGATACTTCTCACTGTAGACCCCCATTCACCCAACAGATTTAGGGCTAGTATACCAGTTTACAACCATATAGACTTTGAAAAGGCTTTTCCAGTAAAAGGTGAAAGTTCAAGTTTGCCTATCGAGAAGAAAGTCACAATCTGGTAGATGAGGACTCATACATGTCCAAGCAAAGCGATTCAGAAATGGTGCAGCATCACACGGAGATTTTGAAATGCAGCTCTATCTTTGAACCAGTAACAGAAAAACAAACATTTATCTGCCCTAGCATATGATAAATTCTAGGAAGATTCTTTAATCCGAGAAAAGAAGGTGATCAAAACGGAAAACGGGAATATGGGAGGAAAAATTTCAGTGCTTGGGGTTCTAGGGGGCATGGGCCCTGCTGCTACACTGGATTTCCTTGAGAAGCTTCTTAAACTAAGGAATGCGGAAACAGACCAAGATCAAATACCAACTTTGACCTACAACAACACACAGATTCCAGACAGGAATGAGGCATATTTAAGGAACGGAGAGTCGCCTGTTCCAGAACTGAGAAGGAGTGCTCAAGTCCTGGAAAGAGCAGGAGTGGACCTCATAGCAATGCCTTGCAACACCGCACATATCTGGTTCTCTGATATTCAATCATCCGTATCAGTGAAAATCCTGAACATGCCAGAGCTTACGGCAACAGAAATCGAGAACAGCTCTGTTGTCGGAATAATATCCACAACACCTGTGAGGGTTTCCGGCCTATATGCCAAACCATTAGAGGAGAAAGGAGCGACGGTGTTGTACAGCAATTCACAGGAAGACATTATGCATGCTATATACAATGTGAAGGCAGGAAAACTGGAAGAGGCAAGAAAGGAATTTCTTTCTCAGATAAAGGCACTTGAATCAAGAGGTGCAACGCATATTCTTGCGGCATGCACTGAAGTTCCTGTAGTTGTTTCCGCCGTAGACATTGACTCTTCCTTCATTGATCCAATGGAGAGCTTGGCCATGGAATGCATAAGGAAACTTAGCTCTGGTCAAGCTGACAACAAACATTTTTGATTTGTTCTCAATACTACAAGTATGGTGGAGACTGCCAGTTACTATGATCTGAAGATACTCTCTGATCCTTTTGTGCAAGGAGATGCAGTCTATTTTACTTCAAACTGGATTGAGAGAGATGAGTACAGGTCATCGATCTTCAGGTATGATGGCAAGAATGTGGAGAGGTTGACGTTTGGCGGCAGGGAGAAGTCACCCCGGGCAATAGGTAACAAACTCTATTATATCTCATACACAAAGGAAGAGGAGAGGCTCATGCTCCTTGAAAACATGAAGGAGCCAAAGCGTCTCTTTACTGCCAAGTCCATATCAAAGTTCATCCCGCATGGTGAGGGAATGCTTATTATCGCAAGAGCAAAAGACGACCCTGAAAGACCATTTGTTACTGACAGGATCAAGTATAGATTTGACAATCAAGGTTTCCTGAGAACGAGAAAAAGGCTTATCCTGTTGACCGAAAGACCTGTAGTGCTTGTTAGCGGACAATTTGACGTAACGGATGTAGCGTCAAACGGCAAACGCATTGTATTCAGCGCAACAATGGAGGATGATGACAGGGGCCTCGCAGATGTCTTCGAATATGACTTAAAGAATCAGTCTTATGATAGAATAACTAAGGGAAAGGGGGAGGTCAACAATGTCTGCATCAGTGAGAACGGGGAAATTGCTTACATAGGGCACAGAAAGGGGGTCTCTCCATGGGGTACCATGAACCTCATCTTTCCAGATAAGGAACTATCAGTCCCCATAGGGAATGGAGCAGAAAATACTGTAAATTCGGACTTGTTTGTCCCACCTTCGTCATCCTTAATATGGGATGGGGGAAAATTCTACCTCGTAGGTCAGGTTGGGGGTGAATCCTTCGTTTACAGTTATGATGGCCGGAGTGCTAAAAGACTCACTGGGGAGAATAGATCTGTAAGGGCATTTCATGTAGGTTCAGGAAAGCTCTCTTACATTTACACTTCCTTGGAAACCCCCTCAGTACTGGTCTTTGGAGAGGAATATAATCCAAATCCAGAAGTGAGAGGCAGACTTGCTGAGCACCTGACGATAGGTGGAAGGGAGGCATGGATTATCCTTTCTTCCAAAGATAACCCGACAGTTTTGGCCGTTCATGGAGGTCCGCAAACAGCCTATGGGTACGGCTACAACATTGAGTTTAATTTTCTTGCTGACAATGGATTTAACGTGCTTTACGGAAATCCTAGAGGAAGCTCGGGTTATGGAGAGCAGTTTGCAAAGGAGTGCGTCGGTGACTGGGGCGGAAAGGACTTTGAAGATCTACTGGAATTCGTGGGCCATTCCATCGAAAAGTACGGAATCAGGGACTTGTTCGGAATTACAGGAGGTTCTTATGGCGGATATATGACAAATAATGCCATAGTGAAAACGGATCGTTTCAAGTGCGCAATTTCTGAGAGGTGCGTGTCTAACCTGATGAGCATGTGCGGAACCAGTGACATTGGATTCTGGTTCAATGCCGTTGAGTCAGAAGTGGACGACCCTTGGTCTGAATCGGGAATCAAGAAATTGCTTGAGTTCTCACCAGTGACCAGGGCCGGGAATGTGAAAACGCCAACAATGTTCATTCACGGCGAGGAGGACTACAGATGCCCAATAGAACAATCTGAGCAAATGTTTACAGCCCTTAGGATGAATGGCGTTGATTCCGTTCTTGCAAGATACCCCGGTGATTCACATGAACATGCAAGAAGAGGAGTTCCAGCAAATATGAAGGACAGGCTAACGAGAAAGTTGGAGTGGTTCAGGAAATATATGGAGTGACTCTATATTCAGCACAAGATTGGTGAAATGGGCAGCCACAGAAGATGTCACTACAAGCAGGTGTTACAGAATTGAATGTTGAAAGGCCAAATTCAATGTTGATAGATCTGGATGATACACTCATTACAAGCGATGTAAACCGCCAAGCCTGCTGGGATATTATAGACGATGAGTTCTCACGGAACATCCCTAATATTGGGTCAATTACATTTGTTGCCAGAAAGAAACTTCAGGAATTCTGGTCTGATCCTGTTCGGCATAAAAGGTGGCGTTTTGACCTTAGAGGTGCCCGAGCCGTCGTTCTGAAACAAACTTTCAATGATTTTGCCATATTCGACAGCAATCTCGCTGAAAGAATCTCAGATCGATTCTCTGAACTGAGAGACTCCCGGACAAGCCTGTTTCCGGGGACGCATGAAACACTCCACACACTCAGAGAAATGGGAATCAGGCTAGCCCTTCTCACAAACGGAAATGCATATCTTCAAAGGAAGAAGGTGAAGCAGTTTGATCTCGAGGACAAGTTTGATTTCATCTTCATAGAGGGGGAACAGGGGTACGGTAAGCCAGAAAACAGAGCGTACCTGGAT
This sequence comes from Thermoplasmataceae archaeon, assembly GCA_046704405.1. Classification (GTDB taxonomy): domain Archaea; phylum Thermoplasmatota; class Thermoplasmata; order Thermoplasmatales; family Thermoplasmataceae. The sequence continues at coordinate 144,987 of JBJKSA010000018.1, read as the reverse complement.
ACTCTTGAAAAGCTTGGGTCAAAATGCAGCGAGGCTTGGATAGCGGGCGATAAATTTGAATGGGAAGTAGTAGCCCCCCAGAGTCTAGGAATCAAGGCAGTATGGATTAACTCCAGGGACGAGAAACCCCCTGATGATGGTGTACAGCCATTCCTTACACTCAACTCATTTCCTGAGATCATCCGCTACATTGGATAGCTTCCCTCTCCAGCCACTTCCTGTGTATCAGGACCGGTTAGTGGGTCATGAAGGCCAGGTATGCCATATATGAGCTCCACATGTCGACCTTGCTCACAAGCTCGAAGGGAGAATGCATTCCAAGGACGCCCGGACCTGCGTCGACGACACTCATTCCGTATCTTGCGAAATCCTGTGCAATGGTTCCCCCTCCCCCTTCATCGACCTTTCCGAGAGTTCCAAATTGATACTTTACGCCGTATTTCTCGAACACAGACCTCAGATAGGCTACAAATTCTGCCGGAGCTTCTGAAGAACTAAACTTTCCTCCTGAACCCGTATACTTTGTGACCACAATTCCTTCACCAAGTTTTGCTGCATTATGCTCGTCGTGGGCATCCTTGAAACTTGGGTCCATCACAGCGTCTACATCTGATGAGATCACCTTGCTCTTCCTCAGAAGTGAGAGAACATCGATGTTTTCCGCCTTTCCCTTGAGCTTGTGTATTATCTGTGTAACCAGGTATTCAAGAAGGTTGGACTGCGAGCCAGAAGCTCCCTGGCTTCCAATTTCTTCTTTATCATAGAAAAGCACAACCGCAGTATCCAGTGGACTTTCAAGATCCATGAACGCATGGAAGCATGAATATGCTGATGCCTTGTCATCATGACCGTACCCGCCAATTAATGACTGGTCAATGCCCGATTCTCTGGCCCTCTCTGCTGGAACTAGGTATAATTCTGCTGATGCCAAATCCTCCTCCTCGATGCCATACCTGTCTTTCAGGATTTTCAGGACATTGGCCTTGAAAGGCTCATCATCGGAATCATCAGGAATGCTCCCAAGAACAGCGTTCATTTCTTCGCCTTTTATTCCCTCGAAGAGTTTTCTGTCACCCTGAATCTTTCTCGCGAGATGTGGCAGCAGGTCTGGTATCACCAGCACCGGATCTTCCGGCTCTTCGCCTAGCCTTAGCTTGATTTCATTCCCGTCCTTTGTGAAGATCCTGCCGTGGAGCGAAAGGGCCCTGTTGACCCATTGATATTTCTTGACCCCCCCGTAGTATTGAGTCTTTAGAAGGACAGAATTCGTTGATCCATCTTCATAAACTGGCTTTGGCTTCAAGTCTACTCTGGGTGAGTCTATATGGGACGCAACGACGAAGAGGCCATTATCTATTCCATTTTTTCCTATGATGCCGGCTGCAAGTGTCCTCCCCATGTGGTTAAGGTAGAATCTGTCCCCTGGCTTGAGACTGTCCAGTTTTTCAATGTCAGAAAAATTCTTCTTGGAAAGTCTTGAAATAAAGTAGTCTACGGCTTCAAATTCCGTCTTTGCCCTGTTCAGGAAATCGATGTATCCTTTTGAAACCTCCTCTAATTTGCCCTTATTCTTGGAGTTGATCAAAGACCAACCGGTCTTCTTCTGATTCATGGTTGCGATGATATTTGTGTGGCATAAAAATCTAGTCTGTGCCTACCAGATCAATTTAATAACCCTATGTAATTGACACAAAAGCTAGGGGAGCCACTGGGATATGCTGAGAGGGCAGTGCAACAAGCGCTGCCGACCCTTGAACCTGATCCGGGCAATGCCGGCGCAGGAAAGCGCATTTCTAAAGGACTTCTCTGGCAGGAGCTCATAATGGACCCTGCAAGAGATAGCGAGCCTGTAGGCAGAAAATACACCTCCTTCAGAAGGAGGGTTATAGCAGTCGCAATAGCCGTGATAATAATTGTGGCCGGATTCACCATTTATTACTCCATAACTAGTGGGAACCACGGAGGAAAGAAGGTCTTGACCATATACGCTTACGATTCCTTCCTCAAGTATGGCAATAATTACAACAAGACCTTCAGCACTGTGTTTGGAACCTTTGCTAGAGAGCACAACGTCACCATTAATGTTGTAAACAAGTCCAACCTTCTTCCAACTTTGGAGAGTCAGAAAGGTACCCCGGGGGCGGATATTGTCATCGGGCTGACCAACATGAACGGAGTCACCGCAGTTTCAAATAACCTACTGGTGAAATATTCGCCTCCTGGCGCAAGTTACGTAAACTCTTCACTGATGAACGAAATGGGTTCTGCCGTTTCTTATCTGACCCCATATGAATATTCATACCTTGGTATCGACTACAATCGCAGTTTCGTAAACAACACCGCCTTCGCACCTCATGGTCAGTTCTTTCCGTCATTCGAAAACCTGACTAACTCCTCACTTGCTAGCAACCTTCTCATGGAGAACCCCACCATAGATGATACGGGCGAGGGCTTTCTGTTGTGGGAAATTGCATACTACCAACATGTGCTTCATGAGAACTGGACTAAATTCTGGAATTCGACGAAGGCCTATGCAACTGGCAATGTGCTAGATTCCTGGGGAACAGCATTTGGACAGTATGATACGGGACCCGGCACTAACATGGTTGTCAGTTATCTCACAGACCCCGCATACAATGTCTACAACGGTTACGGGAATGGTTCAGGGTCTACAGTTACATACCATAATGGAACAGCATATGGATGGAGAACAATTTACGGTATCGGGATAGTAAATGGATCACACAATCTGAGCCTTGACAGGCAGTTTGTCAGCTACTTCCTCAACCAAACAGTGCAGTCACAACTCCCCCTTAATGAGTGGATGTACCCTGCGAATCAAAGTACCCCGCTCCCACCCGTCTTTGGTGTGCTCCCTGATCAATCCAACATTCAGCCTCTGAACAATTACTTGAACGCTACACAGATTAGCCTCAATATTAAGGCCTGGGAGTTGCAATGGCAGAGCATTCAGGTATCTTAGCACTGAAAAAAGAGAGAAAAATCCCTCTGTTGGTGATGTTACTTGCACCCTCTCTATTCATAATTGCGTTTATTGTGGCACCATTCCTTGTTTTGGTTCACACAAACCTCACTATTTCATTCTTCCATGAACTTACAGGAAGTAATGCAACAGCAGTGCTAACAAGGAGAGCCCTTGGAAACTCCCTTTTACAGGGCTCTATCAGTTCAGTAACTTGTTTGACTGTAGGTTACCCCCTAGGGATCTTCCTAGGAAAATACAGTTTCAGATTGAGGAAACTTGTAGCATCATTCACAGTAATACCCTTCTTCCTGCCTTCTCTGGTAGTAGTCTTCGCCTTCCTGACAGGGTTCTCATCTGGTTCTGCATTGTCCTCCGCACTCCCGTTTCTTTCATTGTTTGGCCATGGCCTCTGGGGAATAATTGCAGTCAACACCTTCTTTAATGCACCTCTGGTCGCCCTTTTCACCATGAGCTCAATTGAGGGCATGGATCCGTCATACAATGAAGCAGCTATGACTCTGGGTGCGAGCCCTTCCAGGAGAATGATTGGCATCTGGGGACATGACGGGCTGCTATCTGCACTCGGGGCCTGTGTTCTTACTTTCACCTATTCTTTCGCAGGTTTTGCTGCCCCTCTCGTAATTGGGGGTCCGGGAAACTTTACCATGGATGCGTGGATATATTTCATGATCAGGACGCTGAACAACTTTCCAGCTGCAATTGCCCTAGCTTTGGTCGAGGTCCTCGTGCTCATAATACCTGCCATGATTTATATATTCATATCTTCCAGAACAAAACGGGTCACTTCTTCAAGCTCAAGGATGCCCGAATCAGGAAAACGCGACAGATATTTCTACCTCGGATTTGTTTACATGGCAGTCTGGATCTCAGGGGAAATTTACCTGTTTTTATCTGTGGCACTCGCGTCTGTCCATATTAGCTCCGGACTTGGCCCTGAATATTTCATGCAGCTCTTTGGTGCCCAAACGGGAATAACGCTGGGTATCAGTGCACTTTCTGCTATTGTAAACTCATTGTTCTATGGCTTGGTCTCCTCTCTAATAGTTGTGATCCTCGGATTACTATGGATGGTGGGGAGAAGGAGAATGGGCCGAAGAATGGGATTCGCTGCGGAACCACTTCAATATATTCCGCTGATAATTTCTTCCGTGCTTCTGGCATTTGCCATAAGCAATGTCCTAGGAACAATTACACCCGACCACCTATTGTGGATCCTTATTGTCGTTGCTCAAGCAGCAGTAGCCGTGCCCGTGGTCCTCAGGGTAATAGATGGAGGTTTCTCCTCAGTATCCAATACTCTCTCTGAGGCGGCTCTCACCCTGAGGGGGAATCCTTTCTTCGAGGTTGAACTCCCACTTGCGAGAGGCACATTTGCTTCTGCCCTGATGTTTGGTTTTGCCATAAGCTTAGGAGAATTCTCTGCTACTAACTTCATTGCAACTCCCCATTTCTATTCGCTTACAGTGATAATGTATAATCTTCAGACAGCAAGGCTATTTGGCGCATCATATGCAGCTGCTGTTGTCCTGCTACTGACAAGCCTGATATCTTTTTACGTAATTCAAAGGCTGGGGGAAAGGTTCGTTGGCTTTCGTTGAAGTGCGAAATCTGAGAAAGATTTACAGAGGAGGGTTCGCACTAAATGACATATCACTCAGTATGGAGCAGGGCGAGATTTTCACCCTCATGGGTCCCAGCGGCTCAGGAAAATCATCACTTCTGAGGAATATATGCGGCCTTGACATGCCCGATTCCGGTAATATTTCGGTAGACGGAAGGGACATAACGACCGTTCCGACTGCAAGAAGAAACATCGGGATGATATTTCAGGACCTGGCAATTTTTCCACATATGACCGTCTATGATAACATAGCTTACGGCTTAAGAACTCAGAGAGAAAACCACCGAAGAATCGAAGAGAGGGTAATGGAGTTGGCATCACTGTTGAAAATTTCAGATCTACTTGACAGGTTTCCAGGGGGGATTTCAGGAGGCCAAAGGCAGAGAGTAGCATTGGCAAGATCTGTGGCCCCTTCTCCTTCAATGCTGCTGCTTGACGAACCTCTCAGTTCCCTGGACATGCAGTTGAGGGGGTTGGTGAGGAGTGAAATCAAGTCCTTCTCGAAGAAACTTGGCCTCAGCATGATCTATGTGACTCATGACCACGGCGAGGGGCTTTATATGGCAGACAGGGCTGGATTGATTTTTGACGGGACGCTCGTGAGAACATCGGATCCTGAAGATCTGTTTAATACTCCAATTGATGAGGGGTCTGCGAGATTCTTTGGATACAATGTTATCAATTTTGAAGACTCAAAGGTCGCATTCTACCCCACTGAGGTTGAGATTGTCAATGAGAACCCAGACCTCAGCGGAGTTGTAGAATCTACCGGATTTGAAGGCGAATATTTTAGAACGTACGTGAAACTTGATAATGCTGATCCAGTTCAACTAAAGCTTTTCCACGATAGTATTTACTCGGAGATGAGACCTGGGGATCGAGTTGGAATCAGACTCAAGAAAAGGATTACTCTTGAGAGCCCTTGATGTTTCAGATCGAACAAGAAGATAGATGTATTAATGCAGATTTTCCATTAAGGCAGGATGGAATACCCGACTCGTAGCGAAGATGGAAAAATCAGGCAGAGAAAGATAGTTTTCTCTTTGGTCGGGGTAGCTTCCTTCATAACTTGGAATATCCTCCCATATTCCCGGCAGTTTCCACTGTTTTTAGTCGCCTTCATACCATTCCTGCTGCTCCTACTGTGGATAAGCTATGAAATATACCAGGATAGGCTTAAGCGCGGAGTTGTGCGGGACACATTCATCGGTTATGTCATAAAAAGGAGAGTGCTCTACCAGAATGCAATACTTGCGTTCCTGATGTCTTCATTTTCCCTCATTCTTGTTCTGATTGGCACTGCCATCAGTATAATCGGTGCATACATAGTCATTCTTATCTTAGATGCAATATTCGGCAGCCTAGCCCTTTTCTTTTTCTTCAAGAGGCCGGGAGTCAAGAGGATTATGGCTAAATCACAACCGGTTGTGAATTCGCTAAGCAGCCTCATTTATGGGCTCGCCTCTAAAAATGACCTTACAGTGCCCGAATTTAGGCTCCTTGCCCCGAGACCAAATGCGGTACCAAATGCTTTCTCTTGGAGCATTCCATTTACACCTGGATTTATTTTTGCAAATGAGGAGCTCTTTTCAGTTCTTGACGATCAGGAAGCGCTCGGCATTATTTCACACGAACTTGGGCACATTAAGCTGAAACACTCTGAGAAGTCGTACCTTATCTCTTCCTTCTTGCCTCTCATCTGGATTGACTTACTAATCGCCGATGTATTTTTAGTTGGCTGGCCATTTTATCCTATTGGCGTAGCCGCTTTACTACTGTTTGCAGCTTTTTACATTACAATAGGCAGAGGGATTGTCAGCAGGAGATTTGAGAGACAGGCCGACATTTTTGCCGGCATGAACGTGGACAAAGCAACTTATATCAACGCACTCAGAAAGCTATCCCAGAACACACCTTATTCTAAAGGAAATAGAAGGAGCTTCTCGCACGATTCTCTTGAGGACCGTGAGAATCTAATAAGAAGCCTTTAGCCAGTCAACTCACAAACGGGTTCTTCATCTTCTTTATTACTGAGTACACTTCTTGCCTCATGACTTCTGGGGGCGGAAGCTCCTCAGATCTTATTATCTTCCTGAGTTTTGTACCGCTGAACCGCTGCTGAAGTGATGGGTGATGCTCACACTCGCTGTCTGTAACAAGCTGCTCACACTTCTTACAGTAGAAGGTCTCCTCAAATGGGACAATCTTAACACCCAGGTCGTCGAAACTCCTGAGGTTTTCCTGTGCCTCATATGGTCCGTAGAAAGAGCCAACTCCAGCATGGTCTCGCCCAACAATGAAGTGGCTGCACCCGAAATTTTTTCTCATTATTGCGTGAATTACGGCTTCCCTTGGGCCTGCATACATCATTTCATAATGAAGTGGTGTAAGAAGTACTCTCTTCGACGGATAGTAATGCTTGACAAGTGCTGAGTAAGCATTCATTATTGCCTCGTCCGTATAGTCGCCTTTCTTCTTCCTTCCGATAACTGGATTGATGAACAGGCCATCCGTCGTCCTGAGTGACAGCCTCTGGATCTGTTCGTGACCCCGGTGTGGCACGTTCCTTGTCTGGAAGGCGGATACTGTCTTCCAGCCCCTTTTCTTGAATATTTCCCTCGTCTTCTCCGGATAGATAGTCTCAGCATCGAATGGCAGTCTCGCATCCTTTGCAAAAACAAGGTCCCCACCGATGGCGATATCTCCCATTCTCTTCACCTTTACAACTCCCGGATGCGTCTCTGAAGTGGTGCCGAAGACTTGCTTGCTGTGTTCCTCCTTGTCATATCTGTACATCTGACTTATCTTGAGTTCTGCTATAGGTTCAGAATTGCTAGTTATTATTGCTCTGTCCCCTTCCTTGAATCCTTTGGACTGCATCTGGCCAATGGTCAGCATAATGGGTATGCTCCATGGTGTACCGTTTGCAAGCCTCTGTTCTCTTATGATGCTGAGGTAATCTTCCTCATTGGCAAAACCCTTCAGCGGGCTGAGTATTCCATGCTTCAAGTCAGTAATTGTCACAGCTGTTTCGTAGCTGACTTCCACTGTATTTCGAAGATCGCTTCTGTCGATCGAATCCGCATTCAGATCTGGGATTCTTACAAGTTTCCCTCCATGTGGTTTTGGCAGCAACTGGTTCACCTCCCACCTGCAGTTTCTGTATTCCTTATGGAGAATTGCGGTTGCTGAACACTGTTGCTTTCACTTGTGTGCAGGCCACATTCCTTTACGTCTGACTCCCACCACCATCTGCCTGCCCTTTCATCTTCGCCAGGCTTAATTGCTCTGGTGCATGGCTGGCAACCAATGCTAGGATATCCCTGGTCATGAAGTGCGTTGTAAGGGACACTATTTTCGCGCAGGTAATTCCACACATCGTCTGAAGTCCAGTGTAGCAGAGGGTTGATCTTTACAATTCCACGCGCGCTGTCGATTTCTGCTATATTTGCATTCTTTCTAAGAGAAGTCTGATCAGCCCTCAAGCCTGTTATCCAAGCTTTCTTACCTTCGAGGATCCTGTTAAGGGGCTGCACTTTCCTTATGTTGCAACAAAGCTTCCTGTTCTCGATCGACCTGTAAAATAGATTCACTCCTTTCTCGTTCACCATTTCTTCAACTTTTTCACAATCTGGAAAATACTTGTCCACATCAATTCCATATCTTTCCACTGCCCTGTCCATGAGCTCGTAAGTTTCCTGTGGAAGCCTTCCAGTATCAATAGTGGCAATTTTTACGCCAATTCTTCCCTTTGCCATCATGTCCGTTATCACCATGTCCTCTGGACCAAAGCTAGAGGTGAATACAGCATCTGTACCATAAGTGCTCCAAGCCCACTGGAGCATTTCTCCAGTAGTTAGACCTTCCAACTTATGGAATTCTGCATTTGCAGTCATTGCCCAACCATTCCGGAGGTGCTAATTACACCATGTATGAAGGAAATTTGAATGATTTATGCGTAATATTTTCCCAAAAATTCAAATTTCATTTCGCCTCTCTAGGGATGAGAATCAATGATGTCAGAAAGATTCCTTGGAGATCTAATTAAAGCGTCTCATGAAAAAAAAGGACTTGGCAGCACCATGGTACTTGACAGGCTTGCTCCGGTAGACTGGAACATACTCCCTGATCTTTCTCCATTCATAAGCGTAGTAAAGATAGGATGGACTCTTCCCCTTCTCCTCCAGAGGCAGACTCTAATGGAGCGGATCACTAAATTGAAAAGTTCTGGAGTTTCGGTATCACATGGTGGGACACTGCTTGAGATGGCTATCAACAAGGGCAGGATGGAACAGGCCCTAAGTGAGATTAAACAAGCAGGATTCGATACAATAGAGCTGAGCGAAGGAGTCATAGATGTACCTTACTACGCAAAGAAGAAGATCGCGGATTTTGCTCACTCCAACAGCCTTCACCTGAATGTTGAAGTTGGCAAGAAAAATCCCAGGAACCAGCTCAGCCTTGAGGAGACTATCCAGAGAATGGGAGAGTCACTAGATTTTCACCCCGACTTCGTGATCGTAGAAGGAAGAGAGGCTGGTAAGAGTGTGGAAATATACGACGACCTGGGAGACATAAAGTGGGACTGGGTAAATCGGATAATCGAGGAAATACCCAGGCACAAGATCATGTTCGAAGCCCCTATTGAAAAGCAGCAGATAGAACTGGTCATTAGGCTTGGATCTTCAATAAATCTCGGTAATGTTGCTTTCGGAAGCGTTGCTGCACTGGAAACGCAAAGAAGGGGACTGAGAGGGGATACATTCGGTGTCGTAGATCATACTACCAGAGTCTCTGGGCCTCCCTCAAACAAGTTTGTTTATTACATTGTTGCTAACCATGGCCCTGTTGATCAAACTTCATTAATGGATCTCACAGGGATGAACAGAAAGACAGTGCAGAACGCTCTGAATGAACTGACTCAGACCGGTCTTGTGAAAGCCATGACAGACAGGAAGGATCTGAGGAAAAGGGTCTATTCAGTTGGGTCCCAGCTTCAATGAGCGCTTGATTCTGCTCATCTGCCGGATCAATTCAATATTCTGCTGACTCTTTGCTTATGTCTTCCAGCGTGCGCCCCCTTGCCTCCGGGATCATGAAATGCATGATCACACTTGAACCGATTGCTATTGCAGCATACATCATCACAACATAACCTAGGCCTATTGCCGACAGTATGAGCGGAAAAGAGGTGATGGCAAAACCTGAGGCAAGTTTGTCAATTGTCACATTTATAGCCTGCCCGCTGGCCCTAACCTTGGTGGGAACCATTTCAGGCACTATGATCGTACCGCCTATAATCGTGGCAGGACCCATTGCAGAAAACAGGTAATTGAATAGATAGAAAGTGAAACCCAAGGTTGCGGCCATTCCCACCAGGTCCCCACCTGATATTGATCCAGGCGGTAGGCCGAAAATCCCAGGATCGATCTGAATGAGCGAGAACAGAACGAGTGCGACGAAAACTCCTGCATAACCAACGGTCACTAGTTTCTTCCTGCCAACCCTGTCTATGAGGAACATCGAAACAATGGTCCCGGGGATTCCCGCCAGAAATACTGCAGCATATGTGAAGCCCACTGGGGTCAGGCCAATATTTGCAGCTATTGTTATCGGCCCGTATATGGTGAATGTGCTGGAATATGTGTCATATAGAACCCATAGTACAGCACCTGCAATTATGACAGGCATTGATTTGCCGAGCCTCTTGAGGTAGCCGACATTGTCCCTCATGGAGCTTATCTCGCCCTTTGCCCCTAGATTGCCGTAGAATTCACCTGACGTTGGGTCCACTTCCCCCTTTACCCTCGCCTTAAATCTATAGGTCTCAGGAATCTTCCTCCTGTAATATATTACAAAGAGAGATGGGACTGCGCCAAATGCCAGTATTACCTTCCATGCCACTGCAGGTGCCAGAAAGGCGTATGATACCTGATCGACCAGTGCCGCAAGTGTAGCTCCAAGGGAGAACATTATGGAGAACGAAAGCGCCATCAACTTCCCTCTGTCCTTCATGTTTGAATTCTCTGCCATTATTACTGGAGACATGACATAATCTCCACCAATTCCAAATCCCAAGACAAGGCGGGCAGCAAAGAGAAGCCCGAAGTTGGAGACAAAGAGCTGCGAAATTGCACCTATGAAAATCAATACGAGATCGATTCCATACATTGGCTTTCTGCCAATTCGGTCTGCGACCAAGCCGAAAAGCATGGCACCAGCAGCTGCTCCAAAGAATGAAGAAGCCGTTAGGATTGAAGCCTGAAGGCCCGTAAGCGAGAGAAACTGGATTACAGGATAGAACACCAGCGAGATAGCATAGAGGTTGTATGAATCTGAGAAAACTCCTATGCCGCTAACAATGACGCTCTTTATGTGGAATGGTTTGATATTTCCTCTGTCAAGTTCCTCAAACACAGAAGAATATCGCAGGGGGTTATAAAAATATTAAGTAATTACTCAAATATTGGTAAGATTGAAGTTTGAATTACTTCCCTCCCTCATTTTCCAGGGAGGCGAGTTCATTCCATCTCTCTTCTATCCCATTCTGTATCTGCTCAACTTCCTTGCTTTCGAGGTGTGAGAACCTTTTCTGCCTGGACAGGTAATCCGATACTGGGATGATTTGCGACGGCTTTGAGAGCCTCATTTTTCCATCTATGCACTCATACAGGGGGAAAACTTTTGATCTGACTGCAAGCCTTGCAATCTCAATAGTCTCTTCCGGTGGATAGTACCAGCCAGTAGGGCAGGGAGTAAATATCTGCATGAACTTTGGGCCTTCCATTTTTCTGGCATTTTTCAGTTTTCTTATCATGTCCTCCGGATAGGCGATAGAGGCTGTTGCGACATATGGCACTCCTTGTGCTATCATTAGGTCTGCAACAAATTTCTTTCTCTGTTTCTTGTAATTCCTGTTCTTCCCAAGCGGTGTAGTTGTTGTTGAAGCGCCAAATGGCGTGCTGCTTGAGCGCTGCACACCTGTGTTCATATAAGCTTCATTGTCGTACATTATGTAAAATACATTGTGGCCGCGTTCCATGGCCCCGCTTAAGGACTGCAACCCTATGTCTGCAGTGCCCCCGTCACCCGCAAATCCAACCACGTTGTATTCCTGTTTTCCCTGGATATCAAGGGATTCCCTAATACCCGTGATAGAAGCTCCAGTTGCAGCAAAGGGTGTGAAAATCATAGGAACTTCAAGGCTCTTATAGGGTAGTGCGCCAGGTATTACAGCCCAGCAGCTTGCAGGCACAGATACAACTGTTTCCCGTCCAAGTGCCTTGAGCATATACCTCATGGCAAGGGCAGCACCGCATCCATGGCATGCTGTATGTCCTGGGTCCATCAATTCCTCTTCAGGAATAGATAAGGGCAATTAAGTCCCCTCCTTGATGCCGATCCATCTAGTTCCAGTTTTTCCTTCTTCGGTTGAATTGAACATTTCTTCAAACTCCTCAATTCGCAGGTCCCTACCACCAAGTCCTGCCACAAAACCCGAAACAGCAATTTCTGACTTTCCGTGCAGGGCCATTACCACCTCAGTCATTAGATTCCCGGCCTCAGAAAATGCCAATGACCTGTCCAGAACTCCGACACCCTTGAGTCCCTTCAGAGAGGCAACCAGTTCTTCAGAAGGGAATGGCCTGAAAAACTTGATCCTCACAAGTCCCACTTTCTTGCCATTCTTTCTCAGGAGGTTGACAACGTGCTTTCCTGTGGATGCCAGAGTGCCCATTGCCACAAGAGCATATTCAGCATCTTCCATCATGTAATTTTCCAGCAGGCCTGAGTATTCTCTTCCGAACATTTCCGAGAATTCCCCATATACATCGTTGATTACTTTCTTCGATCGCTGCATGGAGTCGACCATGTCTTTCTTGAGTTCCATGAATGGCCCGTCTGGAGTTGAATAGGAGCCGTATCCCTGCGGGTTATTGAAATCAATTGATGGAAACCTGTCAAACTCAGGCAGGAAATCTGATACTTTCCTTCGGTCCGGTATGCTTACAGCCTCCGAGGTATGAGAAAGAATGAATGCATCCTCCATGCTCATGAGTGGCAACAATACCTCCCTGTTTTCTGAGACCCTGTATCCCATTATGATTGTGTCAAGCACTTCTTGGTTGGACTCGCAATAAACCTGGAGCCAACCGGTATCCTTCTGGTTCATGCTGTCAGTCTGATCTGCCCATATGTTCCAGGGCGGTCCTAGTGCCCTATTGACCACGCTAATAACGACGGGAAGCCTCATTCCTGAGGTCCAGTGTAGCATTTCGTGCATGTATAGAAGTCCGTGGGAACTGGTTGCCGTATATGACCTTACTCCGGTGAGCTCACTGGACATAACCGCTGCCATTGCACTGTGTTCGCTTTCAACTTCCACATACTTTGCACTGAGCTCTTCGTTTGCAACCATTTCTGCAAGTTTCTCCACAATTGTTGTCTGCGGCGTAATAGGATATGCCGAGACAAAACCAACGCCTGAGAGTTTTACTCCTATGGCAGCAGCTTCATTACCTGTGACTAGGGCACGAGTTTCGGTCATGGCCTTCATGCTGGCCCACCACCCTCCTCAGTCATGGTTACGCACTTTTCCGGGCACTCATACGAGCATATTCCGCACCCCTTGCAGTGGTCATAATCTATGGTGGGTGCCTCCATTTTTGCAATCCTTTCATTGGGGCTCTCCAACTTGCCCGTGCTATCCAGAAAGAAAGAGTCATCAGGGCAGAACTTCCAGCATATCATACACCTGATACACTTTGAGTAGTCTATTACCGGAGTCTGTACTCTCCATGAGCGTGTAAGATTTTCCGAAGAAGATCTTTCTGTAAAAGGAAATAATACCATTTTCACCAGCCCCTCCTTGTTTCCTCAAAGGCATCCATAACTGCTCTGTAATTGCCCTCGCCGTTTCTTGGCGAGGATGATCGTACTGCTTCAGCAATGCTGTCAAGCTTTACTGCATTACTTGCCGAGGCAAAAGCCCCGAGAATTGCTGTGTTCACAATTGGATTTGCTTTGTTGCCAAGTGAATGCCTCAATGCTATGGAGGTAGCGTCTACGGTTGCAACTCTGAACTCGGATCCGAACTCTGAGGGGTCTTTCTTAGAATTAATTACAAGCAGGCCCTTCCTCTTCAGGCCAGCGTATACATTGGCCAGATCCGCGACAGACTGATCCAGAACTACAACCACATCAGGATTATAGATCTGCGATCTCAGGAATATCCTGGAATCATCTATGCGCGTAAAAGCAGTTACTGGAGCACCTCTCCTCTCAGTTCCGAAGAAAGGGAATGAGAGGACATACTTCCCTTCGCTGAAGGCAGATAGTGCAAGGAGTTTTGACGCGGTTACTGCACCCTGTCCGCCTCTGCCATGAAAACGTATTTCCTGCATAGAAAAACCTGATTGTCCAATTCCCTAGTGAGACTTATAACAATGACCTTAAAATGAAGGGAACTAGAGATCAAAATGGCTGGAGAGCTCGTAAAATTAGGGTTCAGATGAGATCCGTAGAACTTGACCTGTCAGAATCCTTGGCAGCAGTCTGCCTGCAGGATGCAGCCGCAGTCGGCACAGAACGGTTGGTGATGATAGCTGTCACAGTTGTCACATTCGCAAGTTGCTTCAAAACAGTCTGCACACATTACCTGTCCCAGTACGGGAACCTTAATTTTACTTTTCCTTGGTATAATATTTATTTCAATCCTGCTGTTTTCCTCACCTCAAAAGATCGATTGGAGGAAATCTATCTGAAAACAGGCGAGAAGGTGAGATATAACCGGAACTCAAATATGATTCAATCAATGCAGCAAAACGAGAAGAGAAATACGGGGAATATAATCTCTAGGGCGAAATTGGTTTAAGATGGAGAAAAAGTATCTTGTTGAGCTAATCCACTCGGAATTCAAGGATCTTGAGATCAGAGAATACAGCTTTATCGACTCAGGTTGGGACAATTATGTGGTCTTCGTAAACAAGCAACTTGTCTTCAAGATTCCAAGAGACCAGGACAGAGTTCAGCATCTCAGGAATGAGATAGATTTCCTTTCATGCTTGGATGGTTGCCCCACAAAAATCCCAGATTTTCGCTATGTCAAAGATAGAGATGACCTCCAGATTGGAGGATATGAGTACATAAAGGGAGAACCCCTGAATTCCCTGACTAAAATGAGTGATGGGATCAAAAACTCCCTTGCAGAGTTCCTGAATTTTCTATACGCAAAGAAAAACGACTCCTGCTTAAATAGAAAACTCGGCCCAGTGGATAAGGCCGATTGGGTACTGAGGATGTCATCCTATAGGGAGGAGATATTTGGAAGAATTTACGAGTATCTCAATGATGCAGCCCTGTCATCGATTGCAAGTAATTTTCAAGAATTTATCGGCGAATTTTGTGAAACATTGGAGGTTTCCCCTGCACATTGCGATCTCTACAGGACGAACGTGCTGGTTGATCCGAAGGCCGGTTTGCTGTCTGGAGTGCTGGACTGGGGTGACGCTGCTATCGGGGACCCGGCTCTGGATTTTGCTGCCCTGGCAGTCGACTTTAGCGTTTCTGAGATAGAGGACATTCTCTCCCGGTATAGGGGCAGGGTTGATGCAAACTTCAGAAGAAGGGTGGAATTCTACTGGAAGCTAGAGCCAATTTACGGTATGATGTACTACAAGGAAAGGAACAATGAAGCATTTCAGATGAAGAAGAAGGAATTAGAAGAGAAACTTGTGTCTAGTTTGTTTTGAGCCTTCGAGCCTCCATAACTTGAAGGAGAACACTTAACCTTTCTTTTGCCTAATCTCTGTAGAGGTTCCTATGGTAAGGGCAAGAGATTTGGGAATCATTTTTGATGGAACACCAGGATCAAACAACTCAATCACTGATGTAAGAGGAGTAGAAGTGGGCCATTCCACAATCATTCGAGGAAATGGAGATGAAGCGGTAAGAACTGGGGTTACTGCAATCCTACCACAGGGCAAGAAGAATATTGGCTCTAATGTATTTAGTGGCGCTTCGGTTCTAAATGGGAACGGTGAGGTCACAGGTCTAGCATGGTTGCATGAATCAGGAATACTTTCAGGTCCCGTAATGCTCACTAACACTTACAGTGTCGGCATCGTTAGAGACTCTGTCCTAAAATACCTAAGAATGAAAGGGATCGAAAGTGAGATGCTTCCGGTTGTTGGAGAAATCTCAGACCAGTTCTTGAATGACATTGGAGGGCAGCACGTGACCGAAAACAATGTCTTTGAAGCGATAGAAAGCTCGCAAAGTGGTCAGATCGAAGAGGGAAATGCCGGTGGTGGCACTGGGGCGATGTGCTATGGGTACAAAGGAGGAATAGGGAGTTCATCCAGAACCGTAAGCTCCCTTGGTGAGGAGTATATGGTTGGGGCCCTAGTTCAGGCAAATCATGGTCTAAGACATCAGCTTCGGGTTATGGGGTCTCCTGTCGAAGCTTATGCTCCACAGGGAGACAATAGTATGAAGGAATTGGGGTCAATAGTGATCGTTGTAGGCACGGACGCTCCCCTCCTGCCACATCAACTTGTAAGGCTTTCCAGAAGAGCCTTTCTGGGATTGGCTAGAACTGGAGGTGTGTCATCCAATGGATCAGGCGATTTTTCCATTGCTTTCTCAACTGCACAGTCCTTTGAACTGGCGCCTAAAGAGATTTTGAACAGCCGCTGGATCCCAAATGGTGAGCATGACGAGCTATTCGAGGCCGCTGTTTATGCAACTGTGGAAGCAATAATAAACGCTCTAGTAGCTGCAGAGAGCATGACTGGGTACAAGGGCCACAAGGCAGATTCCCTCTCTCATGATGCAATAAGAAGACTTGTCAAGATGAAAGGCTAAGGACTCTCCGGAAATAAATTAAAGCGAGTTACAGAACTGGATGGAAAATTGGACTTATGGGCAGATTTACCCCGCCATTAATTGCTGAGGCGTCGTATCGCCATTCATAGTTTTGCATGGGCTCTTTTCTGAAGATTTACCTTTACTGTTGAATTCCGTATCATTGCTGAAGTTGGAGTTTTGCTTCAACTTTGATTACAAAGACTGAGTATATACAATAAATGAATTAATATCAATATTGCCACAGAGGCTAAAATGTATACTTAGTTCTCAATTAGAAAAAATGTAACAAATGATGGATGTTTGTTACTTATTCGCTTATATAGCTGTCCAGCGTGAATGTACGTTACATATGACCAATAGAAAACTTGTTTTGATTTTGTCTGTCTTTGTGGCACTGGTGATGGTCTTGTCTTCTTTGACCGTGCTATCTGATTTGGTAGCTCAAGCTGGAAATCAGCCTACAGGCAGCACAGCGAGCGCCGGTACGGCGCCTTCTCAGACGACAGCTCTTGCCCAGCAAGGAGCAGGCATCCTGAATAAGTTGCAAGGAATGGGCGTTCCTAGCAATTATATTTACATGCCCAGCTTCAAGGCCCCACCTATCACTAATGGAAATATAACAGGGCCAAGTTATACAAGCGCACCAGCTCCAATGGGAATTGGAACTTATGGATTCTCAAACAATAGTGGAGTCATAAATCGATATACAATCAATACATCTAGCTTTGCAGGTTCAGTGACCTTCAACAACTTTTCGACCTTCTACCCCTATGATGACGGGCCAAACAGCGTGACGGTACAGCTGAACTCAGTTCTCAACAACGTGACTCTTTTCGGCGTGTCCAATTATACGTTCTGGAACCAGAATGTCCTCTTCTACTCAGCTAGGACCAACACGATACAGTTCCTGGACAACATTTGGAACTTCTCCAGCCCACAGTTCTACCTGTCTCCAAATGTATTTAGCTCGTACAATGGAAATCTGATTGCGCCTGTATTTTACTATGCCCTCGGCCCTGCATACTCAGTGACTTATCCCTTCACTGTGACCTTCTACATGACATCTACAGTCATGAATGGAGACAACACTGTCTTCTTCAACTTCACAGTAAGTGATTCCAGTGGGAGTGTTTCAGGATCCTATGACAAAGTGCAGTTTAATTCCACATACGGAATGCCTGCGGGATATTCTGCACCTCAGGCAAACTACCTGGTTACTTCCAACAAGGTAACACCAACGGGCTTCATTCCATACGATTCTGAAATTGATCTGGGTGGACCCGGCGGAGGTAGCACGGCAATGGTGAACCAGATAAATGCCACCATGAACCTGAAGTACCTTCAGAACGGAGGCGGATATGCTAACGTTCCCTCAGCATACAATGTCGGCTCTGAAACTGGAGAGACATCGACTGGGATCGCAGAAACCTGGACTCCTAACGCAGTGGCACACCTTTACGCAGGACCTTCCTTTGTTTACGGCATGTGGAATGTTTCACAAGTCAACACGTTCCAGCAATTCACAGGAAGTGTAAACCCACCGAATTCATTCATGTTTGTGAGCCCCGGAACCCAGTTCAACGCGAGCCTATCTTCCTGGTCTCCTCTCTCTCAAAATGGTGGATACTCATTCTCGCTTCCAACGGGAGCCTACAGCACGTCCATACTAATGAGCAACAGAGACCCGGTTAACGGAATGCTTACAGCAGGAAGCTATCAGTCAACTCAGTTGCAGCTTGACTACTCGCAAGGAGTGTACACACCGCTCTATGCGTACGGAAACAGCCAGTTGCAATACATCTCCTTTGCAGGTCATGGAACCAGGCACAGCCCATACATGCTGTATAATAATCCCAGTTCGTCTGGATATCTGAACCCGATATTCTCGACATTCAATGATTACATCTTCCCACAGTTTGCTGGGGTCTTGTTACATGGCACAGATGCGTATGTGCAGATGAACAACATGCCTTCGTTCAGTGTGCAATACCTGACACCTACCCAATTGTTTGACTTGGCATACTTTGGAGTGCAGTACGATACAAACCAACTGGGATATGTGTTGTACGATGCTCAGAACGTGGTGCTAAGTCACACCCAAGTAAGCGGCTGGTTTGCAAATACACTAACGGAGTTCCCAGTTGCCAATGTTCTGCTCTGGAATTCCCAGAACGATGTGGTAGCATACAACACTTTCATTACCATGGACAGTTCGATGCTAATCTACAACACGCAGACCCAGAAAGGGCAAAACGGAGTTTACGGCAACCTCTTCCTGCAGGATCCGAACCTCAACTTCACCAACTATCTTGGAATAGCAGTCGACACAACCTTTGGCTCGACGCCCTTTGGTCCAATCGGCTTGACTGTTTACAGTTCCTTCAATGCTATCAGAGGCAACATCTTCATAGTCTATGATACTGCAGTCAGTCCTCCTTACAGTGTATACAGCGGCTTTGGAGCAAAGTACACAAATGTCTGGAATGGCAACTTCTGGTGGAACTACACCCCTCATTCGGGAACATACAACAATTTCGGCCTGATAGCCTATGGCGGTGACCATCACCCGCTGACATTCAGAGAATACAATCCAGAATTCTTCTTGCCATTGGTAACGAACTTTCTAAACTGATACTACGGTATCACCCCTATTTTTTTAACTTCTTTTTCTCGGTTATATTGTATTAACGTACTGATAAAATAGCACTGGCTCGCTGCTGGATAGTTTAAAAACTTATCAAAATATAATGATAAAGCTGAGTATTATGCACCCAAATGACTATGATCAAATCAGGTTGAATTATAGGACAGCGGATCTTAATGAATCCACCTGGATGCCATTTGAGCGGTTTTTTTCAAAATACAACGGAGTACAGGAATGCTGTTGGTGTGTCTATTATCATCAAGTAGAACGATCCCGAGGCAAGACCTTAGAGGAACGATGCAACTATAATTACAGCTTGAAAAGACAGATGGTTATGAAAGGCGATTCCAGGGGATTGCTCATATTCAAGGGAGATGAAGTTATTCTTTCATGCCAGTATGGCAAAGCTGACGATTTCCCAAGGATAGATAATATGAGGCGGTACAAAGTTGTACCACAGGTTCCGCAAAGAGGAGAGCTCTGGAGGGTAAGCTGTTTCTTTGTAGATAGAGCTCATAGAAGCAAAAACCTGACAGCATATGCCCTTCATGAAGTTTTGGAAAAGATTTCCTCACTGGGAGGAGGGATAATAGAAGGCTTTCCCGTGAAGGGTAGAAGTGGGAGCGAGAGCTGGTTCGGTTCCATGAAGATCTTCTTGGAAAATGGTTTTGAAATAATCTCAGACTTCGGAAACAACAACGTGCTTGTCAGGAAAGTTATTTCCACGTCCACAGTAGAGGGCCCATAAAAACTTGGAAAGCTCATTACGGACCTAACTGGAGCAGCCACAAGCAATTCTCTGGGAGAACTCACTGAGTCGGTAGAAAGTTGAGAGAAATTTATTCCTCCTCTGGCACAAAGAGCATGGAGATAGAATTCACGCAGTGTCTGGTATTCTTGGGAGTAAAGCCTTCTCCAAAGAATACATGGCCAAGGTGGCCGCCACAATTGGAACATGTTATCTCAGTTCTTATTCCATCCGCATCCCTGGACTGTTTCACTGCTCCCTCGATTTCATCATCAAAGCTTGGCCAGCCGCACCTGGCATCAAACTTGGTCTCAGACTTGTAAAGTGGGGAGCCGCACCTTCTGCATACATATGTGCCTTTCTTCCAGTGGTCCTCATATTCTCCTGAGAAGGGCCTTTCCGTTCCCTTGTGAAGAATTATCCTCTCCTCCTGTGGGGTTAGATGCCTGTACTCCATATTTGATTGATCAATGGGGAATACTTAAACTTTGGAGCCTCCTTGTTTAAGACCACAAAACCTGTAAAAATTATTTTTATTCATGTTTAATTCAACATCTTTTATGGCTCCATGTGGCTATTTCTGATCTGCTAATCCGCAGGAAAAAAACTGTAATACTGATATGGGTCATTGTCCTGGTTGCGTCGACACCCGCCATTCTCGGATATTCCCACTTTATAAGCTACAATACTTCCTCCTCCACTACTGCAAACACGGAGTCTGCTGTGGCGAGTAGAATAATAAGCAATTCCTTGCCTCAGAACGAAAGTCTCATAATTGTGATTTCAGGTAATCCATATGCATCTACAGGGATTGCAAATTCGACGCTAAAGATGGAGCTGGCAATATCAACGGCTGGAATCTCGAACATTACAGGTTCCGATTCACCTTTTTCAGCATATTCAACATATATTGACAACATTCTCAATGGTTCTTCGGCGGAAATTAGGTCTGTGTATTCAGCTATGCAGAATGCATCAAATGCAGTGTTCTCATTTCCTTCCTCTTTCTTAGCAGCCTGGGCAAGTTACGACTTCAATTCTTCCCTAATCTATACAGCTGCACAGGATGCTGGATTCAATGGGTCTTCCTATGAATCCGCCTTCATATCTGAAGTAAATTATTCCGCCCAGCCGGCTGGAATCGCGTCGGCAACCAATGTGGTGCAGAACGCCATCAACATATCTGCAGGCATTCTATACAATGGAACGCCATTCGCTTACACCGTTTCCCATGACCTTGGCGTCTTGAACTATTCCTCTAAGTTGCCTTTTATCGTTTCCAACTTTATCAGTCAAATAACGGGATTCAAGTTTTCCGCACAACTGGTAGTAGCAGCAGTAAACTCTTCAAACCCTGGATACTTTTACGTCACAAATTATGGATTATTGGACATTCCGCCTTTTATTTCAAAGCAATATATCAGCGGAGATAATTCCACATTTATTGTCAACGTCAACTTCGACACTCCTTCCACTTATCAGGAAAGCAACGGGAGCACACCATCACAAACCGCAACCCCGATCCTTGAGGGCATAGCCTCCACTTACTTTGGCAAAAATGCATCGCTTACTGGAGAGGGTGCAATAAGCTACCAGACACAGCAACTCACTTCATCCTCAGGCATCGCATTTGCATTCATTTTCATAATTCTTGCCATCGCCGTATTTATCACTCTTGTCTCGTACAAGGCTTCAATTGCTGCTATCCTGCTGGTCTCAGTTGCCACTGCACTCGGTTATGTCGCTATTTTCCTCACCGGGCTTATATTCCATTCGGTAGATTACGTAGTCAATTACACACTGACCGCAGTGATCCTGGGTGTTGCAACTGATTATCTTGTTTTCATTTTTGCAAGATACAGGCAGGAACTTAGGGAGGGAAAGCCAAATGATGAGGCGCTGATGAATGCGACTTCAAAGGCAGGAAGAGCAGTATTTATCAGCGGATTGGCAGTTGCGGTAAGCCTAGGTATGTTCTCGCTTGTTCCGGGCTTCAGGACCTGGGGACTGGTTCTCTTCCTTGCCATACTGTTCACAGTAATCTTGGAAGTGACTCTCGTGCCAGGCATAATGAAGATTCTTGGTCCAAAGTTGTTCATGAAAAGATCTATGCGGCCTCTTGAAGAAGGGTACCAGAAGAAGGCATTCTATTACCGGGCGGCTAAGTTTTCCATCAGAAAGAGAATCGCAGTGCTAGCGACAGTATTTGTTCTGGCACTGCCAGCCTCTTACCTTTTCTTTACGTTGCCAACAACTTACAACTTCAACACAGGCCTTCCCGAGGACCTTTCGAGCGTAAAGGCACTTAACACCCTTGAGCAGAAATTCGGCTCGAATCTCCTCTATCCCGTCATCATCCTCGTTCCGCTGAATGGCCAAGCCACCTCAAACAATATATCAATTTCAAATGTGGCAACAATAAGTCAGGCTTCAAATTACATCAACGGCACTGCAGGAGTCAGCAGCATACTCGGACCGTTCCATGGGAGCTCGGGCAGCAATTCGTCCATTTCGGGTTATGTAATAGACAAAGGGAAATATGCCTATTTTCTTGCATATACCGACTACAATCCATATTCACCACAGGCAGAGAAGGTAGTCAAGGATCTGAGAGAGAACAGTAACCTAATTGTCGGTGGAGTCACTTCCTCGGTGATAGATCAAAAAGCACAAAATAGCCGGAACTACACTGAACTGGCCATCTTAATAATTGCGTCCATAGCCGTGATAATGTGTGTATCCTTCAGGTCCCTAAAGTATCCAGTAATCTCACTGAGCGGTGTATTCATCAGCATCGCCTGGACAACCGCAATCCTATTTCTGCTTACAACATATGTCCTTCATGAGGCACTTATCTATCTGATTCCAGTCATACTATTCGTCATCCTGATGTCTCTCGGGAACGACTACTCTGTCTTCATCATATCCAGAATAAGGGAGGAGGAAACGAAAAACAGCGCAGATGAGGGCATCGCTTATGGAATGGTTGGATCAGGCAAGGTTGTCACATCACTTGGGCTGATTCTTGCTGCATCACTAGGGTCCCTGGCATTCATTCCAGTGGGTTTTCTGCAGCAGCTAGGGATTGCCTTTATCATTTCTCTGGTGCTGGACACTTTTGTCATAAGGACTCTCTACTTCCCTGCTTTGCTTTCCTTCTTTACCTCAAAGAAAACACTTGACCCCGAAGGAAAGTTAGCAAAAGATTAATGTTTCTCCGGGATGAGTCCATGCAATGGACGCAGTAGACAAGCAGATAGTACTCAGCCTAATGAGGAACGCGCGAACTCCGCAGAGGAGGATCGCACAGGAAGTGGGCATATCTGCTCAGGCGCTTAACTATCGAATCGCGAGACTGAAGGAAACTGGCGTCATAAAGAGGATAGCACTCCGTGTCAGCCAGATATTCTACGGTAAAATCAGCGGATTTGCAGCTTTCAAGAATGATGGTTATGAGTCTGATTCAATTGTTTCCAGATTCAAATGCCTAGAGGAGATCACAATCTACGAATTTGCAGCTGACGGTGCTCAGGACCTGGAGCAGAGCATCAGAGAAGCTGAAGAAATCCTTGGCCCTCCTGTCATGAAATACATTCCAGAAAGGAAGGAATTTCAGATGCGCATTGGAGATGTGGATAGAAGAATTCTTGAAGAACTCAGGAAGAACCCTACTTTACCCGTATCAGATCTTGCAAAGAATATTTCTTCTCCGGTGAACCTTGTAAGAAAAAGACTCGGGCTCTTGGAAAAGAACCGGGCAATTGCAGTAATTGCGGAAATAGATCTGAGCAAGATCGACTCCTTGCTCTATTCTGTTATTTCACGGAACCTTAGTGCTCTGCTGCAGTCAGCACCTGGACAAACTATCTTTGTAATTTCTGATAAAAACAATGGGATTCTCGTGTGTTATTCAGACAATCTTAAGAATGCAAGGAATTCGATCATGAAGATGAAGGAGACAGATCCTGAGGCAGAGATTATGGTTGTCTATGATTACGAATTCAGACGATGATTTTTTTCGAGGAGCCAAAAGCAGCTGCATAAACCTTGATGAATGCCGATTTTGTGATCCTTAAAATAGCAGCTTCTGCATCAGGTTGAAGAAAGGGGCAAGTCACATGAAAGCTCCTTGAAAGTTAATAGGGGGGGCAAGACTTTGGCGGATTCCGGAGGGAGAGGTAGGTTCAATGGCCTTCTAGGGCAGCATACCTCGTTCATGTCTGCCTACAATATAGCCCAGGTCTGCCTCACCTGGTTTGTTTTCACCTTCACAAGATCCGCAGTTGATGTTGGATTAGTTGCAATAGTGGAAACACTCTCTGTGCTTCTTGTATCACTTCCAGTGGGTTCACTTGTTGACAGGTTAAACAAAGGTTTCCTTCTCTCAGTCTCAGGAATTGCTGGATTTGCTGTTTTCCTTTTTCTTGCACTCTACACCCAGTTCTTCAAGTTTGAGCTGTCACTTGTCATGTTCCTTGCTGCCCTCTGGGGGGCAAGCAGGGAGATTTCAAAATCAGCAGGCCTATCAGCCTTGCCGGATCTTGCGCCTGAGGGAAATCTCGCACAGTCCAATGGCATTTTCAGGGCACTTGGAAGTTCACTTGGATCAATATCTAATGCACTTGCTGGCGGCTTAATTGTTACACTTGGCATAATTGCCGGCTTTCTATTCAGTTCGGGCGCGTACCTGATCTCATTCCTGTTCTCTGCAGCCATTCTTCTCCCCGCATTTGGGAAGGTACATTCCATTAGAGGGGCCAAGAAGGGAAAGAGAAAAGGAATGCTCAGTGATGTGGCCGAGGGTTACAGATGGCTCATAAGAAAGAAAGGATTCTTCCTGCTCACTGTGTCTGCAACATTCTTCAATTTTTTCATGGAGATGGCAGTGACCTACTTTGTGGTATATGTTGCAGTGGGCATTCACGCTGATCCCCTAATCTATGGTCTCATCCTTTCTGGATATGCAGCAGGTGATGTAACGGGATCCCTTCTTGCAGGCCGCTTGAATATTCTTAGGCACTCTGGAAAGGTAAACGTGCTGCTTTACGGTGGCATTCCCGGTCTTTGCCTCCTTATTGTTGGGGTCGTACCTGGCCCTTTAATAGCTATCCTATTTACAACAATCGCTGGTCTCTGCCTCGGGATTTCCATAAATGCATGGCTTACTACGGCACATAATGTTGTTCCTCCCGACATGAGGGGGCGATATTTTGCCATAGACGGTGTACTATCCTCAATCAGTCCAGCAGCAATAGCAGCTGGGGCAGTCATGATTTCTTTTGTCGGAATTCTGAATGACTTCATAATCGCAGGCATAATGATGATCATATTTACTGCGGTATTCGCAGGGATGAAAAGCCTTTGGCGCCTTGACGGGAGCGTGACTGAGAAACTGATCGAGACGGACAAGATTTAACCTTCTCCGATCTAGGATGCCCACTAATAGTAGGCATTGAAAAGATGCGACAACAAGATTTTAAGTACGAGCGGGGCAATATGAGCAGCGTAATGCCGAGAGTCATAGACCGCAGAGTTTTCCAGATGTTCAGAACCAGCACAGTTGTAATTCTATCAGCACTTTTGCCGATTCTTACATATCTCGTACTGTTCGAGGCGTTTTTCATCGAAAAGATAACAGTGCTGTCTGGTCCAGATGCTGGGAAAGTAATGTTGTGGGCACAGTTGCACTTTGCAGTATTTGTTGGTCTTTCTATCCTATTGATAGGCTCATGGGTAGCGCTCTTCACATGGGGACGGACCATGAGAAAGGACGCTGTTGCAGAATACCTTGGAAAGCTTTCCCGAAAAGAAATGACTACCTATGAGTACAGAGCTGGTGTAATCAAGGTCAGAAAGACATACAGAGAACAGTATAGGCAATAGGAAAAAAACGTGCGCCATGATTACTTTAGACATCGGGTGGCATTGCTGAATCCTATCACCTTGAGGTCCAGGGTCCTAGAATTTTTCTAAGGAACCCAACAGGCTCCCGTTTTGTCACTGTACCACGAGTTGACATATTCTCCAGTAGAGATTTTATTGCACACGAAGTTCTTGTCACAGTAGTCGCAAATTTCCTCATTCCCGATGACCCAACCGGTACCAGGATTCATGTCTGTCTTGAGTTCTACCATCTCCTCTGAAAGACCCTGCGTCAATGTATCGAAATCGTTGCCGTCGCACTGGTTGCATCCTGAGGAGCATGGATATGGCTCAAGAGTGAAAAATGGACCAGTGGTCCCGGATACAGTATCATGGTAATCACAGAACTGCACACAAGAGGAGTCCGTGCCTAAAGTTGCCTTGATTCCAGGAGGCAGGAAGATATTATATGCTCCCTTTCCACCTAGATCTGGAACCAAAGAGTTTGTGATCCATGAAGTGAGAGAGGTTCCGATTTCTTTCTCAGAAAGTGTTGCGGCAGGATCCTTTTGAATTATGACATGACCAGCCAGCTTCCCTTCTCCAACATTATACTGGGCAAGGTCACCAGCATAGGAAGAATTTGTTTCAATGTCCTGCACTGCCTTGTCGAGCAGGTCTGTCCATTTGCTGCTGTTCCAGTAGGTCCCCCAAAATACGTTGTACCACCTGTATCCCTCTTTCCAAATGGGTCCGCCCTGGTACTTCGCAAGCTGACCCCCTTGACCCTTGGACGGAACAAAGGTTTTTTCCATTTCAGCCCTGTGACCGCATGGGACGGCATAATGCCATATTGAGGAAGCTTTCAAGGCAGTTGAGCGAACCCCAATATGCTTGAAGGAAGCCACTTCTGCTCCACAAACCTTGCACTGATGAACATTTTCACAAATCTGGCATCTTCCTTCTTCCATGAATCATGTCACTTTTGTGTAAGATAATAACATTGCGGTCTTACCTTGATTCTACCATAATGAAGCATTGGAAATGATTTCTGTCCTCAATCAATGGCGATGAATGATTAGGATTTATAAGCATGCAGAGAAAGAGAAGCGGGAAGACTGCCTCATCGTATGGTAAACGCCATCTGTGGAGGCTATATTTTAGGGACAAAGTTATAATTTGATGCCCCGATTCAATAAAATGGGCAAGACAGACTTAGCGTTACTGCAGCTGCCCGATGCCCCGAAAATAACAGGGAAAGTTCCGGGGCCCAAATCTTTAGAAATTTTGGAGAGGCAGCGTAAATTTGAGGGCAATATTGTATCATATTCAAGAGATATTCCTGTTGCATTTGTCAAAGGCTCCGGTGCAACGCTAGAGGATGTTGACGGAAATAGATTTATAGATTTTTTCGGAGGGGCAGCTGTCGTCGGAGCAGGCCATTCCAACCCTAAGATCCTTGAGGCCGTGCAGGAACAAGAAGGTCGGCTGATTCATTCGCTGGACTTGGCAACTGAGACCAGGGAAAGACTTTCAGAGAGGCTAGTCCATCTTGCACCAGGTAATTTGAAGGATAATGCAAAGGTAGTTTTCGGTGGCCCCACAGGATCTGATGCAGTGGAGAGCGCGATTAAGCTTGCCAAGGTAAACACAGGCCGCCATGTCATGATCGCATTTGACGGCTCATACCATGGTATGACTGGCAATGCCCTTTCTGTGACAGCGGACTCTGGATTCAAAGCACCATACATGCCTATGGGGACACAGGTGCACTTCATGCCATATTCATACTGCTACAGGTGCCCCATAAGTCTAAAGTACCCTAAGTGCGAAATAAGATGCGCAGGGTACCTTGACCACGTCCTGGGCGACCCTAGTTCTGGCGTACTAGATGCAGCAGGAATAATAATGGAACCTGTGCAGGGTGAAGGTGGAACAATTGTCCCTCCTGATGGGTTTACTTCCGAGATAAGAAGAATCGCCGACTTTCACCAGATCCCCCTGATAATAGACGAGGTCCAGGCAGGCTTGGGGAGAACGGGAAAGCTATTTGCTTCAGAACATTCCGGCATATCCCCAGATATCATGACCGTATCAAAGGCACTTGGAGGAGGAATAGGATTTCCGCTTTCAGGACTCGTTTACAGGAAGGATTATGACAAGTGGACACCGGGATCTCATATAGGCACTTTCAGGGGGTTCCTTCCTGCAATGGCTGGCGGGCTCGCATATCTTGATTTTGTAGAAGAAAACAACATACTTGACCATGTGACTGAACTCGGAAAGCGTATGCTGATGCGGCTGCAAGAGTTCGAAGACCAGAGCAGTATAGTTGGTGAGGCAAGGGGCCTCGGTCTAATGCTGGGGTTCGAGCTAGTGTATGACAAAAAAACGAAAAAACCTGCTCCTGAGCTTGCTGCTAAACTCCGTGAAGAA
The DNA here is from genome assembly GCA_046704405.1 of Thermoplasmataceae archaeon. Classification (GTDB taxonomy): domain Archaea; phylum Thermoplasmatota; class Thermoplasmata; order Thermoplasmatales; family Thermoplasmataceae. Next base: position 116,801 of record JBJKSA010000018.1, on the reverse strand, counting down.
GCTGTAAAAAGAGGAGTAATAATTGAGGTGGGAGGCCACTATCACAACGTAGCGCGCATACTTCCTCCACTTGTTCTGACAAAGGAGCTGGCGGACAGAGGGCTCGATATAATGGAAGAATCCCTCAGAGCCGTTGAAGGAAGCCTTTGATACCTTCCTCTTAAACTACCATCAACGGAGAATCCAATAGGAGACTCAAGTAAGCATGACAACGAAAATAGTGCTTGTAGACTGGTTTCACGACGGGTACGGTGAGAGAAGGGAGAAGCGATTCTTTCTTCTTGATTCCGGCAAAATAGCCCGTTCAGGTCTTTTTGAAGATGTTTCGGATCTGAATGACTTGAGAAAGAATAGACCAGAGTTGCTTGACTTCAGGGGGAATTTAGTGACGCCAGGGTTGGTCGACTCGCACAACCATTTCACCTTGACAGCCCTAAAGATGCTATTCCAGACAGATCTTGGAAAATCGTCAAATTTTGATGAGATCGGAAATGCTCTCCGTAATGTGACAAGAGGCGACCAAGAATGGGTGCTTGGTTACAACCTGAACGAATTCATCCTTGATGAGAAGGAACTCCCTACTAGTGCAGAACTGGATTCCATGGTTCCAGATTTGCCAGTTGTCATCACTCATTCTTCTGAGCATGCTGCAATTTGCAATTCCTTGGCACTCAGGAGAGCTGGGATAACGAAGGCATCTCAGGACCCGCCTGGCTCTTCTATTGAACGTTATGAAAATGGCGAACCAAACGGGATTCTTCATGAATCTGCTGCAATGAACCTGGTGAAGAGTAAAATTCCCGAGCCATCCTTGGAAGAATACATGGATGCCATTCAGAAGGCTTCAGCAGAATACAGGAGGTATGGCCTCACAGCAGTGAAGGATATTGGAGGAACAGGAGACGATGTTAACGAGTGGAAAAGGATTGACGCACTTAACATCCTTTCAAGAGAAGGATCGTTGAAGATCAGGGTAGGAGCATCGATTCCAATATATTCGCTAGGGGAAGCAGACGAGAAGATCGCACTCTCTGGTAAAATAGAAGAGAATGATCATCTGAAGTCCACTGGCTTCAAGATGTTTCTTGACGGAAGCGGCCTTAACAGGACGGGATGGATGAAAGAGGAGTGGAACAAGAATTTTGAAGAAGTGGATAGTGGTAATTTTGGCATGCCCCTCTGGAACATTGACGAATTCAGGAAGGTAATGTCGAAAATCGCAACGCTCGGAACCACACTGAGCATACACACAATAGGCGATAGAGCGATCTCTATCGCAGTGGACATAATAGAAGACCTCTCCAAAGAAAAGACAAATACCTCCAAGTATGCATTTGTCCATGCCAACACTCCGGACGCGGTTGACATAAAAAGAATGAGTAAATTGGGGATATCAATTGAGACACAGGCACCTGACATCTACTTCCTTGGATCAGCGTATTTGGCCAATGTGGGAAAAAAACGGGCAGGAATGCTCTTTCCCTTCAAAACGCTGCTTGAGTCCGGTGTGAACGTGTGCAATGGCTCTGACAGCCCAGTGATGAGATATGAACCTGCTTACGGAATCGTTGCTTCCATGACGAGGGAAATGAAATTCCCGCCTTCATTTGATGAAGAATACCTTGAAACTGAGAGACTTGACCTGTCTGATGCAATAATGACCTACACGGCTAATTGTTCCAGAGTGATGGAATGGCCTGAGATCGGGACACTCGACGACGGTTCATTTGCCGATTTGGTTGTCTGGAAGAAAGTTCCCGGGAAATTGCCGGACGATGTGGACCCAGGAAAAACCATAGAAACTGTGATATTTTCAGGTAATGCCTGAACTGGTGGGATGGGAAATTCTAATCCCGTGTTTCTGGGTTGTCAGGAAACAGTCTATTGCTCAGATATCCACTTCGTTGCTCGGAGAAAGGCCTCTACTTCCCCAATGGAGTTGTAATGCAGAAAAGTGACCCTGAGCATTGAGTCCTCGGAGTAGAAATCGTGAGCAAGATTCCAGTGATTGCCGCCGACGACTGTGATGCCGAATTTCTTCCAATAGTATTCTTCTGCTTGCTGATCGCTTAAGTTGCTGAACTTGAATGAAAAAGTGCTTCCTCTTTCAGGAATTCTGTCTTCCTCTGTTATACCGTACAGCTTTACATTCTTTAAGTTTGTGAGACCCTCTTCACTGCCGATGCCATAGAGAACGGCATCTGAAATGAAGTCCTGGTATTCTTCTATTTTCCTCATTCCATTTCTCAATGAGGATTTCCTTTCTCCCGGAATATGGCCATTAGAAAAGTCCTTAAGGTCTTGAGAAAGAGAGGATATGTAATCTACAACTGCCGATATAGCGGCGAATAGAGCTTGATCCTTAGTCCCCAATTCGAAGTATGAGAATGTGCCAACTGCAGCATTTCTGTCTACATTGTAGGGGTGCATCGACTGAATCGCTTTTTCGCTTACATATGCGAAACTTCCTCTTGGCCCGAATATCTTGTAGGTTGAGAAAACAAATAGATCACATTCGATCCCTTGCACGTCAGAAAGTGCCTGTGGAGCATAGTGGACTCCATCGACTACCAGCAATGCATCATTTTCATGCGCCAATTTGCTGATTTCCTTGAGATCAGACTTATTCCCCAGAAGGTTGCTCTCGGCTGTGACTGCAACGACCTTGGTTTTGCCGTCAATCATGGAAGACAGCTCATCCATGTCAATAATTCCGTCTTCCCTATTAAGTCCCGCAATCCTGAGTTCCCCTATATCTTGGTTTTTCTTCATCTCCATGTATGGGGCAACGTTTGCAAAGTGCTCAGCGGAAGTGGTAACTACGTTGTGATCCTTGGAAAGAATCTTTCTGATAGCATAGGAGAACTTGAAGAGATTTGCTGAAGCAGACTCTCCCTGGAAGATATTTCCTGAACTCCCTGCATTGAGTAGGTATGATACATCCTTCCTCCCTTTCTCTAGGACCTCTTCATTCATCTCCGATTCCGAATATTTCGCGCTTGTGTTTGCACTATATTTTATCCTGGCCTCGTATTCCGCTTCGGCCGATTTTTTCAACACAAGGCTTCCGGCGCCGTTGTCAAGGAAAATCCTTTTTGATCCCTTGAAATCTCTTTCGATTGCAGGGAAACTTTTTCTTATCTCGCTTAGATATTCTTCACCAAAGGGGTCTTTCATAATAACATGCAATGCCCTTGAAACACATTAATGCCATGCCTTCCCCAGTCTTTGCTCTTAAAACAAAATGCCATATATTAGGGACGGGAGAGAGGCAAACAATTTATCCGCCTCCCTATATGCATAATTGTGATTCCCGACATTTCCGTTGTCATGATCTTTTCCGGATGGGGCGATGCTGAAAGAAGATCTGTTCAGTCTGTACTGTCACAGGATTTATCCATGGAGAAGACGGAAATAGTAGCTGTAAGTGATTTCTCAAATGATGAAATGAAAGGATATCTCGATAAGAGAGGTGTGAAAGTTTACATGACGCACGGCACCGGTGAAGGCTCCAAGATATCACTTGGTGTTGAAATGAGCACCGCACCTATCATTACTTTCCTGAGAGGTGGAGACCTTTTTACTTCCGACAGGACCATGGAGGTATCTGGGATACTTGAAGAGGGAGAGGATATAGTATATCACCACAGTTCCGTGTCCCACATAGATAAGAACGGAGACCAGATTTCGTTGCCCAAATTCAAAAACATTGACTTTGACCTCTTCTCTGGGGAGGATGACGTCCCTTTCGCCTTTACTCATGTGATAAAAGGGAACGCGGCTAAGTACCTCAGTGCCGTTACATGCAGGAGAAAGGCTGTTTTGAAGTACCTCCCCTTAATGCACAGCATTCACAGTTCTGCCGACATAGCCTTGCTGACAATTTGTCTAGAATTCGGTGGAAAATTCATTTTTGACACAGTTGTCAGAACCCAGGTTGTCATAGACGATTCTACCCTTCCATCATATTCCATCGCCACTAGTGCACTTGAGAATGAGGTAAGTTATAACAGAAAGAGACTCCAGGACCTTGAGAAGCTTTCACTTATCATGTCAAGGCAAAGTGCCAAGGATGTGATCAGAATTGCGAGGATCTATAGCAGACTCATACTTGCTTTGATATCCAATGACAAAGAGTTTTCCCTTGGACTTCCAACATTGCTGCACTATACCACAATAGGGGTGTTGGAACGGCTTAAGCTAATTACTTACTGGGCAAGAGCAAACATATCAGCAAAAGCATCTCACTCCCGGGCGCGAAAACACTATCTCGGCAAAATATCAAGCCAGCCGTGGAAACTCAGAATGTGAGTTTTCTGGGCCAAAGGCGTCAAGTGCAGAAGCAATAGACTCTCGGGCCACGCGATCTCGAGCTACAAAAACTACATCAAAGTGAGTTATGATCAAAGGAAAACTGGATAAGGGGACGATGGTTGCGAAAAACGATTCGAGTAAAAATGCGGTTTCCGACTACGGAAGTGTTTTTGTTGGGAGATCGAAACTCGACAAGCCGCAGTTTAGAGATTGTCAGGGTGTATTCGCAAAACACGACTTCGCCAAGGGAGAAATTGTTATCAAGTGGAACTTGAGGATCATTTCAAACAAAGAATTCGATGAACTTCCTGACTGGGAAAGAAGTCAATTCACCCATAAACGTGGAGAAGAGATCTTCCTGTATCCAGATCCAGAGAGACATGTCAACAGATCTGTGGAGCCAAATGTAGAGGCGAATTTCAAATTGCAAGCAGATATTGCAATAAGGGACATATCCAAGGGAGAGGAAATAACTATACCACTCGAGGAAAAGGAAGACTTCTAGTTTAGTGAATACTGGAGGAAGTTATCGAAATGCATGACCTTAGTGTTCCTATGATGGTACAAAGAATATTTTTTCCACGTAGCAAAATGATACCAACTATCTGAATGAAAACTAGATATGAGTGGATAGCTGTTCTTTTGTCTTATCGCCACCCTTTTTTGAAGAAGTATCAAAGGATGAAATTATGATTGAGACTGAAATCACAGCTGCACCAATTGACCTGATTAGGAGATGAGGTTCTCCAAACACCGCAACAGACAGTACGAATCCTGTGACAAGTTCCAAGAAAAGTACAGTCGCTGACTGCGAAGCTGGCAAGTATTTCAACCCTCTCAGATAGACGGAAGTAGCGATAAGTGTGCATGGAAACGCAAGCCACAGAACAACAGCCCACCCAATAGTGTTGAAGGCAAATATGCTACCGATATTTCCAAGGAACAATGCAGGGAAGAATAAGATGAGCGTATCTACAACCATCAGTGCAAAGATGGAATCAGCTGATGATGATCCTTCTTTTTTGCCAATGACAATGAAAAGTGCATAGGCAATAGATGTGAAGAAAAGTAAAATATCGCCAAGAAAGTGTAGGGAGTGTATATCGAGTTCAGGCAGCATTACCAGTATCAAGCCAGCGAACCCGAGAACAGTAGAAATCTTTTGACGACCGCTTATTCTGTCCTTTAGGAAGGCAAAGGCGAAAAAAGGGACTATAACTGGATACAGAGTGGAGAGCAATGAAGCTTCAGCGGCTGTAGAAAGGTTCTGACCTACAAACTGGAAAAGGTAGCCCAACGCGTTTACGATACCGAGGATCCAAATTCCAGGTCTTTTGAGTTCAGCAAGAACATTTAGGCCTTTGTACAGAAGCGAGATAGGCAGGATTATGACAGAGGTAAGGGCAAACCTCATGAACGCAAGAGTATACGGATCGGTTGATTGCAAGCCAAACCCTATGAAAAGGAAGGAAGTCCCCCATAGGATGCTCGCTAGTACAGTAAGGGTGATGCCTCGAACAGTACTCGCTGAGATGCCCTCCATCCATCTTTGATGCAGTTCGCTTTCATATCATTAGTGATCCAACAACTGTTATGGACTTCTTTATTGGTGCCCTTCTTTAACGAAAGAATTGACAGAATAATAAACGAATTCTCATGAGTTGAATTATAATGAAAAGTTTCACTGTCGAAGCAAACTCGGGACGATTATTGGAAGCAATTGAAGGTGGTAATGCAGATGGTATGCCCATCTTCTTTCTGCATGGAACCCCCGGTTCTAGATTTTTTTATGGGCCACAAGCAAAACATGCTGAAAAGAATAACATCCGATTGATCAGTTATAGTAGACCAGGGTACGGGAATTCCACTAGACATCATGGAAGGAGTGTTTCCGATGCTGCACAGGATGTTAAGGCAATTGCTGATCACTTGGGAATTGAGAGATTTGCTGTTTGGGGTTTTTCTGGAGGAGGGCCTCATGCACTGGCTTGTGCCTCAATCTTACCAAAGAGAGTTGTTGCTGCTTCAAGCCTCGCCAGCTTGGCTCCGTTTGATGCAGAAGGGCTAGATTTTTACGATGGAATGGGTGAATACAATATAGAGGATTTCAAACTCCTCCAGAGTGATGAGAAGCAGTGGGAGGAAAATAATCTTAAAGATGTTACAGGCCTCTTAAATGCTGGTCAGAGCCAAATTCTGGAGATGCTCGGGAGTCTCTTTTCTGAAGTTGATCGGAAGTCTTTGACTAAAACTATGTTGAGATATCTAGTCGACGGATGGAGGGATGGTGCTATAAATGGCATATACGGGCTTAAGGATGACAACATTTCCTTTGTGAAAAACTGGGGGTTCTCAGTTGAAGACATCAAAGTACCAATGCAGATATGGCAAGGAGAACAGGATATGTTTGTCCCATTCTCGCACGGCAAGTGGCTAGCCGAGAAAGTTCCCCTTAATGACACACGCTTGGTGAAAGGGCAAGGACATATCTCCATGTTTGCGAACTTTCACAGTGAAATTCAAGAATGGCTGGCAAATAAATTTTGATTGAACAGTTTAGGAAATTATGCGAATCTGCAGCCGCACCATAATACAAAGGACTTCTGACGTGAAATACAAATATGCTTATAGAAAATAAAATAGTCCACGTTAACTCAATTTTGTGGACTTCAAAAGAGGGTATTATTTTGGTCATAAAATTCAATAATTTACTCAACTTCAAATACGAAAGGATACGCAGAAAATAAGAAAATGTCTAAGAAGTATGATAAACACTAATCTAAATCGCTAATCTACCATATTTGCCTGGTACCTGGGTATGCCATTTTGTAACACTTTGATATCTTGAAGCTAGTCCTATCATTATATTCTCTTTCCAGGGTGGAGTGATAAACTGCGTACCAACGGGAAGATCATTACAAAAACCACTTGGTATGGTAATGGCAGGGAATCCTGTATAATTGAAAGGTTGCAAAAACTTCACATAAGGCTCATGATCAAAAAGGGTCATTCTTCTAACGTCTGCAATCATGGGCGCAACCTTTGGCAAAGTGGGTGTGACTAATAGATCAATTCCATTGAATGCTTGTTTCATTTCCTCAATTGCTAAGTCCCTGTACCTTAGAGCTTTCTCATAATCAACAACTTTGTTTTTGGAGCCTAATTCTATCTGTTCAACAGAAGTTGAAAGGTAATCGTTTTTGAAAGACTTGAATAATTCCTGGTGCACATTTGCTATCTCTGAAGTATCTATTACTGAGTGGTTAGAGTTAATTCTCTCTACACTAGGTAACTGAAATTCTTTTACTTCAATAAATCCCTCAGACACACATTTATCGACGAGCTTTTCGACCACAGACTTCACTTGCTTGTCTGCCTGTTCTAAGAAATTCACTTCTACCCCCACAGAAAGTTTCTTCTCGACTCTGTGAATCTTTCTTGGATATCCCATGACTTCCAGTAAAAGAGGCAAATCAGAAGCAAAGCGGCACATGGGACCTAGGTGATCTAGGCTTGAGGCCTCTTCGAAAATCCCTTCCATGGGTAGTGAACCATATGTGGGTTTCAGTCCAACCACACCACACATTGAAGCGGGAATTCTTATTGAGCCTCCGGTATCAGTGCCTAGAGCGAATAATGCAAGGTCAGCTGAAAGGGCTGCAGCCGACCCACCGCTTGAGCCTCCTGGAATTCTAGACAAGTCCCATGGATTCCGCGTAGGAGGCGTTTCCATTCCTAGAGCAAATTCATGCGTGTTCGTCTTGCACAAAATTGTACCTCCGGACTCCTTGATGTTGACAACCACTGAAGCATCTTTTTCAGGTATATGATTTCCAAAAATGGGTGAGCCATAAGTTGTTTTTAATCCTGCTGTATCAATGAGATCTTTAACGGAGACTGGTAGACCATGCAGCTTGTTTCTATCGGCATGTAATAAATTTAGCGACTTCGCATCTTCCAATACCCTGTCATTTAACGCTTTGCAACTGTTTAGGCTCTTGTCAAATTCCTCTATCCTCTGACATAGGTTGACTATCAGTTCCTCAGGAGAAACGTCGCCATGATCCAACATGGCTACGACTTCTTTAATGCTAAGATTCACCCACTTTCACTCTACTATTGAATGAGTTCCCGCTTCCGCATATTGTTCGTGCTTTTTCCATCTTACGTAGAATATCATCACTATGGAGATGAGAATCCAGACAAGCGCAGCAATGGGCATGTAGGTTAGCGGAAATGACGGAGGATAGACAGTTGAATATATGATGAAAGCAAAGAGTGCACTAGCAATCAGGGGTATAACTAAGTGGACTACAACTTTGAATTCATTTGATTTCTTGTATAACCGCCATACTGTCGAATTGACAATTATATGAACTAGTAAGGATAACACTGTTGCAACTGTGGCAAGTAGCACAAAGCCTTCAAGCAGACCAAAAGCCTCACCGAAGGTTAGTGAAAGAATGAGTACTGCTATTACAATCACGCCAAGCGCTCGTCTAGGCACTCCAGATCCTTCATGGACTTTGGCCAAGGAACGGGGCAGAACGTGTCCATCCCTTGCCATACCATAGAAATACCTCACTGCTGCATTTGTGAATGAAAGACCGGAATTGAAGAAGCTTTCAACGAAGAAGAACGTAATGATTCCAGCAACAACTACACCTAACTGACTCTTGGTTATTACTGTCAGGGGGACAAGGTAATTGCTCATTGTTGATGCATTATTAGGCCCCCAAGCTATAGTGAACGCGTAAGAGACAACTATAAAGAAAATACCTGACAATAAGACATCCACTAACAAAGCCTTGCCAATTGTTTTCTTGGGAAACTTTGCTTCTTCCCCTAATGTGACTACTGAACCGTAGCCTAGGAAGGAAGTAATTGCAAACACTCCACCAAGGAGCGCTCCATGTATTCCAGTTGGGGCAAAAACTGGAGTGAATACTGAAACCGTATTCTGAGGACCGGCCATGACTGATAGAGTAATTGCTACTGCAAGTAGAACTATTATCTCAGCCAAGCCAAAAATTATGCTATATCCCAGTGAAGGTTTTATGCCCAAAAAGGGAGGTAGGGACCAAAAGACGACTGCCATAGCTACTATCAGAAGGCTGACCCATGTTGGAAGAACAATCCCAGCAAAGAATTGAAGCGAGAAAGTGGCCAATATCGAAAAGAACAGTGGAACAAACGCTAAGTCCGTAATCTCGTACCCAAGTAACATTAAGCCTGTCAAGATACCAAGAAACGGACCAGCTGACTGACTCACGAAAGAATAATAGCCCCCAGCATGCGCAACTTTCTTGCTGTACTCATAAACTGCCACAATCGTAGTGAGGACACCTGCGAATGCTATGAGAAAAGACAGCGGGACTGAACCATACGCATAGATGGAAGCAGCTGTTATGGTGGAAACGATTGCTGCGGGCGCTGTAGAAGATACTCCTTGAAATACAACTCTCCAAAAACCAACTGCATCCCTTCTTAAAGTAGCAGACTCCATTGAATAGATACTTTACATCAATATTTAAGATTTTAGATTTGAATATTATAACACAATCAAGGTAATCTAAGACTGGTGGAAATTATGATCTAATATATTGGAAACGAGGTGTTGATAAAATTAAGTTCTGTCTGAGCTTGATAATATCTCACTAACTGGATTCTAGTTAAAGACAATGATGCATACCCTGCGCATGACTCTATTAGTCTTTCATTGTAAACTACACCAGTTGAGGTTACTCATCACCATAAGAATTGGGTTAGGGGTTTATTTTAATAGCCCTAGTGGGGCATACGCTCTCACAGGCCATGCAGAATATGCATTCGCTCTCCCTCACTGGATCGCATTTGTCAGTCCTGTACTTAGCGTATAATTCCTTGTCCTTGGATATATCTTTATCATTTCCCGTTCCCATCTGGCCAGGGTTGAGTTCCCACTCAAAGAGGCTGACTGGGCAAACGTCCATGCAAGCGCCGTCCGCAATGCATGCTTCCCAATCAACCCCTACTGCGCTCCCATGAATTCCCCATTTTGTTGGGTAGGGGTTACCGTCTGAATCGCTACGTTGGACTCCCTCTACCCTAATTTCATGCTCGTGATGGTTTCCCGTAACGGGGAAACTTGCCTGATCATCAAGAAAGTTCTCATCTATCGGTTTAGGGTTAAAATCCAAGTTTTCCAGTTTGACCATTTTATTACCAATGTGACCATTTGCTCGGTATTATTTAACTTCTACGATTATTGCAGCTTCAACTTTAGAGATACTAAGTTAACGAGAAGTTATAATATTGTCAACTCCAAGGAACATCTCAGTAATTTTCATTCCTTTCCTCAAAATTATAACTTCAGAAGTTGGATGTTTAGTACCATTTGGTTACATTCTTTGTTCAAAGTTTCTTCCCAGTAGGGAGCCTATGGGCTTAGTCGATAAATGCGCACAAGGATTCCATAAACTGGTTCAGGTTGTCTTACTCACTAACAGATCCGTTCACAACTACTTCAGCGCCGAGATGACTGCTACCGGTCATGCAGTCTTCAAAGGGTATTTTATATTCTTCTCGAAACCCCCGCCTAAAGTTGCTGTGGGGAAAACTTTTCCTTTTAGAGTTATACCGAGTCCCCCGTCCGGAACAATAAATGATCCTTTGTACTTATATCCCGGCACTTTACCGATATGGGTTGAGTACAGTGACTTCAGCTCCAACTATTATAATTTTGGCGACAAAACGCTAATACAGTATATGAAAGAAGTTCTCGATGGTCTAGTTGACAGTCAAGGTGCGTCAAACAAATAGTACTAGGGGAAGAAGGAGCATAGCAAACCATGCTCTTGCATTATTTTCTCTTATATCTCTCATTGTGTTCTCACCAATCTGGACTTTGGAGACGGAGAAACTCTTAAGTAGCTAACCTCAAGCAAATTCCTTCGCCGTGTTCCTGCTAATTTACCTGCTGGTTGCAATGCTCTTGGTTATGCCGCCGTATTAATTGCTAAAACTCAAGTTCTAAACAACTTTTCTATTGGCATTGATAGTATTTATAATTCTATACATGATACTCCTTGGAATTTCGGGGATAATGCTTCCCTATTTGATACCTTTAGGAAGCGAGCTTTGGCTGTTGGTTCTGATAAAATCCAAAGACAAGGGAGAAGAAATATCAAATCCACTCTCAGCTTAACTTATCTTTATATTACTAGGTTTTAAGGAGTTTGCTGTATTGTTACACATAAGCAACCTCAAATGCTCTTCAAGAAACCGGTATACCTTTGGTTAATTTTTGCTTACAATTTGTTACTTGAATTTTATAGAAAGTGTACAAATATTAATGCATGTAATTTTTTTGCTCTAGGAGCCTCTAAAATGGCAGGTCGGCGGGGTCTCCTCTCTCCCTTCCCTCAAGGGGAAATGCGGAGGGCCGTCTTTGATTAATATTGTAATCAAGGAGAATTTATTAGCAAGTTCAGGTTCAACATTTATGAGTTTCACGAAAAAGTATCAGGAATTTTACAACAATGAACAGGTTAACAGGTGGTATCTCAACATGAGGGCTCGATCTCCTATATCTGCTGATATCTGGAGACGCAATCTCGCGCTTTACTGCGAGATCAATGGTACTACACCTGAAGGCATCATCGATCAAGCTAAGAATAACACTCTAAAGGCCAGCTTTCAGGATTTTGTTATCAAAATGATCGGTGAGGGTAGAAAGGGCGCTTACGTCAGTAAGTTTAAACATACAATAGGCTCCTGGCTCACTTTCAACGACATTGACTACAAGATCAGGATCAACATTCCCAACGAGAACATCAATGAGACAACTGAAAATGAAAGGGTTCCGACATCAGATGAACTTGCAAGGATACTAAGAAAGGCAACTTCAAGGGGAAGAGTATCAATTTCACTCATGGCTTTCTCTGGTCTAAGGCCTGAAGTTCTTGGCAGTTATGAGGGCGATGATGGTCTCACTCTTGGAGACCTTGAGGATTTCAACTTGGAAACACTTGAATTTGACGTTACGCCTGCAAGGATAAATGTCAAGGCAAGTCTGAGCAAGGCCCGTTTCAAGTATTTCACCTTCCTTGGGGATGAAGGATGCAGATATGTTATTGATTATCTGCAGGAGAGAAAGGCAGCAGGAGAAACACTTACCACTGAATCACCACTTCTGGTTCCATATGCAACCAATAACAAGACCAAATGGAAGAACCTCAGGACAATGCTTGTGACACGTGAGATCAGAGAAGCAATCAGATCAGCTGGTCTTACAATGCGACCATACATCCTGAGAGCCTATTTTGCAACTGCTCTTGACATAGCTGAGTCCAAAGGCCTTATATCACATCCTTGGCGTCAGTTTCTGATGGGTCACAAGGGTGATATCGAGGCCGTCTATTCGACGAACAAGAGACCACTCCCTGAGAAGGTGGATGAGATGAGAGCTGCATATCTCAGATCGTCGCGGTATTTTGAGACGATTCCGAGGCCCAAAGATGACTCACGCAGAGATTTCAAGGAGGGATTCCTTGAGTCTGTGTCTTTCTCTTATCATATAAATGTAGAAGAAAAGGAAAAAGAGCGTCTTCTTGCCCTTGATTTTGAAACAATGAAAGAAGAGCTACAAAAGATGTTAGAGGAGAGTCCAGAGAGTGATGATGCAACTCATGCTGCTATAAACGACAGGGAGTCATTATCTCGTTCTAAAAAGGGAGCAAAGCAGGCAGTGATCCCAGTCAGTGCGATTAAGGCATACATCAGAGAGGGATTTGAATACGTCAACACACTCCCTGGTGAACGAGAGGCTATTGTCAGATTACCCTAACATACTCAACTGAAAGAGTTTAGCCTTGCTCTACTCTGATCGACTTATCGTATCTATCTGGATGGCGGTCCCCACAGGTCTTTTTAATAGGTAATTTGTATCAATTAGCATCCAGGGTTGTTGTAGCCCAGGTAATGACAATTCCCCTTAAGCTTTGAACCAGATGTTGCTTCTTTATTGATATGGCTCCGCAAATCCATCAAAAGCTTAAGAACTTCATTTTCAACTTTTAGAAGATCGTCAGCCATCTTTATGAAGTCATTATCAGCAGCAATCTTTTCTATTTCTATTAGGATGGTTTCCTTCCCAGCAAGCCTGGACATTAAGTTGTAAAGTCCTGTCGAATCAGGATCAGCTTGCAATAACTTCAACATTGCAATTATTGTAGACACTGAACTAATGTCTTCTATCTCGGTCATTCCGTAAATGCCACTCGCCTCAGCTTCAGCTTTGACAAATGAAGTAACAAATGGCTTTAAAGTGGAATAAAGACGTATCTTCAATCTCCAATGTTTCTCCACGTGAATCGGCATCTTCACCTTAATTTCTTTTCCAGCCCTTTCTATTTCTTGATATATTGTGTCATTGTGGCAATGAAGGTCACTATAAAGATCATCGTCAAACCAATCAGTTGTATTAGGCAATTCAGTCACTGAAATCGTGGTTGGAGCCTTTTTGAAATCAAAAGCAGCTCGTTTATAGCGTCCAATGGTATCTTCAGATGGGATGCTTGCAAACCCCGCAGTCAGGTATGCCTGAACATCATTCTGTATAAAATGATTTATCCCGCGATCAAGCGGTAGGAATACGTGTTTTCTGATCTCCATCTTATGTGATTCTCTTTGCTGATTCTTTGTGTTAACATAGTTGTGTACAAATGGAGCAAAGTATACGCCAGACGCAGATACTATGGAAACCGCCAAAGCAGCAATCGACAAAAGTAAAGAAAGTGTCACGTTTACCTCACGCAAGAGAAAAGATATCTTTTTTGGTTACTGGAAAGAACTCTGTTTTAAGAAACAAATAATGGACTATTGTGAATGGGGCATAGATATGGCCTCATTGATATCGTTGTAAGAGGTTAACTGTCTAAAAAGCAAGTTATTAAGTCTTTAAATCCAAATATTGGCAGTATATGGCATTACAATTTCTCAGGGTTGCGGCAAAATCCCCTATCGTTATTTTTCTCAATAGGTGGCGGATCACTTCGCTATTTGGGATTTCTTATGTTCTTATAAATTACTTATTTTACGTTAATAACGGAAATATATACCCCTCGAGTCATGTCTACACTTTTCTCACTTCTTGGTTTAACTGGTCTGAAAACTGGGACTACACAAGTGTTAGATACGGTTTTTTGGAGAATTTCGGGTTGCCATTTTTCTTCATTCTGATGGCAGAATATTACGCTCGGAACATACAGCAACAGCGAACTAAGAATTATCTTTCGATAGATGCAATATTTGCTATAGGAGTGATGGCAACATATATAATGACTGGGCTTGACTGGTATTTCCTCAATCAGAGTATAAAGGGCCCGTTTGTCCTTGCGAGCGGTTCATCTGTTGTTGCATTCACCTTTTTTGCCACTTATTTACCGATATTAGTCATAGACACTTTCCTGATGATACATTCACATTCTTTTGGTAGGAATATAATGGCATCAATGAAACATTTGCTCACATACGTATTGTTATTTTGCTTAGTAGCTTTTGGCGTGCTTCAAGATTCAGCTGATATGAATCATATAGTCGGTCTTTGTGTGTTCAGTCTCTTTGCCTTCTCCTTAATTGCTTCAAGATACCATGAATATAAAACAGTAAATCTCACAAATGGAAAAGCGCTTTGAGTCTTAGATACCCGTTGATAAAGGAAAAATGATTCTCACTGAGATAGTCAAGACAGGTGTTCAAGAAGACTTTGAGCTTACATCTTGTTATCTTGAAAGTGACGAGGCCAACCTCTGAAAGGCCTGATGTCAGACCAACTAATCTTATTGCTTATTTTGATACCAAAATGTATTATAACCCTAACAGTTTCAAAAACATCCAATATGGTGTTGAAAAATGGATTTAAGAAATCACTCGTCTACTTCATAACTGTTCTATTTTTGACGTTAGCCGTTATTGCTGCAATCTATGCCCTGAATACGCCTGCAAAGGAATCAACCCGAGTCAATGCCAATGTTTCCTTAGTTCAAAGTATGAATTCCACTGAAAGATTTGTTTCCAATAGTGTAGAATTATCTCTATCTCCTCAACCTCCAAATCCAATGTATTCAAGCGATGGTTTCTACTATAGGACACCTGGAAAAACTCAATTCAGTTTGATTGCCTATTTGCAAGCTGAATCACTTGCTACTAATGGAATGATTGTCTCGTTCATTAACACAACAAATGGCAAAGTCATACAATCTCATATTGCAAGTTCAGTCGGAGTATATGGTGGATCGGAAATTACCCAATTCAAAGGTTTCTATTCTACATTTTATTCTGGCCAAGTTACCATGAATACCATTGCGACCCAATTGTCATTATACACAAATATAAGTCATATTAATGCAAGTCCGTATCTGGATATCTTCCAATATGAACCTGCTTTTTTCCTGAACAGTTCCAATCTCAACAAACCAGTCTCAACGCAATTCAACTTGACAGCTCCTGCTGATTCTGGCGAATTAACTATATTACCTTCCAATAATACGCAAAGCATTGTTGGACTATATTACTACAATCAGACAATGAATTTGAATGAAATGTATACAATGAGGTCTTCAGGAAGCATTATTGAAATTGATTATTTCTCCTCTGCTTTCTTCACTGTTGACAGCCCCTATGGATGCAGCATGTTAGTTCCTATCAACGTGATTGATAAGGTTTCTTTTAACTCAAATTACCCTTCATTTACAAATTCAACACTTGTTGGTTTGAATGTGTCGACAAGTTCGCATTCTGGTTCATTTAAATTTACAAATTCTACATTATCCATAGATTCAGAGGGTGCGATGAGCATCGATTCGGCTCACTTGACATACAATAAATCCTACGAAATTGGGTATTTGATTACCACGTCGAATTCTTTTCTTTCGTATGGTAATTCAAGTTTGTATGCAACTGATGAGTATTGGTTGAACGGCCAACTACGATTGCTCTCTGGAATAGTAGGCGGTGCAATCATAGGTATTTCGCCTCAGATTGCATCAGTTTTTGCAAGGAGAACTGAAAAAAAGGGACGTTAACCATACGAAATCATTATGCAATCAATTTTCCTCGATAAAAATGAATCCTGTGATTAGTGTTTTTACCCATTTTCTTGCTTTCAGAGGCATTTTGGAATATGGCTGCAATACTCTCGTCCAAGGTCAATTTTTGTGACATATAACGTATTTCAATTCACAGTGTATCTTATGCAAGATAAATAGGGAATAATGCTGACTTGGGACAACCATCCGTTTTGATACGTTTTAGAAGACTATCGTACAGTGGTAAGAAAATATTCTGAGTGAAATCAGCATCACTTGCAAGAGTTTTTTTGTCAATGTTAGCAATAAAATATTCAGCGCTCTGAAAGTGATAAACGTATCTCTTCTGATTATGTTCATCGTCTTCCCATGCTGTAACCCAACATTTCACGAAGGTATCTTTTAGAAGACTCTTAAATGCAACGGATGCGGTAACATTGACTCTACATCTCTCAAAGTTGCTAATATTAACACTTACGCCAGAGCCATAAATTTTGGCGTTTCCGTTTTCAATGGAACGATCTGAATTCAGATAGTACGCAACAGTTCCCTTTAAAATGCTTTCTACAGATGATAAATCCAGCATTTCATCATCATCTTGTTGAAAGAAATCTCTTTTTCCTGGGATCTTGAACTTGTGAGTCCTATTGATTTTGAGAGTGGTAGGAGATTCGAATTTGGCAAAAAGCTCTCTTGCTCCGCCGAAGTACCCGAAGGAGGGCCATACTCTTGGCATCTTAACTTCAGTCAATAAGCCTAATGGCCCAATATCCGCATGTTGATTGTTTAGAAATTGCACCTTGCCCCCCGACTCAAGAATACTAAGCTCTGCAGGGTCAATTCTATGTTTGAAATTAGGGCTTGAAGTAATTGATAATCTGTATTGGGCTGAATAATTTTGGAAGTTACCATTTGGGGTTAAATAAGAACCTTTAATTCCACTATGCTTAGTGAACTTGCCTCCAACAATGGAAAATAACACTTTATCCTCACTTGCAGATATTTCTTTCATTGCATTGAATGAATATTTGTAGAGGTACATATTAGTGTATCTCCAATTTCAGATAAGCTTTAAGTATATGTCTCATCAATTTTCCTTGATATTCTAATCAAGAGAAAAAACGATTACCCCTTTAAAGCAGCACTTCTGTTTACATTTTATTTGGCCCTTTTTGTCATATATTCAAGTATAACATTTCATTCTTATTTTGCTAATTTTTGAAGTAATTCTTCAGTCTCTTTCAATTTACTTACGAATGATGCATTATTTGTAATGATAGTTCTTAAAGGATCAGCAGTGGTAGCTGCCCCATGTATCTGATTATTGGTGTTCGAGAGTCTGATGATTTTCACTAATTCATCTTCTGTAAAGGGTTGAAGTTTCAAGATATATGAAAAGACGCAATCAGCATCGTGGTAGTGGTATATTTGTTCCATCCGATCCAGCATTGATGTTCTCACATATCTGACAATTTCAGGTTCATCCATTAAAACATCCACTATTTTCTTAACGTCTTCTCTAAATTTGTTTTCTTCATATCTATCTCGATTTTTAACTTTGTACAGCAAATGTTTCGCTTGGAATTTATTAACGAAACCATATGAATTCGTGTTCCCGTCACAGTTCAACGGGACTATTTTCATATTATTCAAGTAGGCAATTCCGGATTCCTGGTCGCACCAATCCGAATTCTTGAAATTAGCAGTCAAGAAAGCTATGAAAATTTTACAAGAATTCAATTCCTTCTCAATTGATTTAATCCATTCTTCAGATAACCTAATGTCCGAATGGGCGACAAAAACCTTGAAACCATAGAGTCCCAGCTCATTTGCAAGTATTTTCACCGCATCTATGTCAAAATGACTATGGCTCAGGAAGATATGGTAGTTGGGCATTTCTGGCGTAGGAGAAATTCTCCTTCTTGTCCCAAATGTCTCCAATGGAACAAGGTCGCCATTTTCATCTATTCTCAGATTCATGGTCCTCCCAAGCGGAGGATTGAGGGCTTCTCTTGCCTCCTGAAAATAGTCTTGATCCCATTTTCCTTTTTTGGCATATTTGAGAGTTACACCGATAAGATTTTCATCATCCTTGCCAACATTAGTAATCAACGAAGCAGCTTCTCCTTTATCTTTCAAGTCTTCTGGGATTTCGACACCAACTGATTTAGCCAGACGTCTAATTTTGTTCCATGAATAGACATAATCAACGATTACACTCTCAAGTTCACCAATTACTTCTAAGGTTAGCGACAAGTTGAAATCCCAGAAATGAACTACACTAATAAGTTAATAAATATTTTCGTATAGTAATTAAATCCTCCCTAAAAATGAAGCTCACTCTATTTTTTTAAGAAAAATTTTCCCATCTTCTTCATAAAAACCAACAATATCTTCCTCACTTACACCAAGCGTGGCCTGAACCTTCTTAGGCACAGTCATTCTCATTGATGACCCTCTTTTAGAAAGATGCGACACATCTATCAATTGTTTCATTAATTGTAAGTTTAGTAATAAATTAAAAACTTACCATAATTCAAATGGTCTGCCGCCAACAAAATATGATGCTACAAGATCCATGCAAGAAAACCAGTTTTACTATTCTCGTTCGGCTGTAAAGTGTATTTTACTGCCACCTGTCAATGATATCTCTTATCAACGTCTTTAATAGTCGTTTAACCAGGACGACGGAACTCATCAGTGAAGTTAAATTCACCGTAATAGGATTCGAAAATAGCCTATTGAGGTTTTTGATTTGCCAGAAGAAGGAACGAAATAGACACACAAAACTCCAATTATTTCGATTACTTCTTGAGTGATAACGAACCGAAATCCTTAGTGGGAAGTATGAAAGTAAGTTAATCAATAAGCACAATGAATTGCATAAAAAAGTTGTATATTTTTATGGGAACGGCGGACTGATTATCAAGGACCTGCATTTCGTAACTTAAAGTCAATCTCATAAGTCATTAGTTTTATGTCTTTACGGTCTGCCAATGAAAGTTTTAAACCCTCGTCCACGTCGCCAGCGATGACCAAACCCCTCACTTTCTTGGTTCCGGCAAGATTTTCTTTCACCCAGTTGACGTATCTAAGAATCTGGCCGGCTACGGAATCGCTTGCTTGGTTCTTTTTCAATTCAATGACCAAAAAATCCCCACTGCCATCTTCAACAGCCAGGATATCTATACGACCTGTCCCGGCTTTGTATTCGATTCCTGTAAATTCACCGTCTTCTGTTAAAATTCTGTGTTTTTTGAATTCTGGTATTTTGTCCCAGTTTTTCACAAGGAATTCATCCAAATATCTTTCAAGATTGAAAATGCCTATTATTTCATTTCCAGGTTCACTTTCGCTATTTAAGACAGCCCATACAAATGCACCAATGATGTAGGTGTGTACCTTTATTCCCAAATCCCTGAAGAAGTTAAGAATAACTTTGTTCCCTTTCACAAGAAGCTCACCATAGGCAGCTCTTTCTGGGTCAAAATCAATTGGAATCTCTAATTTGTCTATCGCTCTTTTCTCTTTGTCGATAGACACTATGTTTAGATGTTCCGTGGGATCGTAGGCATATGCGAGAGCATTCAAGAATACGCCATATGAGGTTGTCAGTCTCGGCATCCCGCTCTTGCTCTCAAAATTAGCCAATTCATTAATAGCTTTAATTCTCTCTTCTTCGAGATCTGCCTTGAAAAATCTGTCCAGCAATTCCATTTTCTTGGGAGTAATCTTTATGTTTCTTAGTAGATCTTCCTGCATATTCTGTCTCAGATATAAATCAGCAACAGCCTTCAAGCCTGCCCCAATGTTACCTCTTGCTTTTGTGTCAAGGATTCTAATCACGCCCTCAATGTCCCCTTGAGTCAATTCAATTTTAGGGTTGAGCATTCTATTAGACCAGAAGTCCCTGAATTTGCTACTTTGGTCTGACCAAATTTGCTCAATTCCGGAAAACACAGTTTCGTTTTTAGAATACCACTCGTCAAATTTGGATTTCCAATATTGTTTGCTTGGCATGTAAAGTCAATAAAGAAAGTTGCACAATTAATTTTGTTTATTCATAACAGATTCGGCTGGAAAGCATATTTCAATTTGATATTGTATATCCAATCTTTTAATGGATTTTATATTAATTTCCAGTTTTCCCAATGAGTTTTTGGTTAAAAAATTTAAAATTTCCTAATGTTTTCTATCCAGTAATTCCAATCTTCATCTCCTGAAATGAAAGAGTTGAGCTCGTCTCGGTATTGTTTCCAGTTTGGCATAACAGATTCAAGGATTTCTTTGAAACGTTTATTGTGATTTTTTTCAATCAAATGTGTTAGCTCGTGAACCACTACATATGATATACAGTTAGGTGATTTCTTCGCCAATTCCAAGTTAAACCAGATTCTTTTGGCTTTAACGTTTGCTGACCCCCATTTCGTCTTCATTCTTCGAATTCTAACTTCATTGGCATGCACACCAATTTTATCTTCCCATTTTCGAACCAACGAATCAAGTAATATATTCAACTCAGACCTGTAGAATCTGTCCATTATTCTCCCTCTCTCAATATTACTCAATTGCGGATTTGCATACATGTCCATTCTCTTTAAGCTGCTCAATTTAACATTGCTTTTGTATGGCCCTTTGATAACATTTAAGATATACCGCTGACCCATGAAGTAGTGGCTCTCACCAGTAACAAATTCTCTATGTGTTTCCCTTTCCTGCCTGGCAAACTTGTCTTTTTGTTTCCTGATCCAGGGGATTTTGGATAGAACGATCAACCGGATGGTTTCATCAGTGGTTCTTAAAGGAGCTGCAACCCTAACTTTCCCATTTGGCGGATAAACTCCAATATGAATATTTTTTATGTTCTTTCGGACAGTCTGAACCTCAAGACCTGCCATAACAAGTTTGCCAATCTTAATACTCATCCTGATTCCTCACCAGATTCAGCACTTTTTCGATTTCGTTCTCATCTGTAATGCCAAAACCTTCAAGAGTCTGTTTTATGTGGTTTATGATCACTCTCTCCTTAATTCTGTTTCCTCGCCACCCCTCAAATCTGTTTTCCCTTATACTCGTGTCAAGAGAAACTGCAAGTTTCTCATTACCACCAAGGTTATCATAAAGTGCCCTTTTTGCCTTGGAATTGATGGTTTTGGGGTAGTCACTACCGGACGAACTCTTGATCCTCTTGGCAAGTTCGACAATTCTACTCAGGTATTCGCCATACTCCAGTGCGTTTTTCTTGCGCTCCAATATCAGGGAATCCAATAGATACGACATCTTGCCGTAGTAAATCGGATTCGTTGGGTTCATGTCGACTATGATCTTCCTCACATTATTTTCAATGGTTTCGGCAACTGCGGTTTTATTTTTACCAATACTATCGGGAAGTTTTTCAACAAATTCTACCCCCTTTTCATCTATCAGGTCTATGATAGACAGGTCATCAAATGCGGAGATTACTTTACTCTCACTTGCATCGATATACGCGTCTATGAGATGACGCATGGCAGGTTCGTAGGCCTTGAGGTCGATGTAGTCACCACTTGCCAGTTTAATCTCACTTCTCACTTTTTCAAAATGTGCAACTTCTTCCTTGATTTTCTTGGATTGGTTATCGTCGTATCCTGCCTTCTGCATATCATTGGCAATGTCAGAATAAGATCGGACCAGCTTTGATGTCAGTTTGTAAAGTGTCAGTCTTCTTTCCTCGTGACCTTTCAGATCCTCCGGGTTCTCTGTATCGCCGCAGAAATATTCGATGTATGAACTGCTGTCTTTTGGAGGCTTCACTGGTTCGCACAGACTCCTGATCTGTTCCAGAGAATTATCGAGGTTGCTCTTCACCGTCTGGAGTCTGTCCTTTATAAGTCCCCTTACATCATCGGGATCGTATCCGTCCAGAGCACCTGATGTGTAATCCTTGATGGCATCATTGAGACTCTTGAAGAGGTCCTTATAATCAATTATGAAACCGTATTCCTTATCCTCTCCATCAAGCCTGTTAACCCTGCATATGGCCTGGAATAGGCCATGATCACGCATGCTCTTGTCAATGTACAGATAAGTTGCTGGCGGGGCATCAAAGCCCGTCAGAAGCTTGTCAACCACAATGAGAAGTTTCATCTGCCCAGGTTCATTGACGAACTTTCTTGTTACTTCCAGTTCAAATTGATACTGATCCTTTCCATTGAGCATCTTCTCATAGATGTCGTGCTTGAACTGGTTGTCCGTCTCTTCCTCTTCACTTACTGTTTCTCCCTTTACCTGTTCTATACCTGAGTTGTATGATGTTACTATTGCACATCTCCTGAGCCCATTGTTCTGAAACAGTTCGTAATACTTGCAGGCCTCATAGATAGACCCTGCAACAAGTATTGCATTTCCGGATCCACTCTTCAGGCGATCCTTGGTTTCCATGTCAAGCAGGATATCGGCAACGATTCTGTTGAGCCTGGCTTGTGAACTAAGGACCTTCTGCATAGTGCCCCATCGTCTCTTGAGGTCGGCTTTTGCAATGTCATTGAGACCTCTGGTCTTTGCCTCAAACCACTTGTCTATCTTATCCTGAGAGGTTAGGGATTGCTCCACTTCCCTCGCCTCGTACTGGAGGTCAAGCACGACATTGTCCTGGACTGCCTCATCGTACTTGTACGTGTGAATATATCTACCAAAAACCTCAATGCTCCTCTTCTTGTCCTTCCTTAGAAGAGGTGTTCCGGTGAATCCTATGAAGATTGATTCCGGAAGAAGATTTGACATTGCTTCGTGAAGGTCCCCTGACTGGGTTCTATGACACTCGTCGACAAAGACATAGAGATTGCCTTTCGGTTTGAAATCTGGAGGGATGCCTGATTGAAATCCTCTGATAAAATCCTCATAGTTCGGATCTTCAGCGGAACGGAACTTGTGGATCAGTGAGCACATCAACCAAGGTGCCGCACTGTTGATCTGATTCACGAGGTCCTTACCACTTTTTGTTCGGTATATTTCTTCATTGACAGCATTGAAGAACTTCTCGATCTGTTCGTCAAGCTCTTCCCTGTCAGTTATAATCAATACTCTGGGATCGGGCAGATTCTCTCGTATCCACTTGGCCAGCCAGATCATGGTGAGGCTTTTTCCGCTGCCCTGCGTATGCCATATGATTCCGCCTTCTTTCTTTTTAAGGCTTTCCTGTGCGGCCTTGACACCGAAATACTGGTTGTAACGGCATATCTTCTTTGTACCGCTGTCAAAA
The DNA here is from genome assembly GCA_046704405.1 of Thermoplasmataceae archaeon. Taxonomy (GTDB): domain Archaea; phylum Thermoplasmatota; class Thermoplasmata; order Thermoplasmatales; family Thermoplasmataceae. The sequence continues at coordinate 93,179 of JBJKSA010000018.1, read as the reverse complement.
ACAATGAAGTCGTGAATTATTTCCAGCAGTCTTTGCTTGTTGCACAGTGCGAATAGATGCTTATCCAGCCTCTCGTTTATGCCAGTGTCTTCTTTCCATCTTAGATAGTATTTTGCCGGAGTTTGTGTTGTGCCATATCTCAGACCCTCGGTGTCATTGCCAGCCATAATGAGCTGAATGGTGTTGAAAAACCCCTTTATGAACCGGTCAGTCTGGCTGTCAAGATTCTGCCTTATACCTTCTGATACTGATACTGTGCTTCTCTTCAGTTCAAGTACAGCCAAAGCAATTCCATTCACGTAGAGTACAATGTCAGGAATCTTTTCATGCTCACCTCTTATAGAGACTTCTTCAGCGATATAGAAGTGGTTTCGATCTGGTTCTTTCCAATTGATAACTTCAACTGTTTGATAATTCTCACCTACGGAATTCTTTACTTTGACACCGTATCTTAAAAGGCTGTAGAAATCCATGTTTACTTCATACAGACTCTGGCTCACATCTGCAGCAATCTTTTCCAATTCGAATATGGAATTTTCAATTGCAGTATCAGTGTTTGACTGCTCTTTGAGGTATTTTCTCATTAATTCTTTCTCAATATTGCTATTGTCCCGGTGTCTCCAGTTTCCGAGATATTGGTAACCTAATTTCTGAGTAAAAAATTGTATGACACGTTCCTGAGTTTTTCTTTCTCGTTGTCCCACATCGGTCATTTTACTCTGATCCCTCCAGTCAGGAGTTGCTGCATCAAGCCTGTTTTAAGCAGTTTATACTTATCTCTTTTTTGTTTGAGCAATTCTATTTCCTTGTCAGCATTGGAAAGAATTTGGGCGATTCTTTGTTGTTCGTTTAAAGAAGGTGAAGCGACCTCAAAATTTATTAAGGTATTTTTACCGATTGCGTCGAAAGTTGAACCCGCAGAGAAGGCCCTTAATTTTTTTCTATTATTTTTAAGATAATAATAAAGATAGACCATATCGGTGTGATCTTGTACACTTCTTACGGCGGCTAAGCCGCGTCCAATAATACAATCAAATGGGGAAATATTCAATTCGCCCACCGGTGCCCTAACTGATATCAATATATCTGCTTTAGTAGCTAATTTCATAGGTTTGGTACAGTAAATGGATGTTTTCGGATATAGAGACCCAAAATCCGCATTGCCCTGTAGGAAAGGTAAACCTTGATTCTGCTCATTATAATATGAAGAAGGAGGTGACTGACCCATAATAACTCTTGATACTTCCGGATCCCCCAAGCTCTTTACATCCCATTCTTCAGGTACCACCCCAATTTCAGTCTTCTTGAATTTTGTGTGTCCAATGCCTCTTGTCAGAAGTGATTGCATAAGGCCCTGCTTCATGTTTTTCTTTTTGGAAATCAGATCTTCAAGGGATTGAATCAATGTTTGGATGTTTGAAAGAATCTCTGAAATCTTTTGTTGTTCTGGAACTGAAGGCAGTGCAATCAAATTTCTCTCCAATTCTCCCTTTTGAAAGTGCTTCATAGTGGAGCCATGGGTTACTTTATTCAGTTTGTCTATTGACCTTTGTAAGGTCCAGAATAAATATTCCTTGTTTACGTTCTTGTTTGGAATTACCTTGAAAATATGCTGATTCAAAATTGCCGTTCCTCGAGACCAAAGGTAAACACCGAGAGATGCGGACCATGATAGGAGAATATCTTCGTTTTTCAAAATATACTTTTCATCAACAGTCCCTTGAAAATAATTGAAATTAGCGCTCAAATCGTTGAGGTTTTCAATTCTAACAATGGGTATACCGTACTTCTTCCAGTCACTCGGTTTGAATGCCATTCCATTAATATATTGGCCAGTTTTACTAATCGGTATTACTTCCCAATCCTCGGGAATTACTCCAATCTCAGACCTTTTGTACCCTGTGGAATCTATTTTTTCTACCACTTGAAGCCCAACTCCTTGAGATTGCCCTCTACTTTGTCTGACAACTCTGTAATTTTGGTGGTTAATTCAGGCAAAGGCGTCGAGTAATAGCTTTCCAACACTTTTGTTCTACCAATCAATTTAAAGAATACTTGTTCGACTTTATCATTTAACGAAGTTTCAAGGGCCATGTACCACTTATTTTCTATCACTGATTCCTTAATCTCTTCTTCATTTAGTGTCCTGAATTTTTCACGAAGTCTTGTATCGATAAGACCTCTTTGAGCTTTGATGTCTCTGTTTATGTCTGTTTCCCTCTCCAGAAGTTCCGAATACCGATTTAATGCATCCAACTCTTCTGTGTAATCATCATTATTTGATATCTCTCGTATTCGTTGAGAAATATTGTTCTTGTTGATTTTGCCCTTTTCATTTCTCACGTCAGAAAAAAGGTCATCATCTCCAGAGTTTTCCTCATCCATCTCTTCTTTCTCAGCAGTCACTGATTCGAGTTCAGATTCCAGTCTTTCCAATCTTCCCATGAGGTCCTTGAAATAAATGCCTGAAAGTATATCCTTAGGAAGCAGAGGGCAGTCCCAGCCAGTGATTTTTCCTTTCTTGTCCTTGATCGGTTCTATAGTTGTCTTCCATCCAACTGTTGATATCAGGTATAAGTCATCCTGCATTGTTTCTGACCAGTAGGTCATGAAATCCTGGTAGACATCATAGTTGTCAATGAGATCAACCCCTGAAAAGCGATCAAGTATTGACTCTGACAAATCCCTTCCAACAGATTTGGGATTGGAACCTACTTTTAGATCCGTTAGCATTGGTTTGAATTCTTTGCACCATTCTCTAAAAATGCTTTGAACCTTTGCAGTAAATTCAGAAAATTCCTGGCTCTCAAGTATGGCAGATCTGATTTCATCCGTACCAATCCTAAAATCAAGATATCCTGCCCTTGAATTCTCTTTGAATAACTTCTCCTTGAGATTCGGAAACGCTTTCCAGTATGCACTAAGTTCGTCGACATCTCTCTGAGGTATTCCTCCAAGCAGGTGAGCCTCGATATCCTGCAGATCTTCCTCATCAGAGCTGTCAATGTAAAGAGAAATATTCAGATTAAACTCATTCTTTTCAATCTCACTGTATTCCACTAATCGGGAATATTTCGGTATCTCAGTCTGATTGTTGAAAACATCCACTATTCTGTGTATGTCTCTCGCCCTGAGGCGGTTTTTGTTTCCATCTTTGGCAAACCCTTCATGAGCAGCAATCATGAAAATCGGTCTCTCTTTACCAGCATTCTCTTTGTCTAACACAACGATACAGGCAGCTATTCCAGTTCCGTAGAAGAGATTAGGCGGCAAGCCAACGATGCCTTTTATGTAACCTCTTTCAACAATGTTCTTTCTTATGATCCCTTCAGAATTGCCTCTGAAAAGTACACCCAAAGGCAGAATCACGGCTGCCTTTCCGGTACTCTTCATTGATTTTATCATATGAAGAAGGAATGCGTAATCTCCATTCTTTGCAGGCGGCGTACTGCCAAAAGCAGTGAACCGTTCAAACTGATCATTTTGAGGATCCAATCCATTGGTCCAGGATTTGGCAGAAAAAGGAGGATTGGCGACAACAAAATCGAATGTTTTCAGATTTCCGGACTCAAGAAAGTGCGGATCTGAAAGGGTATTTCCTCTCCATATTTCCGCGTAGGGGCTCCTGTGGAGCCACATATTCATGACAGCCAACGCTCTTGTAGCAACATCGTTTTCCTGGCCATAGATGGTGATGCCATTGGGTGTCTCATCTGCAGCCTTCAGCAGTAATGAGCCGGAGCCACAGGTGGGATCGTAAACTGTCTGGGACCTCGTTGCGTTTTTGATCCCAATCACTCTGGCCATTATTTGCGAAACTTCTGATGGCGTGTAAAATTGTCCCTTGCTCTTGCCAGATTCCGTCGCAAAATTACGCATAAGATACTCATAGGCATCACCAAGAAGGTCATCGCCTTCTGCCCTGTTCTTACTGAAGTCAAGAGCAGTGTCCTCAAAAATAGCTACCAGCTTTGAGAGCCTGTCTACCATCTCCTTTCCTTCACCGAGTTTGCTCTTATCGTTGAAGTCTGCTTCTCTGAATACATCCTGGAGATCGTTTGCCTCTGCAAATTTAGCTAAGACTTTGTTTATCCCGTCACCAATGTCCGGTTTTCCTTTTAGAGCCACTATGTCTCTAAAGCTCCCTCCATCGGGAACAGGGACATCGGAGTTGGGCTTTCCAGCGTATTTGTCAGTGACATATCTCATGAAAAGCAAGACGAGAACGTAATCCTTGTACTGGGAGGCGTCCATCCCACCCCTCAGCTCGTCACAGCTCTTCCAAATTGAATTGTAGAGTTCACTTTTCTTTACTGCCATTAATTACCACCAAGACGCTGTAAATGAGCAAAGAAAACGTACAGCTGAAGAATTCTCATAATGAATGGAAATCAACAATCTTAATATTTTTTTAGTGACGTATATGGGTTACTGTTGTTCGTTTGATAAACCAACAGCTATCTGGTCCTTGTCATTGTTTATCCTAATTCTTGCCAATCTATTGTTAACAGAAGGTCTAAGTTCAAATGATATTCAGGAGTAGACAATGCTGAGGTCTTCTGAGAAAGGCAATAAAACTGGTCTCGACCTGAAGATATTCTTTATGAGCTCAGCTTATGTCTCTTGACTGAATGTTCTTCCATAATGTTTGTTCTAATAGTACCCGTTTTCCTTTATAACATACTATATGTTCTAAAAAACCATTTAGAACACACTTATTTTTAGAACGTTGGGTGATTACATGGATATTCTCTATTTTGCCGATCCTTTGGAAGGTTCTTGGTGTGAATTTACCGTCTGAAATTTTAGAACATACGTTATTTTGCGCAAGAGTTCGCTAAATAAGCTCTGTATCTGTCGATAACATTCAGGGTTTAGTTATTCCTTTAGATGCATATCAATCATGAGGGGACAGACCATCACCTCTTGGTTCGATGGCGAAATTGATCCAAGTGTGAGGTGCGTCAATACTGCCCGGAAAAACAACTTTAAACGAACTATTAATGAAATCTTGGATTTCATCACTGAAATCAGACATTTTACCTTTTATCCTTGCCTTATATCCATTTATGGAATACATTCTCCTGTCGTATTCCTCCACATCCAAGCCCCAGTCCCTAAGAGCATTGATGACTGTCTGAACTGATGCATAACCCCTCGACCAATAGTCATGGGGACGCGGTTGATCGCCCTCGTCTCTCAAGTTGGACACCGCTTTATTTTCACTTGAGGGCCGTATTTCAGCCTCCCCGAGCACATTCTGACTGGTGTCCAACTTGGGTGCGATCCTGTTTTCTATATATGAAAAGTTATTTTTTCCGTATGCGCGACGGGAATATACACCTAAGTTGGACACCGCCTTTCTGATTTCTGCGGGGCGTTGTTTCGAGGCTCCGCGAGAGTTTCTTACGGTGTCCGACCTTTCAGCAGTGTCCTCACTTTCGTCAGGTTCGAGCATAAGTCCAGTGAAAATGTAAAACCTCTTTCCTTTAGGGCCTCCTCTTCTTTTAGGATATGAATCTTTAACCCTCGAGGTGAAAGTTTGCTGAGGAGGTGTAGGAATACCCCTCTCCCTGCAATACTTATCGAAAGCTTCGAAGGCATCATCAACCTTGATCTCGGCGCCCTGCACGTAGCTGACGCATTCATCGAGCCAGTTTCCTATGGGATCAGCAAGCTTTTGCCACAGCTCTGTTATTTCGTCCTCAGATGGCTCATTGATGAAGTACCAGTTCTGCGACTTGAGAACACGCAGGTATCTCATCAGGAGGCTGAATATCGCGTCTCTCTCCCTTGACAGAATCAACTTGTGCAGGTCAGTGATCTCAGGCGTCTCTCTCTCGTTCTTTGTCTGCATAAGCAGCATGCGGTTCAGGGATGCTGCATTCTCATTTTTAAACAATGGGAGATTTCCGATGTATAGTCCCTTTGGCCGTCTATCCGTTGTCTGCGCCTCTTTGAACTTGAGTTCAATCTGGATCGAGTCTCCTCCAAACAGGGTGTTGAAATTACGCCAGTTGGGCCATGAACCTTTCCTGAATGTTCTGCTGATTTCTGGATCGCAGATCAACCTATGTTTTGCCTCAATGCCGGATGCCCAGAACCTGTCTGTCGTGAGCAACCTGTTGAGGTCAGTTGTCGCATATCCCTCTCCATGCAGTTCTCGGAGTATTCTTGGCCTGACTCCCTTGCCTATTCTCTGACGGCCCACAACGAAATTTACTTTATGCCTGGGATAAAGGGGCCAGAAAGAATAGCCATCATACTCAAGGACTGCCGGGATATCCTTAGGGTCATACACGTCGAGCAGATAGTTGATGTACAAGGGGGTGTCAGAGAGCCTTACGAATCTCCTCAGGTAGTTGGCATTCACCTGAGTAATGAAAAACAGATCAGGCGTAAAATCTTCAAGCTCCCACGTTTCTATGTTCAGGAGACCATTTAGGCAAGCTATGTGACTTGCCGGGTTTATTTCAGACTGAGGCGTATATGTCCTGCGTCTGATTGTCGCAATAACTTCATTTATGTCCGCGACTGTTGGTCCTGTGTCAAGTTTCTCTGTGCATTTTTGAATTATCCTCCTCAAACGACCTCTCTCTGCTTTCGCATCCTCAGGCAGCTCTTCGATGCGCTCGTTTCCCTCTTTGATTGTGTCAGACCATTGCCTGATGTATTCAGCCTCTGCCTCCTGCTTAATGTGCTCCTCTGCCCTCACGTATATTTGCGAGTTGTAAACGTATACTTCCGGGCGTTCATTGTTATTGTCAGATAGAGTCTTGAAGTGCTCTCTTCGCATTAAGACCTCAGCGATGTGAATATGGCCTGGATAATACAGTTCAATCGATTCCTCACTGCTCTGCTTAAGGACGCCTTTGATCACTTCCTTGATCTCTGGCCTTACTGCTCCTTTCTGTGACTTGCCCCAGGCCTTGTTGAATGCACTGTCATAAGTATCAAAATCATAGCCCTTTGATTTCGCCTGCTCTGCGTGTTTCCTAACTGCATCGATGTCGGTGATGTCTACGTCATTGAAATCAATCAATCAGATCACCACGAAAAACATAAAGTTATAGCCCTCACAGGCAATATTCACTTGCAAGACGGCGAGGCAGGTTCTTTTTGGGGACTTATCCCTCATTGTTTTTCACCCGTCAGTTCTGCTTGAAGCAATTTGAACCATACTGATGCCTTTGCAAAATATTCGTTTGATTCAATGAAATCCGGCTCCTGTAATATGAGATTTGTAACCGATTGGGGCAAGTGCATAGCCTTAGCTTTCATTGGCCTTATGTCTATCTTGATCATCCACTCACCCCCTCAGTTCGATTTTACACGAGTGGTCGTCTGTCAACTCTATGATTACAGTTTGGCCCTTGGTAAGACCAACACTATCAGTCCAATACTTTGGAAAGCAAACATACAGTGACCCGGCTATCTCTCTAACCTTTCTTTCAACCTTTATAGGCATACATATGATAGAATTGAGAGGAATATGATCATCTGTTTTGTAAAACTCATGCACATTTAAATAACCCTCAAGAATTCTTTATGTGTAGATGCAAAGATGCCAAGAAACGCAAATCATGGAATCAGCGCCCTTCACGTTTTTGTCGCCTTATCTGATGCTTATATCGATGGTAGGAAAGAGGTCACTCTCAATGAGTTGAAACGGACCCTAATAAAAGATCTACATGAATACCTGACTGACGGGAGGTCAAGATCTGCGAAGAGGGCTGTGAAAATTCTCGCGGAATATTCACTTATTGAGGAGGGCAAGAACATGTTTGGCGAACCCGTTTATTCTCTCAAAGATAAGCTTGATACAGCATTCTCAATTTTCCTATTCACACTTGCTTTCCTTGACGATATGACGAAAGGGCGGGCCAAAGATAAGAATGTATTAGAGAGGGTTGAAACGGTCTTACCAGCATTTATAGAAGTGCTGCGAGAAAATGGTTGTTTTGCAGGAATTCCTAAAGAAAAGGAAAACGTCGTTATGCTAATATTTGAGGAGCTTTCAAGTGAACAGGGCATTTCACTGTATGCTGCAACCAAGTTTTTTCATAGACAGCCTCAGATTTTAAGGTTGTATAATATGTTCGCTTGGTTAGCATTTGTTAGCGAGAAATATGGAAACAATTTGTCGACCGAAATAGTATTAATGACTTTCTACGAAGTTTGCAAAACGGTAATTCCTGAGAATATGGTTCTTACAGGATCCGACAAAGATAAGGCAAATCCATTTCTGGAGAGCCCCTCTTTTAGAGACATTGAAGTAAAAAAGCCGGTTAGGTCAATCCTCGACACCTGGCCGAATCTGCCCAAAAAAGTTAAAGAAAAGTTGGAAGCATTAAATGATGTGGGCTTATAAAGAAAATAAGGTATTGCAGTTTTACCTTTCATATTCGATTACAAATGTAAATGCGGAGGGCCGGATTCGAACCGGCGAACCCCTACGGGAATGGACCCTGAATCCATCGCCTTTGACCTAGCTCGACAACCTCCGCAGAGTAATGTGGGATTATCCTGTAATATATGAAATATGCTCAATTTTTACGATAGTTGTTGATTGTATCTTTCCCTCATTTTGCATTACAGGAGAACTTAGGGTGTCATTGACATTAAAAATTTTCAGTGAGTAATCGTAAATAACGGTAATTAAGGTTTAGAAGTGAATTTGCATGACGACTTCGCAATAATGTTTACATCTCTTCTGAAAACTAAGCAAAAGATAGATACAGAAAAATGTGGTTTTCAGCTGGTAAAGGTGGAAGCCTCTTTTTTCTTTCTTATTGCAAGACCAATGAAAATGTAAACTGCAAATACTAATACAATTGCGGTCAACAGTTCAATAGTCAATACGTTGAAGAGGATGTTGTATTCCACATTGATGAACACTTTTTCAATGTATGGCATTGAGGCCGGAAGATATAGGAAGAAACTGGCCCCTGGATCCGCAACTGTGTGCATGTAATCCAGCCCACCATATCCAATGATATAATGCCTGCCATAGAAATAAAATGGTGGAGACACGTCCATCCCAAACCCGCTGAAAAAAGCATACAAGTAAAGTGCCCATGTTCCCAGAAATGCATATTCCCTCTTTCTCAGTAGCTTAATATTCATTTTACTTAGAATTAAGAGAAAATGCCAGTACTATACGTCTTGTCCCATTTGACGGTAATACGAAATTATTCGCCTACATACTCACCAACAGTACGATGCAAGATGTACTTTGAATTGCAAATATTTCTGAAATTAGGCTTTGAACTAGTCACTTCGTGTTTCTCAAATTTAGTGCAGGAATTACTCATCTCTCGATAAAAATCTGCACAAACCCAGTATATGATTTGTAGCCAACTGTAAATTCTTAAATACCCCACATTGTTAAATGTGTGCAATGGCGATGGTATCTTGGAACTAAGGCGCACAGATGGCACTTTAACTTACGAGATTACTGGAAACGGGAACGCTGGGTTAGTATGTGTCCCTTCAATTGGTGACTTAAAGGAAGAGTATAGGTTTTTGACCCCAAAACTTGTTTCTGCAGGTTACAAGGTAATCACGATGGACATTAGAGGGATTGGGGATTCTTCTACAACATTTAAGGACTATTCTGCCATGTCAATGGGTTCAGATATCCTATCCCTGATAGATTCCACACATAAAAATGCCCCTGCTTGGGTCGTTGGGTGCTCACTTTCAGCTTCATCCGCCGTTTGGGCAGCTTCTAGATCTCCAGACAAGATTGCAGGGATCATCCTGATATCTCCAGCAATAAGGAACGCGCCCATCCCTCTAGGTAATCGGATACTCTACAATTTCGCCTTAAGAGCCCCTTGGGGAGCCGGCTTGTGGACTAATTTCTATCGGTCTCTTTACAAGAAAAATCCTCCAGAAGATTTTCAGGACTATCTAAGAAAGTTGAAGTCAAATCTAAGCGAAAAAGGCAGAATGCGTGCTGTTAGACTGATGACATTCAGCCCAAAGGAAGAATGCGTTGAAGCTCTGGGAAAAGTCAAATGCCCGGCAATGGCTATCTTTGGTTCAAGAGACCCTGATTTTAAGGATCCTGTGAAAGAGATGGAATGGCTAAAAAGCAAATTTGAAGTTGAGACCGAGGTTATCGACGATGTTGGCCACTATCCACATGTTGAAACGCCTCATGAAATAGCCACAAAGATCCTTCAATTTATTAAATCTTCAGAGAAATAGGGATGAAATTGCACTAAAAGTGCCTTGAACCTCTCGTTCCTCTTGGGCTAAATAGTAGAAGGTCCAGTGCTTTTCATATCCAATCAAAGAAGATGTTCATGCTATCCTGTGACCGTATAGTTTGGAAGTTTTAGGGGCTCCAGAAGTGGGGGTAGGTAAACCAAGAAACCAGTGAGGGGACCATCATCGATTCTTTAACAGCGACTTAAGATCCCACTGTAAATACAAAATGAACTTATTATAACAAAATGCAGGTGTCGAGGAACCTAAGATCCATTTTGTCCTTGATCTTCCTGGCATTGAGTTTCTGTTTTTCTATCTTACGCATGAGCATCTATCTTCTTTACCTGGACAATCCTATACTTTGGTCATTGCGTTCTACATTGAATATTCCCTGGCTGCAGTACCACTGATCTATTATTCAATTCCCAAGCTGGACGGATTTGTAATTCCACTCGCATCGTTTCTTTGTAGTCTAGTATTTTCCATGCCCGATTTGTTTTTTGCGACCTTTTACTATAAGGAGTACATCTATCTGGAAGGGTTTGTGCTCATAATGATATTCGGTGTTTTTGTCAACCTCAGGAAATCACCCGTACTCGATAGACCGTAAAATCTGTCTGTCCTCGAAGCTTTACTTTTAGACAATGAAAGGTTCCGAAAAAGGAATCTTAGCCTATTTGGAATAGGAGATTTGGGCATTAGAGAATGATGGCTTAACGGGAAACATGCTGCGATATGACACAATAGAGAGGATCGATAAGCTCTCCAAAGCCCAATGCCATCATATAGTACAATTTTTCACTAATAACAAAAAACTACACTCGTAATAACTCAGTTCATCTTATCACTGTTTTCAAGTCAATTTGGCCCGAAGTTCTATGAGCCTGAATTGGAAGAATTAAATAACGCATCCTAGATGCGACAGCTAATGGCAGTACCGGAGTATACCCATCTCGATAGGTATATTCGAGGAGGTTTGGGAACAGATCATGAACTAGGATTGGAAATTCCAGGACTATCGGTTCTTGAAGACAAATACATATTTGCAAAGAAGGTCGAATCTTCGATGAGTGTGAATGCAAATTCATGCTTGGGAGAACCGCCTCATACAGAGGTTCAAGAGACCATTAAGAAGGTTTTTGATTTCTATGGGACAAAGTCCTTTTCTTGGATCATAAAGTCAAACAAGGAACACACCTATCTCAAGAATGCATTGAGCTCTGCCGGGATCAAACCTGAAAAGGAATTTTACGGAATGTATTTGCCACTGGAAGTGAATTGTTTTGAAAGCATTGTTGCACCGGACTTTTCAATCGTAGATGCAAAAAATAAGGAACAGATTAGCGATGTTGTAGACCTGACTTGTGAAATATTTGGCCAGGAAATTGGCGAAAGGGAAGACATGATTAAGGAAAAAATGTCAATCTTGTCCAATCCCTCAAATAGAAGCGGATTCCAAATCGCATACGTGAAGGGAAACCCCGTTGGTTATTCCAGATACAGGATTAGTCTGGATAGAAAAGCCATGTACCTGACAGGTTCCGGCGTAAATAGAGAATTTCGTGGGAAGCACATCTATATCTCTCTATTGAAGCACAGATACGAGCTCGCTAAGAAGAAAGGATGTAAGTTACTTACTGTATTTGCAAGAGGAGATACAACCAAGCCAATTTTGGAAAAAATGGGATTCAAAACTGAAGGAAAATATCTGTTTATGACCAGAAGACTACAGCCTTGAAATATCATTTTTGAATAATCATCTCGCCCGGAACTCACAGTGGCAGAGAACGAAGCGTAGGGAGTAAGAGACAGATTATAGATTACAGATACAAGATCTGTCCAATTAGGCCGCACAAGAATTACACAAAAACTCAGCCCCTTAGAAAGGGTTAGACACTTTTCCGGTCGAATGCGTGATTTGTCTTGCACATGGGAAAGAGGTTAAGATTTCACTTACTTGAATATAATCCTTCGGCTCTAGTGTCGGTCTACTTGATTTGGTTTGTGACCTCAGTAAGCAATTTCTTTTCTATAGCAGCTCGAACTGAATTTTGGAAAAAATATGCTTGAATCCTTCTATAGACTTATACAACTTCAAGAGTTGGGCAACTGAGATATGCCTTGCCTATACGCTTTTTTTATCTCCTGTTGACTCCATTACCGCATATAACGTACCGAAAATTATTGTTACGGAAATTGCAATAAATAGGGACGCCAGAACATTCCACTCTATTCCCAACAACGCGAACCATATCCAAACAATTGGGATTGCGGCACCAAGCAGCCACCTCCAAGGTCTTTCAGCCATGTCCACACACCACACACTCTGTTTAACTTTTTATAACTCCCAATCGGTTAATTGTTTTCCATAATATATGATGGGAATAGCCAATATGCTCAGCAACAAATTCGAATAGAAATGGGAAGGGTTTAACCTAACTTATCCTGTAAGCACAGTGATTACAGAAGGACTTTCTCTGTGTTTACGCAATACATAGACACTGCCTTCAGGCAAAAATTGACCTAGTAACCTGAATCGATTTTGGCGGCTTTTTTAAATAAATGTAAGGATATTCAAGTGGAGGATGCCACACTTTCTGTAACTGGCAGGAAACTAATGGCAAGCTCGAATCAAACAAGAGACAGAAAGTCGCCGAAAAATCGGTTCAATATCCAGGACACAGTTATCTGGAAAGTCAAACTCCGCCTGCAATTCACTGGTTGGTTGCAATACTTTGCTAATGCGGTATTTTCAATCCCATTCCTGTTGCTTGCCTTAGTCAGCTGGCTTTTCAGTTTTTCAGTAGTTTTTTTGGTATGGCTCCCACTTTTTATCTGATGGCTAATGCTCGTCAACTGCCTATTTGACATCTCAACGGTACGCTGGGGGCTGCACCCAGTTGAGCCAATCCCCGAACCGCGAAATAAACTTGATCAGTTTGATTTGATGCGTTCCAGAAGGTCTTGCCGATCCTTTCAAAGGGGTAATTTGACACCTGATCATCATGCAGCATTGATGGAAAGTGTTAATAAACATACGGTTGAAGAACGCCTAATTGGTGAGAATCAAATCAGGCTTGAGTACATCGCCGCTCCCTTAACCGTTTGGCCTTCGGTAGGTGCGCACGAGTTCCTCATCGCCATTGCGCCCCATGAGTACGACAGACTCTCGGTCATCGACGTCGGGAGGAGTTTACAGAAGGTAGTTGTGGATGCCACTCGAATGGGGCTTGCTACTTGCTGGATCGGACCTGGCGCTGATCATGCCAGCATTCTAGCTCATCTTGGAGAAAGATTCAATCAGGGAGTTGATCACATCATCTGTGTATGTGCAGTGGGGTATCCATCGCGATACGAACCCATCTTTATCAGATTTATGCAGTTCATGCAACACCGCCGTTTGCCTCTGAGTAAATTGTTTTTTTCCGATACAGACTTTCTTGAACCGCTTGCTGTAAATGATCCACCATTCAACAGTTTCGGCAGATGCTACGAAGTCTGCCAATGGTCACCGTCGTCCTATAATGCACAGCCAACCAGATGTGCAGGGGTTATTGAGACGCAGAATGGCGTAACTAGGGCAATTCGCTTTGATTTCTATTCAGCAACTTCGTCACGTTATTATGCTACGGTAGCGGCTGGTATATGGTGCGCAAACTGGGAAACAGGGAACGTTGCACTAGGCAAACAAGGGCATTTCTCTGTGCTTAATCCAGAAGAACGCAATGCGGATGATACCCCTGATATCCCAATGTACAATGTGAGTTGGATCCTTGATTAACCCGCCATCACATGATTAGTAAGAGTTGTATATCCATCAGCCAGTCTTTGCAACTTCCTCGGCGCTCTCTTTTGAGTTTCTCTTGATAGGTGAGGATATAATTCCCAAAGCTCCACCTATAACGCCCAAGATGAGCCCTATGAAAATACCCCCAATTGCGCCGAATATACTCGCAATTGAGAAGACAACGATAAGTATACCCCAAAAAACATGCTTTTCCTTCCTGACATGCATCATATAAGCACTTGTGATTATCAGTATTCCCCACGCAATTCCAATTATTCCAAAGACTGCGCCTATCCCTCCTTGTGTCGATGAAGTGAGGCCTTCACCTATAATCGCCAAAATAAAACTGACGATTATTATTTCTATTCCAGCGACTATAGAAACTATGACTGAAGCTGTCGCAGAAATGTTGCTATGCGCCATAAACGGTAACGTTCTGGCGAGAAATAATACTAGACCATTAATATTAATGCAGAATAACGTCCGGGATTAAGCACAATACCTTTGTTAAGGTGGGAAAGAGACCGTAAGTCTATTACTCAGGGATTATGAAAAAAGTCAAATTTGAAGTAATCTCGCTAGCCAAATAATTTCACCGATCATATGTTTATGTCGGCAAAAACAGCCCACAAAACATACTGAACTATTTTACTCAAAAGACGCTTTCAATAAAATACGGTAAATTACTATCCCCTGAAGGATTTCTAACATTTGATAAATATCTTACAACACATCGATGGCTCAGTGCGTTGTGCTATTCCGCCTTTCGATGTATTTCAAACCGAGCCATTCCGGAATGTAACTTACCAGGAGCGTGAGCCAAAAAGCGCCTGTAATGTACTCCAATGGGAAATTCAGCACATTCAGTACTTCTAGGAATCCAAGAGTCCCTAAAACAGGCATTGCTATTCCGTCTATTGTGCAATGCGTCCTGGAGCATCTTCTTCCGTTAATGAAACAAGCTATGCCCATCCAGAAGCTGCCTAATGTCAGAAGAGGAGCCCCAATTGCACGAGGGATTGGATTTCCATTAATCAATGCGCTCGCAGCAATGACTAGGACGATCGGTGGTCCCCAAATTATGAGGGCAGACCTTCTCCCCAAAAGATCCATTTTACAATTGTCAGAATACTCGTCCATTCTTAAGGTGTTAAAACGTGAACAATACTTAACGATGTCCCATGCTTTCCCTCATTGAAAAGTAAGGCGGACATAAACTGCATTTGAACCCAGTTTCAGTTTGCACAAGCCAAATAATGCCGACTTTAAGTTTTCACGAAAATGAGTCAATAAATAGTTGAATTAATTATTATCAAAAGTGTCACATCTGAATATTTTTGAGCCTGACAGAGACTGGAAAAGATACTTGTCAAAGCGTGAAGTGGAAGTATGCACTTTGATCTGTAGATCTCCGAAGCCATTGGGGTTCAATGAGATTAAGCGAAGGACTGGATTTCATCAAGAGATCCTTTCAAGGATACTTAAGAGGCTGATCTTCTTGGAGAACATAAGACACACTGACATGTTATACTCCAAATGGTGCGAGTGCGGTCAATAAGTAAGTTCTTCCAATACATTCCTGAGGTGATCGCAAATGCAAATTGAGTACGGACCAGGCTGCTGTGAAGAGTGCGAATGCTGCTGCTAATTTTTGAAAAAGTGTTTATGAAATAAGTACTTTAAACCATTTTTTAGGTTGCCTGCTGAACTGAAAAGCTAAGTTAGGATTTCAATCAGCAAGGCAGATATACCGCTTGCCCCTAAGAGAAAATGCAATGACTGTAGAATTTGATCTACCTGAGTCGCAGTATTCTTTTGCGAAGGGATTTAAATCCCAGCACTCCTTGGGAAAGTTCTTCGTACTACCAAATGCGTACGATATTCCTAGCGCTAGAATGTTTGAGAATGCTGGGTTCCCTGCTGTCGCAACTTCGAGTGCAGGCCTGCTCGTGTCAATGGGATTCCCTGACGGGGAGTCAATACCGAAGGACCAGTTTATGAGCGCCGTCAGGAAAATAAGTAATGTATTGTCGGTTCCTTTGAGTGTTGACCTCCTAACAGGCTTTGGCAGGAACACTAGTGGGGTGATTGATTCGGTCAATCAGGTCATAGCTGCCGGCGCAGTTGGAATAAACCTGGAAGATTTCGATCATCATACAAAGAGTTTGATCGGTATAGATGAACAATCGAATAGGATAAGGGCAATTAGAGAGCTTAGCCACAACTTGGGATTGCAGTTCGTCATCAATGCGAGGACCGACGCAATGTCCCACGGGTCAGGTGTCTTGAGCACAGACCTGGAAATAGCTATTGAAAGAAGTGAAAGATTTATTGAGGCGGGAGCAGATTGTGTTTACCCAATGGGGTTAGTGGATTATTCCTCTATTTCAGAATTTGTCAAGTCTGTTTCATTCCCGACAAATGTTATGATCAGAAAGGGGCTTCCTCACATTAAGGACCTGAAGAAGATCGGCGTCAACAGACTCAGTTTTGGGCCAAGTGCTTCGTACGTTACCTTGGGATTACTGCAAAGCATAAGCAGAGATATAATTGAAAATGAGCGATATGGAGACCTTCTTGAAGGAGCGATAGACTTCAGTATGCTTAACTCACTTGCTGTAAAGAGAAAAAGTATCTAGGTCTGCTATTCCTTTCATTGAACGCCTTTTTCTTCACTCTGAGAAAATGCTGCTGGGTCAAATACTGTCTTGATAAAGTATATTTTTCCGTTGTGGACCCTGTACCAAGAACTCATGTAAACTGATTTCCCTGAAGTGTGAAAATCATAAAGAAGGCACACGTCATCTCCGTCAACGAATATTTTCCTTATGTCATATTTTCCGCTGTATCTTTTCAGCATATTGATGAAGTCAGTTGGTTTACCAAAACCCTCTCCTGCAGGGCCGCTTATCTTCACCTTTTCATCAATCAACTCTGCTGCCTTTTCGAACTGATGGCTGTCTAGTGCTCCGATGTAGGCCATTACGATTTCTTTCGAAGTGTTTGACTTCTCAATCAGTCTTATCACCTTTTGGGGATAATACCTTAACTCAAGATTGATATTAAGCCACTCCCTTCGAGTTTAGGCAAGATAAAAATGTATTGAGTGAAGAGAGCTGAGATCAAGGCTTAGTTCAAAGAAGTAGTGCTGCAATTGCCAAATGATGAAGTTTCTATGAGGTTGTTGATTACTTTCGTCCCGCCATAGAAGGATTAGTCTTGAAATATGCCTGAATCTTCACCTTTTGAGATTAAGCAAAATAGGACAAAATGGCTATGGTGCCCCGGGCAAAGAAGGCGGCTAACATGATGAAATTTCGCAACATACACAATTATATATCTATCAGAGGGCCCTTATTTAACGCCTTATCCTGAAACTTGCACTTAACGTTCCTGTCCTATAGTATTCTATGCAGCAAATAGTTAAATAGATCAGCTTAGCTTGAGGCGCTATGAAAAAAGCTATGACCGCTGCAATAGCAGTGATATTAGTGATAATTTTGGTCGTCATTGGACTCAACTATTCCGGACTACTCACCAACCTTCTGAACAACAATAACAACACGACCACTAGCATTGCCCCAAATGTAGTGACATCCACGGATGTCAGCCAGGCCTTCGGCGGGACCTGGACTCACAGCAGTTCAGGCCATGGGACTTCGGGAAACGTGAGCACTTTCTTTAACGTCCTCTCTGGAAGTTCTTCATCGCTCAGCGTTGCAACACCAGCCGCTTCGAACAGCGCAACACCATATGCAGTCGCATCTTCGTCACCGAACCAGCCCTTTGAGAACATATCTGGTTTCCAGTTTTCTGTGTTCTCACCGAACCACGCAGGATTTGCTGCAATCGGCTATGCGACATTTGCCAGCTCTACAAACGCTAACAGTACCTTTAACCTGATCTATTCAAACGTAACAGCAAGCAACACCACAAACCAGTCACAGAGCAAGGGAACTGTCTCTGGCCATGAGTACGTGTACACATGGAGCTATCTTGCTAACACAACACTTACACCAAAGAACCAGAATGAATCCATGCTGGTTGGAGTCTACGGAAACAGCATTGTAGCTATCTTCTACCTTACGCCAAACAACATGAGCCTTAATGCTTTCACGACGCTTTACCTCAGTCAGATATCCAAGATGTCAACTCTTACAACAACATCAAGCATTGGCGTGTTTGTGTCCGCCAGTACTGTTGGAAACAACATAGGAAACACCTGGAAGAAATCACTTGGTATTGACGTTCAGATTTCAAACGCGACAAGCATCCTGCACGAATTCATTGGTTCTGCGAGTTCCTCTAATGTCTCAACCGTCGATATGAGTGTCTTCAACGAGACAGTTGGAAACCTTACAGAAATAGCACTTCAGGGCTATTCTGCTGGAAACACAAATGCAACTTCAATTGGATTTGCAAAGTTCATGAATGACAAGGTATCCTTCCTTGTTTATACGACTGCTGAAGCATCCTTTGGATCCAACAAGAACGCAACTACTGGTACAATATCAAGCGACAACATCAGTTACGTCTACATTGGCGAGCCAGTGCCTTCGTTCACATACAACTCATCCTCGAACAGCTCCAATCAGAACATATCTGTCCTATTCGCCAACTACAATGACTACGTGATCTACATAGCTTACATCGGAAACGTAGCACTTACACAAAGCCAGCTTGTAAGCCTGCTAAAGGCAGAAGTAACCGTGGTTTAGGCCGCCAGAAATTATCTGTCCCGGGGGCTAAGCCCCCCTTTTTTTATTTTATTACAAACCTTATTTTTTTCCGTTCTTCAAGAAAGATTCGTAGAAGTTTCTGAACTCTGTTTCGAAGGAAATGTTCTCAATATCCAGAGCACCACTCAATTCCCTTAGAACTCCACCAATTTCCTGTCTTTTGAGATTCTTAATTAAGACTGTACTCCCCAAGAACTCTGTTTCGTGGGCTCCAAGAATGTCTGAGTTCATAGCCCTGGGGTTGGATACTGTAAGTCTCATTGTCACTCTGTTACTTTCTTTCTTAGAATCGAAGACTATTGATCCGTACATCAATATCAGTTTCCTTGTGGAGATCAATTCTGCCCCTTCTATGTCATGTGATGTTGTGACCAACAGGCAATTTTTCTCATTGTGAAGGAAGAACATGAGATCATTCATTCTTGCAGTTGAGAGGGGATCAAGGCCATCAGTTGGTTCGTCCAGCAATATGATTGGTGGAGCACACACTACAGCTGAAGCAACTGCAAGGTTTCTTCGCATTCCCGTGGAGTATGTTCCTATCTTCTTGTCGGCATATTCATTCATGCTGAGTCTATTTATCATGTCCTCTGCACTGAGATCACAGGATGCTTTGCCATTTGAGCGGATTTTTTCTATTAAGCTAAGTACTTCTCTTCCTGTTAATTGTGGGTAGAAACTGCCGGGTTCTATGTGTGCACCAAGTTGTGAAAGTGCTTTTTCTCTTTCATTTATTATGCTAAAACCGTTGACGATAACATCTCCTTCCAGAGGATCGATTATTCCCGTTATGATTTTGAGCAAGGATGATTTTCCAGCGCCATTTGGACCGAAAAGCACTATGTTTCCACTGCCCGATATTTCTGTATTCACGTTTTCCAGTATTGGTGTTTTACCTATGTTCAGGGATATGTTCCTGATCGATAGAGTGGTCATACACTCCTCCTTGTCCTTACGAATCCTAGGTAAGAAAGCATTGTGAGGGCGATCGAATATAGCACCATTATTTCAACAGAATAGAGAATCTCCGATGGGCCAGCACCTGAGATCGTCCCACCATTGAAAAAGAATATTGGGTTTAGATCTGCGAAAATCCTATCTACTATTCCTCCAGCGTTATTCAGAACAAACAGGGGGTTCGAATGGAGCCCGAGCAGGATTGTAATGGAAATTACATTGAATACTATGTAGAAAATCATAAGGAATACAACTGTTGAGTGGGTTCCCTTCTTGAAGAAAGATCCTATTGCAAAAGCCATTGAGTTGCAACTGAAGATGAATAAAATCATTAGAAGGAATGAAAGAACAAATAATGAAAGGGGGAATACCGGGCCCATTAAACCCACAGCCACGAGCTGAATCAATTCGTAAAGTGACATGGAAATCGCGATGGCAGTAAAGGATGCTATCATCTTGGAGAAGAGTATATTCGCCTTGGACACGGGCAGTGTAAGGAGGGGTATTATTGTCCCGTTCTCAAAATCGCCTGAAAGAGCGGGGGAAGAATAAAATGATGCAGCGAGCGGTGGAATTAGTATCCCAACATAGGACCAGATATAGTTCAGGAAGAGAGACCTTAGGGCAGGACTGAATTTTGCGAAGGTAGTAGGAGTCGGAGCGATAAACGGTACTATGGCGTCGTATTCAAAATAGCTGAGCACAAATATGACTGAGGCAACGCTGAGGATGAGGGCAAACATCACGGCAAATGCCCTGGACCTGTAGAATTCTCTCAGGAAGAAGAGGTACAGGGCAACTGTCCTTGATGATCTCAGGGTACCGAGCATCAAATCGCCCCCATTGAATTCTGCAAGAGAGAGAATATGGGAATATACTGAATGCTGTTAAGATTTACCAGCATTTCGTCTGTTAACGGATTAATCGGAACTATCACAATCCCTTTTCCAAGGAGAGAGAGTAAGTAAGCACCAAAGAAGTCAGCCGTATATAGGCTTTGTGAGAAATGAACCATTATTGCAAATACGCTGCCAGTCAGATTTCCTGAGACCATCTCAATGTAACCCTGCACGGGGGACCTTATTACAAAGGATATTCCTGCTGTGATGTTCAAAGAGGAACTAATTTGGTTAGGCCCCTTGTGCGTCAAGTATTGATGCAAAGAGGATTTGACTGTATTCAGGCTCCCCAGAATGAAAATGTTTGTCTCAGGGTTGGAAAAGAATATTGCAGAATCTAAAGGGCTCACTGTGGTACTCGTAACATTCAGTTTTGCCAATGAACTCCTGAGAGAGGAATTGAGAACCAATGAAAGTGGCTGCACATTTGAAAGCTTATACACCGGGACTGACATGTAGTCCGTAACCTTCGAAAATGTGATGTTTGTGGAGACATTCAAGTTGTGGTGCTTAATCAGGCTGTAGAGAAACCACGGACTGGACTTGATCACATATCCGGATTCAGTTGATGAAGCAAAGATAATGAGTTGATTATGACCTTCGTTTATGGAGATTGCCTCAGATGAGTTCTGGGGAACAAAAAGCAAAGGGCTGACCTCAGCCGTTACTGCAGCGCTCTGGGCAACAACCAAATAACTAACGGGAGTCAATGCCAGTAAAAAGATGAATATTGCAATACCTCGCCGCAGGGCTCTCTGCATCCCAGTGCTATGAAACAGATTACTTTAATGGTTCTTATGACTTGCAATGTACGACACGAAAATTCTTTCTTAGAGTCCTTGGGATATCTCTATTATTTTGGTAAGATTCGATAATGACAAAGGGGTCCAATTAGACCTTCTAAGCATGTGCATATAAACATAGCACTTGTAATCCGTAGCGGGGAAATTTAGGTAATTCCTCTTGCATCATAATAAAGAAAGGAGTGGGAGTAAAGCAAGCAGAAAGTCACCACATTTTTTATAATTGCCGGACAATAGGATTCTCTGTTGAGCACTGAAAAGAAACTTGCTTTTGTCGTCCAGAAGCACAAGGCTACTTCGCTTCACTATGATTTCAGGTTGGAAGTAGGAGGTGTGATGCCATCGTGGTCAATACCCAAGGGACCCACTCTTGACAATAAAGTGAAACGCCTTGCAATGGTTACAGGCGATCACGATCTAGAATATCGCCATTTCGAGGGGACCATACCTGATAACAAGTACGGTGCTGGCATAGTGATGATATGGGACGAAGGCTTCTATTGGCCAGAAGTTGAAATTAAGAAAGGTGTCCGCAGAGAAGTGACGGCCATAATAGAAGCCGAGGAAGTCGCGTCTAGGAGCCTTGAAGAGGGAAATTTGAAATTCAAGCTTTATGGCAAAAAGTTGCAAGGATCATTCGCTCTCGTCCGCACAAAAGGCATGAAGGGAAAAGAGGCATGGTTATTGATCAAGCACAGGGATGAATACTGCATCGAAGGATACAACGCAAATGACTACGATTTCTCTGCTGTAAGCGGTTTAGCCATGGCTGAGATTGGATCTGACAGTGCAGGGGGAGCTTGATTTACTCCATCAATCTTGTCTTCCACCGGTGACCTTTGGATCAGACGTCAGAACTTGGAACCATCTCATAGCATTGCCGTCCAGGTCTTTGAGGTCAAAGTAACTTATCACATCAGGAACGGTCTTAATTTCTTTGCAATCTATTCCGGAATTCACCACTCTGTCGTGTTCTTTCTTCAGGTCAAGCACCTCAATTTGCAGATTCCAGGAGGATGGCTTCACTTCATCTTGTACGATTTGTACCCAAGCACCTCCGATTTTGTACTCTACATTCCCTGGAAATGGTTCAAGATCGGGCTTCTTTCCAAAGACTTTCGAGTACCAGTCGACTGCTTTACTAAGATCGCTTACACCTATCTCTACGATGGTTTCCCTCACATTGATCTGATCTTCCATACCATGCACCTATGACTAGGCTAGGTGCATACATAAGCTGATCTTACTAAGGATAACATGAGGACCAAAGTGATACCCATACATTATCCCCTGAGAGGGTATTCCTTCCCTTCAATTTCGTGCACACTGCAGGAATTTTATAACGCCCCCCATGTCTAGGGGCTGAATTGAAGATCAGCCTACTATGGAAGGTTCTGCTCATCTGCTTCGCAGTATCTGTCACAATCCTGCTTGTTTCCAGAGAATTATCTGTTGCTATCTTTGCCATGACATTCGGAGGAGGTTACGGAGGCTTTATTTTCACCCAGAGGGATAGGATCAGATATTTCTTCGAGTCTAGAAAACTAGACATTTTCCCCGTTTATATCACACTGGCCATTTTGGTCTCAGTTGCAGAGGAAATTTATGTATACAGCCTCGGAAACAGAATTGCAGTCCCGAATATTTTCTCAGATATTATCATAGTTCCCGGTGAGTGGGCCGTCTGGTTCACAGTGTGGTATTATTTCATAGCAAGGAGATACTTATTCAATACTGGAACCGCCCTCTTCACTGCCGGGCTTGAGGGATTACTGTTCGAGTACCTGGGAAATGGTCCTGCATTGAGCAATCCGATTGGCTTTATTGTTTCAATTCCCACTACTATTGTCGTGTATGCTTCCATATTTGTGCTTCCAATGCAACTTATCAATTTTAAAGGGAAGATTAACAGATGGTGGAAGTACCCTATTGCGGTGATTTTGCCTTACATTTTCACTTTGCCTGCTGCCTTGCTTTTATATGCCATCTTCAACTGACAATTCTTCGGGCATGCGTATTCCCGCTTTTCTCAGCTGAATCACTGTTCTCCTTCCAACATAGTTGCCTTTTTTCTTAGAGAGACCGTGCCATTATGTGCAATGCGGAGAATTCCCGGGTAGTTTCTACCATAGAGATTTCCAATCAGACGAATACTGGATTCAAGGGTGATTTTATGCCCCGGGCCAACTATGGTTCTCCTGTTCATAATGTATCCCACTTCCCTACCGCCATAAAGAACACGGTTGTTCTTGACTGAACCGAGGAGAAGTGATTTTGCGACTCCTATTGTTGCATTTCCCATGAAAACGCCTGCTGAACTTGCCAGACCAAAATATCTTGGATGCAGTATTCCATTGCCATCAAGGAGCAGTGTTCCCTGAAACTTCCCTGCGAGACCCCTGATAAACGGATATTCCCGGTAAAAGAGATAACCTGGAATATACGGGAACCTCAGTTTTTTTACCGACTCAGATTTTATATAGTCCTTGTCTTCTGTGCGTACAAAGCAGGCGTAGCCCGTCCAGTCATCATAGGAAACGTCCACCCCACCTATTGTGTCAGGGTCAAAATCATCTTCCAATGATACCTCTTTGGAGTAACGATCTTGCTCCTCCCGCATAGAGGCCAACGGGAAATAGGTATCGAAATCATTGAAATTAATACTACTAAAATCCAAAACTGATCCTGAAGTCACATAGACGCCTTCGTTGCGAAGCAACTCTGAGTCACTTCTAATGGTGTCAGTAGATCTGTATCCTCCCAATTTGCCGTTTAAACTGACAATTCTGTGCACCGGATGTATACTGCCCCTTAAAATTCTCTGCATGTAGGCAGCTGCTAATGCCGCCACAGGATCCCCGAGGGCTTGAGCTATTTCTTTGAATGAAGTTACCTTCCCCTCGGGTATCTGATCCACGAGATGTGCGAAATAAGAGTACAGATCAAAGTCTTCAAACCTGCTGTGCAGCATTCTATTTTACTAAGCGAGTCACATTGAATAATTTTGTTCCAAACTTATGATGCAGACGGCGGGATCAATAGTTCCCTATTTCATATGCCGTGAAAATTTTAATGATAGGCTTGCATTCCTGTAAGGAACTATGTTTGAGTCCTCATTTCGGAAAATTGCCAAATTCTCATCCAAGCACAGCACTGCTGTGATCGTGTTTTGGATAGCACTTGTCGTCGCAGCAGGACCGTTTTCGACTCTTCTGTTCAGCAACACAAGCTATGATCTGGGCGGTAGCATAGTTCCGGCAAACTCCATGGCCCAAGAAGCCAGTGATCTGCAATCCACATATTTCTCCAATTCAACTGGCCCAGGTTCAAACGGTTCCTCGCTACTCGTGGTGACTCAGAACACGACAGTCGATAGCCAGGGTGGAACATCGGGTCTGCTTAGCCTCCAGGAAAACATGACTGCATATCTCAAAACAGTCCCGGGCTATGAGAATCTCACTTCAATATTCACACTAGAGAACAGTACTCTTGCTAATTTTTCAAATGGTATCAAACAAGAACTCAACGGAACTTACCCCCTGATTTCTTCACTTAATTCACAGATTCAGCTACTTAATCAGAGTATAAACCAAACCTTAGGGCTCATTTATGGACTGCCAGCAATCTACCTTTCGTATTACAACGGAACTCCCGGCAGTAATGTGACAGCATATCAGAGAACTTATCAGGCTGCGTTAGCGTTAGGGAACCCTTCGGCTCAGGCATACGTAAATTCGTTCACTCATTATTGGAATCTTACTAACCAGTCCCTACTTTACTCCATAAGCGAGATGAATTCTTCCATTTATGAAACCCTCTTTGGAGCTTCCAATTTCGCACTTCTGCTGTCTCAGAACCAGACCCAGCAGAATTTTACTTACTCGTTGTTTTACGGTTATGCGTTTAGTTCTTACTTGCAGATGAAGTATTACAACGAGTTTGTGAAGAACTACACCGTTGCGGCAATTGCACCACAACTGTCCACGAATTCTTCTCTAGTTTCTTTCATAAATGACAGTCTGGCCTTAAATGTCACTAATTTCCTGGACAAGGTGTACACACTTGGACAACCTGCTACAGCGGCGCAGATTGTCAACTTCATGATCCCTATGGTGACGAGGGGGCTGGAAGCATCCTTGAACGGGAGCCCAGTTATTTCATATAATTCCAAGTCACTGCCTGGATACCTCACCGCTCTGAATGATACAAAAAACATCTCGCATCTGGTCAATAGCGAACTTCTCAGCGGGTCCTTCAGTACTTATCCCATCATACCTACACCATATGTATTTCACCAATTCGTTGGTTATGACAACAAGACTACAATCATCATTGCGACATTTAGTAACAATTATAGCCTGAGTGTGGTAAACACAATAAGCAATCTGGCAAAGAATAATTATTCAAAAACAGGTCAGCAACTTCCGGGCAGCAATTATTACGTGGCTGGAACTGGTGCACTCAGCCAACAGCTTAACAATGAGATTCTAGGAGGAATGGTGCGTGCTCTTGCAATAGGCATTGTTCTGTCTGTAATCATTGTAGGCCTCTTCTTTAGGTCACCTGTTGCTGCCTTTATTCCACTCTCTATTTTCGGGATGTCAACAGCAATATCCATGGGACTCAACGGTCTGCTTTACAAGTACATACTACATGCACAGGTATCCTTCATTACCCCGACTCTGCTGCTTATCCTGATTCTAGGTCTCACTAGTGACTATGTTGTGTACATAATGTCAAGGTACAGGCAGGAGAAGAGGAAAAAGAACAAAGAGGCATCCCTTGAAACCGGGCAGTGGGCGGGTCATGCTGTCTTCACTTCAGGCATTACTGTTGCACTTTCCTACATTGTGCTATGGGTTTCGAACATTCCGATATTCAGCGATTCTGGTCTTACGAATGCCATTGGAGTGGGAGTCTCAATTGCACTGGCCAATACCTTCCTGATTGCAATACTGCACAAGTCGGGGACAAAACTGTACTGGCCATCGAACATAACCCATGCAGAGAAGTTTCCGCTCGAGAAGTCAATGACAAGCATTTCCCATATTGTGAGCGGAAACAAGAAGAAAATATTCGTTGCGTTCCTTGTACTGACATTTGTCGCTTCATATGTATACCTCATCACGCCTACTGGAATGGACGTATACGACTTGGTGCCCTCAAGCAGCGGAATTCAGGCTCTTCAAGTTGTGAATAGCTCTTTCAACGGAGATTTCTTCGACAGAGGATACATAATCATGCACTTCAGTTCTCCAGTGCTTGAATCAAACGGATCCTATAATCTGGCAGAAGTTGCACAGATCAATTCTGTGGAATCTGCTCTGCTGAACCAGAGCGAAATTACGCAGGTTTATGGCCCTACATACCCCTATGGAACATTTGTTCCGATCAACCTTACTGGAATACCTGCAGCGTACCATTCTACCTATACAAATCAGACTGACACTTTCATTGGCAACGATACTCACTATGTCACCGTAGACTTCCAACTGTCCAGTGTTGCATGGAAGGAGCCAGCTAGCAACTTTGTCAGCTCTATTCCAGGCATTGTAAACAATGCGCTCAACAGTTCAAGTGCATCTGGGCAGACAGCCACTCCCTCCTATTACATCGGCGGTCTAACACAGTCACTGAACGATGCCTACAGCTATACTTCAACGACATTCCTGAAGATAGTGCCTATCCTGTTGCTTGCCATATTTGTCGTTCTTCTCATCCAACTGAGTTCAGTTTTCACTCCAATCCGGCTCATAGCAATGGTCGTTTCCTCCGTGACCGTTGCACTTGCCGCGGTTTTCGCGATAATCTACTACGCGAGCCACGAGCCGCTGCTCATCTTCTTACCATTGTTCACATTTATCACACTCCTAGCCGTAGGCTTGGACTATGACATTTTCATGGTTGCTAGAGTAAGAGAGTCTGTCCTGGGTGGAATGGACGACGAGGAAGCGGTTAGAACCAGCATAAAGGAAAACGGCGGGGTAATCATTACCCTTGGAATGCTTCTATTCGTCACATTTGGTGCACTCTACTTGAGCGGAATAGGAATAATGGAGGAAATAGGGCTTGGCCTTGCACTCGGTGTGATCGTAGACACTTTCCTGAGCTGGCCCTTTTTCGTCCCCACCATAATGATGTTCCTCAAGAAGTGGAACTGGTGGCCATCAAAGATGAAAGCACCCAAGCAATGATCCCCTGGGACAGGTTGCAAAACCCCCTTCCATAGCCTTAGGGGATTCATTATTTACTCGAGAAAAAGGATTTATATCAATGGGCAATCTCGTAGTGAATCCGATGAAAACCTATTTGAAAGTGACTTTTTCAAGTGAAGGAGGAAAGCCAAGCGAAGTAATAAACAGACTTAGATCGCTGGGTTTCAAACCAGTCATCGGAGAGCAAGATCTTGTCTATGAGTGGGGGGAGAACGCATCCACGGACGACTCAATATGGTTCGCAGACAAGATACAGACCACCCTAGAGGGGTTCAAGGTACTTTTCCAGATTGAGACTCTTTCCGACTAGTAGAATAGTCAAATCTTCTTTTATCTCCACAGAAGCCGCATGTTAACAGAAGGATTTTACCACTCTTAGATCTGATGCGTGTTCCAGGACCATAGGGCATCTTGCATGCCTTGCAGTATGACCGCTTGATTCTTGCAGGTAGGGTTATGTCAGTACGTTTTGCTATGTTTTCCATGATCTGAATGTACCGACGGGAAAATTCAGGTCTTGATTCCTTCTGTTCCAAGGAGAGCCTGTGAAGAATGCTGATTCTTTCAAGCGCTAGTTTCAAAGTTTCCTTCTTTGACAACTTGATTCTGAAGAACAGTTTATTATTAAACATATATCTCGTGGATTGTGATTAAGCTTGCAGTCCTAGACGTTGACGGCACACTGACAGACAGTGAGAGGAGAATAGGCCCGGAGATAATGCAAGCAGTGCCAAAGGTACAGGGCAAAGGGGTAACAATAAGTCTGGTCAGCGGGAACGTCATACCTGTGATGTATGCGCTCAGGACCTTTCTGGGAATCAACGGACCCGCGTTTGGAGAGAACGGGGGGATAATGTTGGTAAATGACGACATAACCCCTTTCTTCTCGCCTGAGGTGCCGAGAGAATATTACCAGATCCTTGGCAAGAGGATCAAAACTTACAGCATAATGTCCAACAGATGGAGGGAAACTTCAGTGGCTTTCTGGGGTGATAGAGAAGAAATCCTTGACGAAATTGACGGAATGGAAAAAGAATGGAAAGAAAAGGTCGAAGTCGTGGACAGCACGTATGCCTGGCACATATTGAACAGAGGCGAGAACAAGGCATTCGCGGTCAACAAGCTGAAAGAACTTTATTCCCTGGAACCGGGAGAAATACTGGTTGTGGGGGATTCTGACAATGACTATTCCATGTATGAAACTGATTCTGTAAAGGCCGCAATAGAAAATTCAACAGAGAGGATTAAGGAAAATAGTGAATATGTCTCTGAATTGCCCAACGGAAAGGGGGTCATAGACGTCCTCAATCACTACGGGCTTCTCTGATATTCCCAAGATAATGTCCCTGTCTCTCAGATACGATCTCGGCATTTTCAAGGACAGGTGAACCTCGAATGAATACTGTCTCGGGAAATACTGCATCAAAACCGTTGAAGGGAGTAAAAGCATTCTTAGAATGCAGCCTCTCTTCATTGATTTTCTTTATGTCTGAGAGCTTCACAGAGAAGAAATCTGCGAGATATCCCACCTCGATCTTTCCCTTCCTTATGCCAAATGTGGCAGGTGGGTTTTCAATAGCACCTTTTATGAATATATCCATTGGAAGAATGTTCTTTTTCACCAGTGCAAGGAGGAGTGGCACCCTGGTCTCAACTCCGATGATCCCGGATTTCGCATACTGGAATTCATCCTTGTCGGCCTCTGTATGCGGTGCGTGATCTGATGAAACTGATCCTATTTTTCCGTCTAGGAATGCCTGTAGCAATTCCTCCTGGACATGTTGAGAACGGAGCGGCGGATTTACCTTTCCTTTTGGTCCCAGATCCATACTCTCGTTGAGAAGAATGTGGTGAGGCGTTACTTCCGTTGTGAAATCATGCTTCTCTGGATTAGGGATTGAGGAGAAGTCACTGAGGTGCGTTACAGTCTTCTTGCCATACTTAAGAGAAGAAACCTGTTCGATTGCCATCTTTTCGCATTCCGACGGCCTGCTCATATCATGATCCATGAGGCTGAAAACTTCCCTTTTGTGTGATGCCAGACATTCTTCCGACTCTGCGTGAAAGACCATTCTGAGACCTGTCCTGTCTAGCTTGTGCAATTGCTCTTCTGGAATCGAAGAGATACCGGTGGAATTGGTGCTGCCGCCTAAGAATGTTTTCAACGCGACGCTTTCATCGCTTATTATGTCAGCATTATTTCCAGTGAAAAGAGAATAGAGCCCGTAATCGCAATATGACCTTCCCCGTATTCCTTCTTTCTTGTTTGAATACCGTTCATAATCTGTCACGGGAATCCTATTGTTAGGCATGTCCAGGACGGTGGTTGTTCCGCCATAAACTGCTGCCTCAGAACCTGTGGAAAAGTCCTCCTTCTCGGTTTCACCCGGATCGCGGAAATGAACATGTGTATCAGTGGAACCCGGAAAAATTCCCCCTTCAACATTGTAGTGAACATATGCCTTAAGATTCTTCTTTATGTCTGTGATAATTCCGCCAGTGACTCCCACTGTGAGGTCAACAAATTTCCCACCATAATAGAAGCGCCCAGAAATGGCGACATCTGTCATCGGTAAGTGCTCCTCTGTTTATCAGACACCAGGCACTTCACCCCAAATCAGCTTGTGAAGCTGAGGTAGAACCCTGACATCTATACCCTCCTGCAGAGTTTTCTCTGTCAGTGCTCTAAGGCTTTCTCCCCAGGCTGGCTGGAAGACAACTTGCATTTTTCTTTCAAGGTTCCTGACAAAATTCACAGCATAGCTGAAATCCCTGTCGTCTGCAATAACGAATTTTATGTAATCGGTATCCCGCAGGACTTTCAGGTTCTCCTTGTGAAGTGTGTCCTGTTCCTCTGATGAAGGCGTTTTGATATCCATGTCAATGACAGTGTTTTCAATTTTCACATAGTCATCAACAGGAATGGAGCCTCCAGTCTCAATGAGCACGTTCTTTCCCATGTTGACAACACCTTTTACAAAATCAAGGGCGTCTCTTTGTATGAGAGGTTCACCACCGGTGAAGCATACCCAATTCCTTTGGGACTCTTCAACCTTTGAAAAGAGGTATTCAAGAATGTACTCTGTCCCCCCTGAAAACGTATACTCAGAATCACACCATTTGCACCTGAGATTGCACCTGTTTGTTCTCACGAACTGCATCGGGATTCCGATCAGGCTGCCTTCCCCCTGAATGCTTTCGAATATCTCGGTTATGAGCACTGCTACATCATGCTGGTTCTGGATTTATCAGTTATCCTTCCATGTATGCATAGGAGTCCAGAAGTTGCAGCTGGTGCTGCTACCATTCTCAGCGGTAGCAATTTGCCTTAACTATATGGTGCATATCGTATTAGTCAATAGTAGATGATTTGCCATGGTGGAGGAACTCATTAACAGCAGGTCCCCCGATTACGATCAGCTTGAGAAAATGTCCCAGGAGTACTTCATAGAGTTGCGCAGGGTTACGAGACCATTTTCCATCTTCCTTTTCCTAATGCCTCTTGCCCTAATCGTTATTGCCGTCTACTTCTTCGAAAATAAGATTGCATTGTTCCTCTCAATCGCACTGTACGCAGCCTTCATACTAGCTTCTATCTACGCCAGGTACAGTGCCGAGAAGAAGTACAGAGACCTTGACTGCTCCTATCTCTATTTTCTTGTACACTCCGATTCATCGTTGTCAACTTTGAGAATGACATCACTAATCATGGTCGTTCTCTTCTTCATTTACCTTCAGACCCTGCACTGGCAGAATGAATTCCAGGTGTACATTGTCATCAATGCTCTGATCATAGTATTCTATCTGCTGAGCGCTTTTAGCCCGAGATTCATGAGATATGAAAAAATATCCAGCTCTGTGACTCCTTCCATTGTTTCCAGGATGGCTGAAATAGAGCAGTCCCTCAAGATTCCCGAGTATGTTATTCATGTTGTGCCTGAGAAGCATCTCAAGGTGGCCAATGCCTACTGCGCGGGAATTTTCAAGAACAGGATATTCATAACAGACTATTTGCTGGACAACCTGGACGAAGACGAGGTTGTGACAATACTCTCGCACGAACTGGGACATGTGGTTTACAAACACAACCTCAAGGGAATGTTGCTCACTTTCTCACTCCTTTTCCTATCAGCCGCGCTCTTTTTCTCATTCACTTACATTCCAGACGCCACGCTAGCCAACCAGCTTTCCTTTGCGGGAATAATCATGTTCTTGGTCGGAATGCCCGCAATAGTCCCGTCAGTAAGGAGAATTTATGAGTTGCAGGCAGACACTTTTGCATCACAGTTTGTGGATATGGAGACTGCAATAAGTGCCTTGAAGAAGACAAATTATCTCAACCTCATACCCGCAGTACTATCTGGCGGCGCAACACACCCATCTTTGC
This sequence comes from Thermoplasmataceae archaeon, assembly GCA_046704405.1. Classification (GTDB taxonomy): domain Archaea; phylum Thermoplasmatota; class Thermoplasmata; order Thermoplasmatales; family Thermoplasmataceae. The sequence continues at coordinate 61,174 of JBJKSA010000018.1, read as the reverse complement.
CAAATAGAATTAAAAACATCCAGAACATTTTCGACAGGAGGAGCATCCTCTCTAGGAGCAGGAAGCTGCATTGAACTTCACCCAACTCTCTCAGAGAACGGTTTTATTTGCCTAGCCAATAGGGTTCCATGGGGTATGAGAATCTCTTCACTTTCGCAAGAGAAGCCGAGACAATACTAATCATAAATGGTGGAGGAAACATCATCGATAAGAATTTCTTCTATCTTACTGGAGCTGAAAGCGGCTCATTCGAAGGTTCCGCACTTATCGTGAGCAAAGACAGCCTCAAGATCGTCACCTCTTCACTTGAGGAGGAAATAGCAAGAAAAACTGGCCATGAAGTCATAGTATATAGTGCTAAGAAGCCCCTGAAGGAGGTTCTAAAGGAAGAGTTAAAGGATCTAAATACAGTCGGGTTGAATTATGCTTCACTGACAATGGATCTTTTCAAGGACCTCCTTCGCATTATTCCAGACAAGGAATTTGTAGATGTTTCTAGCTCAATAACGGAAGCAAGGAAGATCAAAGGGGAAGATGAACTCAAGAAAATAAGGGAGGCTGCCAAGATAGGCAGCGAGATACTTCCTTCCATCCTGGACAAACTGAAAGAGGGCATAACTGAATCACAGGTAGCAGCAGAGATGGCGTATGAAATGATGAAGGGAGGCGCCTCGGATATTTCATTCTCGACAATCGTAGCATTCGGTTCCAACAGTTCTATGCCGCACTACAGCCCTCACGATGTAAAGCTGAAGAAAGGTGACTTCGTCCTGATGGATTATGGCGCCCTTTACAAGCGATACTGTTCTGACATTTCTAGGACAGTCGTTTTCGGAAGGGCTTCACAGGAGCAGAAGGACATGTATGAAGTGGTCAGGCAGGCACAGTCAGAGAGCATGAAGTCGATAAGGGATGGCGCTAACGGCAAGGACATCGATGCGATCGCAACCGAGATCATAGATGCTACAAAGCACAAGGGAAGGTTCATTCACAGTCTGGGCCATGGATTGGGATTGGAGGTCCATGATCACCCCGCACTGAGTAGAAGCCTGGATTTTGTCCTGAAAAAGAACATGGTTGTCACTGTTGAGCCGGGGATTTACATTCCTAATGTGGGAGGAGTCAGGATAGAGGACGATGTCATAGTGAAAGAGAACGGGTGCGAAAAGATTACAAGTGCGCCCACCTACGATCTTATAGAAGTATCCTGATGCCGGCTGATCTCATTATTCCAGACGAAACCCTCTTCACCGATTCTGACAGTGTAGTATCTGTCCTTAGGTCGAATGACATAAATTCATCGCGGACCAGGGCAGAGGCCGAAGAATTCATATCCAGAAGCGTTGAGGAGAAACAGGGTGCACTTGGATTAAGCCTGGAGGCCTTTAGGCTATCTCTCTGGTTTCTGGCTGCAATTGATGAAAGCGTTCTTACTGCAAGAGTCGTCAACCAGCAGCGGGACTACCTTGAAAATGCTGTAAGGAAATCCAACCCGGAAGATGTGGAGGAATACGCAAGAAAAGCAGGCCTGAACATATTTTATGATCTGGAAGAGGCCGTGTTCACTATCCCTGTGGAAGAGTTCCTAAGAAGCACGAGGCGGCTCAGCGGAGCGAGATACAGGCTAGTCTACCAAGCAGTGAGCAATGGGAAGGTGTACTGCATACAGGAGACTGTTGCCAAAGTTCTAAGAGAGCATTTTGTCGCGAGAACTTTTGAGATAGTTGACATGATTGATGCCAAGCATGCAAGAGAGGTACTAGGGGAAAGGTCGGAATTTGCTGAAAGGATGAAAAAGCTCTACAAGGAGAATCACGCAAAGAAGACCATGGAGCTGGGAGAAATTGATTTTAGGCTTTTTCCTCCCTGCATAAAGGAGTACCTCAAGGAACTTCACGACGGAATAAACCTACCACACATTGCCAGGCTAACACTGGCCAGTTTCCTCCATAAAGTCGGAATGAAGAGTGAAAACATAGCTGAGCTATTCAAAACAGCACCTGACTATGACCCCAGAATTACTGAGTACCAGGTAAAACATATTGCGGGAGAGATCTCAGGTATCGAATACTCACCTCCGAAGTGTGCAACCTTGCAGGCGAACCACATATGCTACAAGGGCGATGACACTCTGTGCAATCAAGAATGGCTTAGGCATCCACTTTGGTACTACGAAGTGAAGAAGAGAAAAAAGCCCTAGGAAAGTTTCCTTTCGATCATCTTTATGACTGTGGCCTTTTTGAGTGTGCTCTCAACAACAAATATCTTGCCTTCTTCCCAGGGCACGCGCGGGTATCTAGCCTCTCTCATCTCGAATTTAGCATTAATTGATCTCAAAATCTCCTGAAGCTTCTGTTCCGTGAACTTCTCGGCTGCTGCCCTCTTTATTTTTCTTCCCTTTGACCTGGAATTCTTTGGGTTAAAATACTGCGTGTATAGGGTAAAGGTCATATGAGAACCGCGTTGATAACTCCATCCTGTCCAGGTCTGGATGTAATTCTTGCGTCACCAGCATCAGTGCTTATGACAGTCCCTTTGTTGAGTATGTTTCTCTGGACAAAGTGTGGATTGGCTGGATTTCCCTTTACAGTTATTATTTTGACCTGCTTTGTGCTCTTGTCCTTCGGATCATAGACGTTGGCTTGGTTTCCTAGCATAAGTATCGCTTTTGTGTTTCCGCCGAAACCTCTCTGAACCTTTCTGGAAGTTTCTCCGATCCTCGTGAGCGTTGGCTCTCTACCAAGCTCATATCTCCTTTTGGATCTCGACTGCTTCAGTTTTCCGCCCGTATACTTCTTTTTTCCCTGTCCCTGGAATATAGTCATGATGCAATACCTTCTCTTGTCTTAGGTAGGTTGTTTCCTGTAATGTGACATCAACATAAAAACTTTGCAGGGTTTTCTAATCAGAGCCCATCTCGTCAAGGAGCCAGTACTTCTTTTCCACATCCACAAGAATGATGTCATCCTCGCTTGGGAGATGTTCGGAAATCCTTGCAGTCATCTTCTCAAGCATTTCATTCCAGGTGTTCTTTTCCATTTCCCAGAACATTGTGGAAATAAGCTTGTGCTTTGCCCTGAAAAGTGCGTCAGTCACATCGGAATTGACTGTCTCAGAGTCTTTCCAGTACCCTTCAAGATAGGATTTGATAGTGGTTTCGATCATTTCCATTATATTCCTCTTCACTACTGTCTCTGCTGATTTGGAATATTCTTCTAAGTAACCGATCCTCTTTGTAAAGTAAGAGCCTTCGTCTACGTTCGCATACGAGACCAAGTCTTTTAGATCCGGGTCTTTGAGTATTGTGTTCAGGGCATTCAAGTACTCGCCCGATTCATGGTCAAATTCCGGGTCGATTGCGACAATTATTCTCTCAGGGTGTGAATCCTTCAGAATGCCTGCCAGGTTGGAAACGGCATATCCTTCCACCCTGTTATGGCTTGCCCCGATAAATGATACAAACCTCATCTGCACTTCACTGACCTTTTGATATTGCTACAACGGTAATATCCTTGCTGGAATTCCAAGAAATGGTACCAGTGAGTTTTAATAGATCCTAAATTTATACAGATGCATGAGTAAGCGATCGCCAGGAGGCTCAAAGATAGGATTCATTGGAGGAGCACTGGGTGTCATAATCGGTATTCTTTACCTTGTATTCGCAAGCATTCTGACACTTGTCAGATTGTTCCATTACGTGCCCGTGGGTTCCTTCATCTCAGGTATTTTGGGTATTGTGTTTGGAATATTTGCAGTTGCATCAGGAGAATCAGCCAGAAGGGACAGCGCACTTGGAGGGGTACTGCTCATCGTGGCTGCAATTCTCGGCTTTTACTTTGTCGGCGGAGTTTATGTAATCTCAAGCGTTATAGTCCTCATTGCTGGAATTGTTGCCATTGTGGATTATCTCAGATGAGACTTAGGATGCAATGTGTATCTTACAACTAAGGAAAAAGGCATTTTGTGTTGCAGATACATAGCATAAATTTTTATCCAATGTTATTTAATGCAAAGGAGTAGGTTTGCTCACTTATCTTCAGATTCTTTGGATTGCAGTTGCTGCGCTCACCGTGGCCATAACGCTTATAGAGGAAAGAAAGAAATTTGCGCCACTGTACGCATATTCAATACCAGTACTAGCTGCAATCTTCCTTTTTACCCATTCTTTCCTCATTTTCCCGGTCTATTTGCTTACCGTGGTATCGGCGGCTTACATGTATTCACAGACCTTTTTCAGCGCTTATCTGGGAGAGATCGCAATCGTCCTGTTCGCAGGATACCAGTACCAGTCAGACCAGACCTGGATTGCCATTGACGTCTCGATCTCCACTGCAATTATACTGACCATGATTTTCGACAAAAGGCTCAAGGCATTCACTCACACCAATGATTCAGGCCGTGGAAAGGTGAAAAAGAAGGAGGTTTACAGAGACTACCTGCAATCCGTAGTAGGTGCACTTATTCTTTTAGTACTCTTCGTTGAGGGGCTTAAGGACACCAGGATTATAATAACCTTATGCGTGCTTGGCCTTTATGCGTTTGGAAACTACTTCTACCTTCACAGGAAAAACATCATAGGAGATTTCCTTTGGTCCTTTGAAAGAGATAACACACCACTGGGAATTGGATCAATTTGGTTTGCAGCTGGAGTTCTTCTGGCATTTGCCATAATAAATTCAATTAGTGTTCTCTACATTGTGCTTTTTGTCCTCGTGATAGGGGACTCTGCTGCAACTATTGTTGGTGTCAATGTAAAGACTGTGCCTCTCTTTTTCAACAAGAGAAAGTCACTGGGAGGCTTTCTTGCCCTTTTCACACTTTCAGCAATATTCGGCTACTTTGTGGTTGGTTATTTTGGCATACTCTATGCACTGGTTGGCGCAATCGTAGAAAGCGCCACCAGGTACCCGCTGGATGATAATTACATTATCCCCCTGGCGCTGACTGCCCTGTCAGTTGCGGTATGACTATCGAAATCCGTAGTGGTATATGATCTCCCTTGGAAAATCGCTGTCCCTGAATCCCATTGATTCATAGAGCTTCTTGGCATTACTCCTCAGGTTCACCCAGAGATAGAGGTTCATGTATCCCGCGACCTTGGCCCTTATAATTACATCCTGCAAGAGCGCTTTTGCAATACCCTGCCCCCTGTGCTCACTGGCAACGAACACGTCTATGATTAGGGGGTATCCTTCCGATGGAGCTCTCTCCTTTCCAGCAGTGACCAGACATGAACCTACCAGCTTTCCCTTAAAGCGGGCTACTCTGGAAACTCCCCCTATAATTTCGCCATAGTTCCCTTCAAATATTGACTTGGCTGTTTCCTTTTTCTCCTCGTCCCTGGTTGAGAAAAGAAGCTCATCCTCAGACCCCTTATATGCAGAGGATTGCGCTTCCAGGTACTCTTCAATATTAAGCGAACTGAGGTCAGATATCTCATAACCATCAGGAACCTGCACGGGAGTTTCCGAGACCTCTCTGAGGGAAATTTCCATCATCTCCCTCTCCATCCTCTGAAAACCCAGTTCATCAAGCAATTTCCCCGCTGAGGGGCCTCCGTTGAAGACCTCATTTAGCATTATCATCCTGCCCTGCGATTTTCCTTCCTGAAGAAGCCATTTCATGAGGTTCTCGCACCTGCCATCTGTTGAATATTTCTTGTCAACGAAGCCGAGGTTTCCGAGGATCCGGTCAGACATTGTTCCAGGAAGAAGATAATATGCGTATCCAGCCGGCTCCTTTCCGGACAATATTAGCCTTGACTTTATTCTGTTTGCATTTAAATCGTCAATTATTCCCTGAAAAGTTTCCCTTATTCCCCTATCTGGGAATTTTTCCTCATAATCTGATATCTGGCTCTCAAGCACGGGAGCCCAATCAACCTTGACGTTCTCAATCTCCGTATTCTTCGTCATTCAAATTCAAGATACTATTAATTGATAAAAATCTGAGCAAATTGCAATCTTCAGCAGCAAATATTTATTCCATGCTTGAAAAATGTGCTCTCCAAAGGTTCTTAACGCAAGAGACGATATCTTTAAGAGTCTAATGGAGGACCTTCAGAGGACTGAGAAATACAACAGGCTTGCTATAGAGTACTCTGAATTTTATAAAGGCAAAGTAAGAGTCATGCCAAAGGTTCCTGTGAGACATCTTGATGATTTTTCTTTCTGGTACACTCCAGGAATTGCCGCCGTATCTCGCAAAATCGAAGCAGAAAAGGAGCTTTCCTTCGAGCTCACAGGCAGGTGGAATTCAATAGCCATACTCACAGACGGCACAAGGGTACTTGGGCTCGGCAATGTTGGTCCTGAGGCTGCAATGCCCGTAATGGAAGGGAAGGCCCTGATATTCAATTTCTTCGGCGGGGTAAATGCAGTACCCATTCCCATAAGAGTGAGTTCCAAGGAAGAGTTCATGGCAGTGGCAAGGGCACTGGAACCGTCCTTTGGAGGATACAACCTTGAGGACATAGAGTCCCCAAAATGTTTCACCATTCTTGAAACCTTGCAGAAATCCCTCAAAATACCTGTTTGGCACGATGACCAACTTGGGACCGCTTCAATTATTCTTGCCGGGCTGATAAATTCCCTCAGGCTTGTGGGAAAGAAGTTCCAGGATGCAAGAGTAACATTCGTCGGTGCTGGAGCCGCCAATATAGCTGCTGCATTTCTGCTGGATGCTGCGGGGTTCAAGTTCAGCAACATGACTCTTGTTGATTCCAAGGGAATACTGGAGCCTGAAAGATCAGACATGGATGTGCTCATGCTCAATAATCCTCTGAAGTACCAGCTTGCAATAAAGACCAATGGTGAAAGAAGGAAGGGTGGCATGAAGGAGGCAATAAAGGGAGCGGACGTGGTTGTGTCCGCAGCCAAGCAGGGACCTGACACCATTCATAAGGACTGGATAAGGGATATGAACAGCAATGGAATTGTCTTTGCATTGGCGAATCCTGTTCCTGAGATATGGCCGGACGAGGCAAAGGAGGCAGGTGCCAGCATTGTGGCAACTGGCAGAAGCGACTACCCTAACCAGATCAACAATAGCCTTGTTTTCCCAGGAGTATTTCGAGGAGTTCTTGACGCAAGATCCACGGGTGTAAACTTCCAGGTGATGGTGGCGGCTTCCAATGAAATTGCGAACTTCATCGAGGATCCAACCGAGAATAATGTTGTCCCCACCATGGAGGACTGGGAACTCTATCCCAGGGTGGCATCAGCTGTTGCCGCCAAGACTGTCGAATTGAAACTTGCGAGAAAGAGTGGTTCGAAGGAGACCTTTTTCAACATTGCAAATGAAATAATACAGGAGAACAGGAACATCTACATGGATCTTCTTGACAGAAAACTTGTAAAACCACTTCCCGGGGTGAAAAAAAATGACTGAGGACATTGTTGTTAGAAACATGAAAGGGGAGGATCTGGACTTCGCTCTGGATCAGATTGTGCGGCTGAAGCGATTGAACTCTGAGTTTGACAATGCATTCAACGTTGCAGAGGAATCCAAGGAAGACTTCAAAAAGCACCTTAAGGTGGCTCTTGAAGACAACAATAATTACATTGTCCTAGTGGCGGAATCCAAGGGGAAAGTTGTTGGCCTGATAAAAGTGGATGTGCACCGCAGGTTGTATTACAAACCACCGCTTGAAGCCAGAATTGTTGAGTTCTACGTCATGCCTGAGTATAGGAGAAAGAATACAGGAAAGTTGCTCATGGATGAGTTGTACAAAAGACTAAAGGAAAAGAAAATACACCTTGTGACGGCTGAGTTCCCCTCACTGAACCTTATAGCACTTGGATTCTACAAGGGCATCGGTTATAGAGAAATGGTAAGCATTTACGGAAAAATGCTTGATGACTAGTATCTACTTCACCATTTTATTGAATGGATCAAGGCTTGAGCCTTAGTTCAACGGGGTGTTTCTTTCTGAACTTCTGGAGCTTGGGCGATATGACCAGCCTGCAATAGGCGGCACCCTTGTTGTTGTTGAAGTAATTCTTGTGGTATCCTTCTGAAGAGTAGAAGTTGCTGTATTCTTCTACAGCGGTCACAATTGGCCTCCTGTATTCTCCCTTTTCCTCAAGCTCTGCAATCTTGCGCTTAGCAGCATCTTTCTGTCCGCTGTTCATGTAGAAGATAACTGATCTGTACTGAGTGCCCACATCATTGCCCTGCCTGTTCATTGTGGTTGGATCATGCATGGCAAAGAACGCATCCAGTATGCCCTCGTATGATATCACTGATGGATCGAATGTTACCTTTACAACCTCAGCGTGCCCAGTATCACCGGTGCATACTTCCTCGTAACTGGGATTTTCCTTGTGCCCTCCCGAGTAGCCTGAGTCAACTTCGGTTACGCCCTCTATTTCCTGGAATACTGCCTCTGTGCACCAGAAGCATCCTCCTCCTAGAATTGCAGTCTCAGATGTATTTGACATGACAATTTTCCTCCCATGTGTAGTGCGCCACTGATGAATTTATTTTGCCGATCTCCCATCGACCCAAACTGACTTTATGTTTGTAAACTCCAGCAGTCCATACCTGGAGAGTTCTCTTCCCAGACCGCTTTTTTTGACGCCTCCAAAGGGCAGCCTGGGATCTGAGGCCACGACCTTATTCACGAATACCATTCCAGCATCAATAAATGGAGCAAGTTTCTCGGCTTCCTCAGGTTCACCCCAAATAGAGGCCCCGAGACCAAAGGGTGTCTCATTGGCAATCCTAATGGCGTCTTCTCCGGTTTTGTACTTTCTCAGGATGGCTACAGGCCCGAATATCTCGTCCTGATACTCTTCTTTTGTTTCTATTATGGTCGGTGGAAGCACGTTTCCTGAAGCATCTCCAAAGGACTCCACCTTGGAAGAGGTTGAGAGTTCCCCTATCTGGCCCACTACAGTTTTTCTCTGTGAGCTGGATGACACAGGCCCCAGGAAAGTACCGTCGTTCATGGGGTCGCCCACCTTAACCTCAGAGAATTTATGCTTCATTTTTTCATGAAAATCGTCATATATATCTTCGTGAACTATGAACCTCTTGGAGGCTATGCAGCTCTGGCCGTTGTTTTGGAGCCTACCAAATGTCGCGTTTTCTGCTGCAAAATCTAGATCAGCCGATTTCATGACGATGAATGGATCTGATCCTCCAAGTTCCATGACTGTTTTTTTCAGGTTCTTCCCGGCCTCGGTTGCAATTGATGTCCCAACAATAGTAGAGCCAGTAAAAGCTATGCCGTCTACAAAGGGTATTGCGCTTGACGCTGTGGCCCCTCTGGCAATTGTGCTATGGAAAACAGGCGAGTCGAATATCTCCTCAAGCATCTTGCTCGTCCCGGAAACCGCAGATGCATGTTTCAGTAGAACCGCGTTTCCCGACATTAGGGCAGGCATTGCTGCTCTCACTACCTGCCAGGAAGGGAAATTCCAGGGTTCTATCGACATCACAACACCAAGAGGATCGAATCTCACGTAGCTTCTCCTCGCCTCAGTCTTGACTTGCTCTGTCTCCAGGAACTCTTTTGCATTTTCCACTAAATAATCAATCAGCCAAATGGATTTCTTGACTTCCGACCTGCTTTGCGAAATGGGCTTACCCATTTCCTCTGTCATAATATGCGCTAGCTTTTCTGAATTTCTTTCATAGTTGGGCTTAAGGGTATTCTTGAAGTAATTCAGCCTCTCATCAATGTCAAGACGCCACTCTTTCTGCTCTCTCCTCATCCTGCTAATCTTGCCCTTTATATCATCCAGCGTTTCACTCCCGTACGACTGGATTTCCACATCCGTGTAGGGATTCACAGTGGTTATCTTTGACATGTATTGCTATTGCCCCCACAGAAAAAAAGTTGACGTTTCATGTTGCGCCACTCAGAACATATCTGAGTCAAATCATTCCGTAGTGTTCAGAATCACATCTAATACAAGAGATCAGTTCTATTCCTTCCAGGCACGAATTTTCCATACATAGAGCAGGCTTGTAAGGTAATTCAGTGGATATGCGGCCAGGGCACCCCCAATGTTTGCTATTACTGGGTTAATTCCAAATCTGTAGTAAATCAGTAGCTGCACCAAGATACCAAGAGCACTTCCTGCCGCATAGATCACTTCGTACTTGAGCAACCTAATGAAGATGCCCCTTCTCTGTCCACTATGGTCTCCCTGGAGCTTCACTGTCCAGTACTCATTTGCGAGGAAGGAGAATGCAACGCTGAAGAAAACAGCGGCCACATTTACAGGTATGATGTAGCGGACAGTAAAGAAAAAAAGGCCCGCCCAGAGTATTGCCTCTTCCATACCAAATGAGACTATGCTCACTACAGAGTATTTTGAGCCTCTGATCAGGTTTATAAAAAGGACCTTATGGCTGCTTTTTTCCACAAACCACTCTCCCGAGATTCCAGTCTAGACTTCCAAATGCATGCATCTGCGAGTTCCAATTTGTTTGCAGCTTAGGCGTTGTGCAATGTCCGCTGCCTCATAATATTCTATTTTAATATACATTTCCAGAGTCTCTTATTTACACTTTACCTCTATTTGAAGAAAACTTTCCCCCTATGCAGATGGACCATTATGAGCCGGTTCCCCTTGAGTTGCCGGCACTTTGCCTGTCGACTCAAATATATCCTCCCCGTTGACTATTGACAAGTATATGTCTTCCAGTGTGTCATATTCACCGAATGACTTTATCTCAATTCCCATCTTTATCAAAGTGTCAATTATCGCGTTGCTGCTTGCTTCCTTCTTCATTTTAGTAATGAGCCTCCCGGAATCCACTTTGTATGTGTCAGTAAATGCTTCGAGGAATGAGAGGTCCTCAGGAATCCGATCCAAATGCATGCTTATCCATCCATCGCTTTCCGGAGTACTGGAGTCATACGCAATTCTCCCTCCATTTATGATAACAACCCGGTCACACACTTCGTTTATCTCATATATTAGGTGACTGCTCAAGAGAATCAACGACTCCCTTTCAGAATTTATTTTTCGAATGAGAGTCCTTATGTCTCTCATCCCTTTTGGATCCAGGCCGAAGGTGGGCTCATCCAGTATGAGTATCTCAGGATTGCCAATAAGTGCAGATGAAAGGGCAAGCCTCTGATTCATTCCCCTTGAGTAACCTCCCGTTTTCCTGTCAAGAAAACGTGTCGCTCCCGTAAGGGCTGAAACTCTTTCAATCTCATCTCTTGCCTGCCTGGCACCTAGCCCTTTTACCCTGCAGACAAAATATAGTGACTCCAGGCCTGTCAGATAGGGATAAAATTGTGGAAATTCCACAAGGGACCCTACATTTCTCAGTGCTTGTTTAGGGCTGCTTGACACATGAACACCATTGATTTCAATCCTCCCCCTGGATGGTTTTATGATGTTCGTTATTGATTTCAACAAAGTGCTCTTGCCGGCTCCATTTGGACCGAGGAGTCCCACGCAACTTGCTTCTTCCATGCTGATTGTGACGTTGTCAAGTGCGGTGTAGGATCCAAAGGTCTTTGTTACACTTGAAACCTTGATGCTGTGCGTCATGATACTGCCTCCATCCTTTCAAACAGGATAGCAGCAGCTGCAAGGGAGATTACAGTGTATAGGCACATGACCAGGACTGATACCATTATCTCAGGCGTACCCGCAGGCGAAAGAGAGCCTACTCCCAGGAGCGTGTTTGTGTTTATGTCTATATAGACCCTGCCAACCATTGCAGCTGCGCTGTTAAGGAGGAATATTGTGTCGCTTCCGTACAAGAGCTGCATCACAAGGCTGACAGAACTGAAGATCAGAAAATAAATCACGAAGACTGTGATGTATGCGTAGAGATTCTTGTTGAATATGCTGCTTATCATGAAAGTGAATGCCATTATGGAGACGACAAAAAGTACTGCGATAAGATAGGAATAGTAAAACTGGATAATTGGCCCGGTGTCGAACACATAATCTATCACAAGCACCTGAGTCGTCATGTATATTGTAATCAGAATGACTGTGACTGAGAGTGCTGCCAGGTATTTCCCGAAGAGCAAGGTATACCTGCTGATAGGCAAGGGAAAAATGTGGAGTGCAGTGTTGGATTCTACCTCGCTTGAAATGGCCGGAGAGCCGAAGAACACCGATGCGAATACCGGGAAGTTCGTGAGGCCAAAGGCCCAGAGGAAGTTGAACACCCTTGCCTTGAGCTGTACCGAGAGCGTAGAATAAACGCTACCGCCAATGAAGGATGGTATTCCGCCGTGATACCTAAAGGTGAGATAGGACATCATCACCGTTATTATGATAAGAAGGATCAGCATGAGATAGAAGCTTCTGGACCTGTAGTAATTTTTGAAATATTGCCTGTAGATTATTGACAACATTTTCACTCACACCTTCAAACCTTTGCTCCACTTTCAACACCTGATACTCCGCCATCACTGTTGAAAAATCGGTAAAATGTGCTGTAACCTCTGTCAGCTTCCAGTTCGATGGAATTCTGCAGAATCCTGATGCTGAATCCCGACTGCAGAGCAATTGAGGAAAGAGCGATCTGGGTGGTCGAATTTAGATCTTTGAACGCAAGATACAATTCAGTGTGGTTGTAGCTCAGATTCGCACTTAGGTGGTTGAAGTTGGGTGTCTGAGGAGGGTAAAGGAACAGGGAAACATTGCTAGTATGATTAAAGACAAGGCCGGTTGAAGTCAATATATTGCTTCTATCTAGGCAGGCATTTATGGAGTGTTCTACAACCGACCTGTTCCCTATTATTGAGAGAGTATTCTGAGGGCTGGCAATGTAGAAACTCAGGTTTCCGAGCAGGACAGAGAATAGAGTGGTGTTTATGAAAATATTCAATCCCAGCGTGCTGCCTACAAAAGCATCAAGCACACTGGAGGCGTTTATCCCGCTTAACTGGAAGACATTTATGCCGCGGTACTCCTCAAAATATACAAGTGAAATGTTCTGGGTCGTATTCTCTGAGACACCCTGATAGTTCAGGAGTTGGGGAATTTCGAAGACTGAGATCGAGGTGATTATCCCGGGATTTGTTCCCTCCAGAAAAGCGTAGTAATGTGAAGAACCGTTGTTAACCAGGCCAATGAAGCTTGCATCTGGCGGAATATAATGCTCTGGGTTCTTATCATAAAGAGAGCTGTCATAGAACTGGGTCGTGTAATAGATTGACGGCACAGATATAGATACGGCTATAACTGTGATGATGAGACGCTTGAGAGGCAGCTCCATAACTATTTATCTAACATCTGTACTTAAATTTGCACTCTCACTATTGATCTCTTCTTTAAGAGTAGCCCTAAATGTAAGGGCGATTAGTATTTTCTCTCCTTGGGGACAGGCAGTTTCACTAGGCAATTATAACTTTTGAACAAGAATTGCCAAATTACCAAGAGGCTAAACGTACCCTTTTTCCACTAACCGGTTTACCTTCCTCTCCCAATAGGCCTTACGGCCTGTCACGAAGAGAAGCAGCAATCCAGTAGCCACAGAAGTTACAGCAATCAATAGTGGCACCAAAATTGAAACCATAACAACAACTGTGAAAATTATGATAGGCAAGGCGTAGGCGAATTGCGCGGCGCTCATCCGAGAACTAAGGAAGCCTTCATCTGTTATCTGGTAAGAACTCAGGGTGAATGCAAAGAACAGAAACAGGCCAATTAAGAGAGGATCAAGAACAACAAATACAAGAATTGACTCTGTTGTGTTCAAAACACCAAGAAACCTGTCCACCAGGCTTACAGCAACAAATGGTATGCTTGTCAAGACACTTAGCAGGATCTTAGAAGCTAGAATAATTCGAAGGTAGCGCCAGGGCTCTATGGAGGTGAAAGAAAGCCAAGCCCGCTCATATATCATTACACCAGAGCTGAAGATGAATTGCGGAAGAACTCCCGCGTACAGGGCTCCGAAGAGGACGACAAAATTAAACCCCTCGGATTGTGCGCCATATGGGATGAGGTAGTATGCCAGGAACCCGTAGACTGCAGCTATTATAATCATGATGATGAAGTATGTCCTCAGTCGGATCTTGCTGGTCCTCACCTTTACCCCTCCGGCCATTACGGAGTTTGTGCTGAAAGTCAGGGTGGTAAAGCCGTTCATGAACACCGCCATTGTGGGCTTGTATCTCTTGTAATCCACAGAGGATCTGTATACCATTCCTGAGTCTTTTGTCGTCGCAAGCCTAAGAGGCAGGTCTTCACTTGAAAGGCTCCTCACGGCAGCATAGAATGTCACAGCTGCAATAGGTAAATTAAGGGGAAGTGAGAGGAGAGGGTTTCCAAGCAGGAACGCCTGGGGGCTGTACGGAAAGCCTATTAGAAAGGAAAGGACCCATGCTGCAATCCCAACTGCAATCAGCACCCTCACTTTCCTGCTGAACTGGAAAGCTGCGATTCCGACAGAAATGATGAAAATATCCAGCAAGGCAAGGTCCAGGGCTGCCAGTCCAAGATTCACCAGTCCATAGCTGAGGGTTACAAGGGAAAGTATGGAGACAGCAATGAGAAGAAGGCCAGCGCCAAGTGCTTGTACCATCAGGAAAGCCAAAGATAGCTGGCGCTTTGGTACTGCAGATACAAGAAGATATTCCTGATCGGACTTGGATACAGATATTCCTCCCAATATGGTGGTAACCAGGGCATAACCGCCAAAAACACCAGAAAAATAAAGTGTGCTGTAGTTGTAGAATAATCCGCCAGAAAATGGAATCTGATAAACGGAGTAAATGCCTATGAGGGCTATAATCAGGATATAGTACCAGGTGAACCTGGTTCTGAGCATAAGCCCGCTTAAACTACGTTGCATTTACCATCAACCTTGAAACAATTGATTCAATTGGCTCGCTCGGGCTGCCCCTCTCTCTTAATTGCTCAATGGTTCCTTCCCAGACGGGGAGACCATTCGATATCATCACAACATGATCTGTGAGCCTCTCAGCGATAGACATAATATGGGTTGAGACAAGGAAAGTGGCATTCATTTTTTCCAGCATTTCAAATACCCTCTCCTGCGAAGGTATGTCAAGATAGTTGAGTGGTTCGTCCATGATCAGTATGCTGGGATTATGGACCAATGAGAGCGCGAGGGCGAGTTTCTGCCTGTTTCCTCTTGAGAGGCTGTTCGTTTTGAATTTTCTGTAGTTCTCGAGGCTGAGCAAGTTCATGAGATATTCTATTCTGTCTGATAGATTGGGAGTTCCCCTGATGCTTCCGATATACTCAAGATTCTCCTGGACAGAAAGTGATATGTACGGACTGGGATCCTCAGGCAGATATCCTATCATGCGCTTGGCCTCCAGTGTATTTGGGGCATACCCCTTTAGGCGTATTTCTCCGGAATCCGGCCGAAGGAGGCCTGAGAGTATCTTAAGAGTTGTTGACTTTCCTGCTCCATTGGGGCCTAGCAATGAGAGACGCTCTCCGCATCTTACATTCATGCTGAGACCCTTGAGTGCCTCGATCTTCCCGAAAGTCTTCACAATATTTTTCAGTTCAATGCAGTTTTCTACGGAGACAGGAAATATGTCATCAGTGACCAGGTCAACCACCTAGTATTCTATTCCTGATCCTTCCTTTAAGATAGTGCCTAAACATATAGCCCAAACAGTACTACTTGTCCCTGCTAGAGCGAATGAGCCATTTTTTGGGAATGTTACACATTGGCATTGTAAAATCTATGGTTGGCACCCATATGTCGCTTATAATGTTTGAGCCTTTGTGGAACTGAGCTACATTATTCGTTTTGAGCGGCCCACCAGAATTCGAATTATTAATGGTTGTCAATAGGATTCAGCAACTCGAATTTCAGAATTTATTTACATGCCTTGAGTAGGACTCCTATGTATTCCTATTTCGATTAAGGAGAATTGAGTGCTTTTCTTTGTCATTGTATAGTTCATCAAGGACTTTCTAGTTATCGTCTTCAGTTTCTATTCCCAAATATTTTGCGATAAGATAATCCTGGAAAACGATCTTTAAGTCACGTTGTCGAGGTGAGTGTGGAATAGACAGGTACGACCCCTTCTGGGTCCACTTCATTTACCAAATCACTATTATTGCAAAACGGGCACTGATTAGCATTAAGTGGAATCTCCGATTGACCGCAGTTTAAACAGGTCTTGAACGAAGGAGGATAAGTGTCGATCAGATCGCTTAACATTTGCCTATACAAGCCATATGTCGATTCATCATATTGCAAACCATCTCTAGCATTTCTGACTTCTGATTGCCATTGCGACAATAAGCTCTCTTCCCTTACTAAATTCTGTTGAGTTTCCGTATTGGGCCTGTTAATAGACATTGGTGAAAAGAAATTGTAGGCGGTTATAGACTCTGCACCTCCCAGTGGGGTCCAACCCATTCCAAATATAGGCAGGGGAATAACTTTCTGGGTTGAGGATGGTTGTGACTTCAGAATGTCTACACTCATTTGAAGCCGATTAGATTCCTCTAACGAGAGATTCACCCCCTCTTTACCCCTTATCACTCTTGCGTGGAAATTATATACCATTCCACGGATGATTTGACTTGGCCACTTTGTCCCTGGGATTCCCAAATTGACGAGACTTTTCCATAAGTTGTGGTGTCTTTTGCATAGCATTGTCGCTCCAGGAAGTGGGATTTCTTCCCCTTGACGATATTTGTCCATTTCTTCAGGACCAGACCCTTCCACAAAACCATCTCTATCACCTTCCCAGTGAAGGCTACAAATCAAGTGACAGACAACACAGGCAAAAACCTTAGTTTCAGAACTCATTACTATAAATTGCTGTGGTCTGTCAGATCTAAAATACTGCCATCTTTGAGTACCGCTCGACTTATCATAAAGAAATGGGTGAGGAAAAAAACCAAATTCATGATATTGCCTGTTTCTGTTGGGTGTATCTGACAGAGGATCGTGACCACAGAATGGACACTTTGATCCTATTTTGCAGTGACAGTACGGTGACCTACTGCCGCAAGCACAAATTCCTCCATGATTGGAACACTGCTCGCACATTTCCTTAACCTTTATATATTAGAGTCAAAAGATTGAATATATTTCAAGTTTTTGACTGCCACATTTCAATTATACCTAATGCATGAGTCGAGCCAGGCTATGTAGATCATAAAATATGGAAAAGGAGGCGATAAAGTCCCATGCGGAACAAATACAATGTGAGATTTTTCCAGTTAATTCTGTATACTAAATTAGACGTATGTTTAATTAATTACTATATCGGATGAGAGAAACAAGTTAGAAAGCCCTATTATCGGCTCTCTTGCGTAGAGGTTTTTAAAGCATTCCCATCGCATATCCTCAATGTAATGTTTGACCTCATTTTGAGGTATTATCTTCTGCTTGTAGCCATTCTCAAAATTTTGGACCTTTCCTCTTTTTGATGTACTCTGTCATCCAAGACTGTGGGGCATACATTGGACCCACGTATTCTAACTTTAGATAGACAAGGTTCTAGACCATTGAACTCAACCTATTTCACAATTGCTTTCGTGAATCTTATAATTTTTAATCCTGCACTTCCACTTTCAACCTGTTTATGGACAAAATCCTTGAATTTAGCCTTGAGTTCCTAGGTCCTTGTGTCTTCTTATATCTTGTCAGGGACCTTTTTAATTAATCGGGAAGAGAGACCAAGTCCGGTTATATATGCGTCTCTCGTGACCTTAGCTACCACTAAAGATTCTCTTACTAGCTCATGACGTTCTTGATTTCCCTGATGAGGTCATGTTTGCCAATTTTCTCGATGAAATAACAATAGAATTGTGATATTTTAACAACTCTTTTATCTATTATTAATGGAGCGGACCCGCCGGGATTTGAACCCGGATCGCAGGCTCCGGAGGCCTGAGTGATATCCCTTACACCACGGGCCCTAATTCTTGTAGCCAATATCCCGAAGGAATCTTCTCCTTTTCTCCTTGTCCTCTTCTGTCTCTACGCCTAGAGGACCCTGCCCGTCAATGACTCCCATTACTCCGCCCCCGTCTTTTCCTCTGGCAACAATTGCCTTCAGGGAATTTGCGGTTGCGGCATAAACTGTCCCAACTTCTTGGCATGCCTTGACGGCATTCATTATGCTGATCGGGAAGGCGTTCCTGAGGATTATGAGGAAAGTGTGACCGGAGGAGAGCCTCTTAATGTTGTCCATGCCGTACTCTACCAATTCGTCATCGTTCCCCTCGTATCTCACGAGTCGGGGGCCAGATGCCTCTGAGAAAGTGATTGAAAATTTCGCCTGTGGTGCATGAGTCTTAACGATCTCTGTCAAGTCCTCTACAGTCTTGATGAAATGAGAATAACCCAGGATAACGTTAGTGTCCTCCGGCTTTCTTATCTCGACCTCGTCCAACTCCAGTGCCATGGTATCCTAATGAAAGGGAGGGATTAAAAGAGTGCCGATTGCAGTCCTTAGGGAATGTTGCTCAAAGATTTTAAGTAGTATTTGCATTGGCAAGTGAATGGGCTTTTACGAAGAGATTGCGCACGACATTAGATCCGGCAGGATTGGCAGCAAGAGTGCTTTGCACTCCCGAAAGGTCGAGCTAGCTAAGAAGTTCGGCATGGACTACATCCCCGGGGATGTCGAAATACTCAACTCTGGAGAGTTTGACGACCGCGAAAAGAACCTTCTCAGAATAAAGCCCACGAGAACTATCTCGGGTGTCGCTGTCGTTGCAGCAATGACGCCACCGGATGCGTGCCCACACGGCAGATGCGTATACTGCCCTGGCGGAGTGGACAACAATTCACCACAGGCCTACACAGGTCATGAGCCAGCTGCACTAAGGGGGCGCAACAATGGGTATGACGCCTACAACCAGGTTTTCAACAGGCTGAAACAGCTTGGCACTATAGGGCATGACACGAGCAAAGTGGACCTCATAATAATGGGAGGGACATTCACCGCAAGAGAACGGAAGTTCCAGGAATCGTTTGTAAAGGGCTGCCTTGACGGAATGAACCTTAGCATTGGAAGCTCGATAGAGGATTCAATACTGCAGAATGAGACATCTTCAAGAAGGTGCATTGGTCTCACAGTAGAGACAAAACCAGATTGGTTCTTCGAGAGAGAAATTGACACTTCGCTTGAATATGGAACGACAAAAGTTGAATTGGGAGTCCAGAACATATCCGAGAGAGTCCTGAGGATGAATGGCCGGGGGCATGGAATTGATGAGATTGTCAAGTCCACTCAGCTTTCAAGGGATGCGGGCCTGAAGATTGTCTATCACATTATGCCTGGGATGATAGGTGCAGAATTCAATGACGACATGAAAAGCTTCGAACTTATGATTAATGACCCCGCCTATAGGCCAGATATGCTGAAAATCTACCCGACCCTTGTTGTTAAGGACACTTCTATACACAAAATGTGGAAGAACGGATACTATACTCCCATGGACACTGAGACTGCAGTGGAGCTCATAACAAACTTCATGCGGGATATGCCGCCGTGGATCAGAGTTCAACGCATGCAACGCGACATACCCGTGAAATTCATTGAAGCCGGCGTCAAGAGAAGTGATATCAGAAATCTTGTGGATGAAAGATTGAGGGAACTGGGCATTCGAACCATGGAAATTCGTGCACGTGAGATTGGCAGGACACAGGATATTCCAGACTCTCCAGTGCTGGTGCGAAGAGAATATGACGCCGGGGAAGGAAAGGAAATTTTCCTCTCGTTTGAAACTTCCGACGACTTGCTTGTTGGTTTTGTCAGATTGAGGATACCATCCATTTACTCTCACAGAAAGGAGGTACTGGGTGCATCCATCATTCGGGAGATAAAGGTGTTCGGCGACGTAGTTCCTGTTGGGGAAAGAAACGATTCCCGTTGGCAGCACAAGGGTTTTGGCTCCAGTCTCATGGAGGAAGCAGAACGCATATCACGAGATGAGTACGGCCTTGAACGTATTCTGGTGATTAGCGGCATTGGTGTAAGGGACTATTTCCGGAAACTCGGCTATGAAAGGCTTGGACCCTACATGTGCAAGAAACTCGCATAGAACTGCAAGAAAAGGATGAACAATTACGGGAACTGAAAATCAATTTCTTAGACAAACAGACTTCATTTCTTGACCAGAATTACGTCCTGCTTGCTTTCTCGCAATGCGTTCTTCAGCTCTGAATTAATCCTGACCCTCCGCTCAGCATCCGGCCTGACCCCCAGAACAATGGCATCAACAGAATTCTGGTTGGCGATCGTACTGACTTCTTCACTGAGGCTTGATCCAGAGTTTCCCCTGATAACGTCAACACCCTTGGCGTACTTCTCAGAAATTATTCCCAGGCTGTCGAAAAGCTGGCTGAATCCATGTACAGGATTGGAGTCGTATCTTCTCAGGTCAGCAAGAAAGAGCCTTGCACCTGAAGCTCTCGTGAGTTGAAGGGCAAAATATGCTGCCGCTCTTGTTGAAACAGTCTCAGATACAGGAAAGAGGATGGTCCTGTACTGGTGTGATGTTGGCAGAACTTTCATTATTGCAACCGGAACTCGCGACTTCTTGAGGACAAATTCACAGGTCGATTCAAAAAGTGTAGCTGAAACAGAGGCCCTCCTCTCAGACAATACAAGAACCAAGTCAAACCTGTGGGAGTTCGCTTCGTCAACGATGCACTCCTTTACAGACCTGCTTGTCCTGACCCTGGGAACTACCTTTATGTTTCTTTCCTTTCCCTCCCTATAGGCGGATGTTACAACCGCAACTTTGTCGCTCCAGGCAGGGTCATGAAGTTCGTCCTTGACAGCAAGGGCAGTAATTTCGCATCTTCCATCCGCGCATAGGTCAAAGGCTAGGTCAAGATTGTGCCTAGATGCTCCTCCCTTTAACATCGGAACTAGGACCTTGTCGAGCTTAAGGGAATAGGATCTGGAAGTCTCAAGCACTTATACATATTGAGTCAATCTGATATAATTCTTCCTTTAAAATTCACATCTAGTTTTCTTGATGGGGACACTTAAATCGGCATATGCCGTAGGACCAATGGTTAAAGCAGAGTTAAGCTGACAATACCATTAGACTGATAGGTGCACATTAAGAATTCCACTGCCTTGTACGCATAAGATTATAAGTCTAGGTATCATGATTGTTCGTTGGAAACGCTAAAATGCATTGTTCTTGAGCACAGGCAAATCACTGGATACAGGAATGCAAAGGATATGATTGAGCTCGATACTGACGAGCTCTTCATCATTGATCTAGACGGGCTTACAAGAGGTGCATACAATCTCAGGCTATATACCGACATTTCTAAATTCTTCGAGATCACAGTCATGTCCTTCCCTCAGAGGACTGCAGACCTGGTTGATTCCATAATTTCGGGAGCCTCAAAGGTTGTGGTGAGCAGCACTCTCTCTGAGAGGACAATAAAGGATTTCCTTGGGATAACGGAGGACCTGGTAATGAACTACGGAAACATGGACACTTGCAGAACCTTCTCCATGAATGATGGAGTATATTACCTGAGCAACAGAATGGTTGACCTGCCATATAGGAAGGTCTATTTCTATGGTCAGGAAATCGACAAGGAAGGTTACGTTACGATCCACGGATTCCCTGACTTCATCACTGCAAATGCCAGTGAGCTCTAGATATTGGAAAGAGGGCGAATCCAGAATAAGAGGCGTATCCTGTAACAAATTTAAATAACTATGGAACATGAACAGCGGGTTAGTCCTCAATGCCTGATTTATCGGTGACTGTGGCCAATATCCAGCTTGAGAATCCACTCATGTTGGCATCCGGCATTCTTGACGAGAACGGATATACAATGAGGCGCGTTCTCAATGAAGGTGCTGCTGCTGTTGTAACGAAATCCATAGGCATGGAAGAAAGGACCGGATACAAGCCCCCAATAATAGCAGAAGCAGATGAGGGGTTGCTAAATGCAGTAGGACTCACTAACCCCGGAATAGATCTATTCGGTGAGGAGATAAAGATTGCATTAGAGGCTAAGAAGCCTGTAATTGGAAGCATTTTTGCATCTGAAGTTGAGGATTTTGTTTCACTTGCGAAGAAAATGGAGGACTATGGTGTCTCAGGGGTAGAACTGAACCTTTCATGCCCTCATGTAAAGGGATACGGAACCGAAGTGGGGAGCGATCCTGACCTTGTGGAAAGCATAGTGACAGAGATCAAGGGGAAAATCAAGGTTCCACTGTTTGCGAAGCTGAGCCCTAACGTTAGCAACATGCTTGACATAGCAAAGGCCGCAGAAAGGGCGGATGCGTATGTTCTCATAAACACGGTGAAAGGAATGGCCGTTGATATATTTGCGAGAAGGCCGGTGCTGACCAACAGATATGGGGGGCTTTCAGGAAGGGCAATCAAGCCTGTGGGTCTTAGGTATGTCTATGAAGTTAAAAAGGAGACGGGGAAAGAAATAGTTGGAGTCGGGGGCATAGAAAACGGCATTGACGCGCTGGAGTACATCATGGCAGGCGCTTCTGCGGTCCAAATTGGCACTGCGGTGATCAAGCACGGAAGGGGAGTTTTTGCCAAGATCTCTAAGGAAATTGAAGAATTCTTGGCGGGGGAAGCTGTCACCAATCTTTCTGAACTCATAGGAGCTGCAATTTTAAGATGATAAGGAGGAAGATCATGAGGAAAGAAAGCGAGACTCCTTCTGTATCGACCCTATGGTTTGACTGGAAATACGACGTCAAGCCGGGACAGTTCATAATGCTCTGGGAACCGGGCGTCGGTGAAGTGCCAATGTCCCTCTCAGTTACGGGAGATCCCAAAGCTGTTACGATCAAAGAATACGGCCCTACATCCAGTTCGCTAAAGCACCAAAGGGAAGGAGAATTCCTTTTCTTCCGGGGGGCCTACGGCAACACCTTCTCGATTAGAAATGGAAAGATTTTGTTGGTGGGGGGTGGAACCGGTATGGCCTCACTGAGGCCCCTGATCAGGGAAGGTGCATATGGCATAGTTTCCGCAAGAAATGAGAGGGAACTTCTATTTGCAAATAGGTTTGAACATGACCATGTTTTCCTGGTCACAGACGATGGCAGTGCTGGTCTGCAAGGAAATCCAGTTGATCAGCTTGCTGGCATGGATCTTTCACCCTTCGAGATGATCTACGTCTGCGGTCCTGAGAAGATGCTCAGGGTTGTAGCAGACCATCTAGCGACAAGAAATGTGAACGCTGAGTTTTCTCTTGAAAGAATCATGAAATGTGGAATCGGCATTTGTGATTCCTGCTCTATTGACGGCCTTCAACTTTGCAGGGACGGCCCTGTATTCAATCTCACTGATGTTCTTAACATGACGGAGTTTGGCAGAACAAAATTGAACGAGTCCGGCAGAAGAATTAGTGTCTAGAAAGTCCTATTTGACCGGAAATTTCATTATGCAGCGCACAAACTAATTAATATTACAATTTGGTACAAAGCCTGATGGAACGCAGTGCATCTTACATGGATGCATGCCGGCTGCTCTCAGAAGAGATATCAACGAGAGAGAAAGGCGGGAGTTACGTCCTGATTGCGCACGAAGGCTATGGCGAGAACGATGTCATTGCCTACTTGCAGAGCAAGCTGGAATCCAGTGGCATAAGATTCTTCAAGGGGTCCAGGTACCTCAGAACGGAACTTGCTAAGTACCATCTTTTCAACGAGATACTTAATGATGCGTTCGATGAGTTCAGGAACCGCGACGTAGAGGAATTGATGGCCGGTTACACTGAGTTGCTGAATGAGAACAATGATGGGTCCACTGTAATCATTGCTGAAGGCCTGGAAAGCGTTTCAGACGAATCCAGGGATTTTTTCCTGTATCTTAGCCGGCTTACCAAGAAATACAATTTCAAATTGCTCGGTTCCTTCACTACGAGCCTTATGGAGACTTCTCACAAATCAAATAGATTCGTGCAGATCCTAGAGACCGAAGACAGCCTCTCTACACTTCACATAGACAAGATGAGGATAGAGGACCTCAAGTTCTTCCTAGAGGTCAATGGCTACAACCTCCCGGACAGATTCATAAGCGATCTATATCGCCTCGTCGACGGGAACATGGGAACACTGAAGTATGCCCTGAAATACTACGAAGACCACGGGATCATTAACCAGAGGAAGGAGGTAGATGATGTCCTGTACAGGTTCTTTCCCATCCCACAAGGCGTGGAAATATACTACTCAAGGGTCTTCTCCCAGATGGGAGAGAAGCAGAATTTTGTTGCTGAACTCCTCTCACTCATACAGGAAGAGATTACCTACAAGAAGCTGAGCAAGGTCTCTGGAATAGACGAGACCGAAATACTGAGTATCCTCAACAAGTTAGAGAAAGCTGGAGTTGTAAATGAAAATGGCCTCAAATACGATATTTCCAACTACAGGATGCGGGATTTCATCCTAAGCAGGATGTCCAACACCAAGAAGCTTGAAATGTATTCTGCCCTGAGTGAGAGCGAACTCTTTGAAGAGCTTCCCACACAGATGCAGCTCAACGTGCTTCTCCAAAAGGGTGATTATGACAGAATTGGAGAGTATCTTGGCACCCTTGGCAATTCGGTTATTTCAAAGTTTTCTTCACTCAATTATCTCATCAAGTTTCTAGATGACTTTTCCAGCAGTGTGGAGAATCCTTCGTACTTCTACACCGCTACATCCACCAAATGTGCAGCCCTGGGATTCCTCGGAGAACCGGAAAAAGCTGCTTCATGTTACGAAGACCTAATTGAGAGGTTCCCCGGTGAAATCACCCCGAGAGTGAGCCTTGCGAAGCTTACTGGAGACATGGGAAAATTCGAGGATGCACTTGGAATGATTGAGGACATAAACGGTGCAAACAAGGTGGATGAGAAGAATAAGGGTGAACTGTTGCTTGCCAAGGGTTCCATCCTGATGAAGCGGCGTGAGTATTCCAAGGCTATGGAAATCACCGACGAGGCGATCAGGACCCTGAGGTCCGTTGGAGATAAATCACTGGAAGCAGAGGCACTGAATATTCTTGGCAATATATGCCTTGAGACATTCAAGCATGACGATGCAATGAAGCATTATGAAAGGGCTCTTGGTATTAACCGAGAGCTTGGCCACCTTAGCAATGCAGCCAAGAACTTGAACAACATAGCCATCGCAAGGAGCTATAATGGCGAGTACAGTACTGCGATTGCCATTTTCGATGAATTAATTGAAAACTCATATTTGACCGGTGATGTGGTTACGCGTGCCTATGCGACGTATAACATCGCTGAAACCTATTACATAATGGGAAAAACTGATGAGGCAAAGAGCTACATCCCCTCAGCAATCAAACTGGTAGAAGTTGCAAACCGGAACGGCCTTTCCTATAGGTTCTACAGGTTCCTTTCTGTCCTGTACTTGAATGAACTGGATGCCAAAAATGCGCTGGAGGCCTCTGAAAAAGCGCTCGAGTCAGTGGAGAATGACAAGGATGGACAGTTGTACAAGCTTGCCTATGCCATGAGGGAACTCTACCATGAAATCCTGACTGGAGAAAAGAGCGACTTATTGCCTAGCCTTCTGCAGGAAGACTTCGAGGAAGAGGAGGAATTCCTCCCCATATTTTACACAATGGGTGAAATATATTCCATATACCACTCGGACTTCGAGGGAGCTTTGAAAATTGCTGATATCGGACTGTCGCATGCCAAAGCCATGGGGGAGCGGTACGGACTACTCATGGCAATGCTCCACAAAGCGCTGGTACTGGTCTACTGCCAAAAACAAGAAGAATTCAGGACTTTTCTGTCTGAGTGCCCAAAACCTGATACAGACATCTGGAAGTATGACTTCCTGATGAATATTCTCCATGAAGTGGCAAAAACTGGGGAAATGTCATCGGAAGAGTTCCTCAAGAAAATTGGGGAGATCTCGAAGGGGAGAGGTGAAAGAGTAGATCTTACGAGAATGTACATGGAAACCATAGTGGGGCTTGTACTCAAGCATGACTACGGAATATCACCTGCTCTGGAGAAACTCAGCGAAGGTATACCCAATCAATTTAAGAAAGTTCTACATACTTTTGTAGAGAGTTACGCCTTAATATGACTTCTGACAAGAGCGTTGAACAGAATTGCATCTATCACAAGAATGGCGATTGCACATTCCACTCTGCTTTCATAACTAAGTGCAGTCTTTGCTTCAACTTCAAGTCGGTTGTAAATGTTGCCGGAAAGGGCAAGAGCAAAGCAGTGTACAATTTTTTTGATTATCTCAAGGCAACTGGCCTCTCCAACATAATGTTTCCAGAAGGGGACGAAGTGCAGAGCACCCTCTAGGTTTTAGTTTATCCAATAATTATAAGCTTTTCTAACATTACCATTGGGCTTGTGAGGTAGCCAGGACATCCTGTTGGCCTTCGGAGCCGATTACCCGGGTTCGAATCCCGGCGAGCCCACTTCTCTGTTATTGTAATGTTTTCCCTTAACTCATTATTTTTCATCCTTCCTAATGCGTAACAATAGCATCGGCTTACCAGAAAAAGCGGATTCTTTCACCAAACTCTAGTTGATTGCGAACAGGCGATCTTATCAAAATAAAAAATGGGAGATTATGCCCCTTGGGCGGGGCATTCTTACGCGTATTGTGCACTCATTCATCCTGTCAATGCCCGGGTTTCCTCATCCAAAAGATCAGGAAACCTGCAATTGCTACAACCGCGGCGACTCCTCCTATGATGTAGTATATCGTGTTCCCGGATAACAGCGACTGGGATCGCGTGAATTTGGCATGCAGAGTAACAGGTGCGCCGGACACGTTGAAGTCACCGGTTTGATTCGTTACCTTATATCCGTTTATGTTCTGTATCTCGTAGGAATAGGAACCGTTTTGTAGTTGCACTGCAATTGAACTACCAGTTCCGGTGTAATTGACACCGTTGACTGTTACTGTCCATGAGAATGTGCCCGAAAGCCCAGTTTCATTGAAATCAACCTTGTAGGTGCTCGCCAGAAATGTCAAGTTGACTACTGTGCTTCCTGCAACTGTAAATGTTCCAGTTCCGCCGTGAAACAGATTGTCCGACGTTCCAAAGGTGTATGAATAAGTTCCATTTCCAAGAATTATCGAATACGCGGAGCCAGCGGATATGGCTCCTGATGTAGCTTGACCGGTTATGTTCATGTACCAGGAAGCACCAGATGGAAGCCCTTTCTCGTTTACTGTGACAGTATACTCAGGCATGACTGCATATTCATGGATCATCCCTGGAGAGAAAAACGCTTGGATGTCAAGGACGTAGATTCTTTGCACGCTTGGGCTGAAAGCCATTGAAATTGAAGGATACAAGCTGGGTGCTGTGGCAAGAACAGTGCCATTGGATGCATCAACAGCGCTTATGTTTCCAACTCCAGTTGACAAAGAGTAAGAGCTAATGAAGTAGGTCCCAGTAATGCTATCAAATGTTGAACTGAGCGCGAGATCCTTTATGTCAGGGCCATTTCCCCAGGAGAGGCTCGAAACGTTGAATGTCTTGTTGCTGTTTCCATTTTCGTTTCCGACAAGATATGTCCCCAATGGCCCATAGGGTATAGCGCTGATAGGTACATACCCCGCCGGGGCGGCAATATATTGCTCCACTCCAGAAGTCACGTTGCATACAATGATGCCTGTTAAGTTTGTAGCAATCAACTCTTGATGGTATATTGGCGGGGCCAGATTATACGCAAAACCCGGAGGAGCCAGGAAAGGCGTAATGTTTGTAAGATTTACTTCGCCCAAGATATTTCCATTCGGGTCAATAGTGTAAACAGAAGCGTTTGTTTCATTTGTGGAGTTCGCTCCATACACAAAAAGGTTGCTTGAGGTCTGCGAAGGAATGACAAATGGATAACTGTAGACCAATTGGGGAACAGGCACCACGTTTACCACTGAAGAAGTGCTTGCGTCAATTATTGAGATGTTTCCATTGCCTTGAGAGACATACAGATATCCGTTGTGCGAGTCATAATAGAGTCCAAATGGGTATGAGCCGATTCCGAGGGAGATGTTGTGCTGTAATGCACCTGTAGAGATGTTCATTACTGTAACATTGCCCGACGATGTGCCTTCTGCGGTAAACAGTAGTCCATTCGCAGGGTCGACAGCGATTGTCCCTGCAAAGGGTATTGCTGCACTAGAAATGTTGTAGCCTGATTGGATATCTCCGGTGACTGGATTTATGCTTGAAAGTGATCTCACATAGCTCTGATTCTGCGGGGATTGGAATTCAACTATCGAAGTGGTAGGAGCTGATCCCGAAATTGTCACTTTGCCAGAAGTTGGATAGGGTAAGTAACCAGCTGCACTTTGGAGTTTCACATAATAGGTGCCGTTTGGCAATGAAGCATTTAGCATTCTGCCGTGGGATGTGAATAGGTCACCAGAAAAAGATGCGGACCATTCGGTTCCTGTTGGAAGACCTTGCTCTATAAAGCTTGCAACATAAGTCTTGGCAACAAAAGTCACATTTATAGTCAGTGGAGCACCATCAACGGTGAAGGTACCGCCTGAAACTGTTGGAACGTAACCAGATTGGCCAGAATAGATGGAGTAATTGAACTGCCCGTTAGGAAGAGTGATTGAGTAAGATGAACCTACTACTAAACCTCCGTTTCCAAGTACTCCCGTGAGGTTGTCTACTGTGTAGCCCCACAAATCTCCGCTTGGCATTCCCGATTCGGAAAATGTAACCTGCTGCCCTCCGACCTGGTAAGGCAGATTCTGACCCGTGGTTGAGGTGTTCGCCTCAAAGATCCAGTAGAAGTGGTTAGACTGTGGGAAATTAGCGGTCTGGAATCCCAAGGTAATGTTCAGTTTAGTCGTAGATGGGACCCCTAGGCTGAGCGACGAAGAGTTCACAATAACATTGTCGATCATTCCTGTGGTGTAGGAATTGTTGATATAACCTGTACCGAAGACGTGATAGCTTGTAGTACTTAGTGAGTTGGATACATTATAGGTGTATGGTCCGTTCCCATTATACACAGTAAGGCCGAGAGCATTTGTATCATTCTCTGCCCAACCCATCGTCATCACAGGACTCGTTCCGTTCATCCCATTTGCACCGAAACCAACTCCGCCCAAATCATTACCTGTGCTGGATGTGGTTAGAGGGTTGTGCATGTTTCCAAAGGCCTCGGTGATTCCAGGGGACGAGTACTGGGACAGGGAGGTGATGTAGGCCGGATCATTGAATGTGATTCCGTTGTTGACACTTGTTACCGCGGAGTGAGAAGCCTTCCACAGTGAAGTTTTCAAGCTTGTCCCGGAGAAGTTGTCATAGAAGTTGAATACGTTGGCTCCGTCATCGTAATGCCCGTATACTTTCGACAGCTGCGGTGCCTCACCGATATTAGGGCCAAATGTTATGGTCCCGGTGGTTCCGAAGTCCATGTTCAAAGCGTACGTGGAGTGCGCTGGTATGGAATTATTCAATTTTAGCCAGTAAGTTGTATTGTTGTCAGAGTTGCTATTCCCCGACTGCATCCAGGAAGGGATAACATTGCCTGCGGAATCGCTAAAAAAGACATTGGACAGATTTGCATTTTCATAAGATGAATACTGGGAGCTGTTGACCACTAACCTCTCATCAAAATGTGTCGGAGTTCCCACCGACAAATTATTATTTATGAAAAGGGGAACCTGTTTAGCATACGAAATTGACGAACTGGCTGACACGCTATTTGAATTGCTTGACAGGTCAGCAGCAAGGACCGATAAACCTGCAGCAATAAAGAGGGCACATATCAATATCACAAGGATTCTGGGAGAGAAACCACGCATAAACCGGAACCACATACTATTACTTAATTCTATTCCTGAAAGCGTTCCGTGCATCCGCTCCTAAATGCACTCAAGAAGACACCATCAAAATTATCTGTTACTATGGCGTACAAGAATGTTTAACTACCCTGTCTGAGCCCATTTTTCGCGCATTTTTCCAGAGGGACAGTTGTGCGATCTTTCGGACACATTTAGGTTAAATTAATATGATTCGACATTTTCTGCCAAAAATAGGGATGAAGGAGTATAGAGTCTCTGGATGGCAGCATCCGTATCTGGAATTAAAGAAATCCAATATTCACGGTAAAGGGCTATTCGCTAAGGATTTAATTGAAGCTGGCGAGATTGTAGTCATATATGGCGGAAAGTTGTACTCAAGGGAAGATGTTCTTTCCGGATTTGCAAAGATGGAAACACTACTTCGGATAGACGAATATCTCTGGATTGGATACCCCGCTGGTACAGAACCTCGCAGGGATGACTTCATAAACCACAGCTGTGACTCCAATCTATGGTTCAAGAATGCTACCACACTGAGTGCCAAGAGAGACATACTTCGAGGAGAAGAAGTAACACTAGACTATTCAATACAGTCCATGGACCCCAAATGGACTCTTGAGGTAAAATGCAACTGTAAATCTGAATTTTGCAGATCAAGCATTACAGGGAATGACTGGAAAATGCCTGAGCTCCAGAAAAGATATGAAGGACATTTCACACCATACATAAACGGTAGAATAATAAGTGCAATGGAGTAGTCCTAGCGGGTTATTTCATGATTTGATCCAACTAGGCCAGAAACCCTTAGCAAGGTTAATAACCAGGAAGCTTCTATTTTTGATAGCAGATAGTAGTCTCAATCTAGTTTGTTTATTCAATCGCCAAGTTGTAAATTCCATTAGAATGTTGCATTACAAACAATCAAAAAGAGAGCTCGTTAATCATAAGGATCAAACAATGTTTTTATATTGTAAATCACTAGATGTATCCATGAGTTTCGATAACGAGACTTGGGAGGCAAAGTATGGCTGACGCAATGGAAAGCCCGTTCAGTAAAGTGCTAGCTGCGGATCCTGCCCCTCTTGGATTGGCTGGGTTTGCATTTACGACATTCCTACTGAGTTTTTACAACGCTGGATTTCTCTCAGGACCGGATGTCGTTGTTCCACTCGCCATTGCATATGGAGGTCTTGGCCAGCTTTATGCCGGCGCCTTCGAAATGAGGAAAGGGAACACATTTGGCTTTACTGCGTTCTCGAGCTATGGTGGATTTTGGCTTTTCTATGCATTGTTGATAATCCTATCTGCTATGGGGATAATTGCCCCCACCGGTAAGGAGATCGGCTTTGCTCTGATACTCTGGGGATTCTTCACACTGTATATGTGGATACCAGCGATGATGGCCAGTCTTTCGTTGAACCTCACATTCCTGTTCCTCTGGCTTGCATTCTTCGTGCTAGGCGCAGGTGCAGTAACGAACAGTATGATGTTGAACCACATAGGTGGCTACCTTGGGTTTGCAACTGCCTTTTTCGCTGCATATACCAGCTTTGCCATAGTGATGAACTTCTCAAGGCCAGGTTCAATTCCTGTAGGACCAGGAGTTAAATTCGGAAAGAAGTGACCTCAGGATAGCAGCATATTTACCTAATTTTATTTTTTTCTTTGAAAATTTTTATTAAGAAATTTAATATATCTTTGATCATTAGATATAATTATGGCGACGAAGGAAGAAGAGGGTGGAGTCCTTCCTATTGGAGAGACCTTCCATCCTAGTATAGAAACATACAAGCAGGTATACAAGGAGTCTATTGAGAAACCCGATTCCTTCTGGTCAAAGCAGGCAGCAGTTCTTGACTGGTACCAAAAGTGGGATAAGGTGCTGGATGATTCGAATGCACCTTTCTATAAATGGTTTGTAAATGGCAAACTGAACGTTTCATATAATGCTCTTGACAGACACCTTACGAAGAATAGAAGAAACAAAGCCGCATACATCTGGGTCAGCGAAAATGACGAAGAAAAGATCGTTACCTATGACGGCCTATACACCAGAGTGAACAGCTTTGCCAAGGCCCTTTTGGACCAGGGGATCAAGAAGGGTGACAGAATAATTATGTATCTTCCAATGATCCTCGAAGCACCCGTTGCCATGCTTGCAGCAGCAAGAATAGGTGCTGTCTTCTCCTTTGTCTTTGCAGGTTTTGGGGCAGGAGCCCTGGCTGAAAGGATCAATGATTCTAAGGCGAAGATGGTGATTACCGCCGACGGCTTCCAGAGGGGCGGAAAAATTGTCAAGCTAAAGGAAATTGTTGATGAGGCACTTGTTCAGGCATCAACTGTAGAATCTGTTGTGGTAGTCAAGAGAGCTGGAAATGATGTCCAGATGGAAGAAGGAAGGGACTACTGGTGGAATGACATAGTCTCAAAGAAGAAGGAGTATGTTGAGCCGGAACCAATGGATTCCAGTGATCCGCTTTACATTTTGTACACATCAGGAACTACAGGAAAACCGAAGGGAGCCGTGCACGGAAACGGAGGTTACCCGGTGTGGATCGCAAGCACCCTTCAGTGGGCATTCAACCCCTCAGAAGACGACAGATGGTGGTGTGCCGCCGATATTGGCTGGGTCACAGGGCACAGCTACATTGTATTTGCACCGCTTTTCCTTGGGCTCACTTCAATAATGTACGAGGGTGCGCCGACTTACCCAACCCCGGACAGGCTATGGGAACTGATTGAACGTTACAGGGTAAATCTTCTTTATACTTCACCTACCGCGATCAGGACACTCATGAGATATGGTGAGAAGTATCCAAAGATGCATGACCTGAGTTCCCTGAAAATACTTGGAACCGTGGGAGAGCCCATAAATCCTGCCGCCTGGAAATGGTACTATGATGTCATAGGAAATTCAAACAGCCCAATAATTGACACGTACTGGCAGACCGAAACTGGAGGATTCATGATAGCCCCGCCACTGGGCCTTGGGCTTCCTCCGCTAAAGCCAGGATCTGCAACTTTCCCTATGCCAGGTGTTGATCCCATTATACTAGACGACAAGGGAAAGGAGGTCCCAGCAGGTGAAAAAGGCTTCATTGCTTACAAGAAGCCGTGGCCAGGAATGTTCCTGACTCTAAACAACGATCCTGAGAGGTTCAAGAGCGTCTATTTCTCCAAGTATGAAGGCAAGTACTTCTGCGGCGATTACGCCATAAAGGATAAGGACGGATATTACTGGCTTCTTGGAAGGGCAGACGAAGTAATGAACATCTCGGGCCACAGACTAGGAACCATTGAGATCGAGGATGCCCTCATTGCATCAAATGAAGTCGCAGAGGCTGCTGTTTTCGGCCGGCCAGACAAGGTAAAGGGTGAAGTGGTTGTTGCTTTCGTGGTGATTAAAGATGAGTTTGAGAAGGACTCGGACATAATTCAGAACCTCAGGCAACGAATCAGGTCAGATCTTGGGCCAATATATGTGCCCGAAGAAATTCACCTCGTTAAGGCTTTGCCGAAAACAAGGAGCGGGAAGATCATGAGGCGTGTTGTCAAGGCGGTTTCACTTGACCAGGTGCCAGGAGACATCAGCACTCTTGAAAATTCTGCGTCTGTTGATGAGATTAAATCGGCAATAGAGGCTTTCAAAGGCGCCACAAAATAATTCCATTCCCATTTTTTTAATTTTGCATCAAGTGGCAGGAATCCGTTTAATGCAATTACTGTCAAAATGGTAAAGTATTGTTATCTCAGGATATTGTAATCTTACTAATTTAAGAGCGAAAAACGGTTAAATAAAATGGTAGCGTAGTTAGGTTATGGACAGTAAATACAGCTATGTTGACCATTTGTATTGTCCAAAGTGTTCGAAGAAATATGATGCAATGAAGGTCAACAACCTCTGTACATGCGGCTCGCCACTATGGGCGAAGTACGACATTGAAGGGCTAAAAGAAAATGCAAACAAAAAAGAAATAGCGCACAGGGTGGCCAACATGTGGAGATACCACGAATTCCTCCCTGTTGCAGACCCAGAAAATGTTGTAACCCTTGGAGAAGGGTGCACTCCTCTTATCAAGGCAGATCAACTCGGCCAAAACCTGGGTCTGGATAATCTCTACATAAAGAATGAAGGGCTCAATCCCACTGGAACGTTTAAGGCCCGAGGGTCCGCCGCCGGCATTTCAAAAGCAAAGGAGCTTGGGATAGAGAATATTGCGATCCCTACAAATGGAAATGCAGGCGCAGCATGGGCTACCTACGCAGCAAAAGCTGGCATCGGTTCCTATGTTGTAATGCCAAAGAATGCACCTGCAATAACCAAGTCTGAATGCACTGCAGCTGGAGCACACCTATACCTTGTTGACGGCAGAATCAGCGATGCAGGTATAATAGTTGGAAGGCTGTGCGAAAAGTACGGATATTTCGAGGTATCGACACTGAAGGAGCCTTACCGACTGGAGGGCAAGAAGACCATGGGATATGAAATAATGGAACAGATGAACTGGGAGCCCCCTGATGTGATTCTCTACCCGACGGGCGGAGGAATGGGAATAATTGGGATTCACAAAGCCATGAAGGAACTCAGGGATATGGGTTGGATAGATGGCTCAAGAACCAGGCTAGTATCAGTGCAGGCAGAAGGCTGTGCACCCATTGTTGAGGCATGGAAGCAGAAAAAGAACGTAAGCGAAATGTGGGAAAACTCCTATACTGTGGCATTTGGAATGAATGTGCCAAAGTCGCTGGGAGATTTTCTTGTCCTTGACGCACTTTACGATACTGATGGAGCGGCCGTTGCTGTTTCGGATGAAGAGATCCTGAAGACCCAGTCAGAGATAGGACAAAGCGAGGGAATGTTCATTTCACCCGAAGGTGCATCCACAATCACAGGTCTGAGGAAACTAATAGAGGATGGGCAGATTGACAGGAGCGAGAGAGTGGTAGCTCTTAACACGGGCGCTGGCCTGAAATACCCTAAGACTATCAACGTGGACGCCCCGCTTTTGTCTCCTGAGGAGGAAATAGTCCTCTAATTTTTTTTATATTACAATCAGAACCTAAAATGTGGGGCTATGCAGGCATGCCAATTGGTCACACAACTTGTAGCTGGTTTTTATTCACACAGGATACCTTATGCAGAACAGTCTGCGAACCGAAATCTAAGCGTTCCGACCGTGAACTGTGTAATTAGCAAACGGAGGCTCATCCCTTTGGGAGAACTGATGTCTGACCACGAGAAAATGAAGGAACGCATTGAGTCGACAAAAAGCTTCAGGGAAATGGTCTCATTAAGAGACCAGGTCTGGGCGCTTAGCGGCAAAGTTGGATTCTCTGAGTTCGTTGAGTTAAGGGACAAGGTCGAGCGGAGACTGGCAGAATTCGACAATCCCATTTACGATGACCTTACTATTCTCGTGAAAATTAAAAACGGGGAGATAAAGATCATCAAGTCGCCTGAGATCGCCGATATCTTGGGCAAGGGTGCTAAAATCTCAGAGCATATCTTCTCTAATTTTCCTGGTGCCTCAGATTTTGAGCTGCATTATGAGAGCGATGAAGAAGTTTCGAGACAGTTGCTCGATGATGAGGAGGCTGTACGACTCTCGTCCAATCTCACAGGAGACGTGAGCGCCATTAAGGAGAGGGTGAGAAGGATTGTCAGCCTCGCACTCAGGCTTGTGATAAACCTATTCAATACATATGCAAGAGCATTACCGCAACTGGCTGAGGACCTCAAGGGAATCAGGGAAAAACTTGAGCTTCTTCTGGAGAACCTTAACTCAGCCTATTACTGAATTTCTATCGTGATGATGGAAATGCCTCACCTATAGTAAGTTTTCTTTTTATATCCACGGATATTGACTCTGTAG
This sequence comes from Thermoplasmataceae archaeon, assembly GCA_046704405.1. Taxonomy (GTDB): domain Archaea; phylum Thermoplasmatota; class Thermoplasmata; order Thermoplasmatales; family Thermoplasmataceae. Next base: position 25,585 of record JBJKSA010000018.1, on the reverse strand, counting down.
ATTGACGAGCGCGAACATAAACCCCATATACTTCCTCAGTCCGTTGATCCCCTTGGTTTTCAGTTTCGGAGTTATTTTCTATTGGAGGGCAAAAAAAGGGCTTAAATGGATGGTTCTTGCCTATGCCTTGGTCGCTTATGCCCTAGCAATAATAATCAAAACTGTCTTTCAAACAGCAACTGTATCATATATTCTCAGTAATTTCGGCGCAGTAAGTATAGTGACAGGCCTCTATTATGGATTGCAGACTTGCATACTTGAAGTAGGACTCGCGTTTGCAGTCGCTGCGCACGCAGTAAGGCGGAAAAACTTGTCCGCATCTGATACCAAGTCATATGGCCTATCATTGGGATTCTGGGAAAATGGGATATTGCTGGGCATATTTCCACTTGTTAGTCTCCTTTCTGATTACCTTGTCATCGCTTACTACCCTTCACTTGCAGGAGTGGTCAGGTCAGCGTTGATATCCGTCCAGCCTTCCCTATTTGAACCTACGTCACCTTCGAGCCTTCTGACCATAGGTCTCTCTGCACTGGAAAGATTATCGTCCCTGCTTGCACATCTTTCATGGGGTATTCTTGTGGTTCTTGCCGCCACTAGAAGAAAACTGATTTACTTTGCCATCGCCTTCCCGATGGGACTCATTGACGCCCTTGTGCCCTATGCAGGCTCAATCGGACTGGTGAAGTTTGAGCTGATCCTCTTTGCCCTCACAGTATTGTTCATCTTTATTGCACTACTTGCTGAACGCAGGGAGAGAACTAAGAAAGATTCCGGGAATCCAGCACCACCTGCCTGATACAGTTATTCAGATGCAGTGGCGTCTCCTATTCCATATTTCTCAAACATAAATTTCCTGGAAGGTATCAGCACTGCAAAGATGAGTGTAGCCACCGAAGATGCCACTATTACCCCCCACATGTAAATCGGGCTTATAGTGAACAGGAATGTAAGTGGAGCTCCTAGGGCTACAGCGGGAATGCCTGTGAATGTCCGTTGTATACCTGCGAACATCCCCCTATTCTCCTTGCCAACTCCCTTGACTTCAAAAGCCAGTGCTCCAGGAACAAGGAATGGGCCTGGGCTGCCGACAATTGGAGCTGCCAAGAACAGAATTACACTTTTGTCGTAAAGGGCGATGAGCACCAGGATATATGATACAACGTCCAAAGCAGCCATTATCACGATGTATGACTTTCCCCATTGCGGATGGTTCTCGGTGAACCTTTCTGAAAATACGCCCCAGCCAATACCTACAGCGCTAGCAATGCCCAGGAATAGCAGTGAATAGAGAAGGCTAACGCCAATTCCTCTGCCGATTATGATGTAAAAATATGAGAAGCCCAGCACTCCAATGGACATCAGGACTTTGGTGGAGAGGAGAGTAGCTGTAAAACGGCCTCTTTCCCTTAGTGTCCTAAGGCTTTCGATGAATGAAGGCCTCTTTACCTTGCTTACAGCAAGTCTCAGTGCTGCCCTATTTTCTCTGGCAAGGATTGTGATAGATGCCGCAGATACCACGAACAGAATGGCAGCTATTGCCAAATACACTAACCCAAGAGATATTGGGAGCTTCGCAAAGATTACCGCGAAAATGATGAAGAAGGAGGCTGTTCCACCAGCTGCTTCCATCCAGATTACCCTGGAGTAGCTCTTCCCCATTATGTTTTCTTTAACCGCCTTGGCAACAAAGGAAGAAAGAGAGGATTTGAACATGTTCTGGAAAATTACGACTGCAGCGACCATTGCTGTGGCCAGGAAGAAATAGAACATGGTGGATCCTGTTGTTGCAAAGTAGAGAATCATGAGAACGCTTGCGTACAGGAGCGCTCCTGTTGCCATTAGGATGTATGCCTTCCCTTTGTCAATGAGCCTTCCAATTGGTATCACTGCGAATATGAGTATGGCCTGTCCCACCGAGATCCCAAGACCGCCGTATACAATTGAAATTGACGACTCAGTAAGCAGATAAAGAACCGTGAAATTAAACAGGTTCATTGCCAGTGCAAATACAAAATTAACAGAAGAAAGACCGGTAACAAAGCTGTCTACCCTGGTACTTTCCCTTCCACTTACCTCACTCAATACACTCAAAACGATTCTCGAAATTAAAAACTTTACCCAGATAGGGATGATATGATCTGGAATGAGCATTTATCGGTTAAGTTTAAATCGCGTAGACCTAATTGCTAGAATAGCAATATTTAATTATTTGCTTTAATGGAATGATTGTCAAGACAATTGCACAATCTGGCGAAAATTTACTTTCCCGTGAAACAGTAATGGTATGCATACCAGCCTATTGCATCCGACGAAACTGTATTACCGGAGCGGGAGAAAAGCATAATATTCAAAGAAGTGTCACCTAGTCAAATGAAGAAAGTTGTCCTGAAGGAAGACAGCGCCGTCAGCCCCATTATCGCTACAGTCCTTCTGGTTGCAATAACTGTAACACTCATAGCTTCACTTTATACCATACTGGGAGGTTATTTCAGCGGTTTTCCGCCTCCAACCCCCACTGCTTCCCTTAGGGTTGTCAACCTGACTTCCCAGAACGGACAACTGGTGAATGGCAGCTATTCACTTCAGGTGACCTATGTCAGCAACAACATCTCGACCCAGCATGTCAGTGTGGAAGTTACTATGAGCAACAACAGTGTATACATCTTTTCGCTTCATTCAGTTGAGCAGACCATAGGTGCAAATTATACCATATTCCATGGGCCTGGGGGTAACTTCACAGCAAACTATTCCGGAACCAGAGGGTTCTTGACTTCATACAGTACTATAATCTTCAATGAGTACAACAACTCAGAGTACCTGCAGAGGATAGACCTGATTGACACTATATCTGATTCTTCCCTCGGTTCGGTGAACATAATTTCGTAGTTGGCAGCGGCAAACAGTTATTAAACCTGAGTTAATTTGAAGAGGGATGCCCATCAAAAAGGAAAGCTTCGCTAGGCAACGTACCGACCATTACATGGAAGGGATGGAAGCCATAGTATTCTTTTTGTACAGCCATAAGGACAGGGCATTCACCTCCAATGAGATATCTTACGAAACTGACCTTAATGACAGGGAGCTTGTGCTGAGAATCCTTTCTGACCTAAGGAAGGATAGAAGAGTGCTTGAGAGGCTCATTTTCGACGGAAAGACATCAAACTTCTATTACATGATAAACGTCGAGGAGATTGAGAAAGCGCAAGTGCCTGACGATTCCGGAAATGGTGACTCATCAGGCCAGGAGCAGGGAAGTCAGCCAAAGCCGTAATGCATGCAGAGTTTTAGTTTCCAATAGGTAAGCTAACCTCTCACTCATGAAAAGCTGTCTCCAATATCTTACGACTACCGTTTTTTCCCTAATGCTCACTTTATGGATTGAGATTTATGTCTTATGGACATACCTTCTCGGATGGACCTCTTTCGCTTTATCAAGTACCCTGGATCAAAGTCATTGGTCGTTCCCGAGATTTTGAAGGTATTCAAAAGTTCAGGTAAGCACATTCTTGTCGATGTGTTTGGAGGGTCAGGCTCTGTTGCCTTCAATGCTCAAGCACGAGAAACTGTTTACAATGACCTCAACAAAGATCTTTCGGAACTTTTCAAGATTGTCCAAAATAGAGAAACTGACCTGAAGATACTCTCACATCTCTTTCTAGAGTCGATTGACAATAAGACGAGAAACCATTCGGCAAGAGAGAAGAATAGAGCCTTGAGAACTTACGGTCCTATGGTTTTGGAAGAAATGGAAGCAACCTGCTCAAAGAGGGGAATTCATGACTGCAATAGAATAACAAACGCGCTGAGGACACTGTATGATCTTACTATCTCCTTTGGAGGGATGGGGGACACATATGCAACTGTTAGAGAGAAATCTGCATTCAAAAACCTTGAGCGGACAGTATCCTTGCTACCAGAAGCTTCTCACAGAATGCAGAACTGGCATCTCGGAAGCCTTGATTTTAGTGAAGTCTTCAAGATACATGACGGCGACGGTGCCTTTTTCTACCTAGACCCGCCATACCCTGGAAAGGATTGGTACGACCAACCATTCAGGGCGGAAGACTACAAAAGGCTTAAGGGCGACATGGAAAGAACGAAAGGATCGTTTCTTCTCACACTTGATTTATCTGATCAGAGCATACAAGAGATCTTTGGAAAACCAGCATTCCTGAAAAGCTATATTTTGAGAGGATCTGCGACAAATTCTCAGACCCCGGTTAAGAGACATATTGCCTTTTACACCAATGTCAGAATGGCCAGTGAGAACTCTTGAGCCCTGGGGGTTGCTCATACTGATTACCGTGAGTCCTATACCACAACCGCGATGATTGCAGTAGAAATTATGACCACATAAGTGGTCCAGTATATCAAGCCCTCCTTTTTTGTCAAAGCAAGCTCGCCCATGATCTTCTTGTTTTTCCCTATGACTCCAAGAATTGCCATAGGACCAATAAGAACGAAAACGAAGAGAACTAGCAGATAAAGGACAGCATTCACCAGCATCCCAGCGGGTAGCAGGAGGGCAGCAATCACCGCTGGCAATGACTCAAGTACATACACGAGCCAAACAGATTTCTTGGAGATTGCCAATGACTCGGCGATCCCCCAAGCGCTTGCCAAAGAAATCACAATGAGCGCAATGAAAGCGGCAGAGATCATCCCGACACCAAATATGATTAACGAGTATGGCCCTGCAATTGGAGTCAGGACGAGACCTAGTTCATGAGCAGATGCAAAGATTGAGGCATTCCTGGCCTGAGGGATCCCTGTGAAGGTCATTTCAATCACAACCATGAGGATCTCGGTCACAACCGCTCCAATCAATGTCTCTTTGCGCATGAGGCTGACAGATCTTGTCTTATCCATGATAAACCCTGATTCTCTTAGTTCCGCCGTCTTCACTCCAGTTGCGGAGGCTTGGAAGAATATCATGAAGGGCATGACCACTGCACCGACGTTTGCTGCAACCAGGAAGAAGTATGTTGAGCTGTACCCTATGAGAAAGGGATTCGCCAAGGGAGAGGAAAAGGGTTCGACTCCTCTGTACAAGAGGGTCAGGAATAAGGCTCCCATTAAAAATCCCGATATTATTAACAGAGGCTTTTCTGCCTGTACATATTTCCTCTTAGTGACGATCAAAATGTGTATTACGTATATTGCGGGAATGGTATAGAATATGGAAATCCCCATTATCTCGAGTCCAACAGCTATTCCGATGTATTCAATACCGTAGGTCACGACATCTGAAATAGCCATTGGTGCAGTCAGCAAGAAAGAAAGGCGCCCACTGTAATTCTCCCTGATTACTCTCCCAAGTCCCTTCTCAGTCGCAATGCTTATCCTACCAGCAAGTTCCTGCACGACATAGAGAGGTATGATTAGAGCCAGAAACAGCCATATGAAGCCATAACCGAAAACCGCACCAGTCTGGGCTCCCCCAATTATGCAGGCAGCATCAACATCGGCCATCATTACGAGCCAAGCGGGACCGAAGACTTTGGCAAAGTTGCTTCCTCGAAATCTCCCAACTGCCAATTTCCTGTTGTTGTACAATGCCTTGCACCAACCCTGCTTTTCCCTAATTTACTGTTTCTATAGAGTACTTTATTAGGTTAACCTAAAAAATACTTTTGTAAAGCCTCAACAACATCTTCATGTTTCGTCAAAAATTCACTGCAAATAATATCAGTAAAACGGGCCCGGAGGGATTTGAACCCCCGATCACCGACTTAGAAGGACGGTGCCTTATCCATACTAGGCCACGAGCCCGAGCCCTTAACCGACGCTGAAATTTTAAGGTTTCGCACTGATGAAAGCTGTGAGATTTGCTTTTTTCGGCATTTCGCCTGTCATCTGTTGGCGGCAGGAAATCAAGTAACCTTGGGCTATTTCAGAAGATATTCCACTTCCTCGCTCAATGTGTCTCTTGAGCATGAATTGTGCTGCGGTTCATTGTCCAGGTGTTTCTCCGCGTCTCTAGGAACGGAACGATGCTCTTTTTAATGAGTTTTCAGATATGTGCAGGTGTTGAGTGTCAAAATATCACTACCCAAGAAGACATTCAGCGGTCATGTGAAGTCTATCCTTCCAGACCTTAGGCAGGATGTTGGGCGATCCAAGACCAGAATAGAGGAGGGCACGCTGAATTTTTACATTTATATAGATGCCCCAGATACTGTATCGCTCAGGGCTTCTATCGGGTCTCTGACGAGATGGTTATCCATCGCAGACAAGGTATTTGAGGAGGTAGAATAATTGGATCAGAATTTAAGTAATTATCTTCAGAACCAGATAAGGCAGGCTCAGCAACTGGAATCACAAATTGAGCAGGTCGCTTCACAGAGATATCAGCTAGATTCAAGAATCAAGGAGATAGAGAAGACTCTCAAGGAACTGGAGGGAGTGGGTGAGTCCACACCAGTGTATAAGAGCGTTGGATCTGTTCTCTACAAAGTGGAGAACAAGAAGAAAATAGTGGACGATCTCTCAGAACAGAAGGAACTTAGTGAGATCAGGGTCAAGACACTCGAAAAGCAGCAGAAAAACCTTGAAGAAAAGTACAAGGAAATCGAGAACGTCATAAAACAGAAATACCAAGAAGCTGGCAAAGGGGCCCAATAGTTGATAGATTTTCCAGACATACAAAAGAGTAAGCCTGACATCAGCCTCAGTATCCAGAAGGTAGGCGTGAAGGGAGTTGTTTATCCCATAGACATAATTCGGAAGGACCGGCAAGTGCACCTTTACTGCAATATAGATGCTTTTGTTGATATTCCTGCATCGAGGAAGGGAGCTGATCTTTCAAGAACAATTGAGGCCATTGGAAGCGTTGGAATGGAGAAGGGAAAGGCAGGCGGTGTAGAATTCCTCGCCGAAGAAATATCAAAGGGTGTGTTCGAGAGATTTCCATATTCAAGCATGGCGGAGGTCCATCTTGAAGCAGATTATTTTTCTGAAAGATCAGGGGAGATGGAAAGGAAGCATGTTGTAAAGTACAGGATTCTATCAGACTCCATTGCAAAGGAGAATGATTGCATAACTACCGTGGGAGTGGTTGTTCAGGGGATCAATGCCTGTCCGTGCGCCATGGAGACAACCAGGGCCATGAGAAACGAGGAGTTCCCTGAATTTTCGGGAAAGTTGGATAAGCTGCCAAGCATATCACACAACCAGAGGAACAGAGTCACGGTGTGCATTCAAACCGACAGGGAGCACCAGCTTGAAATTGATGACCTAATAGGCATAGCCGAGATGCCAGTGAACGGACCGCTACTCTCCATACTGAAGAGGAAGGAAGAGGGTGAGCTTGTATACAGGGCACACAAGCGGCCCATGTTCGTCGAGGACATAGTCAGGGAAATTGCCATGGGTATTGCCCAAAAGTACGAGGGATTTCCAGATGATTTTACAGTCGAGATCACATCGGAGAGTGAGGAAAGCATACATCCACACAATGCCTATGCCAGGATTAGTACCACCATAGGCAAGCTGAGGAAGATTGCCCCTTAGATGCTAATGGGATTCCCATGCCCAGGAAGTATCATAACTGGTTTCATGGACATGATTTTCTTTCTGCCTTCTTCCGCAGCAACCAGATCAAGGGAAAACAGTTTGTTGACAGCAAGCTCGCCGTTCTTTTCGTAGACGGCGTCTCCAACGAGGAGCACCCCCTCATCAGGAAAATAGTATGATGTGCTTCCTGGCGTGTGTCCGAACGTTTCCATGACCTTAACGCAAGGCGCCTCCAGCTCTTCGCTGGTTCTAAGCGCTGATAAGTCGCTTATTCGTGGGACCTTGCCGAAAAGCTTCAAAAATGCAGGAGTTCCCTCAGGGAGGGGTTGCTCGTGACGGATTATTGCGATCTCTTTAGATGGGACATACACCTCTGGTTTGTATCGCTCCATTACCTGCTCTAAGCCGCCAATGTGATCCATGTGGTAGTGAGTTATCAGCACATAATCAGGTTCCTTCCCAACAGATTCGTAGAAACGGATTATCTTCTTCCCAGAACCCTTGGTGCCAGTGTCAACAAGATATATTTTCCCTCCGCAGGAAATACTGTAAGCATGAGCCATTGTCCCATCGATCATTTCCACATTTTCCTTCAGCTTCAAGCTAGTTCCACCAAGACATTACCTCAGATTTACTATTACTACCTTTCGTTGTAATTATTAAGGCCCCAGTTAACCGTTGTTACAGGCTGCTCTCTATATTGTCCAGAAGTTTCTTTCTGATGGCGGAGGAACTTTCGAAGGATTTTGAATTGTATTTGCTGATTCGTACTACCTTTGTGGCAAGACCCATTTCCCTGCACTTTACCTCTATGACCTCAGTGTCAAAGTGCTGGTCATGGCCCAGCGTTATGATATCAGGCGACAGATCCCTGACAGTAGCGTATATGTCTCCCTCATGGCCAAGGATTGCCTTGTCAACTACACGAAGCTCGGAAACGATCTCCAACCTTATCATCTCATTGAAGACTGGCTCTTTCTTGTTCTTCCTCGCGGTTGAGTCACGTGCCACTACTACCACAAGCTCATCACCAAGCTTCTTTGATTCCCTGAGGTAGTGTATGTGCCCGAGATGAATTATGTCGAAAACTCCAGTTGCCATGACCCTAGTCATACAGCTATCGACCTCTGATTGTACTTTATACTATAAATCTTAGGAGTGGCTACTGCCAAGGCCCCATAAATAACTGTGCTGTAATATGCATTTTTTTAACCCAGAGAGTGATCAAGTGCTGCTTGAATATAAGGAGAACAGAGAGTGGGGACCTACTGAAGCTTGCAGCTTTGGAAGTACGCGCCTTCGAAGTGGGGCCCTACAGCAAGTCCATGCTCAAGAGAATGCTGGATGTCCCAGGATCCTTTCACTTCGTAGCCGAGGAAGACGGCAAAATCCTTGGTTATGTGTCTGCAATCCCCATAGATGAAAAGACGGCGGATGTCGAAAGCATCGCCGTGGACCCCAGTTATCAGGGAAAAGGGATCGGTGCAGCCCTGCTTCAAGAGATAGAGGGGGAAATGAAATCCAGGGGCTTCAATAGATCCATACTTGAAGTCAGGGACAAGAATGAGTCCTCCATAGGCTTTTACAGGAAGAATGGTTACACAGTGATCAAGCACCTCAGTTCATACTACCACGAACTTTACATGGGATCCAGGGGCGCTTACAGAATGCAAAAGATTCTCTGAACTGGAAGATCACAGAATGAACCTTTTCAGAATATTCGCAGCTTCCTCATTCCTTTGTTTTTTCACAGAAACCAGCACTGATCTCAATTCTAATGTATCGTAGAGTGCCCTTACAAGAGGTGAGAGCTTCTCCAGAGGGAATTTTTCTTTACCTGAGACTACGCTCAAATCTGATTTGACACGGTCAATCCCTGAGAAAGAAACAGGAGGAATCACATCTACGATGAAGTCCTCTGGGGGAATCGAAGAATAAAGCTCATCCCTGATATCAGCTTCCATTTCCTCAGTATAGGGAAGTTTGCAGATAGGCTTGAATAGGTTCCTGTTCACTATGTCCCTTGCGAGTCCAGATGAATTTGGATCTGAAAGTGCAATATCCATGAGTTCGTGGTCCCTCATTGAGAAAGGGTTCTCTATCTCAGTGCTCATTAAGTCCAGGGATTTTTCAAGCATTATCTGGGCAATCCTTGAAGTCTTGTGAAAATACACCGAATTGTACATTAGAATTCTTGCTATTAGGACAGATTCAACAGCGGGCACCCCTTTTTCCTCTATGACCAGGTCAGTTCCTAGGGTGTAAGCAATATTCATTATTCTCCTCTCATCAATCAACCCCAGCCTGACTCCGCAGAACAGGGAGTCTCGCCTCAGGTAGTCCATCTCATCAACATCAATTGGGCCACTGACTATCTTGGAGTGCACGGGATACTTGGAGGAACTTCCACTCATTACTTCGGCTATGTCTGCTGGGTCCATGGAGTACTTTTCAAGTATTTCTGGCAAACTACTCCCGCCAAATTTCCCCCTTCCAAGTACAATGTCAATCCCAGCCTGCAGATGATCCATGCCCGTCTTTCTCTGGAAAAACTGCTCAACACCATGGCTCATTGGCGGGTGACCAACGTCGTGGAGAAATCCTGCAACTGCTGCTATTTCCGGATCCTCAATTCCAAGCTTGTTTGCAAAATCCAAAGCAAGGCTCATTACCCCAAGAGAATGCTCGAACCTGGTGTGATTAGCTCCAGGGAATACTAGATAACACAGCCCCAAAGATCTAATGTGCCTGAGCCGTTGCATCTCCTCTGTATCGATCAGCTCTTCGAATATGCCTGAAAGTTTTATTGGGCCTATAAGTGGATCCTGCACAATCTTGTAGTCTGTCAACTCTCCCTTCTCAAGATTTCAGGGAGTGATAAATAAATGCCGGACACACCTGGATCGGGCCAAATGTCCTGTCAGGGTACCCCCGTTTCTTCTCCGTCCCGCACCCCTTCAGCATCAAGAGTCCAGGATACCGTTGCTCCCTTCCGGTCCTGGCGGATTTTCCTGGCAAACACCCCGCGCATGTTCCTTCGAACTTGAACGGGTAGCCCTCCGATCCAAAGGGACAGAACTTCACCGATTCCACGAGGCCTGGCAGAAGTTTGGTTGACCTCTCCAGGCCGTCACTCCCGCATGTAGGCTTCGGGTAACAGGGAGCGCCTGACCCCCCAGCCTAGTCCGGCTCACGTATGATAATAAGCAGAATAAAAAAGGTTTCCCAATTTTTCATATTGCACCAGTGGAGCAGAGCTTTGTATAGTGCAAGCTTCACAGGGCGCATTGTTTTATGTATCAGTACGCGCAGTCTTGGGATGAAAATGTCTGACGAGAGAGACAACTTGGGCGCTGCACGTATGGATGCACTGCCAAATGACAATAATAAAATATTTCGCTTTGCATTAATATTGGATCAGATGAAAGTTCTCTCAATACTACCTCCATTTCTACCGGTGGATCAGATTCGTATGGCTCTTGACCAGGTTATTCCAAATGGTGAGATCAGGACGGATACGGATTTTGATTCCAGCGATGCCGAAGTGCTCATAGTAACAACATTCACAAAGCTTGATTCAAGCCTCCTTGGGAAAATGCCGAAGCTCAAGTTTGTGCAGGTAGCAAGTACGGGTTATGACAATGTTGACATTCAGGCGCTCGTGGAGAGGAAAATATTGCTATCCAACATCCCGACCGCCAACAAGGAGAGTGTTGCAGAGCATGTTATTGCCATGGCACTGGCTCAGCTCAAGAACCTCATGCATTTCCATTCCGAGATCGTGAGAGGGAACTGGCCCTTTCTCACCAATTCCAGGGAACTATTGGGAAAAAATTTCGGAATAATTGGCATGGGAGCCATTGGAAAGAAGTTGGCTGAGAGACTGCTATTCTTTGGGACAAACACAACTTATTTCGATGTTGCAAGGTTGAGTGAAGATCAGGAGGATGAGTTTGGTGTCACCTTCAGAGATCTGGACGACATACTTTCCGAGTCAGATCTGATTTCACTTCATCTTCCACTTACGCAAGAGACCAAGAATCTCATTGGAGATTCGGCCTTCGGGAGGATGAAGGAGGGGGCAATCCTCATAAATACCTCCAGGGGAGGAATCGTTGACGAGAAAGCTCTGGTCAATGCGATCAAGAAACGAGGGATTAGGGCCTGCATTGACGTGTATGAGGAGGAACCGCCCAATAGGGATTCTGAAATTTTCAAGCTGGATGGAGTCATATTCTCGCCACACATTGCAGGTGTCACTGTGGAGAGCCAGCAGAGATTCCTAACTGAGACTGCATCAAATGTACTCAAGTATATCCAGGGACTTTCGCCCCTTTATCAAGTGATCTGAATGCACGGATATGAAATTCTGGAGAAAACCATTTCAGACCTGGGGATAGAAAGAGTATTTGGCAACCCTGGATCAACTGAGATACCAATGCTCAGGGGTTTGAGCAACTATGTGCTAACTTTGCATGATTCGCTTGCCGTTGGAATGGCCGATTCTTCTGCGCAGTTCACTGGAAGGCCATCGCTGGTAAATCTGCATACTCTCCCGGGGGTTGCCAATTCAATGGCATTCATACATACTGCCAAGCAGAACAGATCTCCGGTCATTGTTACTGCCGGACAGCAGGACTCGAGGCACATGTTCTATGAACCCTTTCTTTGGCATGATCTAAAGGACCTCGTCGGCGATTCCGTGAAGTACAGCTATGAAATAACACGTGGAGAAGACATAGAGAGAGCCATGAAGAAGGCTTTCTCAATTAGCCTGGAACCGCCAATGGGTCCAGTCTTCCTCTCCTTCCCCATGGATATACTTGAGCAGGATGCGAATTACGGAGGTATTCCCTGGTCGGAGCCCAGAACATCATATGTAGACGAGTTTGCAGTCGATTACGTTTCAAGATGTTTATCCGAGGCAAAAAATCCTGCATTCATAATGGGCTCCGATCTTGACGCCTATGGCCAGCTTGACCAAGCTGAGAAATTTGCAGACAGCATGGGATATCCTGTCTATGCAGAACCATTTGCCAGTCGGTCGCCCTTCAAAAGCGAGAATAGAAGATTTGCCGGGGACCTGCTTCCAGCAACCACATCCATGAACATGTCTCTGCTCTCACGCGACCTTGTGGTGAATTTCGGCGGGGAAGTGACCATGTACCCTTACCTTCCGTCCCCTCTTCTTCCGGGGAAGAAGATTATCAACATTGGCCTTTCTCCTCAGTTCAGGCACGGTGAGTACATCAGGAGCAATCCCGGTGTATTCATGGAGAAGCTTATGTTGAGGACTAAGGGCAAAGGCAGCTACGAGAGACCGCGTGATATTTCTGGCCAGGGAAGCGCAGCCAGGGAGAAGAGAAGGATGGGCCCCGGATATGTGATCAACAGGGCCAAGAAACGATTTGGGGATTATCTCGTAGTGGATGAGGCGGTCTCATCCTCCCCCCTTGTCAGATCTGTTTTCGGTTACAGGGAGAAGTCCTATTTCACTGCCCGCACAGGGCAACTTGGGTGGGGGCTCCCGGCAGCAGGCGGATTCGCGCTTCACACACCCAAGGTGTTGCACATTGTTGGTGATGGAGCACTGATGTATACAGTTCAGATGCTCTGGACAATTCGCAATTACGACCTCCCGGTTAAGATTCTCGTTCTTGACAACAGCGGCTACACAATACTGAAGAGTTTCTCAAAGAGTTACTATCCGGGCGTTGAGAATGCTTCATATTTCAGTTTCGAGAATGATGTGGAGGAGATAGCCAGCTCATTTGGTATCCAGTCCAGGACGGCAGATCGGGAACTAAATGATCTCGACTGGCTCCATGAAGGAACCGAACCGAAGTTACTTCTGGTGAAAATGCCAAAGGAGATACCAAGGCTGTTCCCCTAAGCGCACTAATCTATGACATAGAGGCTTCAAGCCTATTGTGATACCTGTCCAGATCGAAATGGGAGTATGACCCAAAAGTTTTGCGCACCATGAGCCCATCCTTACCACCTATGCCCTTTCCTACTATATTGGAAAGCATCTTGGGAGTTGAATCATCAATGGAGCTGTAGTGGAATTCGTGACCATAAGCTATTTCTCCCTTACGGAACAGTAGTGAGGTCCCAGTTGCCCGCAACCTGGTATAGCTCATTGTCAGCTGCCTGTTTTTCCTGACAGTTCCCGGGAACAGGCCAACCATCTCTAGTCGTGAATTATCAGTTTCGATGTATTTCTCAAGATACATTAGCCCCCCGCATTCAGCAAGCACCGGAATGCCTGCCTCGGAAACTTGCTGAATTGCCTTTTTAGGCTTCTTTTGTTTTGACAAAACATCGGCATAAAGTTCAGGATATCCTCCCCCTATGTAGATAAGATCGGGGTCCTCTGGAACTTCTCCCTCGAGAGGTGAGAAATAATTCAGCTTTCCCATTTTGCTTAACCTTCTGAGACTTCCCTCGTAGTAAAAATTGAAGGCTTTGTCCATTGCTACCCAAATGGATTTGTTTCTCTCATGAGAGGGAGATTCCAGTGGTTCACACTTGTGCATATCCAGTTGGTCCATAAACGAAAGGTCCAGTTTCTCTCCCGCAATCTTTGCAGCATTCCTGATTGTTGCAGGGTCAGTCTCAGTGTCAAGGCCAAGATGCCTCTCTGGAAGCTTAAGTTGATCGGAGTGCCTTATGGCACCTATTACCCTGACGTTGTGCTTTTCGAACTCTTTTCTGACGATTTCGAGGTGTTTGTCTGAGTAATGATCGTTGATCACAACCCCCAGGCATCCCTTCCTCATGAAACCTCTTGAGGAGTAGTATGCCGATTCTGCTGAGCCGGAGACGTTGATCACTAGAATATAGGGAATTTTCATTTTCCTGAAATAATAGGCAGTACTCACATCCATGCTCGTGCCAGAATCATACATGCCCATAACCCCTTCAACAATACCCACTTCATAACTATCGGAAAACCTGCAGGGAACAGATCTAAAATTTCTTCCTTGAAGCCATCTGTCAATTGTGGGAGACCTTACCCCGGAAATTGAAGAATGGATCTGGGTGTCAATAAAATCTGGGCCTATCTTAAAGGATATGGAGCCTGGAATTCGAGAAAGTAATGCAAGTGTTAGCAGCGTCTTCCCAGAGCCTGTCCCAGGAGCTGTAACACCAACCAATTTCATTGGTGTAATAACTCAGCAAGACCTTAAAACCTGTCGCAACAGATACAGTTCTGACAAGGAAAGTAAGAGAAAAATTTAAATAACATGCGGATGTAAGTGAATTTGACTAAACTAAAGTGTACTTAACAGGTGTATATTTATATGAATGTTAGGATAATAATAGCGATAATAATAGCCATTGTTGTTGTAATTAGTGCATTCGCCTACTATGAGCACACCAATAGCACACCCCCAAAAGGTCAGGTAATGAGTTTGAAGACTGGCGATAACCTTTCACAGCCAGCTACCAGAATAGTTTCCCTCGACCCTGCAGCAACTTCTACGCTTTATGCTCTTGGAGCTTACGGGAACATAGTTGGGGGGAGCGCGTATGACACTTATCCGCCCCATGAAAATGTCACTGTTGTTGGAGACTACCCTCAGATGAACCTTGAGGACATATACAATCTGAGTCCTCAGGTTGTGATATCCTTTGATTCAAACTACACCCAGGCCTCAATAACGAAACTGCTAAACGCTGGGATAAACTATGTATTCCTTAATTCCGGGCCCGGTACAAGTCTAAAGACTGTTGAGGAGCAAACAACATTCCTTGGAGAACTTACTGGTAAACAGAGTAATGCGTCTTTGATCAACAGCTGGATGAACCAGTCCCTCAAAGCAATCAATACATCCCTGTCATCCGTGAACACATCACAGGAGCTTTCTGCATTCTACCTACTTAGCGACAGCGGTGGCATCTACACCTCTGGAAACGGTACATTTTTCAATGACATGATGGACTATGCCCACCTGAAGAATGTAGCAATCAACCTTACCGGGGGATTTGTGCCAATTTCTAAGGAGGTCATAGCTAACAATACTCCACAGATAATATTCCTTGATCAATATGTGAGCAACTCCTCAATGACACAGTACCCATTTAACCAGTCAGAAGCAGTGAAGAACGGAAAGGTATTCACACTGCCCAACGAAGATATCTTTACGGAACCTTCCTTCAGGGATATATACGGAGTTGCATGGATGGCTTACGCGGGGTACAATGTTTCAGTTTCATTACCCTCATTCCCCATAAATCTTCATTACAACCCTGACCCCATAGGAAATGTGTGATCATAACATGTTGAAGGCTGGACTTGAGAGGTACAGAATTCATTCTGGAAACAGCGTACGAATATCCGGAATTTTGCTCTTAGTCCTCCTCTTGCTCATTGTTGCAGTACTTTCAACATTTATTGGGCCGGTGCATATCTCGATACCGACGGTTCTAAGGATTTACCTCAGTCAGCTTCCCTTTCTCGGGGCTGCTTTCCACTTAGGCATAAGCTCTTCCGACTATGGCATTGTTGTTTTCCTGAGAGAGCCTCAGATTGTAGGCGGTATTATTGTGGGAGCTTCCCTTGGAATTGGTGGAGCAGTGGTGCAGAGTATATTCAGGAATCCCATCACTGAACCGTACATAATTGGTGTCTCAAGCGGAGCATCCCTTGGAGCTGTTGGCGCTATTGTTCTCGGTCTCACTGTTTTTGGCTTTTTCACTGTCCCAGTAATGGCTTTCGTTTCTTCTGTGTTCATAGTCTTACTGGTGTATGTATTCACACTGAGAGGCGGAAGATTGAGCCCAACATATCTCCTTCTCACTGGAATCGCAGTTTCACTTTTCGTCTCTTCAATTGTTGCACTTCTTCTCTTCACCAATATAAGATTGGAAGGAAGTGCATTTTTCTGGCTTCTTGGATCACTCTCTGGAATCACATGGTCTGAACTCCTTCCTGTGTCAATTGTTGTACTGCTTTCAACTGCCATAATGTCAATGTACCACAGGGAACTGGATGCTCTTCAGATGGGAGAAATGCACGCAAGATCTGTGGGAGTTTCGGTTGAGCGTGTGAAGAAGATGATGATCATACTAGTCACTCTGAGCGTTTCCGCAGTGGTATCCATAAGCGGAATAATTGGTTTTGTTGGGCTCATAGTGCCACACGTTTCAAGACTTCTCTACGGTGGAACAAACAGGTATGTTCTGCCTTCTTCCGCCATTTTGGGTGCGCTCTTCCTAGTAGTTGCAAATGATATTGCAACCACCGCTGTTGCTGGAGAGGTCATACCCATTGGGGTAGTTACAGGCATCATTGGAGTGCCAGTCTTCATGTACCTTCTCAGAAAGCTTTCCGGAGGATCATATGGCAATTGAATTGAGTGACTTGAAATTCAGAAATGGAGCATTCACTTTAAGAATACCGGAACTTCAGATTAAGAGTGGGAAAATAACGGGTATAATTGGGAAAAATGGGTCCGGTAAGTCAACCATGCTGAAACTTATAACCGGTGCACTTCGCCCTGGAGAAGGGGAGATACGAATTGATACTAAAAATGTCCGGGATTACAGCTTCAGGGAACTGGCACGGAAAGTTTCTTTTGTTCAGCAAGAAATAGTTGACCCTCTTGTTTTCACAGTGAGAGAGGTAATGGATGTCTCTGGATACAGCAGGGAAAATAACCAAGTGGAGATGATTGATGCTCTCAGGTCACTTGGAATTGAGAGCCTGGTAAGCAGGAGGTTCTCGGAACTAAGTGGAGGAGAGAGAAGACTAGTTTCAGTGGCCGCATCAATCTACCAGAATTCTGAAATAATGCTACTTGACGAACCCACTACCTTCCTCGATGTGGACAAGCAAATGGTAGTCCATCAAGCACTTCAAGGATTGAAGGAACAAGGCAAAACAGTTATTGTTGTGCTTCACGATATAAATACAATAAACAAGATCAGTGATGAATCCATCCTCATGAAGGCGGGAGAGGTCATGGAATCAGGCGAGACTAACTCGGTTATGACCCCTGAAACCCTGAAACGATGTTTTGACGTGGATTTCAACATCTATGATACGCCTGAGGGAAAGACTTTCGTTCCTTCAGGTCCTATCCAGTATGACTGATCACGTTCACGTGTACTCCAGAGGGGAGCGAAGATGAAAGGAAAAGTAATCCAGGTACTAGGCACATCCTCAAATGTAGGTAAAACCACTGTTGCCACAGTACTCTGTAGAGCGCTCTCTGACTTGGGATATAAAGTCGCTCCCTTCAAGTCAGTAAACATGTCTCTCAATTCTGTGGCCATTGAAGGTTCAGTTGAAATATCCAGGTCTGTATGGCTTCAGTGCAAGGCTGCCCGAACTGAACCGATTAAGGAGATGAATCCCTTCCTGCTCAAGCCTGAAGGAGGTGGGAGATCTCAGATGATATATCTGGGCACTTCCATTGGAGCCATGGATCACAAAGATTATGGCGCCTTCATGGGCAAACATGGGGAGAATGCCGTACGGTCATCACTGCAATTCCTCGCTGACAGCTATGACGTAGTTGTTGCTGAGGGTGCTGGTTCAGCTGCGGAGTTAAATTTCAGAGGCAAGGATCTTGCCAATTCATTCGTTTCTTCAATTTTCAGCACTCCATCAATAATTGTCGGAGATATTGACAGAGGGGGTGTTTTTGCTTCCATATATGGAACACATGAACTAATGGAGAACCCGGTATCGGCCCGATGGTTTGTTATCAACCGGATGAGGGGAGACCCTGCCCTTCTTGAGAGCGGTATTTCCTGGCTCGAGAAAAAGATATGTGCTTCATGCCTCGGAGTAATACCGTATCTGGAGAGGATAGGATTGCCTGGAGAAGACTCACTGGATTACCGCGGGCACTCATCCCTCAGAGGCAGGATTCTGGTAATGGACTATCCATACATGGAAAACCAAAGTGATCTGGATCCATTGCTTCTGAATCGAATTGGTTTCACATACGAAAGTGAAACAGATGTGAATATGCTGGAATTTGCCGATGCAATAATTCTTCCCGGGTCCAAGAATGTCGCAAGTGACCTGGATTACATCAGGGAGAGGAAAATTGACAGTTTTCTCAAAAAAGCTGCATCTGAAGGGAAGAAGATAATTGGAATATGCGGAGGGTACCAGATGCTGGGTAAAACAATAAGCATGGGGGGAAGAACCATCGCGGGACTCGATCTCTTGGACTGTGATACAGAGTATGGAGAGTCTAAGACTGTCATGAAGGTGTCTGGTCGCTTAAACCCTGATGTGTTTGGTGAAAGCAGGAAGATGGAAGGTTATGAGATTCACTACGGAAATGTGACCAGAAAATCCGGCAAACCTATGATGGAAACCGATCTGGGATCAGAGGGAACCATTTCTGATAATGGCAATGTGATGGGTACTAATTTCCATGGAATACTGGAATCGTGGGACTTTCTCAAACAGGTTCTCGGGTTGAAACAATCAGGTTCAAGTTACGAAACTCTTCTGGAAAAGAATATTGCTGACCTGACTGAAAGAGTATGTGGCTGTCTTCATATAGAAAAGATAAGAAAATATGTTGAAATTAAAAAGTGAATAGTTCAGGAATGCTGGTTTACCAGGTACTGTTCCATAATCTGGTTCGGCGTTGTGACACGGTTGTCACTCTTCATCACTGGGCGGTTGTTATACCAGTACACGAAGTCAGCGGAATTTTCGAATGTCCACCTGAATTTATCGTAGCTTTGCCAGAATTTGGAAAGCGCCAGGTGTACTTTTCCACCGTTCTTATCGGATTCCACATTGTCAATACCCTTCTTTTTTATTGAGTACTTGAGGTCTGTTGCACCG
This sequence comes from Thermoplasmataceae archaeon, assembly GCA_046704405.1. Taxonomy (GTDB): domain Archaea; phylum Thermoplasmatota; class Thermoplasmata; order Thermoplasmatales; family Thermoplasmataceae. The sequence goes on along the minus strand of JBJKSA010000018.1, from coordinate 6,243 downwards.
TACAAGATAGTTAGAATCCCACTTCTTAAGATCAGCTTGTCTATCTTCACATCGGTCTTGTCATGGAAGAATGACAGGTTATTGATCGTGTTCTCCATTACTTCTTTTGTGATTTTCCTGGACTCTGTGATGGAAAGCACCTTCTTTGTGGCCTGATCAACACATACAATAGCATAAGGATAATCAAGACGGGTCTGGTGGTAGTCCATCAATATGTTGCTCAAGGGCCTGTTGTGAGCATCATACATTGTCTTGTTAGCCCTGCTCTGCTTCTGCTTGACCATCTTTCTGTCTTTCATAAAGTTGTACACTTGGTAGTAGGAAACGTTTCTTCCCTTACTCTTGAGAAGGTAATAGATTGTCCTGGACCCGATCTTGTAGGCGTTCCACAGATTCTCTATCTCAGTTGCAACGTCGTTTGTTATTTCTGCTGATTTCTTCTTGTCCCTGTCTTCCTCCGAACTTTCTTTGATTATTTGCTGAATTCTTCTTGGTGTGACGTTGAACATCTTCGCAAGGTCGACTACACGGTATCCGTTTTCGACACTCTGTACGATAAAGTTCTTGTCTGCTCCTGTTAGCATGTTACCTAAAGATCATTCTGCAAATCAGATAAAAGCGTTTTTTGCAGGATTTTATACATGTTGATCCGTAGGAGAGATTGTATGATACTATGTATGAGATTGTGCTTAGATCACTGGAAAGAGCGAAATTTTCGCATTCCTAGCATTAAGGTTCTTATATAGATGCCAAACAATATACATAACAGCATACCACACTAGGTGCGAGGTTAGATATGTTACTTAGAAAATATCTGTTGATTTCAGCACGCCTGATCAAGAAGCAGTTCAGCTACAAAGCTGACGTTAAGGCAGAGACAGGAATAGGAGTTCTGATCATTTTCATAGCCATGGTTCTGGTTGCTGCCGTGGCAGCATCGGTGCTGATACATACCGCAGGTATTCTTCAGCAGAAGGCTTCTTCAACTGGGACCACGACCATAAGGCAGGTATCTAGCGGTATCATCGTTACCCAGATACTTGGTTATGATGGAGCTTCACCTACCGAGTCAGGCGGAGTTTCAGATTTGGCGATATTCGTGAGTCCAAATGCTGGGAACACTGCTATCGATCTAGGTAATGTAAGTGTAACATTGAGTGTGGGTGGAATCACCGCTGTCCTCGTTTACAACTCTTCTGTGTTTGTAAGCATTGCTAAGGGAGGTACGACCAACATCTTTGCACTAGGTGCCTGGAATAACATGAGTGCCGCAAATAACAACCCGACAAGCTTTGGAGTGCTAGTAGCCTATGACCCGCAACATTCAATGGTAGCACCTTACCCTGTCCTTTCGGCGGGCGATTCTGCGGCCATAATGGTGAATGTTTCCAACACCTTTGGGCAAAATGTGACTCAAAATTCACAGGTAACCGGGCAGGTCACGCCTCAAAATGGAGCTCCGGCCATCATTGACTTCACTGCACCAGTAGACTTCGTAACTCACGTAGTACAGCTGCAGTGAGAATATCAAGCTGAAAAGACACCTCACCACCATTTTTTTATTTTTTTTTATCACAGATATGGGAGTTTAATGCTATATTCTGCTGTAGCAATCTTAATGGCATTGATTATAACAGGAACTCTGCTGTATTCCTTCAACAAAAGATGAAGATTCTAGAGTGTTAAGGAAAGCAAAGTCAATGGAATGCTTGCTGAAGAGAAAATTTCAATGTGAGCCTGTTTAGATCCACATTGGAGAGATACAATTCAGATATGTTCCAATCCTGCAGGAGTCATACATCATTTAATAGTCGGAATCGATTAATTGTTGAGTGAAATATACTGAAAAAAGGCCACTGGACTCATCGATTGTAATAATCCTTTCTGGAGCATTTATAGTTGCAATTGGTGTTATCGGGCTTGTAGCCCTTCATGCCGCAGGAGACCGTTCTGTTGTACATCTGCTTGAGGTGATCACTGGAACCACTTCGGGAGCGGGGGTAGTCATTTCAGGCACTATCGCGTTAAAGCTTCCTGAGAAACACGCCATGATGGGGGTAATTGCCATCTTGCTTGGTGCACTTAGCTTCATGGGCACCTCCGGTGGCCTGTTCCTTGGTGCTTTTGGAAGCATCATTGGTGGCGTTATGAGCATATCCTGGCACCCTAAACTTGAAAAAGAAAGAAGTCGTTCAGCGACATCTAAGTAAGTTGCCTCAGTAGCTCATCCCTTTTCCATTTTGGAATTTGATCGGTTTAATTGCTTGAAAGCGCTTTTATTAGGCTGGACATGTTAACTATTTGGGATAGATTATGCCAAAGCCAAACACTGAAAGAGAAGAAGGATTTGTCACTGTAAACGGCCTGAAACTATTTTATGTTAGATTCGGGAGAGGAAATAGGTACAAAGTGCTAACACTTCATGGAGGGCCGGGCGGGACTCATAGCTACCTTCTTCCCCTCGCAGACTTAGCAAAACAGGATTTTGATGTAATGTTCTATGACCAGTACGGTTGTGGAAAGTCGGACGACCCCAAGAAAGAGAGCGATTATTCCTTAGAATACTCCGTTGAAGAAGTAGAAGATTTCAGGAAATTAGTCTATGGTGATGAAAGGGTTCACCTTTTCGGCAATTCCTGGGGAGGAATGCTTGCCCTAGCTTATGCCATAAGGTACCAGAATCACCTCAAGAGTGTTACGAGCAGCAGCGGACTGTCCAGTGTGAAAGATACAGTCGAGGAAATGAAGAGACTTATATCAGAACTTCCCGAAAAGGAGAGAGACGCAATCAACAAGCACGAGGCAGACAAAGACTACAGTAATCCTGAGTACCAAGATGCTTCTATGTACTTCATGAAGAAGCATGTCTTACGATGGGAAAAGTGGCCCAAGGAGGTCACTGACATGTTGGAGATGACTGAAAGGAGAGGTACTTATCTGAAAATGAATGGCCCAAGTGAGTTCACCATTGTAGGAACGATAAAAGACATAGATTTCACCGATGAGTTAAGCAAAATCACAACCCCTAGCCTGATTACCTTTGGGAGATATGATGAGGTGACTCCGAAAATTGGTGAAGCAATCCATGAGAGGATTAAAGGCTCAAAGGTAGTGCAGTTTGAAAATAGCTCACACCTCCAATTTTGGGAAGAGAAGGAGAAATATCTTGATGTCTTTTCTCAGTTTGTCAAGGAGAATGACTGATTAGGCGCAACTCTAAACATCGTTAGAGACGCTTGTTTCAGTCATTTTATTCATTTTATATTTTAGTAAAAAGACTTACATTTAGTATCCAATATTATAAAACATGGAGAATCAATATGAAACCCTTGTCTTTGGTGATCATCTAGATCTGGCCTACGTAAGGGGTTTCGAAAAGGGGAAAAAGGAGCAACTTCAGAAAGATGTAGTAATGATCAGGGATGTCGCCTTTAGAAGCAGGAGTTTTGAGGAATTCAAAGAAAAACTCAGGGAGGAAATAAACAGGGTAGACAGTAAGACCTGGTTCTGAGTATCTGATCTCTGGCTAAATTAACTATCAGCACCTGCAGCAACTGCAAGTAAAATTCCATCGAGCTTGCAATCGATTGAATTGCTCACCATCCAATCGACCGTTGGAAATATTGCATCTCTCAGTTTTCTCCCCTTTTCCGTCAAAAAATACTCCATTACCGTCGGAGGACCCAAAATTCTCTCAGTCTTAATGACACCCGCTTGACATAATTCGAATAGAGTGTGAGAGAGAGTCTTCGGGCTAATGCTACCCATGTCTTTCTTCAGTTTGTTGAACCGAACCCCCTTGTAATTACCTATTGAGATTACTGCAATGATAGTCCACTTTCTGTTTATCAATCGAATATGCTCCATGAACTCCTGATTCTTTGGGGAAGGGGGTGAATCGCAAGACATTTTCAAATCTCCGCGTACATTAAACAGTACGATATAAAAATTGTAGTAAGTCCAGATAGTATGTAGATACACTTTATTAAGTTCTATTAACTATAACATTTACTGTAAGTTATCCAATATGTTATTTTATTTTAATAGATTTAAGAGGGTTTTGCCCGGAAGCATTCATATTTACACTTCCATAGCCAATTTTTCATTTAAGCACCCCTTTTATCTTATGCGCAAATTTAAACCCAGTTAAATATATATCTAGACTATGGTCAAGGACCTCAAACTCATAGATACATCGAGAGTTTCGAGAACTAGCTCGCTTAGAATGTCTCTCCCGAAAAGGGTGGCTGATAAACTTTCAATACTACCTGATGATATTGTAGGTTTTTATACAGATGGAGATGGAACCATCGTTATCAGACGTCTAAGTTGAGAGTTAAACCTTACCATTTTATTGAGAAATTTGATTTCAACTGTGTTTCCATTCCATTCTTGTATTTTGTTTGCGCTGGTAGCTCTGTAACAGTTGTAAAATGGAGTTTGGAAGGCAGCATTAATAAAAGTCTTTAATAAGTTGATTTCTTCGATAATCTTCTTCCTCTTAATTCTGCTGTTAATAATAGGGAGGGGCAAATGAAATTGCAGAAATACTAGCTTCTATAGACCTTTTGATCTGTTCTACTGCTCTGCCTAGATTGTCACTCTTTGAAATAGCATCTTCTGACAAATATAGAAGAGACTTACTCGAGTTTCTTTATGATTACTTCCCCGTCTGAATTCCAGTAAAAACCAATTATGTCGTTGCTTGTTACTTTTATCCTCTCTGCTACTCTCTTTGGTACTGAAATCCTTAAGGAACGTGAGTTAGAGACTCTTGTGGTGTCTAACAACACCTCCTCCCTCACCATGGAAATCTTATTTTATAAACCATATTTAAATTTATCTGAGACGTTGCGCGCATTAGACTGCCACTTTGCTTTCATATTGACACTAAACCTTTTCTCAAGTGTGCAGCGAGATATCCATGTTGGTAGACAAGTGAAATAAGTTTAATTAGAACATGATTGTTAACCAGAAAGTGGAAAACAGCCTCTTTATAAGAATGCTCGCCAAAGAATATGAATCTGCCATTTCTCAGGCCAGCGATCAGATCAAGAATAACAAGGACATCGAAGATGAGTCTTCCGCTTATTTGTCCACAGAATCAGTAACGAGGCTGAGAAACTGGTTCATGTACCTGGTAAAGACGGTAAAAATAAGGGTGGGGGACAAGGAGGTGACGCCCGGCGAGGCCATCATGTTTATTGCCTCAAAGGGTTATGACGAAAATGGAAATGAGATATTTCCTGTTGTGAAGAGGATTCTCTATCTGTTCACGGACGAAGAGATGCTCGATATGTTCGGCCAATCCATAGGCTCGTTTTTGATAAAAACTATGGAAACTGCCTGATATCCCTTTTTCTTCACCGAGAAATTCTAATGCTTTGAATGGGATGTTATATTCCCTAGATTTCTATTTGGACAACTCGAACAAAACCACAAGGACTCGATTATAATTTTTGAGCGCGGGGAGAGGGACTCGAACCCTCGCTCTCATAAGAGAAATAGCTTAGCAGGCTACCGCCGTACCACTGGGCCATCCTCGCAATCTTGTAGAAAATTTAAGAGCCGTATCTGTCCTGCAGGTCGTTTGCCACCTGCTCCAGAACTTCCTCGAAATCTTCATTCTCAAGCGTGATTACCTCTCCGGATGAAAGTGTGATTGTTGCGTAGTATGTTTCACCTTCCTTTGAAATTTCTACTTCAGCGAGTTTGTCCGTCATAGTATCGACCGGTTATTGATAGGCGTATATTAGATTTTATCCCTAGAGGGTGTCTGGAAGTGATAGAATCGAATCGACATCCCCACACGACTCATAGAAAAGGACTTAGCCGCTGTATATCTGTGTAAAGTATAAATATTGGTTAAAGTTAATTAACGTTGGGGGTGCACACTCTTGTTAAGCTTCATTAAGAGAAAAGACTACGACGACGATGAAGATTATGACGATGACGACGACGAATTTTAGACTCGTTTGATTTTTTTTGCAGGCAATCTGGAGACGCTGCTTCTCATCAGAGGTAGTGTCTCCTTATTCCCTGAAAGTGTTACCTCCTTTGGATGGCATAGGAACGGATGCATAGGATTTATACCAACTCTGCATGTGGATACAGTTCAGCCAGACCGGTTGATCTTATACATACCTGGTGCAGAAATTGAATTCAGCCTTTGAACACCTGGATAAAAGAATTATCGATATGTTAACAGCCTATGGCATCACCAACCCCACCAGTGCACAGGAA
>JBJKSA010000017.1:0-3382 GCA_046704405.1 Thermoplasmataceae archaeon | reverse complement strand
GTTACACAGGCTGAAATATGCCGGAGGCACGGCATATATCCTGTTCAGTAGAGCAAGTGGAGGGAACAGTTCATACTTGGAGGAAAGTCTGCACTGGCTCAGAGAAAGAGTTCAGACAGCAGGGATGAGGAGATCCAGGATCTGAAGAAGATCATAGGAGATCAGTCACTGGTCATAGACGCTTTTAAAAAAAAGGCTTCAAGGGAGGTCAAGATAATGGTGATCAATGATCTCAAGGATCAGATACCTCTCAGGGAGATATCAAGAATATCCGGACAGCGAGATTCTGGATATTATTACAAGCCTGTGAAGAGACGCATTCAGAGGCTTGATCCTTCCACAAGGGCAAGGATCAAAGACATTGCATCAGAAAGGCCAACATACGGATACAGGAGGGTATGGGCAGTTCTTCGTAATTCTGATACAAAAGTGAACCAGAAGACTGTCAGGAAGGTTCTTAAGGATAACAATCTGAACCATCCTGCCTCAAGACGCAGAGGAGGAACAAAATCCAGGAACCGGTTCCATTCACGAGGACCCGATCAGCTCTGGGAAATTGACATCACTTACATTCCCACAGAATCGGGAATGACCTACCTGATGTGCATCAAAGATGTATTCACAAGGGAATCGCAGGGATACTATAATTCCACAGGTCATGCATGGCAATGGATGCAATACGATCAAGGGAGAATGCTGTTCTCATGGCATTCAACGGATTAGTTCCTGAAGGTCTAGTGCTGAGGGGTGACAATGGACCTCAGTACATGTCGCATGATTTCAGGAGGACCATGAGGCTATTGGGAATCAAGCTGGAATACATACAGCAACACACTCCGGAGGATAACGGAGACTTCGAATCGTTCCACAACTCAATCAAGACGGATTATATCTGGCCAAACGAGTTCAGGGGGAAGTTCCTGGATGATCCGGCATTCAGGGAAAAATTCGAGTTGAAAGAAGTTGAGGTGACACTAGATGAGAATTGAAGAGAAGCGTTTCAAATTCTGCTGGAGCAGATCAAAAGTACTCTGCTGATGAAAAGATGCAGATCAGTTACAAATGTTATTAACATGAACTGATTAGATATTTGCATAATACGCTATTTATTATCCGCCAAAGTTCAAGAGAGTAAGTAGTTGAAAATAGGTTCCAGAAGTGTTGTTCTCACAATGAAATGCCTTTGTAAATATAAAGCGCGACAGAAGAGGAAAACAAGTATACGGTAGATAGAATTAATATTCGAAATCTAAACGGGTTCCGATAAGCCAGTGGAAACTTTGCTAACTGTATTGCTTTAGAGAGAATTTCACGTTTAACTTCTCTCGCGAATATCAGTCGAGTTAAGTCAAACTCCAACTTAAACAAGGCAATCCATTTAATGATCTGACGTAAAATATTTTGTGGTAACTTGCTTTTTATGGAGTAGTCCAAAAGGATATCAAATGACCCTATTTCATTCTTGATGGTAAAGGCTCTAACCAGCAAGTTTCGATTTCTCGACACATTCCTGTCATGCACTCGGTAACGCGTGAGTTTCTTCTGGTCAATGAATGAACACCCATTTGATAACAAATTTGCCCAAAAAAAGAAACCATCAGGATTACTCGTTAATCCGCTAATATACTGAGTATATTCTCTTAAGTGGTTCGATCTCAGAGCAATTGAGCTCAGATTGAAGTCACCCATCAGGCTAAGGGCAGTCAAGATACCTTTTGGGTCCTTAGCGACAAGAGTTATCTCTTGCGAAGTATGTCGGGCAAATCCGCGCTCGACTGCCCTTGAATATTTTAACTCAATTCCTCTTCTATCTATATAAGTAATAGAATTATGGTAGTATGTTACCTGTTCGTTATTTGCAAATACTTCCACTATTCGGCTTAGTTTGTCTTTTTCCCATAAATCGTCATCGTCGATAAATGCAATAAACTCACCTCTTGCCACATTTATCGCCTGATTTAGGGTTTCTCCTACCGTAGCTTCAATCAGAATCCGTCGGACTCTGAATTTATCGAAAACTTGTAGATCTAAGTCGACCTCAAAGTTCGAAGCGATTATTAGTTCGAAATATTCCTTAGGATAGTCCTGCAGTAGGATTGAGTTAATAGCCTCATGGATAAACTCACTCCTATTGTAGGCAGTTAATATTACCGACACAATTATCGATTCAGTAGTGTCAGATAACGATAAATCACTTTTAGGATGATGAAATTCAGGAAATTCATTGCGCACTATCATCTTGTTCAACCAATGACAGGGAGGTCATTTAAATTGAGATCACTCCTTGGATGTTAATTCCAAATTTAATCGTAATGACACTAAAGCGCATTTTAAATCACAGGATCCGAATAGCTACTTGTTCGCCGACAATATTAAAGGCAATATACTCAAATTTTACATCACTCGATTTAATAAACTCGTCGAAAGCTTTGAACTCACCCTTCTCCCAACCATGATATCCGTAGTATTCATCAAAAACAATTATAGTACCTGAGACTATTTTATTCTTCAACATTTTAAGTACTATCTTAGCGGAAGTATAGAGATCTGAATCAATATGTAAAAATGAAATCAAGTTATCGCCAATCTCCTTAATGAATGAAGGTATAGTTTGATCAAACGTTCCCTTATGTATTCTAACGTTAGAAGGAAAGCTAATAGCTTCAAGTTCAGATCGTTCTAACGCATAACTCCCCTTCGGATTCCCCGGTTGTTCCCAATCTTCCGGCAGACCTTCGAAAGAGTCAAATCCATGAACCAACGATTGAGAGACCTCGGCTCCCGCATGAGTTAGATTTATATGCTTCGCAATGTGGATTAATGAAACTCCTCTTGCTACTCCATATTCTACTATTTCCCCGTTTACAGTAACTTGAGATAATGCATACGTCAAAAGTTCAAAGCGATCTGAAAAATATTTTCCATGCCCACCGTTTTTGATCGCAAACAGAATAGCTTCAAAATGTGCTTTCCTTGAAAGAACTTCAACGTTTGCTATTAACTCTAAATTGTGCAGTCTTTCAGTCGGATTTAGAATTCCTCCCAGCGTAAATACAAGCCTCCCAGTAATACTCTTCCGGTAAACGTTTTTAATTGCATAGAAATACTCATTGATTTTATACGCATATCTTGCTTGGGTGAGAATCTTGTTTCTAAATCTGCCAAGGTCCATGTTGACACTTCGACTCTTTTTCTAAGGCATATCATTATGTAATTTGATTGTTTCGCATTATTTTACAATTAGTCCAATTAAGTGATCATGTGCTGAAACTGCTGTAATTTTGAAATGATCCTGCAAGATTTGGAACTGAGGTGAACCAAAAAATGCAGGACCAGGTAAATGTATTGGAAGAGCTAATAAGAACATTCGTAAACGACAGCA
>JBJKSA010000016.1:0-7144 GCA_046704405.1 Thermoplasmataceae archaeon | reverse complement strand
TGTTGCTGGTTTCCTTTGCCCTCTGTTTGACTTTGCTGTCAAAGAACGCATATGGATCTTTCAGAGCCATGCGATCACTGCACTTTTACGATTCACTGGTAAGATTATTAAAAGTTCCGAACGAGTCGAATCATTGAGTGTCGTAGAACAGTCCTTTTCATTTCAGAAGAGAGAGTGTCAGAAAACGAGTGGATGTGTTTGTTAGGATTTATGTTTGAAAAATCAAAGAAAATTCCATTTTTTTAAAATGTTATGTTCATTGTATCAGGTATATATTATATATAAGAAGAACGCTGACGCGTTCGGCGACTCTCTCTCTTTCACTGAGAATCAGTGGCTTTCTTTCAGGATTTTCAGTATTGGCGTTATTGAGCATTCCATGGACTTCGCTATGGCTCTTGCAGAGAGGCCTCTCTCTTTCAGTTCAATGACCTTTCTCCTGTCTATGAAACTCCCATTCCTGGTCTTCAGTGCTGGTCTCCCGAATTTGACTCCCCTGTTCATAGCCTGTTCCCTTCCTGCCTTTGTGCGGAAATTGATCATGTTCCTCTCGAATTCCGCAAAAGCACCCAGAATTTGCAGCAGGAGCCTTCCGTTGGGTGTGGTGGTATCTATGCCTGGGTCGTTGACGCTGATGAATCCTATGCCCTTCTGGTCCAGATATTCAAGCATTCTCAGCAGGTCTGATAGGGAGCGGGCAAACCTATCGATCTTTGCTACAACGACGATCTTGGGCTTGGCATCAAGAGAATTTAGCATCCTCTCGAAATCCGGTCTTTGAGTATTCTTCCCGGACTTCGCCCGGTCTTCAAAGAATTCAAGTTCATAGCCCCTGGATTTCGCGTACTCTGTGATTATGGCCTTCTGCCTCTCGTTTGAGCCCTGCCTGACCTCTTCCTGGGTGCTGGCCCGAACATAGGCGAAAGCGAGTGTCATTTAATTCATAGAATTTAGGGGCGCATATGTTATTAAAATCCAGTGTTTAGTAGCGTTACTAAAATTACAAGTTTAGTGACATTACTTAGACGCTTGAAACACTTTGGTGGCAGACTGAATCATCTTGTCCAAATAATTGACATAATATTCCGCAAGGTCCTCTGCGGAATGACTCTTAACATTTTCACCTAGATGCGTGGACGGAGGATTATGTGGAAGGAGGGAACTTACTACAAACTCTTTTGGGAGGTTGACATAGTATTTTGCTTGGCCCTTGTCCGGCAAGTCCACGAGCCACCCTATTCCTCCTAATTGGTCTCCGAGGAAAACTCCTCTCGCTCCAGGGGGTGCAGGACCATACTTCAACAAATCTCCAGGAATACCTAGATGATGAACCTTAATGCTCCAGCCAACCTTAACTATGCCTTGGTGTTCCAACTGATTTCTAGCCTGAATGAAGTAGTCAAGCAGAGGATCGGGCGGTGCGCCACCCTCACCAAATAGGTCCTCTTTATAAGTGGAGTACCATTCATCAAATTTTTTTCTATCGCACGACTTTAGATTTTCAATTTCATTTATTACTATTCGGGACCAAATTAGCAAATTTGTGAAGTTTGTGGACTTGAAGGGGACAGGTCCGCTCTTCAAGCCATTGAGCATTTGTTTAATCATTGACATCTTTCCTTGAACCGAAGACAATATTTCGTTGCAACTTCTCTTGTTCCGGTCTTGTTGCGAACCTGTATTCAAGGTATTCCCCCTAGTCTTTCGTTAACAGTTATCCGTTACTTGTTTAACCGTTTTCTGATTTCGGTTTTTACATTTTTCAAATCACTGCGAATCTGCTTCCCAAATGATCCTTTAGAAGCTTCCGAGTTAGTTCGACATCCGTTAGAATCTTCATTTTATGCATCTGGTCGTCTACTGTAACTTCCAACCGTTCTGGTGCTTTAAATGTCACTTTCTTTACGCTTGCCCAGGTCAGAGATTTGCTTCTTTCCTCATTCTCAAGTTGCTTTAGTGACATGCCATCCCATCTTTTCACTTTTGGCGAACTTACAGCGAACTCGAAAACCATACCAACTATTCCACCAGTGATAAGGCCACCTACTGCGCCACCAATTCCTACAAACAACCAAAATAGCACGAATGCTATGAAAAAGGTTACCCAGAACAGCTTGCCGGAATACGTTATCATTCTTACTCCACCTTCTTCTGAGAAGTACCAATAGGTGTTCTGCTTTTCTTTAGCTTTTACCAAGTTCATATCCCTCCCATTTTTATCCAAGTTTACTGTTAGCCATCACTTGGTTAACCGCTTCCTGATTTCAGTTTCTACACTTTCCATGTCCTTGCCTTTCTCGTTTTCTATCCTATCAAGGTCTGAACGCCATTTCTTAATCAGATCGTCAGAACCGAAGTATTTCGAATATCTCTTGTAGGTCTCGTACTGCTTCTCGGTTACCTTGAACCCTACAGTCTTTGTGAATCTCCCCTCCTGTCTATTCGACTCAACATCAGAGTGTGAGTTCTGTGATATTAGGCTATCCAATCCTCTCTTCTTGATATCAGACATTATTTCACCTTCAAAATTTTCTCGATTTCCTTTGTAAGTGCAACATAAGACTTGGAAGCAGGCGCATTTTTCCTGTATTTAACAACAGGAGAACCTGCCATTGTTGAATCTGTTATGGTAACATTCCTGGGAATGACTGTTTTTAGGAGGCTCTTGGAGTAGTGTTTCTTGACATCTTCAAGAACTTCCCTGGAGGATCTCGTTCTTGAATTGAACATGGTCATGACCATGCCGAGCAGTTTCAAGTTCTTTGAAAGTCGGGAGTTCACGAGTTCTACGACTCTCATGAGTTGCGTCAAACCTTCCAGTGCAAAGAATTCAGCCTGCACAGGTATGAGCACGTAATCGGATGCGACTAGCGAGTTGATGGTAAAGATTCCCAGACTCGGCGGGGTATCTATGATTATGAAGTCGTATCTCCTGGCTATTCTCTTGAGTTCATTGTCCAGAATATACTCTCGGCCAATCTTTCCGGTTAGCTCAACCTCCGCACCTGCAAGGTCGATGGTGCTTGGCACGATGTCGACTCCATCTTTCTGGACGATTGTATCTTCTATCCTGCCGTTAAGCATGACATCGTATATTGTGCGCTTTTGGTCTGCCTTGCTGATTCCAAAATGAGTGGTGAGATTTCCCTGCGGGTCGATGTCTACCAGAAGTACTCTGTGTTTCTTCGCTAGCAATGCTCCAATGTTCGCTGCGGTGGTTGTCTTTCCGCAGCCTCCCTTCTGGTTGGCGATGGAGATGATCATCAATCAAACTTGTCTGGAAAGGGTTATAAGTTTATGGTTAACCTGCTTGGAATAACGGTTAACCGTTAATTATCAGGAAGTGCCTGTTTTTTATTACTTTACATAGATTCCATATCTGTAGAAAGGGAAAATCTGCGTGATTTACATGAGTGCCAAACCCAACGATAAACTACCAATTCTAATTTCACTGATTACTCTGATAATAGTGGTTCTTACACTAATTATTGTTGTTGCCCTCAGGCCTCAAACTCAAACTAACATGGGGTCCACAGTCCCCAGTCATTCGAGTTCAAACATAGTTCTCGAAGCAGGTCATGTCAAGTCACTTGGTATACTTAGCAACGTATATGATGTGGAATTTAACGCCACTAGCGGACAGAGTGTTAGTGGAGCATATTCTTCTACGGGTTCCTTGGACTTCTACGTTATGACTCCTTCTCAATTCCAGATCTATATGGGAGATGTCCCGCTCGATAGCTTGATAACCAACAAAAATTATGTCTGGGACTTGTACTATAGTGGCATTACCTACCTGGACAGCCTTATGTTACCATCCTATGGAGGGATCGTTTCAAATTATTCCGTTTCAGGGAAATTTGAATCAAACTATCCTGTAACTTTTTACATTTTGACGCCCAGTCAGTATTCCAACTATGAAATTTATCATCAGATGGGAGGTTATGTCTATGCCTCATCGGCCGTTCAGGGATCGACTTCTACGATAAGTGCAAGGATACCCCCTGGAAGTTATTACTTTGTTTTTTACGACCCTACTGCAGGATACGACTATACTTCAGGAACCTATCAAAATACGACTGTTACGATTCAACAGTCTATAGTTGCTTCACCCAACTATAACATATCCACAGTTTATAACGCAACCAACTCCCAGAATGATACATTTAACACAGTCTTGCCCAACACGGGGCCATATTACCTCGTGTGGGAGTACGATAATTCAAGTGGTTCAGTCGCGGCCTTACAAATAACGAAGACAATTAGGCTGAATTGAAATGTCCAAGAAAGATGTAGGAGAGATAATAGGTGCTTTGATAGCATTATTCTTTATATCGTGGGCAGTTTTATACGCTCTTGGTGTTATTTGAACTCAAAGGTTCTGAGAGCATTTCCCTCAATGAATCGATTGTCATGACTAAGGCTCTATCCCCAAGACCCTGATATTTGTCGATAAGTTCCCTGTTCGGCACAATAATGATCACTCTCAGGTTTGTGCTCTTTATTCTGTCTTTCAGGTCTTCCATACTATGTTTCAGACCAGTCTCAATCTCCACCATGAAGAAGTCGGTTTCAATGTCAAATGCGCTTCTTTCTCCCGTGGTGGATATCCTGTTTATAGTTACACCGAGATCGTTCAGGATTCCCACCACCTGGCTCTGCATTCCTGTGTGTAGATTCGACAGATTTGGACTCTTGGAATAGTACATAACTATCGGCTTTCCTTCCCTGAGATACTTGACCCTGCCCACTTCGTTGTTGTTCTTTAATTCCTCAAGAGCAGATTTCAGTTTGAGTTTTGCCTGATCTTTGGTGATACCATACTTCTCTGCGATTATCTTTCCCATTTCTGTTGCATAAGACATCTTCTCACTGAGGATTTCCAGGGCCTCCCTCCTGTAGTCTGCGTTCTCCCCTCTCCCTCCGACTCCCACTTCCCTCTTTGGCTCATTTACCTCCACCGCGACCTTTCGTGTTTCCTTGTGCTCCAAACCGTTCGAAACGTATGTGAACACAGGGGAGAATGAATATCCTTCCGGGAACTCTACGTCTATGAACTGCCTTGGCTGCAGTATCTCAACTGCATATCTCATCAGCGGATTGTATGACAGCATGTTGAGATCGGCATCACCAAGTCTGAACGTGAACTTTGTTCCAAAGTTTGCCCTCATTTCAGGTAGTATATCGATGAGATTTTGCGTAATAATCCAGAGCATTCCCTTGTCCCTTATCTCCCTCGACATGACATCAAGAATTGTATGATATGACTTGGTGAGTCTATGAGCTTCGTCTATGAGTATTAGAACGTCTTCTCTTTTGTGCTCCTCCATTTCCCTGTATATCTGCCTTAGCATCAGTTCTGCATAGAAATTCTGGGCCTGTTTTGTCGGAAGAGAGGAGAAGTCAAAGACAATGCTTCCATTGTTCAGAGTGACACTATCCATGTCCTCAATAACGAGAGTCTTCACGTTCTGCTCTATGGCGTTTAGGGCCTCAACCTGATTCTTTGACGCGGTTCTCTTTCTTTCAGATAGCCTCTTCATGAAGTCTTTCCAAGTGTTACTTTCAGAAGCTATCTCCTGCAGAAATCCAGGGGTCTGCTGCAGCTGTATGCCTGATGACGTCTTCTCTCCAAAGAAAGCCGTCATATAAGCCTCTGAAAAAGCATTCACGTCCCTGAAGGGGTTTGGCAAACACTCCTTGGCATCGATCACAGGAATTCCAAGATGCAGTTCATGATCATTGGGCTTGAATGAGAATATGATCGTCTCCTTGTCGCTGAATATGGATATAAGATGCGTGGTCAGATAGCTTTTCCCCTGTCCTGACACTCCTGTTATTGATACGTTCCTGTTTCCCTTATGAATCACATAATCTCTGAGAGATGAGGCCTTGGGAGAGCACTCTTCTCTCCTGAACTTCCCCCTCTCACTGTCGGGTATGATGGCATACGCAATAGCAGTCCGGCCAGAGAATCTCTTCAGCCTTTTCTCTGGATGATAAAATAGCCTTTCTTCATTTCTTATGGGCAATTCGATTATGGGTCTGGATAGAACCTTTCGTGCATTGATAAGTTCAGAAAAGCCCATTTCTCGCATAATTTGACTTGGGCTTTTCAAATATTTATCCATTTTTCCCTACCTTTTAATTACGTATCGCCTGTTCAAGCCCACGGTGACTGTGTGGCGCTCTACTCTCACTGTTCTGGTCTCTACAAGGTATAGAATGATGGCCACTGCGACTACCAGAGCAAGGATGATGGAATATTCCAGTCCAAGGAAATAATAGAGCGCAAAAGCCGGAGCTCCGAAGGCAAAGGCAATAAGGATGGCAAGGAAAATGTAAGAGATGACGTAGTAGAGGATTATCAGGAATCCGATGAGGGCTGCAACCACTCCTATTCCACCGATAACTTCTAGGATAGGATTACCAGAAACCAACAACCATGTAAAAGTATGCCAAACCGATGGGATGTATATCGAGGAGAATATTAGAAATAAGTCCCATATCACACAGATAAGACCTGCCTTCTCTTCAAACTCCATAACTCACCTCTGGGCCCTGAATCTTCTGTTTGGTGTCAGTGTCGCTGATATCGATGCCTCTTCCCGCTTAAAAATCAGGCCTCTCCTCGTAATCACGAGGTCCATCCTGAGCACCGGATTGGACTCATATTCCACATAGCTGATGTCGGGATTCCGCTCCATAAACTCTCTTATGGCTGCTATCTGCCTCCGGTCCTCAATCTCGTAACGGTTAACCGTATTATCGATAACCGTTTCCTGAAGCCTCTCTATAGTGCCTTTCTTCTGCGGGGCTATTTCATAATGCACGATCTCTTGCGGTACACTTTCGCCATAATCCATTTCGTTCTTGCTTACAACAACTCTCTGTTTCCTACTCGTTCTCATCATCTCCCTTGAAGAAAGCCAGCCATGTCTGGGCCTTAGCCAGGAGTTCTTCCAATGTAAGACTGTCCGGCTCAGATAACAGGATATGTGTTAGAGGGTGATCCGGGTACTTCTTGGCGAAATGTATTTTCACAATCGAAAAGTCAATTCGATCAGGGGCTGGTCTCTCCACAATAATGTATCGGCTACTCGGATATCTGTCGTTTTCGCTTTAAATACTTCAAAGACCTATA
>JBJKSA010000015.1:0-56527 GCA_046704405.1 Thermoplasmataceae archaeon | reverse complement strand
TCATTGAATCTTTTCCATAACCCTTTCCCCTTTGGCTTTCATTAATGAATATATCCCAAAGGTATGCATCAGTTGATTTCCTTTTCCTTAGTTCCAACCAAAAAGAGCCAACAACGTTATTTTCATTTAGAATGTGCATGAAATAGTGCCCAGGTGTCTTTGTTCCTTTTGTTACTAACTTTCTTAATTGCTGCTCTGCTTCTTGAAATGAAGTGTCTGAGTCCATCATTCCTGCTTCCTGCATGTGGCCCATACCTGAGTTAATTAAACGCTTCCAGTATGGAAGGAACTCACTTTCTTGAATTGGGCTAAAATGAACCATGCATGAATTATATTCAAAACGGTCTTAAATTTTAGCAATGATCTGATCTTTGTATGTTGCAATCTGTCCAACCCCAGTAAAATATGGTTCAAATATCGATTTTGAATTATTATTCACATCAGGTAGTGACTACTAGGGTTCGTTTCGGAGAGTCGGTGTAGGCCCATAGTTTATCTTTCAACTAGACCTATGGCATTTCCAAATGGGTCTTTGACTTGGCATACCTTAGTTCCATCTATCCCTTTAATCGGGTCACGATATAATCCACATCCATTATCAATAAGCTCATTCAGAGAGTCTTGTAAGTTGGTTACGGTCCAGTAAGCTACCTGACCAGACACACCAGGAGAACATTTTTCGTCGGCTATGTGAAAACTTATCCTCACTGATTCCAAATCAAAAGAAAAAAAATTCTGTGATTCAAAAGATGGACTTAGGCCAAGCACTTTTTCATACCATTTTTTGGTTTGATCAAGGTATTTGACAAAATAAACAACTTCTAATTTCTTTATTTTCATACTTTATCGCCAGACAAGTCAATGCATAGTTCTATTAATATACGCCCCAGCAAGGGTTATTTGAGGACAAGTTCAAAGCTTAAGAAGAGCTATAATTACAAAAGAGGATTTCCAAAAACTACCACCGAAACCTTTTTTCATGAGCCCATGATCAAATATCATGAGATTTTTCCCTATATCGTAGATATACATGCGCACTTCACATATGCGTAAGTTGAGATCTGCATACATTGTTAACAAGTTGTATGCACTTTGTTAACACTTACAAACACAGTCTATATACGCCTGAAAATGAAATTGGAATGAAATGTTTACATGTTTACACTTTTGTGGAGTCTGAAGAATTTCCCTATAATATAGTTATTAATGCGCAGATTCGCACATGTCCCGATAGATTTATTCATATTTTTGAATAAAAAAAATATTGTCGGAAAGCCAATAATAGATTGTCGGGATTGAAATTTCTATTCCAATTTGAAAAAGAATGAGCCTTTTATTTTGTGGATAACAAAAGGGTTTAAGGGTTTTGAAAAGCCTATTTTTCAGGGTTTTTTAATTGTTCACGAAACTTCTGTGTACCCGTCAACCCAGGGAAGTATCTGTTCCCTGTCCTCCTTGTCAAATCCCTTCATTACGTTTGTGTAAAACTTCATCGATACTGCATCTGTGTGTCCCTGAGCCGTGACAATATCCAGATGTGAAAGGTAGTCCTTGGCAAACGATACAACCAACCATGATTCCCATGTCTTCCTGAATGATCTGAAGGTGACCGCATTTGTGACGAGATCAACGGGGACCTTCTCTTTCTTTTTTCTTCCCCTGGAATCCAGATATCCAGGACCTTTTGCAACCTGGATTTGGAAATGATATTCGTCCAGACCGATTCTCTCTGCTCCCGTATGAAGTATCATTCTCAATGCTGTCAGAGTTTGATTCACTTCCTTCTTGCTGGACGAAGGCAATTGTCCAGCTTTGAAGAATCCCGGGATAATTTTCCGTCCCATGTATGAAAGAGAAACATTCCTGGACGGGATAGTTCTCTTTTCTTTTGCTCCGAAATAATTCGGGATATGCAATGATGTCCCGAAAAAAAGTCCAGGATCTTGGTGGACCACAACTAACTCCCCAAACCTGCATCCCGTGAAGAGTGCAGCCTTTATCCAGGCTTGGACATCTTCAGTTGTTATCCCGTTATTCCGTAACCATTTTCGGTACTGACCTCCAGCTTCATCTTCCACATGAATGTTTGAGAGTAATGCTTCCATTTCGGGAGCTCTTAGGATTCGGACAACCTGACCATTCTTCTCGGATATAAGCTGTCTCCCGTTCTTCCATTTGCCTGTTTGCATATTGTTTGAAAGAAACAAAAGAAGTATTTAGGATATGCTCTGAAAATGCCCAGAGCAGCAGTTCTACAGGGCAAACACGCTTATAGATTTTAGCAAAGGAGCTTTATAGAACATAAGAATACATCCCAGTTGAGAAATCACTCAAATGTTAGAGAGAGTGTTGAAATAAGGTATGGTCATAACATATATATCCATAAACGAAGTTAAGGTGTCATAACATGGTAAAAAAACAGGACACGCTATTAGTTGAACTCAAAGGACTGGACAAAGAAGAAATTTTACAATCAATGGGATATGAGATAAGCAAAGATGGTTTCCTTCTTCGTGATGGGGTGAGAGTTAAGACAAGAGACGGTTCTGAATATGCTAAAGCTAAGGATGTGAAAGCTATACTTCCAGGATCACTTGAGATAATCACCGACCTTTCAGAAGCAGAGAGTTATTTTTTCGATTAGGTGTATGCCTTTTCCTTTGTTATCGGCTATTTTTAAAAAGTACGTTATTCCTGCGTACAGCTGGTTAAAGGCAAAAGTCATCGATAACAAGACGGGAGAAACCGCAGAAATCAGCAGTCACAATTCGACAAATTTCTTTGGAAACGCCAATATACAAAATATGAACAACTATACGATTGAATTTAACATAAACAAGGATGACCCAAATTATGATGGAAAGAAGAGTCGTGAAATAATAGATGAACTGACAAAGGGGGTAAGTGACCACGATGGGTATGGTTTAACTTTTGGCTATGCGGTTCAGATGATTAAAACGACACCGCTAACACAACATCAAATCAGTTCAATCAAAATATTTCGGAAGTGTGATTGGCCAGAAGATATCCTAACTTCACTGAAAATTGCATATAAGATATATAACTTGGAAGAAACAGGTAATTACGAACAAGCTAAGAATTTAATGACAGAAGCTTTCAATGGCAGGACAAAATACCAAATAAGGAAGCTATACAATCTTGCTAGAGCCGGATACATGGAGTCTTTTGCTCTGTCAGCTTCCATGTCCCCGATGTCATATGGTAAAGGCTGGATTGGGAAAATTATGAGCTACTTTCCAGAAGCAATATTCATTGATTTAGAAGCTACCAAATCTGATATCTTAGCCGAATTTGAAATACGTGAAAGGAAAAACGTGCAGCAAGTTACATTGTTCGCAAGGGGCACGAAGATCCAAACTCTTAAAGAAGGATATTGGGAGTATCTATTTAATAAGAAAATAAGAAGTGAAAAATCGCCCAATGTACCATTCAAGATATACACGGCAACCGATAATAAAGATTATAAAATAGCATGGTCCTCAGCAAAACACGTTATAACAGTTCTCAAACAGCTCAAAGAAGTACCCCCAGATCTAATGAATGAATGGGAATACTTCTGACAAAAATACTGGGCAGAATTACGGTTTTCATTGAA
Source organism: Thermoplasmataceae archaeon (assembly GCA_046704405.1). Classification (GTDB taxonomy): domain Archaea; phylum Thermoplasmatota; class Thermoplasmata; order Thermoplasmatales; family Thermoplasmataceae. The sequence continues at coordinate 52,911 of JBJKSA010000015.1, read as the reverse complement.
ATAATATCAAAAATGGCCCATTAGAGACACTTTATGAAAGATTGAGCTACGGAAAAGGATATATTCCATTTGGGGTTGTGTTCTTGTCCACTGTGATTGGCGTTAAGCAGTGGACATTATCACTCTGAGTTAAACTCGAATACATATCTATAGTTTAGTCTCATTATATTCTCTATCTATCGACTCTAAGAATCTCTTTTTAGAATATTTATTACCCATAAAAGTCCAGAGTGCTGCAGGAACTGCTGTCATTAGGAAAGCAAAAAAGAATCCCTGAATGCCATAGGTAGACATTAGGAAGATAATGGACCCTTTCGGTGATACATCCCAAACTCCTATTGACACAATTGTTAAAATAAGTGTGATAAGACAAAACCACGACATAAAACTGAGTACCTTTTCCATAGGGTCCAAGTTCTTTTTGAATTCTTTACTCGCTTCCTTCTTATCTAAAGTCATTTACTCACTTTCAAAATCGTCTATTGAACTTCTTACAGAGTCAACATTCTCTGCAATTCTATTCAGGGTAGAATTCAACATCTCCATTAGTATATTCCCCTGACCCATGATCCTAGCCGGTCCGGACATATATTTCAGGAACTCTAATACGTCAGGAAAATTCTTGACAAATACTGGTTCGAAAGAGCTGAAACCAACACGGACCCAGAATAAGTATTGGAACGGAACTTTTACTTCATCATTCGACTTATGTCCATAAATCTGGAACGCCGTCGTACTCAATACATCTGATTCTCCTATCTCAATGGTTTTAATTGTAGAAAAGCCGAGGTCTTTTACAGCTTCTTCGGGTCTATTTGATTTAGGCTCTTCACCTTTAGGTATTACATATTTTACAATACCATCTTCTTTGTCAAAGCTCCACCATTCCATAATGTTAAATAAAAACTGAGAGCTTAATACTTCCTGTTATACATTATTAAAGTTAGCTTATACTTTAGCCCACTGTTATATGCCAGTGTTGGACATCATCCGTTTTAATCCAGAGTCTTGCCATTAAGAGCATTCATTTGAATCTATACTTTTTATACTCCCTTTTGACCCTTCTAAAAATATCATAAATAGGACTTCCTGGTAGTAAAGACACGACATAAATCAAAGAAATAAAGAAGGTTGGCAAGATGAAAATCTCTAACCCTACAGCGGCTCTTCCCCAAATATCATATCTAACAAAGTAAGAGAAGATGTTCAAGATAACAATGAAAACAGTTTGTATCATCATCGTAGAAATTCCACTTAACAGGCTATTTGCTTTAAACTCATCAGTATCTCCAACATCCCAAAGAAAGGAATATACAAACGAAAGTGCCACAATTAACAAGCCCAGAACAACACCCGAAAAGGATAGCAGGCTTGTTTGAAGTTGAGTGGTCCAGTAGGTGTTGTATATGTCAGGAAAGTGCTCAAACTCTAAAAAGCCAAAAACAGCCAGAACAGGAGACACAACAAGTGTCTTCCATTTGTCCCTTAATACTTCTTTCAAGTGGTAAGCTCTTTTAAAATGATTTCCTTCCTTGTCCACACGGTGTTAAAATCAGTATTTTTATTAAACTTCTTTTCTGATTTAAGAAAGAGGGTTTAAAGAACAAATGTTAATTGTAAATGCACTATAGATTACCTTTCAAGAATTCACAAGAGACTAACTGCTACTTCCTCTTCAACAGAGATGATACAATCAGATGTTAGAGTCGAAAAAAATAATAAAGGAGGAATAATTTATACCTAAGTAAGAATTATATTACAATGGAGATTGTGGTAGTATATGCCCACTACGTTAAAAGCTACTGTTTTGGTTATTAACACAGGTAAAGATCCACGAAATGGGGAAAAATTAGCCAGCATATACTTTGGAGTGAACGTTAAGCTTTCTAAAGAGATGAGAGAAAAGATCTCCGAAGATAACGATGAGGAAGTTACAGATGAAGTGGCGGTACCTGTTCTGCAGGTAACTATGCCAATAAAAAAGTTAATACCATACCGTATCGGTAGCGACTGGAAAGTTACGATAGAAGACAATGGCGAACTAAATATGAAAGAGGATAGGTGAGGTCATAATGGGAACGGATTCTGCAAGGTTTTTGTATCAAAATCAAGATAGAATCATAAACTCCGAACCCCTCCAAAAATCCCCACTCATACTTGATTTCATAGAAGCAGGGGACATTTTTAAGAATAAGGGGCACGGTGAATACTTCGTGAGATTTTTAGTCGATAGAAAATCAATAAGTAGGAAAAAAATATTGGCTGAATCCAATAAATACATTGGCTCAAAGTTTAGATTCGAAGTGGGGCATATGCCTGCAATTTACAAAGCCGAGGTTCACCATCATATAAGTAAAAATACGCGTAAAAGTACGTTAGGTCACCTTGATTTCCCAGAAGCAGTCAATTATAATTATGACAGTAAGGCAGATACCAAAAGGAACCTCGCTGATTTAAGAAATTACATCTTGCCAGTATTCAATATAGAGGAAGAGCGGCGTGAATTGATTTTATTGAAATCTCACGAGAATATGATATTTTTTCTTTCGTTGGCAATCGCAATTGCTCTGATTTTGATTAGTCCAATTCTTAGTGTATTTGCTACTCCTACTATTGCTTACGGTTTTCTCAAGGGAAGAGACACTGAATCAAAGATTATAGGATTGAAGAAAAAAGAAATGAAAATCACACAGAACTTAATCTGATTGGTATGAGATGGGATAAGAACAAATCACTACTGATATTTGAAATAATTTCTGAAGGTTTCCTTTTTGCCCTATTACTGGTTCTTTTAGGAAGTGCGGTTAACGAGAGGATTTCAGTACTTGGTGTAAATTTACATTTGATAATAAGTAAGACAGTCCCAGATATAGCTCCGGAGTATGTTTGGATAGTGATTTCTGTTCTGTTAGTTCTCCTATCTTATCTTATAAAAAATTCTTTGGACTCTTTTAAACCCCGCAAAGTTACGCGATGAAAATTCTTTGCCTTCCGGTATTTACCACAGAAAACTCATCTAACATTACAAGCTGCAGAGGATAATTCAGAGATCCTTCGTGTTGATCCTGTACATCAGGGCCAGGCTCACTGTTATCCAGAATGTATAGGTGTTTTCTTATGCTGGAATCCAGAAGTGGTTGTGGTGGAAATGTGGATTTGAATAAGTGAACATCGCCTTCCTTTCATCGTACGGAATGGTACCTCACTCATAATCATCATCAGGACTATCCAAAATTGACTTAATCAAATTCCCAATCTCCTTAGTCTTCTGCCAATTGAATTTCTTTTCTGCCAGGTCTACTCTGCGTTTCTTTATCTCAAGTTCTTGTGATGATTGTCCTGTTTTTCTCCTCGGTTTGCTGCTGATCTTGTTTATTCTCTTCGTTAGCTTGTCCAGGATTTCTAACATCAGCTCTTGTGTTTTTTCATCTGATCTTTGCCTTTGTCTCATTTCATAGAAGGCTGTAGCCATAGAGAATAGTGAAATTGCAACTGGAATCCAGAAGGTAGGGGAATTGATTGTAGCCATGATTAGGTAAGAGATTTAAGGGTTAAAAAACAGCTATTGTAAGGGCGGGACATTTGTGAAAACAAATCTATTCAGACTTTGACTATTTCTACGCTATCACTTCCAAAGCCTTCGAGATCAACCTTTCACAGATGTCTGCAAGCCTCGGATAAACCTCCACAATCCCAAAGTCCTTCCTATATTCCTCTCGTGTAACTGGCATGTTAGTATCAGAGTATCTTGCAAATGCCTCATGTGAATATGTGATAACAGAAACAATGTAAAGTGGAAGAAACACCGTGATATTGCCCATAATCTGTTTTTCAGCATTCTCAGAGACTTTGTCAAATATTGACTTCAACTCATTTCTGTCAAGGTATTCCTTAACGCCTGGGACTTCACCAAATGCATTTACGATGATTTCCTTAGCACTTTCACTCCATTTGGAACCATATAACGCTTCAAACATTTCTTGAATGTTCACTTTTCTCTCGAGGTCAAGGAAGACATCACATATGTCCAAGATTTTGTCCAGAAAAATAGTTGGAAGCTTCGCAAGCTCTCCTTTGAAGTCATCCTTCTTCAGTCTCTTCATTAAATCTTCTACATCTTTCAGAGGTTTTATGTCTAATATCGGGTACACTTCAGCAAACTGTTTCAGCATATCGTTCAGGAAGGGGTCCTTTAACAATGTAAGATAGATCAAAGGGGAGTTATGTGAAGTTTTTCTGATTTCATCTAACTTTAAGGGCAATCTATCACCAGAAAATCCCTTTGCCAACTTTTCCACAGCCTGCTGCAAATGATAGATTGCATTGGCATAATGACCATTAGAATATAACAATCTACTGGATTTCAAGTCGTCATCTGCATTAAGGATGGACTTACGTGCAGAATCTTTCACCTCGTCAGTTTTTGGCCCAAATATGTCTGGTATTTCATTTAAGATAGCTTTCTTTGCAAAAATTGGTAAGATTTCATTTAGATGAATTGGATCAACTTTTCCATTATTTTTCTCATCATCCACCTGTTCTTTTGGCTTCCCTTTTTCGTTCCCCAAATGATCCTACCTCACTATTCAGTTAAACTAATACATACCTAAACTGGATAAAGTTTATTTTCCTATACTAATTCAAGGCCTTCTTCTTTTGAGTTCTTCTTTCACAGTCCTGTATCTGAGTACTTGCTTTATGAAGGGCGTCCTGATTACTCTGGTGCCATTTTGCGTCTCGAAGATCAAGGTGGACCGATACTTGTTCAGGTACGATGCTATACTCGGTAAAATGGACTTGGGAAATAAGATTGCAGGACCACCAATTCTTCCCATTCCTCCATACGAAGGAATCCACTGGAACGTTTTCTCCCTTCCATCAAAACTTTCAATTGACCCAAGAAAGTCGTAGTTGCATCTATCACACAATTTCCCTCTTTTCTTACCTGTGGAATGTTCGTGGTCCTGCACGAGCCTGTACCAGAAGTTTCCACAGATTTCACATTTCTCTTCTTCCACTAACAATCAATGTTTAGCAAGTCAATTTGTGCCTTATTAAACTTTGTCAGTAATACCAAGTGTTTTTTTTTGGTGTTGAAATGGTTAAAGGTGGATTTGAAAGGTCCTAACGAGGCATAAAGAGGTTCTTGGCAAATACACTGTTCCCTGCCAGGCGGCGAATATCATCCTTTTTTCATTTTATCTTTTGCTTTCTGCGTCTTTACTAAAGTGTATAGCTTCCTAACAGCATCTCTCGGAACACCCTTATATTCACCATCTTCTGAATCATCCAGAACAGATTCCTCAATGATCTGTTCGATTGCCCTTTCAGGAACTTTCACGTTCTCCGCATCAATTATCCTCTGGAGAACCTTTCTCATGTCGTTTTTGTTCAGTGGTTTGAACTCAAATTTATCAAACCTGCTCCTAAAATGAGGAGTAAGTTTATCCTTGTTATTGACGGTAAGTAAGACCTTAACATCACTTGATACTTTATCTATAAAGTCTTCAAGAGCAGCCTGAGCTTGTGAAGTATATTGTTCACCCTTGTCTGCGATAAGTATTACGCCAAATTTTTTCTCCTCCCCTCATTATCATTCAGAGCTGCCCATCCGCCGTGCAACAAGTATGTTTTTGTCAGTTCACCAACATCATCTTTCCCCCCGAACATAGAAGGGTTGAGATGCTCACATTGGAATTTTCCATCATTGCAGAACGCAAGAGCCGTTGAAGATTTACCTACTCCCTGCGGACCAATGAACATGAGGAACGGAACATTCTCAACCTCTTCATCTGCCCAAACTTTTAGGGTTGCAACAATATCATCCTGTCCTACTACTTCATCAAGAGTCTGAGGTTGATACTCTCTTGTGTATTCTGCCATAATCGAAGCATGAAGGTCTGGATATGAAATTTTCCTTCCTATCCGGGAAGGAAATATTCCTCTGTACCAGAATCATCATCCCGTTGATCTACATCCAATCTCCACACCATCTGGTTCATCTTCCCCTTGCTTCTATCTCTCTCTATCAGTTTCCTTTTCTCAAGGCTCTTAATTGCCCTATAGAAACTGTTGTTGAAAGAATGGGATGGTTCATCCAGAGTTGAGTATCGAATTGCTGCTTCCTTAAGCACACTTTTGAGAAGAGACTTTCCTTTATGCACTCCATCTTTGTTTGCAGTCAGTGAAATGACATCAAGAATCAACTTCTGGAATTCAGATATTCCATGAGACATCTGACATTAAACGTAAGTGTTGTATATTATTGTTACAACACTTACGAATTCAAATACAACACTTAACGGAGTAATACAACACTTAGGAAGGGAGAATTGCTCAAACCTTACGGAAAACTGACGCCCAGTTCATTTAGGCAGTTAGATTTCCATTTAGATAAATTTTTAGTCTGCAAACCCTAGAAAATACGGATTCTGTAAAATTCATTTAGGCATTTAGGCGTTTAGGCAGTATTCGTGATTACTACTCCTTTCTAGTAATATGGGTAAAATATCTAAATAAACTAAATAAAAAAAATAAGATAATAATCCATATATCTAACTACTCAGAACTTCTCTCCACCTCTTTGGTATTCAGGCTGATATATTCGTGTGAGGAAATCTTTGCTTTGCCTACAGGCTGCTTTACCGTTAAGGTAGCTGTCTTACTGTGGATAAGGTGCTGTTCCAACAGGCTGTTGAAAGTATCATCCCCAACATATTTTCTGAATTTTCCAGATATGTTTTGGAGAACCCTGTATCTCAAAACCCATTCGCCATCAGGGTCTTTGACTGCGTTATACATGTCTTCCTCAACCGTTATCATCCTTCCTTCTTCAGAATCCCACTTCTGGACTTTGTTGGTTGATTTTCCTTTTACCAGCCTGTAAGATTCGCCTCTTTTGATGAGTCCCTTAATTGCTGAAATGACTTTCTGTTCATTCTTCAGGTTTCCCATATCCTGGTCTATCTCTTTGGAAAGACGGTATATCTGCATGGTGTTAGGATGGAAATAATCCTCAAGATCCTGTTTTGCCTTTTCAAAATCTTCCAGCTCAATCTTCAGGACTCCGTTCTTGCTAAAGTTCTTTCTGGCTGCTGCGTAGATTATTGAAAGCTTCAGGACTTTGACCTTATTCTTCACCTTACCTGTAATTTCAAAGATATCTGTGGTCAGAATGGAACGAACTGAAAGCTGAACCTTGTTGATCTCTTCATCGATTCCCATCTGGTATTCATTGTAAGCCCTCCACATTTCTGGATCCCATTTTCCTTCTTTGATTGACCTTATATCTTTCAATTCCTCTGCCAATGCATCAATGAAATCACTGTGTGCTTTGTACGTTGGAGATATGGCCCTAGGCTCCACAGGTTCAAATCTGAGGAAGAAAAGCCTTGAACCTAGACCGACATCCCAGAAATCTTCGTTTATGTGTCTGAGGAAGACAGGTGTTCCACCCATAAAGAGGAAAGGAAATACCAATGCACCCCTTTCATCTCCGCTGTTTTTTGTGTTCTTTCCATTGACCTTTCCGTCAATGAACTCATTGAAAATTTCCTGGATATCGGCTGTGTTGCTGTTAGAGAGCATTTTTCCCATCTTGGATATTTCATCTATAATCACACCAACGTTGTGTCTCTGTCCTTTCTCCAATTTACTCACGGAACTCATTAGGGCAGGTCCTGTTGTGGAATTGAAGATTCTTTTGTAAGAATGATCTGACCCATCCTGGAGCTTGTAGAGAACCTTCGTTATCACTCCATCTGTTACAGGTGTTTTTAGTGTTCCTGGTGGACCAATCCATACAACAGGAAGGGTAGGAAGAATTGCACCTATGCCATCGAAAAAGACAGCCTGGGACAATTGACTTCCTATTAATGACATGATTGTTGCCCTTGCAATATTTTTCGGGATATTGATGTGCTTCATCAACTCTACAGAGAATTTATCAATGAGACTGTATCCAGAGGTCATTGTATTGCTCCCGTTAGTCCCTGATTGTCTGGATACGAGTTTTTCTATCTCATCAATACCTTCTCCTGTAGTATATGCTTTGTAGAGATTGTCCTGAAAAGCTTCATTTTCACACTCTGGACAATAAAACATTTCTCCAGTTTCTGTTTCTACAGTGTCGATTATGTTTCCGTCTTCATCCAATATATTCTTCAGGTAGGGTTGAGAAGGCTCAAAAGACAAAAGAGTGTCGTGTTTTTCACATTTCGGGACCTCAATGTTTTCTTTATTCATCTTACTCTTCCTCAGATAAAAATTCATCCAGCCAATTCCTGTCTGAACCATTTTCTTCTTCTGAATCAATCTCAGGCAAGTTCCAATCTTTCCAATATTTCCTAGGGACAGGCTTTCCTGGAAGAGTGCTTCTGTCAAACAGCAAACAGAAGATACAATATTGGATGTATACAGGAACGTTATCTGAGGTTCCTACCTGTTTGCCATTGGCTTCTATCGGTACTCCGTCAAAACATGCGTCTCTAAGGGCAATCGGTTGGTTGTGCTTTGGGCATTGTTTTCCATTGGTGCGAAATGATATCGTAAATGTCATTTTATAAACACGATCCTTTCTTCGTGCAGATCTGTCTGGACAAAATGCGGCCTCATTATCGTATTCTCTAGATGGAAAAATCTAAACGGTTCAGTGATTCTGTGAAGTTGCTTAACAAAAGATTCGGGAACCTTTAATATACTGCATGGATCTCTTGTAAGAGAGCTGACTCTTCCAGGATTGTTCCTCCTGGAGGCCATTTTTTTCATGGTTTTTCACCATCCCTCTGGTCCAGCTTACACTTGATATCTTTAATCTCATCAAAAAGTGACAAGAGCTCTTGGACCTTTTTCGCTTTGAAATCTATCGAATGGGACTCCATTCTACTCTTCCTCCAAAGCAGCAATTATGAGCTTGCCATCCTCAGTTTCAAACAACCTTACTGCACTGCCCTTCTCTATCCCGTGTTCCCTGCACCATTTTGAAGGAAGCAGAGAATAGAAAGAGCGGTTAATTCCTAACACGTTTTGTCGGGCCATTCTTACGATTCTCCTGTCCATTTCGAGAGTAAGTATTGCCATTTGGCCCGTCATTTTACTATCCCGGCTGACACCAACGTTCAACTCATGCTCCACCGGTTCTACGTGAGGACTCAAGTACATCGTTTATATCACATATAAACATTTCTGTTGATATTATCTTATTAAAATACGTATTATAAAAATTCAAAAAACAGTAATAAAGGTTAAAGGAGAGAGATAGATAGAGAGAGATAATATAAATATAAAAATACGTGAATTATAAATTCTTTGCAACTTCTTCCAACCTACCCTCAGCCTTGAGTCTCTTCAGGTATTCTAGAAGAACTTCGTTCATTGACTCTGGGCTCAATACATTCAGAAGTTTCTTCTCGCCATCGGAAATTGAATCGATCTTTTGAACTGCATTAACAACCTTCTGTCTCTCATTCTCCAGCTTCTGGAAGTCTTCCATAAGCATAGGTGAACCACAGTTGTTACAGAACCTGGAACCACCTGTATTGACATTATGGCAGCGTGGACATCTCCTTGTGACCTTGCTCTTTGGTTTCTTCAGCTCTTCTTCTGTTATGGGTATCCCCTGTGATTTAAGTATGGTAATGATCTGAGCCTTGGTGTCCATGTGAACATAATTATCGGCCATTTTGTTAGATGCCCATCCCATCTGTTTAACAAAGGTCTGGGTCGGCATCTCTGTAGCGAATCTTGTGGCTGCGGAGTGCCTGAAAAGGTGGGGAGTAATCTTCTTCTTCATTCCCGATCTCTCCCAAACCTTCTTCATCAACATTCTAAGGTCTTCATAGGTAAGTGATTCTCCTTTGTTCTCCTTTCCTATTCCTATGAACAGGAAGTCGTCTTCATTGAAATCTGGATTTTCTCTCCTATCATCTATCCAATTACTCACAAGTACCACAGAATCACCTGTAAGAACCACCACTCTCTGCTTATAGGTTTTTGATCCCTTCTTGATGTTCAGTGTCGCATACAGTGAGTCAGGAGACCTTTGGAAGTCCTTTATTTTTAAAAGTAGGAGCTCAGAAGCTCTTATCCCAGAATCCCATAGAAGTGAAAACACTGCTTTGTCTCTGTTGTTCCTGCAGGCTTTAAGGAGTGACTGCAGCTCACCATATTCCACCATATCTCCTGCTTCTGAATATCTGGAACCTATCTTTTCGGCATGAATGTCGTTCCAGAATTTAGGGAGTTCTCCATCATTAACGTACTTGACAAACTTCTTTAGAACCTTCTTGAAGTCCGATATGGAAGCAGCACTGTAGTTTGTGTGCCTGTTTGTTTTTCTGTCTCTCAGGTTCGAGATAGCCATTATGACATCTTCTCTGGAAGGATTGAGTAATTTGTCTCTCAGGACATCTGCCAGGACCTGAAGCCTGGTGTAGTAGAAATATTCTCTGTGTTTTGTTATGCCATTTGCTTCTTTTATGAACGTTATGAACTCAACAATTTTCTCCTTAACACTGTCTGGGAAGTCACTTTTCCTCAACCTCTCTTTAGCTCTTATTACATCTTTTTCAACTTGATAGATAGGTTTCATAACATGATAAATGAATGGAGTAATATAAACCCCTTGATACAAATCCCGACCGGAGCACTTTAACGAAAACCCAGTGCCCTCTTGCCCCTCATGAAGAGCCTGCATTCTGATAGATCCTCCCGTAAGCCCGGATTGTTCCATGGAACTCATTAATCAGCTGCAAGTTCAACGTGAGTGCGTTTACGTAACCTGTGCCAAAGAAGAACATTGTGTAAAGAGTGTCGTTCTGTATCAATCCTTCCATATAGCTCATGGACACTCCAGATTCGTTGTGAATTCTGCGTGCCTGATGGGTTGCACTCGATACTGTTATGTCCGGGTCCACCCCTGATGCCGAGTCGTTCCTTATGTGGAACAGGAAAGGCGACGTGGTGGACTGGCCTATAAGATATGAGCCCACCGTGCTGTTGTTCAGCTCTGCAAGCGACCCGTTTGCCTGGTAATGGAATGCGCCCTGTCCTATGCCTGTAATGGACAGTGGGAATAAGAACCCGCACACTGCCATCAGTATTACAGCAAGTCCAAGGGGGCCTCTCATCAGCTCCCTGATCCTCATATGCTGCCTCCTGCCAGTGTGAGCAAGGTTGCTATTGCTTTTATTGCCACGAATGGGAGCGCCATGCCTCCTAAGCCGAATATTGTGAGGTTTCTAAGGAATATTCTAAGAGTGCTTTGCGGCCTGAACTTTGTTCCTCTTATTGCAAGCGGAATGAGGGCAGGTATGATCGCCGCATTGAAAATGAGGGCTGAGAGGACAGCTATGTGTGGAGTAAGGTTCAAGATATTAAGTGCCCCTAGAGCAGGAACGCTGGCAAACATCACTGGCACTATGGCGAAGTACTTTGCAACGTCATTGGTGATACTGAACGTTGTGACCGCCCCTCTTGTCATGAGAAGTTGCTTCCCTAGCATCACAACATCAATGATTTTTGATGGGTTTGACTCAAGGTCCAATAGATTAGCTGCATCCTTTGCTGCAGAAGTACCAGAGGCCATTGCCATCCCAACATCGGCAGCAGCGAGGGCTGGCGCGTCATTGGTTCCGTCGCCAATCATAGCGACTATCCTGTTAAATGCCTGCTCCTCCTTCACTTTTCTGTATTTTATCTCAGGCTTCGCCTCAGAGATGAACTCATCGATCCCGACCTCTGATGCAATGCTTTGGGCAGTCAGGGGGTGGTCCCCAGTTATCATCACAGGCATAATTCCCATTCTCTTGAGACCTTCTATCCGTTCTCGGATCCCCCTCTTTATGACATCCTTGAAGAATATGACGCCCAGTACCTCATCATTCTTGGAAACCGCTATTGGGGTTCCGCCGGAAGAAGTAATCGAGTTTACAACTTGATCGTACTCGTCTGGAACAAAGAGAGCTTCCTTCTTTATCGCTTCAGCTGCGCCTTTCTGGATCACGGTTTCATCTCCCATTCCGGATTCTAGCTCGAATTTCTTCCTGAACCTGTGCCTCTGATAAAATTCTCTGCCTCCCTTCGGGAGAGTAAAGTCATCCGAGTCGACAAGCTTCACCCCACTCTTCCTAGTAACAGCGCTGAAGACCATATGCTGCCCTTCCCTGATCGCATCATATTCCTTCGGGACATATTTCATCCTGAAAGCCAGGTCAACTATGCTTTTCCCTTCCGGGGTATCATCGTACCAGGATGAGAGGAAAGCCGATTCCGCTAGCTCCTTCTCACTGTGCCCACCCACAGGAATGAATTGTGTGGCAAGCCTGTTTCCAACGGTAATAGTGCCTGTCTTGTCCAGAAGTATCACGTTGGCATCGCCTGCTGTTTCTATTGCCTTTCCAGACTTGGCTATCACGCTGTTCTTGGACATTCTTGTGATCCCGGATATGCCAATGGCTGGGAGTAGCGCCCCTATTGTAGTGGGAAGAAGGCACACGTACAGTGCAATGAGCACTGAGAGGTCAGCGCCAAGGTTGAGAAGAAGGGAGACTGCAACCAATGAGGCGAGTATGATGGTAAAGACTCCAGTGAGTCCTAGCAGCAGCACGGAGAGCGCCATTTCATTTGGTGTCTTGGGCCTCTCGGAAGACTCAACCATGCTTACAAGCTTCTTGATATAGGTCTCTCCGGGACTCACAGTAACATTGGCAACAATGGAGTCACTTATAACCGTTGAACCACCGATCACGGTATCACCCTTTGATTTCCTGGCTCCTGCAGACTCTCCCGTGAGAAGGGATTCGTCCAGCATCGCAATGCCCTCGACGACTTCACTATCTATGGGGACCTGATCTCCTTTTTCGATGAGAATGGTGTCTCCTTTCTGCAGTGTAGATGATCGCACTACCTCTATTTTTCTGGTTTCGCCTGATTGTGTTATCTTCTTGGCGTTCGAGTCCTTCTGGAGTTTCTTCAGGTTGTCAGCTGTTGCTCTGGATCTTGCTTCCGCAGCAGAATCAGAGATAGTGCTGAACCAAACAGTTAGGAGCAGTATGGCTGCCACCTCAGAATAGAACAGCCTGTCTCCTGTATGCGCCAGACCTGGCAATGTAGAGGGGAACAGCGCCATGTACAGCACTATGAAGAAAGAGATTTCTACCACCAACATCACAGGGTTGGCGATTAGACGTGCAGGGCTCAGTCTGAGCACGGAGTCAACAATTACTTTCCCCCAGTCCTGCGATCGTTCGCCTTCCTGAAAGCTCCCACCATTCCTTGCCGGTACTTCAGAGGACACTTCTTATCCCCTCCAGGTACATCAGTATGGGTCCTATGGCCAGAAAAGGAAAGAATGCCAGGACTGCGAGCAGGAATATACTCACAATAAGGATCACTGGAAATATGAGGCTGTCTGTCCTAAAGGCAACCTCATGGCTCCTTTTCTTCTCAAGCATCCTTTCTGCTATGGCGAGCATGACTGCAATTGGGATAAATCTCCCGCACCACATAACAATCCCTGTAGAAACGTTGAAATAAACATTGTTCCCTGCACTTCCTAGAAAGTCCGAGCCGTTGTTGGCAGCAGCTGAAGTATATTCGTACAGTATCTGAGTGAAGCCACTGGGGCCGGTTCCGATGCCGATTCCATGCACTGCTCCTGTACCGTACGCTATCAGTGTTGGTGCAAGTATGAGGATGGGGTGGGCCAGGAACGCCAGGACGGCAAGTTTAACATCGCCTGCTGAAATCTTGGCCCCAAGGTATTCTGGAGTTCTTCCTGCCATCAATCCTACGATAAAGACAGTTATGACCATGTACATCAGCATGTACATTGCTCCCACTCCGATGCCACCCGGAGTCGCCTGGATTATCATTCCAAGGAAAGCAGCGAGAATCACAAGCGGGTTCATGCCAGCAAGTGAAGCATTTAAGGAGCCAGTTGTGAAGGCTGTTGTTGTTACCGTGTAGAAAACAGCCGCTACACCGCCGAATCTCACCTCCATGCCGGCCGAAACTGCTGCCACTGGAACGAATGCAATAGCCAGATCAATGGCATAGAGACCGTAAGAAGCCAGAAGTACTGTCCTCCCCTCTTTTCCATTCCGAAGCATCTTTCCCAGCAGGAAGGGCATTGATGTAGGAATGAGCATCATCATTCCTATCTCAATGAAATCTGTTATCTGGCTAGGGTTCGCCAACGGGTAGGCGTTATTTGCAGCGAAATACCCTCCCCCGTTTGTGCCGATTTGCATTATCGACTCTAATGACGCTATTGGCCCGACTTTTATTATCTGTAGTGCGCCCGAAAGAGTCCTGACTACTTCATACCCTGAAAGTGACTGAGGGACTCCGAGAGCCAGGAGCAAAACGGCCGTAATGAAAGATAACGGCAACAGTACTCTGGTGATGGACCTTACAAGATCGGAGTAGAAGTTACCTAGACTTCCACCCTCCGAAGTCCTACCGGAAAATCCCCTGAAAACGGCCACTGCAACCACTAGGCCGTCGGCTGCCGAAATGAACTGTAGGAACTGTATTGATGCCATTTGGCTAAAGTATGAAAGGGTTGATCCACCTCCATAGTGCTGAAGGTTTGTGTTAGAAGAAAAGGACATCACTGTGTTGAGGGCAAGCGACCAGCTCACTCCGCGGTAATCCATGGGGTTGAAGGGCAGGTACCCTTGGAAAGTTAACACCACAAATGCAATTCCTGCTGAGAACCCCGTGAACGCAAATAGGTTGAGGAAGTATTCCTTCCAGCCCATGGAGCATTCAGCATCCACCCCAAGCACTCTGTATATCAAACGCTCTACTGGAAGGAGGAATCTGTCCCATGCGCTTTTCCCATACTCAAAAACATTAAAGAGACTGCCGGAAAGGAGCCAGGCCAACGAGACCACTATGGCTACCACAAGAACAAGAATCAGCGTATGATGCGGGCCGATCATGATGGTTTGCCCTCCTCTCTGGTGTAGACCCTGTCTGTCTGATCTGGGCGAATGGAATAGTAGTTATCCAACCAGACAGAATTCACCGGCTCCTCATTTAGGTACAGTGCTTGGTCTGTTTTGCAAGTGACGTCCCCTGTAGTATACATAATAACCATAACATAACCTCTCCATGTTACTTCTGTAACAAACGCAACGCACCTAAGACAGAATGCTCTATTCTCTTCTGCTCTCTATCGGGAGCTGTTCAACTCGCTGTCCTTTGGCTGCTTCTAAAACTATTGAGCTGACAACGCTCTTTACTCCAGGAATCTTCATTATCTTGTTTTTCAGCGTATCACGAAACTCTTCTATTCCCTTTGTCCTGACCACTGTGGCGATATCAAATTCGCCTGTAACTTCATAGACTTCCTCAACGGCGTCTAGCAGACACAGTTCCCTTACAACTTCTTCTTCCTTGAGCGTGTCCACAAAAATGTCGACCAATGCCGTTATTGGTTTCTGGCCCGAGTTTTCTACCTCGTTGTTCATCGCTCTGCTGTGTTAATAACATTTAATTATTTGAATATTACTTATTCGTGACACGGACTAACACATTATTTCTATGCAGATCGTGTGCACCATCTGTTACTAACTTCGCTGTTGGGTCAGCGCATTCGAAATTTTCCTTGAATTGCACTCATTCTTTCTTGGCCAATTTAGGAGATGCTACCCCTAAAGATGGCTTAAAGTCTTCTCTATTGCTTTTGGGGAGCAGACCATATGTTCTTTTCTGTTCCCGCCGACTACGAGATAGAGGGAGTTGTAGCATTGCTTTTATCCAATACTTTCAAGTTTTCTTCCCAGCAAGATATTAGTCACGAATTTTTGTTGATGTCCTCATGCCCCACATTTTTCCCTCTTTGTTTCCGCTTATAAAGATGCTTAAACAAAGCAGTAAACCATATTAGTACAATTCCTGCGGCAGCAGTGAGTCCACCTTGAGTTGTAAAAGGTTCAATGTAATACGCATTCATCCCAAATGCCTGACAGTTTTAAGCTACCCAGAGCTGAAACAGGTATTATTACATGAAATAGCACATGCATTTACTCCAAATGATAAAACGCATGGCGAACAATTCAAAAAATGTGCTATGGGTCTGGGAGTAAGCAAAGGTAATACGAGCAGATTGTTATACGATGTATCTTACTTTAAACGCTTAAGGGTATTAGCTAAACCTAAACGCTAAAACCTACCCACTGATAAAGGCGAAGGAGGCCTTTGTTTCAGGTATTACTGCCCATAACGCCGGGAAAATTGTACTTAAGGTAGTAGATTGAAGGACCCTGGTTTTTGCCCTGCTTTTTATCGCCTCTATCTTTTCCCCTTGTTTTTCGGGATTAAATAGTTCATTTTTCACATGATCGAAGTCTTCTATGTTTATTCCCACTGAGACATCTTCAATAACCTCTCCTGCCGAGGCTGCAACTTCCTTATGAATTTTACCGAATCCTGATACCAGATCTTCGCTCAGGGGAAATGAAAGAATTATGGCAATTTTCCTTACTGAAGTCATAAATTCTTTTCTGGGAATGGATTCATCATCCTGATAACCCAGCGATATTAACAAACCTGCACTTGAAGTTGCGACAGATGAGAAGCCCACTTCCTCAAACATTCTAGCACTAGTTACATCACATGCATTGGGTGTAAGGAAGAAATTACCTAGGGATGGAATGAACGTAATTGTCGGGCGAATTCTGCCTGCAAAGCAGGACCTTTATCTTTCCTCTCCATTCCATATATTTGAAAGTTGAGCTGTTACTTCAATTTATGTTATCTCGGATAACTTAAATGTTAGATTGTTAGAAATGTCCTGGTAATCCAGTTTTTTCATTGATCTCCCGATCAGAACCTAAGTTAATACAGCATAATAAGTTGATAATGCTCGGTATGAACTCGTTGTTTAACGCGGTCCTGGAACTTGGAAAATTTCTCTAAAGTTCTGCCGTACCATACAACGTAATCTAGGCTGTGCCCGGCTTTTTTTAGCGCACTCCCATGGAAGCGATCTAAAATCCATTTCCTCAAGTAATCTCTAACTTCCGAAAATGTGTCCCCAGCATCAGGCTGAATGTATAAATGAAAATAAATTTTTTAGCGTGAATCTTGGGAGGCTGCACATCCGTCAGGATACCGGATGTCCCTCCCGTGCTGAACGCTGTGAGGTTTTCACGGATCCTTCCCTAAGTGCCTTCTTGGCATTAAGGAGGTCTTCGACAAACAGATCAACCATGTCCCTGGTAAAATTCTCTCTCACAACCACCCGCATGATTGTGACTTCCTCGGCATGCGGAGGAAGTGAGTAGGCAGGGACTATCCATCCCCTTTCTCTCACTCTGTATGAGAGATCGAAGAGTGTAAAGTCTTCGTCCTTTGCGAAGCTGAACGTAACAACCGGGATATGGTTGGCACTGTTCATGACCTTGAATTCTCCACTCTCCTGTAACCGTGAAGCAAGATATGATGCGTTGCCCATCATCTTTTCCACTATTTGCCTGTAGCCGTCCTTGCCCAAGTGCATTATGTTGAAGTACTGAGCAATGATCATCGAGCTACCCTCGGAGAAATTCAACGTATACGTGGGCATTTCATCACCAAGATAGTTGACGTAGAATTTCAGTTCCTCTGGCAGTAGTTTCTGATGCTTGAATATGAGCCAGCCCAAACCTGGATATACCAGCCCGAACTTGTGCCCAGATGTGTTTATGGAACTCACCTGTTCAAGTCTGAAGTCCCACGGGTAACCAGGCTCAAAGAATGGAGTGATGAAGCCTGCACTTGCAGCGTCCACATGTATGGGTATATCCAGCCCCTTTTCGTGTTTGAGTTTCACCAGAAGATCGTTAATCTCTTTCACAGGATCGAATTCCCCTGTGAATGTTGTTCCTAGAACTACTCCAACTGCAATGGTATTCTCGTCCACTTGCTTTAGAACATCTTCAGGCTTTATTGTGAAGTGATCCTTGGCAATTGGGATAATTCTTGGTTCTACATCAAAATATCTCGCAAACTTATCCCAGGATACGTGGGTGTCAGCTCCAAAAACAATGTTGGGCTTGTCATGCAGCTGCCCTTTTTCGATCCTCCCTTGTCTCCAGTTCCACTTATGCGAAAGCAGTCCCAGCATGATGGCTTCAGATGACCCGATGGTGGATGTTCCAATGAAATCACTTTCATCGGGCGCATTGAACAGGTTTGCAAGTATGTTCACTATCCTTTCCTCTATGTTGTTTACCTGCGGGTACTCAAAATGGTCAATGAAGTTCTTGTGAAGATTCTCAATTATCAGCCTGTCAGCTTCCGGGTCCATCCAGGTGGTCACGAAAGTTGCAAGATTCAAATCCGGATTCCCGTCAAGGTTGAGCTCGTCATGAATAAGTTGATATACAGTTCTTGGAGGCATTGTTCCCTCAGGAAAACGGTATTTTGGTACTTCCTCACTAGAGTACCTGTTGTGTGACTTTTCATACTTCCTCTCACTCTCTCTCAGCTCATTAATATCGACCTTCTTAGAGACCATTCAAAACACTTTCCAGATTTGTTTATTATGGGTTAGGGTCTAATAAAATGTTGTTTGGGTTTTCATCCAATGGCCTTTAAGCTGCCCATATTGAAATTATACAGGTCTATCTGCTGAGATTGACCTGTTCTTCCTCTTCATCAATGTCAAAGTCGGAAAGTAGCGGCTTAACTTCTTACAGTCCAAAATCAACCACTATGCTAGTGCTTGTTTGTTACCATTTCATTGAAGTCTTGTTCTTGGTTTAGTCCTTTCCTCCCATTCTAAGATGTCAAGAGGCAAATTCGTTGGTTAACTCGATTCCCCTTTTGATAATTTCTGATTTCCACAGTGATTAAAACAAGCTAAGTTACTTAGTTCTCCATTCATCTATTCTTGTTAACAAGCACCATTTCTAAGGACTTTTCTTGGTAAGAAATATTTAATTTCAATGTGCTTAGATAAAAAGTAGTTTGAATGAGCATAACTATACACAGAACGGTTGTAGCGCTCATTTTTTATATAATTTATCAGACTAACTTTTATAAAGTGTACTTAGTATGGTACTAGAACACATAGGGAACCCAGAGCAAAGGATTCAGTAGGTGCAGCAAGGCATTGAAAAGAAAAAGGATCTTGATATGAACGAGAAAGAGAGAAGTATAGTAACTATGGTAGTTGCTACTGTTATGATAATATCTTCCTTGGGAGTGCTGGTGTATCAGCCAAATAAAAGCAGTACTTTGGAAGACTCAGTTTACACAACACCTTCTATTTCGATTGTGGGGCCAGAATTTACTGCAAACACTAGTGTTCCGTATTATCTGAATCTGTCATTTTCAACATCGGCCCCTTCCCTTATTATCAATTGGGGTGACGACTCCACTTCAACTTTTAGTTCAATTTCCTCCGGTACACATTCGTTTACCCATCAGTATACAATCATTGGGAGTTATTACGTGTACTTCAAGGGGAATTTTTCAGGAACCTCTGTGGATAATACAAATTCACTGGTACCTTTGACTGTAACTTCGGAACCAACGGGTCCGAACAACAACCAGAATTACACACGGGGATACATTATTCCTGAGCCTAAGTATTCGTCAATACCTATACAGAACACGACAGCAGCTTATGACGTAGGTTCCTCAATCACATTTGCTGTTGGAACATACATACCGCCTCAAAACTATACCTACAAGACAGTTGCCCAATATGTCAAACTTTTCAGAAATGGCTCACTAGTTAGCAATACATCCATTCCATATTACTTCGATCGAATTGGGGATTATTTGCCAGTTTCTTCTACCCCAAATGTCACCTTTCAGGATTTGTCAGCAGGCGTATATTCTTCACAGTTAACAACAGTAACCGGTTCCGTTGGATTCACTGGTTCCATAATCCCTGGATCGACAAGAACTACAAACACATTTTATGATTTCTTTGTGTCTAATCTTTCCTCTCAACTCGACAAGATAGATCCAGGGAAACAATTCACCGAAATCGTCCCACCTTCCCAGACAATGTCTTTTGACGTTGGAACGGGTTATTCCTACGTCAGCTCGAATGCTGCAGTCCTTTTCAACATCTATCAATCACTTGTAATGTATCAAAATAGCAGCACCACCCAATATGCCCCGCAACTTGCATCAGCCCTGCCTACCATTGCAAATGGAGGGATAAACAACAACAGTGCAACCTATCAAGAAATCACCCCAAGTGGTGTTCCATACACTGTTAATATTGCACCATATACTAATTACACTTTTCACATCCGTTCAAGCGCTAAATTCCAAGATGGCAATCCTGTAACAGCGTGGGATGTTTTGTACTCAATTGCCAGAGAATTTCTTTCCATAAATGCCACTCCAGGAAGCGCTGGCGGACTTCTCGGTCAATATATACTACCTGGTTCCTATTACCATTCCAATAGTTTTTACAACATTACAAACAACATTACGGTGGATAATACAACGAACAACATTACTTTTCACTTCCAAAAACCCTTGCAAAATCCTGACTTTGCTTACTCACTCTTTACATTGTATGGGTCCATTACTATGGAAGCAAGCTGGATAGAGAAAAATGGTGGAGGATTAGGATGGTCACCTACTGGTTTCCGTTCCTACATGGGATTTGAGTACTCAAACAATGAGAACTATTTCCTTACTCACGCAATGGCAGATGGCCCTTATGAGGTCAAGACGGCAGAGAACCATGCCTATGCATATCTACAGCCAAATCCAGATTTTATATCACCAGGAACGTGGTTCCAGGCGCCCTATCTGAGTAACGTAACAATACTGTTCATTCAGGATACCGGCATGCAATCACAACTCCTAGGCTCAGGAGCCGCAGATTCATGCATTTATAACAACAACACCACTCAGAATAGTATGATAGCTAACAAATCAGCATATGCGCATCCTTTTAATGGACTAACCCTTTACGATTACGGTTTCAACGCTAAAATTGACACTGGGGTCTTAAGAAATATCGCCCCAGGTGCCAACCTTCCATCAACATTTTTCGACAGCCTCCTTGTAAGGAAAGCTTTCACATATGCTTTCAACTACTCGCGTTATATAAATGACATGGTCAACCCTTCATCCGGAGGTTACAACTTTGGATCACCCATTGCGGGGGTTGTGATCCCTGGCATACAGTATGGTGAAAATCTGACACAGGTGAACCAGACCACGGGGAATGTTCCGTACTATGATCTTTCAGTTGCCAGGTCCTACATCAACAATTTCATAAATGGAAATGGAACTTCAATGTTTTCCGCCATGGGATTAGTTCGTGACACAAATTCAGGAAATATCACATACAATGGAAACCCTCTTGTCATACCCATTTTCATTCCGTACACCGGGAGTAATATCTCCTACTTCAACTCTTATACTTTCAGGGGCGCCCAGATGTGGGGTCACGCTCTGAGCAGCATTATCCCGGGAGCTCAGTTTCCAGTTCTTCCGACAGACTTCAACCACCTGTTTAACCCGTTCCAGGCATTCGGGAACAATTCCAATCCCATGCCCATTGCATGGGAAGGATGGCTTGCAGACTATTCCTATCCAACAGATTGGTTTTATCCATATGGGCCCCTTAACTCAGGAGGATTCTATTCAATGGTGGATAGCATCAATCCTCAGTGGTTCGGAAACGCAAGCTTGGGCAATCCTCTCGCTGGTCAACCTGCAATGATTCAACAGGTTCAAAATTTCACCCAATTTGGCAATTATTACAATAATCTGACCAATTTTTCTGCGCAGGCTCAAAATTACTCGTACGCGGCAAACGGTATAATTGTCAATGAATCCCTGTACCTAGACCAATTCATATCAAAAGTAATAATAATTGCTGATAACCGCCTTCCAGGGAGCGAGTTCCAACAATATGAAGAGAATGCTCTGTTAACGAGCGGAGGCGGGTTGCTATTAAACAGCATTCACTCTCTGAATCAGACAGTAACTTTCAGGGAGACTGGCGTTCCCTTCGGCCAAAAGTGGACTGTGAGCCTAAGTAATGGGCAAGCCTACAGCACCACACAAAACAGCATGCAGTTCTACTTGCCATCTGGGACCTACACCTACACTCTCTCTTCGTTGGGAAACTACAAGGTCTCTTCAAATGGTGGCGGGGTCCTATCTGTTTCTAGCAGCCCCATTGATCTAACTGTAGGATTCAATGCACAGAAGTACAAAGTAACCTTTTCTGCAAGAGGGCTTGCGCCTAACACACCATGGGGAATATACATTGTGGGAGTTTATGGCTCTCCAGATATGGTGGCAAGCAGCAATTCATCTTTTGCAGCCTACATACCAAATGGAACATTCCAGCTTACAGCTTATGCCGTTGGAGGCAAGACTAATGACTCCTTCTCAGTCAGTGGGTCCTCGGAAACTGTATACTTAAATTTTGGAGAATTTGCCGGTATTTTCAACCTTACATTCCTGGAGCATGATCTCCCTGCATCTACGGATTGGTCCGTAACATACCAAGGTAGAACCTCCAACAGTACTTCCGATGCAATTTCTTTCAGTACTTCTAATGGCACTTACGACTATCAGATTCCAAATGCCGGGAATTACTCTCTGTCGATTCCATCAGGCACTGTTCGCATTTCGGGCTCAAACATCACCATACCTGTCTACTTCGGGGAAATGCCGCTCATTAAACTTAAGGTTCTCCCAAAAGGTGCATACATTGCGGTAGGAACCGAGACAATGTTGGCAACAGGTACTTTACAGAATATACATGTTTCACCCGGCCAGAGCAGCATTTATGTCTCAGACTCTGGGTACAAGCCTTATTACGACTCCTTCAGCACTACATTTAACAACACATATAGCTTCAATATCTCACTAACTGCTGAGTCCTCCTTTGGTTTCCTAAGAGGGCTAGTTATGCCTGGAAATGCAACCATTGTTGCAAGCGGTTCACCGATTCCAGTAATTAATGGGAGTTATAATGCATCCCTAGCTACAGGGTCCTATTACATAACTGCCTCTTTCCCGGGTTATTCCACTTTCAGCAAGGAAGTTGTCGTAAGCACCGATGCCACGACTTGGCTGAACATCACTTTGAACAAATCAAAATCATCTTACACGCTCCAAGGTGATGTAACTCCATATAACGCTTCAGTCACCTTGGGAGGAATATCTGCAATTGTCAATGCCACCGGATATTATACCATAACAATGCCCTCAGGAACATACTTGCTGTCTGTATATTCGCCAGGCTATTTTGCTTACTCTAAAAACTTGTCTCTAAGCTCGAATATGACCATGAATGTTAACCTCAAACAGCAACCTGCCCCAACTTCAAGCAAGACTCTTAACAATACCACCGTTTTGGGATTCAACGTCACAGTTGCGAATATGGCATTCTCCGATGGAATGGTGAATGTATCTTACAACGCGTCTGTAAATGGAACTCTTACGGTCTCACTTCCCTACACGCTTGTGGAAAACCTTTCTGTCCAGCAGCTTCTTCAAAGCAAGGTCTACGTCAATAATGTGAGCTATACCAACTTCATAGTGACAATAACCAATACATTCACGGTTGTCCTCACCATAACCAACCTTTCTGGTGACCCGACCCTTACTTGGGTATACAACCCAGCGGTGAACTATGTTCCTCCCGCGCATAATTTGATCACAAATGGTGGAAACTATCTGTATTATTATGCTCTTGCTGGGGTCATAGCCCTCGCTTCTACACTTTCTCTAGCTCTTTGGAAAGGCGGACGCAGGAGAAAAAGCTGAGTAGTCGCTGTCTTTCAAAAAAACGTTTACGTTTGTGATCGGGCACATATCCCATATGGCTTGATTATCTCAAAAAATAAGATTTGGGGAAATGCCCCCTTGTTTATTTACATAATATGTCTTTAACGCCTTCTCCGGACTATCACTGCTGCACCTACTCCAGCTGCAACCGCAGCAACAGCAATTATGATATATAGGAAGTCACCAGAGAGAGGGCTTGGCTTGTTGACATTGGAAGGCTTTGCGACTTTTTGGAGCGTAACTGACAGGTTCTTGGCTTGACCAGAGTTGAGAGTGACATTATTGTAGTAGGTCTTGTAGCCACTGTCTGAGACGACAATGGAATATGTTCCGGCAGTGAGCTTCAGGGATGCATTTCCATTGTTCAATGTGACCGCTGTGCCGTTCACATCCACTATTGATGCCTTTGGTGATACTGAGAGATTAAGGTAGGCATAGTGCTGATATTCTATGGATTGGGTGACATTGCTATTCGAGATTGTTATCTGTTCTGAAAATATGTTTGTATAGTAATCGGAAGTGTTCACGAACTTTACAGTGTATGTTCCAGCCTGAAGGCTGACATTCAAGGTGTCTGCTGTTGTGCTGATGACCACTCCATTTACAATTGCCTCCCAAGAACTGCCTGATGGCAATCCGCTTTCCTTTATGGTAAGGTTGAATATGGAGCGTGCAAAGCTTATGCTTTCAGATGATGATGCGCCATTTATGGTAAGTGTTCCAGTGAGGTATACATAGCTTGTTTTTCCAGTACCTATGTCAGTAATCTTCCCAAGAACCCGGTCTGTGGAGGTTATGTTGAAGACATAAGTGCCGTTTGCCAGTTGCATGGATATGCTTGAAGTGGTGGAAGAGAAACTATCGCCGTTTGAAAGATTCACAAACCACTCAGTTCCCGCGGGCAAGCCTGATTCAGTGAACTGTGCGTTGTAGAATTTAGAGACCGTAGCCTTAGAGGAGTAGGCCCACTCCAGAGTTGGGTCTCCAGTCAGGTTGTAGACTGTTAAGATAAGGTTATAGCTTGATGTAAGAGTAACTGTGAAGTTTTTCTCCAATATGCCATTGACATACACTTTACTGGAAAGTAATTCTGATAATGTCACATCCTTGAGTTGACTGTAAGGTAATGCTACAACAAGAGTTCCATTAGTTGTCGCGGTATAGTTTACAGTTACCTGGGTATCATTGAATGAGACCTTTTGAATGGAGACATTGTACCCAGTACTTGTAACGTTAGAAACTGTTACAGATGAGGTTGCGACGGGAACAGCGCGGAGAGTCACATTCATGGTCCTGTTCGCTGTGAGATCAATGATCGTATGATAGGAATAGTAACCATTGGCAGTAACTGATAAGTTGTATTCTCCAGCTGGGAGGCTTAGGGCGAAGTACCCGTTGGAAGCAACGTATGAAATGTTCCCATTCAGTGTGACTGATGCGTTTACTGGATTTAAGTAGCCCGAAATTGAGTAGCTCTTGAGTGCCTGTGTAAGTACAACATTCTCCAGTGATGCCTGACCTGTGCTTATTACGACTTTCAAGACTTCACTATAGTATCCAGCTGCAGAAAATTCAACATAATAGGTTCCTGGAGCTAGACTCTGATTGAAGGTCCCATTCACCACAGGAATGTCTGTGCTCCCCGCCACTACAGTTCCATGCGATGGGTATATGCTGCCTGTCAGATATCCGTATTTCGAAATTGGCAGAAGTGTGATGTTATCATATGTGGATCCACCTGCTACAACAGTTGAAAACGTTGAAATGGGAGAATAACCGGTCGAAGTAACGTTGACATAATAGCCACCCGGTGCCAAGGTCAAGTTCACATATCCGTTGCTAGTCTCAGTGACATATCCATTGACAGAAACGACTGCGGACTGGGGTGAGATCCTAAGATGCAAAATTCCAGAGGAGGTTACAGGAACAAAGAAGATGCCGATATAAAGGGAGTTGCCATCTACTGAGAGGTTTCCCCCGAGCACCTTGAATTGTGGATCTGTACTACTAGCGGAATACAGATATGTACCATTTGTCAGGGACAATGATAATGTAGTTTGTGAAGTAGATAAAGAGCTCATCCCCGTTATATTGAAGTACCACGTGGTTCCAGAAGGAAGTCCCTGCTCTGTCAATGTGACAGTATACTTGGGTTTTACGAACGTGAAACTAGCAGAAACGGCTGACCCGGAAACTATGAAAGTCGCATTAGCTGGCGAGTAACCTGATCCTGGTGCATACGCGGTCACCGTGTAGGTCCCATTGGGAAGTATTACAGTTATTTGGGTCCCAGCCTGTGCTTTGTACAGGATACCCATTATGCTTACTTCCCAAGTAATTCCAGAAGCAAGCCCCACTTCTGACAACGTTACTTTATACTCAGATTCCTTGAATTGTATGCTTATCAGCTGGCTGTTACCATTTATCGTGATTTGACCAGTTGTTGGATTGGGCTGATAGACGCTCGGACCAGAAATTGTGTAGTTGTAAGTTCCGTTCGTAAGGCTTACATCGATGTAATCGCTCGTGGATGAGTAAGTCTGACCGTTTATGGTTACGTTCCAGAGTGTTCCAGGTGGCAATCCTGCTTCTGTGAAATTTGCAACGTACGTTGAAGTGGTTGTGAAATCCGAGAGGTTGTATATATTTCCATCCAGACCTCCCATAATGATAGATCTTGTGTAGGCGTCATAAAGCCCTCCAATAAGGTAGACCGGCATCACTTGTAGGAAAGATCTTGAATTGATGCCATTAAATCCGCCCAAATATCCCAATTCAAGAGTAGTTTGATTGATGAAAGCAAAGCCAAAAGAATTGTAATAGTATCCATTTAAAGGATTGTAAGTGAGGGGCATGATAGGGGGAATTAGCGAAATATCACCCGATTGAGATGATTCCACAGTAAAATTGGAGGGATTGATGAAGTACAAGACTGGGTAAGGGCTGAGGGCTGTATCTAAACCGAGAGCAATAACATTGGTAGGAGAAAGGTAATCAAACATTACAGAAGATCCCACTGTAGGCAAATTCAGGTTAAGTGTTTGGTAAATGAGCCCGTCTGCCGGATTTATCACCTCAAGGTATGTGCTGACATTGCCAGATTGTGATCTTGGTAGAACGAGTGCAATTATTCTGTTAATCTCGCTGTCATATTGAATAGATTCGATATTGTAGCTTCCGGAAGCAGTAATGTTCGCCTGGAATGTCATGATATTTGACGAAGTATTATAGCCATATAGTACTCCGTTGCTAAGTACTGTATAAAGGAAATTGCTCTGGGACTGAGAGCCAATTGTCATGATCGCAAATGATGTTGCGTAATTGTTTGTTGACACATCATGAACCGACCATTCGTAAAGGATACCCGTAGCTTCGCTGTAAATGTTGACAAAGTACATGGTATAGCGGTCAGATAAGATACTATTTAGATAGATATCTCCTAACACGAGATAGATGTTACCATTATACGGATCAAAGATAAAGTTATCGAGGACGTTACTCGGAATCTTTACCGTAAAGGAAGTTATAATGTTGTAATTGCGGAGGTCCAAACTCATTACTTTAATTTCAATTTGCGAAGAAGCTATCGTTACCTCAGCGAAGTACATTATTTGACCGGAAGTGTTCTCTGCGATGGGTATCATTATTCCCACATTTTCAAAGCTCAGCTGTGAATAGTTTGCATAAAGCCCGTTATAAACTGTTCCGGAAAATGGGTAAACCGTCTGGACTATTTTGCCCGTTTGCGATTCAGTGGAGTTTACAAAGTATATGGTTGTGAGTGAGGAGAGGTTAAACCCATATCCATATATTTCTTCTGTAAAATTGCCAGGATAAGCAGTGTAACCTGTGGCAGATGCACTTACATTTATAGAATAACCTGGTAAGGCCATCAAGGTAATGTTGTTCGCTGTCGTGATGTAGGATTTCCCTTCTAAATTAATCTGCCAGGAAGTCCCGTTTTTTAGTCCTGTTTCATGGATAGTTACACTTACAGGAACAGGCGTTACCAATGTCGCGATTGATTGGTTAGTATTCATGTAGAGATTACCAGATGATGGTGACAAGGTGCCTCCAGTAATGCTCAGAGAGTAGGTTATATTCCCAAGAAGTCCGTAAACAATTATATCAGTAGATGTTCCATTCAAGCTAAGCGTATAACTCCTGTTAGTAAGAGTCAGAGACCAGCCCATTCCAGGGAAAGCACCGTTAAATGTTACATTGAGCTCATGATTCGCTACCTTTCCTTTTGCGACCGCAACAGAGAGATCATTAACTATAGGGTAACCAGAGGGTGAGCTGAAATTCATGAATTCAGACGAAGAAACTCCCTCAGTAGCAAGATAACCGTCATAAGTAGCCATTTGAGTTCCATTATACAGCGACCCCTGGGCAACTGGATAGGCGCCATTTGTATCATAAAGGTAGAAACTGTAACCAAGAGGAGCCATGTTTTGCGTGTAGCTGGAAGAATTGGAAATGGTATAATGGGAATAATTGAAACTATAACCTAATGGCAGCTCGTATACAGAGACTAGAGTGTTTCCGTCTGTTGCGTAAGGTAGACTGAAACTGTTTACTCCAGAATGGGCCTGAGTCGCAACTATTCCTGCCACGTAAACATAAGTGGAATATGTTCCTAGAAGGTTGTATTGGCTGTAGTACTCTGTTTGGGAGACATTGAAATTGACGAACACACTATTTAGATTTATGCCGAGGAGGCTTGAACTGACGCTATTGTTCTGGGAAGTGGAAGATACCAAGATAAGGAGCTCACCAGATTGCGCTAGATTGAGATTGTATTGCTGCAGCTGACTGCCATTCTGTTGAAGCAGTGGATCCAAAGCGCTTGAATTCTGGAAAACGGGGAATGTAAAGCTCATGTTTCCCCTTACAGTGAAAGACAGATTCTTGAATGTTCTATACCCTGTCGGGAGCGATATGGAGAAATTGTCATTCCCTCCGTTGACCATGATAGTTGCCTCATTGTTCACTGATTGAACCGAATTGGTTCCGTTTGAAACTGTAAAGGTGATTGCTTGCGTTATATTGGGAACAAATGTCACATTGTAAAAGAAATATTTCCCAAAATCAGCTGTAACAATAGTTGAAGCCCCATTAACTTTGAATGTACCGGATACAACTACAGACGAATTGTCAATCCAAGTATCGGTATAACTGTACGTCCCATTTGTAAGATAGGTATAACCGAGATATGGATCAGATATGAATCCGTTAGTTAGAGATATCTGGGATGATGAAAGATCGAGATATGTGCTCTGCGGAAGCGGAAGATTGACATTGTTTATATAAACAGGATATATCTGACTTCCGTTTGGGCTTTTCGAGTAATTGATCGACAATTCTGCGGAAGTACCAGCAATAGTTACATTGTTGTAATAGGAGAATGGCGAGTTTGCCAGTCTAGAGGTAATTGGCAACGTGCCATTTGGCTCAAAAAGAGGTATGAACTCACCTGGAAGAGCACTGTATACGGTA
The DNA here is from genome assembly GCA_046704405.1 of Thermoplasmataceae archaeon. Taxonomy (GTDB): domain Archaea; phylum Thermoplasmatota; class Thermoplasmata; order Thermoplasmatales; family Thermoplasmataceae. Next base: position 23,634 of record JBJKSA010000015.1, on the reverse strand, counting down.
TAATTCGTCTCGAACTGCCCGTCAACTGGGATGTCGGTTCCTACAACCCTGAGGTAATACAGCGGCGTGCCATTAGTAAAACGCTTGTAATTTACTGTAAGTGTTACTTGCCCACCATTTACCGTAACATTGCCTTGGAATAAAGCGCTCTGATAAGCATTGACCCAACCGTACGAGTAGGGGTATGTTCCATTCTTTAGTGAGTATGAATACAGACTACTTGTGTTGAGGGAAGTGTTGCTCCCAAGGAAGTCCAGCCAGTAAATTGGCCCACCAAAATACACTCCCAGTCCGTTATAGGTGTTAGGCATAATTCCTGTGAGGTTCAATGTCACGTTGTAATACTTTGGAGGCGGGACATATTTTATAAAGCTGTAGAGCAAACTCGCATAAGTCGTCATGTAGGGGTTTAATTCACTTGATAGTGAAGTATTGGACACGGAATCGGAGAAGATCCAATTTCCGGCGAATTCAGTTTGCCCCATTGGAACAGCCAGAGCCAACTGCGTTGCAAGCAAGTTTGCCGCATTAGAATAACCATCAGCTTTGGACTGGTTGCCTACATTACTTGAGTCCTGGGTGTAATTACCCAGCAACTGAAGCTGTGATGCTTGATTCTGATCTGCTAGATTGTTTGCGGAAGTATCCCCAATCCAAGTAGGTGTTATGTCGCCATAGCCTACAAATCCTCCTGCTTGAACCGGATCAACAGCATAGGTGAGATAACTATAGGAGTGCATGTAGTCAGGAGACCATGCTCCCCAGAAAATAGGCATTGGATTGAGGCCCTGGTATAAATACGAATAAACAGAAGCATACTCTGGCTTAATCAATACACCTGGTGCTATCCTCGACAATGATGCGTTCCAAGCGCTGACAAGACTCTGATCATATGTGTCTCCACTGTAGTCGTATACCGGAATCACAATTGAGCTGCCATTATACTGAAAAGTACTGTTTACCGAAAAGCGGACTCCAGCAATTGAGCCTGCACTGCCATTGGCAAATATGCTCCACTCCTTCTTTGCCTCAGTTAAATTCTGAGCTAAGTATTGCTGAAAAATTGCCTTTGATGAATCGTTAACTAGATCAGATGGGAGATAACCGTAATCTCCGGTGGCTCCGAGTGAAATATTCCTTAGTAGAGAGTAGTTGAATGCACCCATCAATGCTCTTCTTGCACTTAGATTTGAAAATATGTTGTAAGGTATATTTGCCTGCGGATCAATGGTCTGCAGCAAACTAGTGTCTATATTCGCATTAAAGTAATAAGAAGAGATTGTTGCACTTGAAAATGGATACTTGTAAACACCATTTATACCAGTCATAGAAGTAGTGTATGAGCTTGAGATCTGGGCTATTCCATTGTTTATCAAAAGCTGTGCAGTTGAAGATGAAACATACATAATAGATACATTGCCAACAGAAGGATTAGGATACCAGCTCCCTGGTGAGTTGAAGTCAGGGTTTGCCCTCATTACTACACCCTTCCCAGGGAAGAAATTAAGGGTCATATATGGACCATCAGAAAACAAGGCGTTGTTAAGTAAATTCATGGCATCCGGCAGTTGGGGGATTCCGAGGCCGGCGCTTGACCAAGGTAAAATGGAACCGCTAATTCCTATAGAAGAGAACAGCCACGATTGATCTATTACAAAACCAAAAACGGAAGAAAATAGCGAGAATACCAAATCGGGAGAAACAGGATGCTGGAAATGAAAAGTGACACTGTTTGCAGCGCTATTGTAAGTTATATTTTTTGATATGTTGTAAAATGAGTCTCCTCCTTGCAACCCGCCATTGGGAAGAAGGTAGTTGCCCAAATCGTAAGGGCCTATTGATGGATTTACCGGGAAGGAATAGAGGAGAGCTCCAAATGTATATGCGACATCTAAAGCAGTGACCTTAGAGCCATCTTGCCATGTTGCATTCTGGCTTATGTAGAAGGTATAGTTCTCATACGGTTGCACCTGTTCCGTAAATAGAGTACCATTACTCCCTGTTGTACTAAAATTGGCATAGTTGGAATTAATCTCCCCGTTACTGAGAGAGGGTAAGTTCGTTGCAAGCTCCGGGTGGTACCCTGTTCCATTGCCATTCATTGAAACTAGTTCCTGGAGGGTATTGTAAAATATGTCAGCGCTTGACAAACTATTGGCCCCAAAGGGGTCAAGCGAATTAGCTGGTAGAACAGAAGCGCGCACGAGTTCAGTCTGGTTGCTACTTGTAGGAGTAAATATTAGGGCTAATGATGACAGCCCCGGCAATGTCAGCGACGTCGATTGACCGCTGTAATAAGTTAGAGCTGAACCAGAGCTTATGGAATAGGAACCGGCGGGAAGATGAAAAGTTATAGCATAATTGCTAAAAGCAGAAAGAGTCTGGTTATCCACAGTAGCCCACCAGAGAACATAAGAAGGCAAACCAAAGGCACTTAATGCAATTGAATAGGTGGGGAAAAGATACAGAAGACCAAATTGCACATCACCAAATGTAGCTCCCCCTGCAATAAAGGCATATTCGCCATACACGGTGAAAGTTGCTGCAGGATCCATGCTTCCAGGCAGAAGGCTCGACCAGTCATTTACAGTGAAGTTCCCAACAGTCAGGTTTGTTGAAACAAGTAGCAGTGGAGAATAGTAGCTTGTACCATTATAGCCTGTCTTGAGACCTGAAATTATAAGATGTGCGCCATCAGTGGAAAGTGACGATATAAAACCTTTATATCCAGTATCGAGAACACTCACAGATCCCGTGGTCCCATTCATAGAAAGAATTGTAGTATTTGTTTGAGAAACTCCAGTGTTTCCAGATGTTCCTGGCAACTCTCCTCCAATATAAAGGGAATCATTATACCACAACATATTGTTGGATGTAGAGAATATTGTGCCCATACCTGAAGATTCATAATTGTCAAGGCCGGAATACAGGAATCCACTGGGGAGGTTTGAGCTATAATTGGTGAAAGTCCCTGTGTATCTGAATAACATGACCTTGAACGAAGGATAATCCTGCCAGAGCATGAAAATCCCAGCCGGGGACGCTTCCATTTCACTATAAAAGAAATCTTGTCCTGCCAGCAGGGATGACAAATTCGTAACCTTCATGGTACTTGGATCGAATGTGAAAAATAGCCCCGATGTGCTTCCGGCCACGTTGTTCCCGGAACTCAGGTTATCTTTGCCAAGCAGGTAAAACAGACCGTTATAAAATACAATTTGTGAAAACATCGCATTAATGCTGAGTCCGGGAGAGGATGAAAGAAACAAGCTCGTCAAGTTGAGCAAAGTGTCGTTAATTGGGTTGTAAGAGTAGAGCCTTACACCTGAGATTGGTCCATAACCACTACCTGCTATGTAAAAGGTGCCATTCTGATATGCCACACCTCTCATGAATCCGTTGGTGTATCCAGAATAATTCATACCATTGCTCTGGTTATAGAGCACAAACCCATTACCCCCAACTGTCATGAATCCATAAGGGGACCCTACCGACTGGCCTACCCACTGGTTTGGTAGATACCCTATAGCTCCATTTATTTTAGATGTCAAATTCTGATAGTAATCGCTTGAATTAAACTGAGCTGCTGGCAATGCATCAGGACCGCTGCTAATAGGGTTCTTGTAGTGCATTGTCACAAGCGGAACAAGCCCTGAAACTAGCATTATGGTTGCAATAGAAATTGCAAGTATTCTTCTATTGAAAGGGTCATGTCTTTTGTTTGGTGACTTAACTAAGCTTTTCGTTTCTCTATTTGAAATATCAGGGCTCCGCCCGTTCATATCGAAACTGTCTAGACAAGTGTTTAAAAAAATTTGACGACCGACGTATGTATAGAAATAAGCGAAACAGCTTATAATATGAGAACGATAATTTAAATAGATATGTAACTTGAAAATGCTAATATACAAAAAATTTAATAATTGGGTTGTGTAAAAGTTATTAGTTGGACGAACTATCAATACGAGTACTTAGACTGCTACATTGGCCCAATGAGTATGTCAAGGATAGACCGACATATTGGTCTATTGCTGAAGCTTTAACAGTTCCTCCCTCTACTGTAAAAAGACACTTGACATCTCTTATCGAAGGGAAGATTCTTAGTGGTATATCTGTTGTCCCAGAAATCAATACCTTTGGCCTTACTAGAACTCTAGTACTGGCGAAATGCAAGACTTCTACTGTTGAGAAAATAATCCAGAACTTTGAGATATTCGACTCGGTCCTTCATGTATATAGAACAATTGGCCCGGACGTAATTCTGGACATGGTACATCCAGGTGACCTTCAAAGAAGGCTTTCTGTCATAAGGAGGATTTGTGGTAACCTTAACGGTATCTCAACTTTTGATTATGCCGATAATTCCAATCCTCTCAGCAAGCGTGATCTGATGATATTTCGCATCCTATCAGACAACCCTTTTGCTAGGATTCATGACATAACTGAGATGACTGGCATATCAAGGAACATCACCTCCAGAAGTCTGCTAAGAATGTCCCAAGAGAAGCAAATAAGATTTGAGCCCCTGGTAAATGGCTATAACCTGAGCAATGGAGTGCTCGGTATACTTGTACTAGAGCATGAAGAGTCGAATAAAGATCGGGTCGTAGGGGAGCTTACAAAAATGTTTAACAAGAGGATTGTATGGTTGAACAGGGACTTTAAGGGAATGATGTTGTGCACATTCCACACTGAAAATTTTGAGCACATAAACAGAATTGGGCAGAAGATGGCTGAAATAAGCGGAAGGGGGACGAGTTCTATAATATACCCCTTTACTAAAATTCTCAACAGGAAAGCGATCTTCTACAACCTTCTGGAGAAAGGAGTATACTAGTAACTCTAGTACATATTAATACGGAAATTTGCCGTAATATTTGCCTCGGTAAGACTTCACTACAAAGCAGGATAATAAAAGAGCAATTTTCCTACAACGTCATCGCTGGTATTCTAGATACTTAACCTCTCTCAAGGAAGAATCGGTTTATCTGTATCTGATGGAGTATACCAATACTGCAGACTTCTTTATAATTAGGTGAGAAGAGAATTTATTCTTATGCAAATATAATAAGGTGGGGTTCAATCTAGACGATTGCCAAGGGTGAAACGGGTGATGCTGTGGCCCCTCGGATCTTCATTGGTGAAAGTACAAACATGTATTCTGATACCTTGTCCGAAGCGAGCTCGTTCAGATTTATGTTGTCAATCAGCCTTATCCCATTCTTTGTGATCAGGTATTGATGCACTGGGAGCCTAGTTCCCTCAAGCTCCGCAGGGATTACTTCGGTAGATGGAGTGTCAGAACCGGTAACAGAGACTTTCTTTTCAGCCAACCATTTCGCAAGTTCCATGCCTATACCAGGAGATTTCTCATAATATTTGTTGTATTCCTGCGGTTCCTTCCAGAGTTTTCCAACACCAGTGTAGAAGAAGATTGCGTCCCCAGGATTCACAGATATATTCCTGTGCCTAAGATATTCCTGGACAAGATTTACACTAACGGGCTCACCTGGATCCATCATGTCGTTTCCGTCTGTAGCATCCACCATAATTCCCCTCGTTACGATGGAAGGTGTTGAGTCAATCCCGAGTTTCAAGGTTCCATAGGTAGCAGACAGTTCATATGCATCATTTCCGTTGTAAAACTTGTTGTCATAGGAAATATGATTAAGGGCATCCAAGTGTGTTCCAAGATGGTCGACAAGCTCCATTCTGCACAGTGCTCCTCCGAACTTGTTCTTTGTAAGTGGCCGCAGAGGTTCTCTGTGATCATATACCCTTTGCGAGAGAAGGTAGAAGAAGGGTCCGTGGGCTGACTGTCTGCCTGGCATGCCGTTATATATTTCATGGCTCAAATCGTAAACTTTCCCCGATTTCACAAGTCCCGCAGATTCCTTCACCTTGGATTGATTAACATGATTCATTGTGCCAAGCACGTCATCTTTCCCATACTCCGACGGGAACCATTCCTCACCGTTCTCGTACCATTCTGGCATAGGGAAACATATGGGAGATTTCCTAATTATGTTTTCACAGTTTATGTCAGCCTAATGACTCAAGCAATTGAGACTTGAGGCTTGTATCGGTGGAACAATCGGGATCACAGAAAATGTATATCTTCAAATTATTCTACCTCGAGCGGAACATCTGATGCCATCGTCATTCAAGGAAGTATTAGGATTCTCATTCATTGTAACTGTCTGGGGGCTGAATTACCCTGTTTCGCTTCTGGGAATGAACTATGCCCCTTCACTGTGGTTGGCATTTTTCAGGGCCTTCTCTGCTTTCCTATCCTTTTCTGCTGTGCTTATATTGTTCAAGGTAAGAGTAAAGCTGAAACCGAGGCAGATATTAATTGGAGCCATGCTGGGCATTCCTGGTTCATTTGTCTTCTTTGGTTTCTGGCTACTTGGCATGCAGACAGTGTCTCCAGGCATTGCAAGTGTTCTTGTCACTGCCTACCCCCTATGGATGCTTTTCATGTCTGTGCCTGTCCTTGGTGAACATCCCAGCAAAGGTAAGACCATAGCCGCATTGTTTGGATTTGTTGGAGTAGCACTGGCTTCAAATGTCATTTTTGATCACACGAACAACAGCCTCATAGCTGATGTGGAGTTGCTGTTGGCCGGCCTTGGATTTGGGCTTATGACCATTACCGTAAAGCGCTTCTTCACTGGTAATGAGATGCTTAAAGCCAATCAGTTGCAACTCGGTGCGTCGCTTCTGCCTCTATTTGCATGGTCTATTTTGACCCAGCCGTTTTCCACAATCCACTGGTCCTCGTACCTTGTTGGCTCCATACTCTGGCTGGGCATTCTCGGTACTGCAGTTGCCTTCTCATTGTGGTTCATACTTCTTTCCCGCTACAATGCTTCTTCGATGGGTGTATACATGTTCATGATCATTGTTGTTGCCCTAGTTGCATCCTTTTTCATTTATGGGGAAAGAGTTAACGCTCTGCAGCTCCTTGGAATCCTTATCATAATAATATCCATCTATAGGGTAAACAGGAGTGATAAGAAGGCCGAAAGCCTTAAGACCTCGTCTATTTCTGATTGAAAAGGGTCTTAGAAATTCTGCGTCTTAAATGTCCTTAAAAAAGGGTTACTGCCTCGTGTGAAGGTCTTTTGAGGCAGCTTAAAGGATTTATTTATTGAACTCATTGTACGTTTCTAGGAGTCCACCAGTGGTAGAATACCCTCATTGAGCGCCTCATTATCAAATAGAGAGACGCTACGCCGAAGCCTCCTATTAGCACCCATAGCCACGTGAATCCCATCGAGTAGAGCAGAACTACTTGAGTCCCGATCCATACCAGTTCTAGGGCTCCCAGGGTCAATGAACCATATGCAGCCCACTTCCTGTCTGTAAGAAGACCGTAGCTAAGAACTGCAGGGAATGCAGCGAATACAACTATGAGCCATAGCGCAAACAGCATAAAGTCCGATACGTATGGTATTAGGCTCAGTGCTGGGTCCAACCCTATAGAGGAACCTGAAGGGTCCAGCAGAAGCTGAATCCCACCATAAAGGGCTAATCCGGCAAGCACAAGATTCAATCCAACAAGTGCGAAAACACTTAAAGGCATCTTCATTTCAGCCACCTCCAATTAAATTATAAGCAGTCTGCCTAAAACCATATTCTCTAACAGATTAGAGTGATACTTTATCACTCCTATCTGCCTTATTATCAGCTGCCATCAAAGGACTGGACTAAGGGCTTTACTTTTTCTGACAATTCCTTGTATCTGTTTCTTATAGTCACTTCCGTGACTCCTGAAACATCAGCGACCTCCTTCTGAGTCCTTCTTTCATTGTTGCTCATGGCTGCAATGTAAATAGCAGCAGCCGCTTCTCCAGTAGGGCCGCGACCCGATATAATGTGCAGCTCCTCTCCCATCTTCAAGATTTCCAGTGCCCTGTTCTTTGTCTCGAGTGAAAGGTCAAGCTTGCTGCAGAAAGTACTAACATAATCGTCAGGCTTAGACGGCATAATGCTGAGTTTCAGGTACCTGCTAATGATCCTGAAGTTCCTACCGATTTCCTTTTTGCTTATCCTAGTGACTCGAGCAAGATCATCAAGTGTCCTGGGAGTCTCGGTCATTCTCCCTGCAGCATACAAAGATGCTGCTACTACGCCTTCTATGCTCCTACCCCTTATCATGTTCTTTCTTACTGCTTTTCTGTAAATAGAGGCCGCAGTCTCCCTGACATCCTCCGGTACACTTAGGTTTGCTGCCATTCTTTCCAGTTCCTGAAGAGCCTGTGCAAGATTCCTGTCAATCTGGTTTGAGACTCTCACTCTCTTCTGCCACTTTCTTAATCTGTAGAATTGCGATCTGTTTCTTGTTGGAATTGCCTTCCCAAATGAGTCCCTGTTCACCCAAGAGATGTCTGTGGAAAGACCCTTGTCATGTATCCTCATGGTCATTGGCGAGCCAGTTCTTGCCCTTGACGTGTTTTGTTCCGCGTCAAAGGCCCTCCATTCGGGCCTTGAATCAATATGCCCCTCGTCGATCACTATACCGCAGCTGTTGCATACTAGCTCACCATGTTCATAGTCCCTTACTATCTGTTCAGAGTCACATTCAGGGCACCTTGTGATCTCCCCAGATACAATTTCTTTTTCTGTTTCTACCATTCATATCACCTTATCAGACTACTTGGCTGAAACAGACCGGTTTAAATACCGATGTTTTATAATAGATTCTGGAAGACATCGATTTAAAGCTTAACACAGCTTGACCACCAATGGTCTTGTTTCAGCTTGTATATCTAACCTGTCTCACATATACACGAGCACGATTGAGTACATAAATTTAACCATAGGACTTAAATATGGAAAAATGCAATATTCTTAGGTCTGTCTAAGATGTACAGTCCTAGTAGGCATGGGAGAGAACATTATTGATGCGAATAGACAAGGCATATGCATTTCCGAGAGATAGTTCCTGATATTGCCCCACTTACCTAGAAAGAACGGGTTCAACTTAGATGAATGTAACCACAATATTAGGCAGTATGATTCTGAAAGTCAGCTCACATAATAGATGTCCTTTCCGGATGTTGCCCTATAAAAAGACTTAAATATAGAATAAGAGTGTATTTTTAGATTTTCATGAACAACACCTACCTGGTTTCAGGGTTGCTACTTGTGATACCAACAGTGATATTGCTTGTGGTTCCCCTGTACAACAGACAGGCCCCCGAGCTCTTTGGACTCCCCTTCTTTTATTGGTTCCAGGGAATGTGGCTCTTTATAGCGGCGGGCATGTACCTGGTGGCAGCTAAGCTGCTTACTGGCGTATTGGACAAAGGAGAGGAGGCGGCATGAACAATACCATTCTGATCGTTTTCCTTGTCCTGTTTGCAATCTTCACTGCGCTTGGATTCGGTGCATCCAGATGGCGCAGAGGAAACTTACTTGAGTTGGACGAATGGGCTCTTGCCGGGCGCAAATTGGGAGGTTACCTTGCCTGGTTCCTGGTTGGCGCAGATCTTTACACTGCTTACACGTTCATAGCTGTCCCATCTGCGATGTATGCAAAGGGCAGCATTTACATGTTCGCAGTCCCATATGTAATGTCAACCTTCGCAGTTGCCCTAATTGTGATGAGTTCCCTTTGGAAAATGTCCAAGAAAAAGGGATATGTCACTGCTGTGGACTTCGTGAGGGATAAGTTTGACAGCAAGACACTCGCCATTCTCATTGCTGCAACTGGTATCGTCGCAGAACTACCCTATATTGCCCTTCAGATTGTAGGTATGAAAGCGGTTCTTCAGGTAATGATAGCACCATACTTCAACACAGCAGCAGCGGCTGCCAATGTTGATGAAATTGCCCTGATTGTATCCTTCGTCGTACTTGCCGCATTCACATTCTGGAGTGGTCTCAGAGGAGCGGCGTTGACAGCTGTCATGAAGGACCTCATCATCCTAATCTCAGTGGTAGTCGTTGTGATAGCAGTACCGTTAAGCGTAACAGGAGGATTCCACTATGCATTCTCCCAGGCAGTAGCAAATGGTGCCGCAAAGAGCGCTTACCTGACACTTTCTCCCAAGCTGACCAATGCCTTCATCAGCCTTTTCGTATTGAGTGCACTGGCTTTGTACCTTTATCCCCATGCAATCAATGGTGTTTTAGGGTCCAAAAGTGCTAAATCGGTCAGGTACAGCACTGCCCTGCTTCCAATCTACGGGGTTGGACTTTTCCTTCTCACTCTCTTCGGAGTCTTGATTTTCGCTGTTCCAAATGCACTGCACGCAATAGGTGGAAATGGGTCACTCGTTGTGCCTGAGCTGATAATTAACACAATGCCAGCGTGGTTCGTCGGTTTCGCATTCCTGGGCATCTTCATAGGAGGACTGGTCCCTGCTGCGATCATGGCTATATCACAGGCCAATCTGTTAACGAGGAACATAATAAAGGAATTCAAGCCAAAAATGACCGCAAGATCAGAAGCGAGAATCGCAAAGTGGTCCTCTGTTGTATTCAAGTTCCTTGCACTGGGTTTCGTATTTCTCATACCAAACACTTACGCAATATCACTTCAGCTATTAGGAGGAATTCTCATTGCACAGACACTCCCGCCAATATTCATAGGCCTATACACTAAGTGGCTGGACAAGAACGCCATGATTGCAGGCTGGTTTGTAGGAATTATATCTGGACTTTACTTCGTCGAATCCGCAAACAACTTTGGAAGCCCCACATCCTCACTAATGAACACTGCCTTTGGACCACTTTACGTTGCTGCGGTGGCGCTTGCACTGAACTTGCTAGTCTCAATAATCTGGTCAGCAGCTGCAAATGCCATGGGGAAGAAACCAGCTGCAGACGCCCAAAAAGCATGACAACGGGGGGACCTATCCCCCTTTTTTTCTTTTCCTTAATTCTCTTTTTTGTGCTTATTGCGTGTTAGGCTCGCTCTTGATGGACCCTACGAATTTTCCTGCTGCAAATAGGAAAACAACTGACATGACAAGGAGGGATGATCCCAAGACCAGCCACATATTGGAAAAGGCAAAAAGATCACTTATCTTGCCTGAAATAGGAGTTCCTATTATCGTCCCCAATCCAGTGAACATTATGCTCACTCCACTAAAAAGGCCCACCTTGTTCCTGGGTGCTATTTCTGAGATGACTGTAACATAGGCACTATTCCAACCCACAGCATTCATACCAAGGAAGAATGATAGCAATACGGCCACGGGATAATAACTGCCCTCGAGGATAAACACCAGGAAAAGTGCCCCAGATATTGCCATAATGAGGGAAAGTGTGTGAACTCTGTTGCTTCTGAATATCCTATCACTCATCATTGCCCAGAAGTTCCTGCCAAACACTGATCCTGCAAAAAGGACAATAAGGAGCACCTCTGCAAGTAAAACGGGAATACCCCGTGTCTCTTCAAATATGACAAAGAAGGTCAGTAGTGTCTGCTGACCCCAAGAGAGGAAGACTACACCTATTTCAACCGATAGGAGAGATTTATTCTTGCTGGCAGACAATAAATCACGTATGTAGCCCTTTCCTATACGGGTACGAGAAGGTGAAAGCCTCTCCCGCGGTGTGATTATAGCTAGAGTTGTAGCTATCAAAATCATGACCAGAAAACTGGCTTTCAACGAGAAAGTCAAGGAAATGACAGGTAGTATGCCAACAGAAAGAGCTGCTCCAATAGGAACTCCGGACTGCTTAACACCCATTCCTCTGGCATGGTGTGGATAATACTCCTTCATCATAGCGCTGTTGCTTGCTGGTGTTATGATGCCGTACCCGAAACCAATTAGGAAGTATCCTGCCAGGAGCCCAGGGTAATTCACGGAGAAGAAGATGACAGCTGATCCAGTAGCAATAATGCTGAAAGATATCTTTATGGCAGTGTTAGGGCCCAGCCTGTCCACGAGAAATCCGCTGAGAAGGGAAATTATGAATGCACCGATAAAAACTACACTGGTTATAACTCCAACTTCAGTAGAGGAGAGGGAATATGTACTCTTTATAAAAGTATCAAGTGGGGAATATGATGAGTTATTTAGATTTCCCAAGGTCATGAAAGCGAGCATCTGGACTACAACTGGTACTCTGGGGATCTTTCTCATACCTCCGGCGCCTTTGGGCTCCGGCTTGCCAATGCTCAAAACTCCCTCACTCCGTCAGGATACCGGCATTCTTCATAAATGGATTTCACACTTTCTAAGCTTTTGTTAAGAGTTATTAGAGGAATGCGCATTGGAAACCCGAATGCTGCCTAGGGTTATCCTATTTGACATAGACGACACTCTTATTGATCATAAAAAGGCTGCAAGAGCGGCACTCCTTAGAGTTCAAAGAGAAAACGATTCTCTGGGTAACGTCGAACTGAGCGAACTCGAAGTGCTTTGGTCAAGTGATTTCCATTATTACTGGAGCAAGCTCCTTGAAGGGGAAGCGACAATAGAGGAGAACAGAACGACCAGGTTCATCAATATTTTAAAACAGCTTGGAGCTCCAACGGTTGGTGCGGAGCTGCTTGCAAAAGCATATGGAGAAGAGTACATGAGAACAATCAGCCCTGTTGCTGGCTCCCATGAATTACTCCAGAAGCTAAAAAGGAAGGGAATCGAGATATCATTAGTCTCCAATAACCTCAGGGAAATGCAGATGCAGAAGATGAATAAGTGCGGTCTCCAGAACTATGCTGACTCCATGACACTTTCTGGAGATTGCGGAGTACAGAAGCCTGACCCTGAAATCTTCAGGATAGCCCTTAGAAAAGTGGGGTGTGAGCCAGATCAGGCCGTCATGATAGGAGATTCTTATGAAATGGACGTTGTCGGCGCTGTCAGTGCCGGCGTCCTGCCTATTTGGTTCAAACACTCGCCTGGACCGCCACAACTTGATTATAAAAATACGTTGAAGAGTTTTCTGCCAACAGAAAGTACGATAAACTACATACTGCAAGCATTTGAAAACAGGTCGAGCGTGATGAGGCGAGATGTTTAGTCTGGACAAGTTTAAGCCAAGAAATTAGTTTTTCATTTATAGGAAATGTCAGGAACAGAAATGGATACAAGTTCTCAACAGGATGAGTACAATAATTACGTGAGAATCACTGTTCCTTTGAGAAAAGGACTTTCTGAACTGGAAAAGGAAGTCTTGGAAGAGCTAAACCAGTCCCTTTCAGACAAAGATGCCCAGATCCTTGAAAGCAGCACTGGAATGGATGCTTACTTGCGATCCCTGGACATTAATGAATTCTCCAACTTGGTGAAAGGGTTGGTTGAGAAACACAAAATTCCTTTGGAGAATCCATTTTTCGATCTACTCCAAACGATCTTAGATATTAGGAGCTATGGTATAAAATCAGGCAAGAGGGTTTTTGCCGGATACGCAGACGAAAGAAAGGTCAGAAACAGGAAGCAGAAGGAAGAAGTAAGAAAGGGGTCCCTCTATACTGGTAATGGAAGATTCAGCAGATTCAATAATGAGTTTCCTGAAAAATTTGAAAATAGAATTCTATGTGTAGATGCAAGCGATTTGCTTAAGAAAGTTCCAGACAACTGCGTGGACCTTGTGCTTACTTCACCACCCTATAATTTTGGGCTTGAATACGAAAACAACAGTGATGGAGTCGACTGGAACATTTATTTCTCAACCTTGAACAGAGTCCTGACGGAATGCGTTCGCGTGACAAAGTATGGCGGGAGAATTGCAGTTAATGTGCAGCCCCTTTTTTCAGACTTTATTCCAATTCATCATCTGATCTCCTCCTTCATGCTCAGAGAAGGAATGACCTGGAGGAACGAGATACTCTGGGAAAAGAACAATTACAATGCCAAGTACACAGCGTGGGGAAGCTGGAAAAGCCCCAATAATCCTTACCTGAAATACACGCGGGAATTCATAGAGGTATTTTCTAAGTGTACCCTTAAACATGAAGGAAACAGGAATGACTCAGACATAAGAGATGAGGAATTCAAGAAATTGGTAAATGCATACTGGAGTATCGCTCCTGAGAAAAGGATGCGGGAATATGGGCATCCAGCTATGTTCCCGGAAAAATTGGCGAAGAGGCCTGAAGCTGTTTTCATTCAAGAACGATGTAGTGCTGGACCCATTCAACGGCACAGGGACAACTACAAAAGTTGCAAAGGAGCTCTCAAGAAGGTACCTAGGCGTAGATGTCTCCAGTTAATATGTGAAGACGGCCGAAAAGAGAATGGGCATCGAAATAGAGGCATAGTTTCACAAAATTGCAATGAGCAAGTTTCTTTCCTATCCTGTAAAGTCTTAGCCAAGAGCTACACGCTGGTTAGAACGACTATACGCCCTCTTCTTATAGAATTGCATGCACATTCCTATTCTTTGCTGATCTGCTTGTGCCTGAAACAAGCTGTTGTGTGATCGTTAACAAGACCAACTGCCTGCATAAAAGAGTAGCAGATTGTTGTTCCTACGAAGCTAAAACCACGCTTCTTCAGATCTGTGCTCATTTTATCTGAGATTTCAGTTCTGGAAGGGATGTGGGAGACTGACACTCTCTTATTATCGATCTGTTTATTGCAAACAAAGCCCCATATGTAAGAGTCAAAGCTGCCGTACTCAGAAATTACCTTCATGTAGGAACGGGCATTCTTTACAACAGAGTTGATTTTTAGCTTGTTTCTGATTATACCTTCATCTGACAGAAGTTCCTTTATTTTGTTTTCATCGTAATTTGCAATTCGTTCCGCAGCGAACCGGTCAAATGCTTTACGAAAATTTTCCCTTTTGTACAGAATGGTTCTCCAGCTGAGACCTGCTTGTGCCCCCTCCAGAATTAGGAATTCAAAGAGCCTTCTGTCTTCATGCACCGGTACACCCCATTCATTATCATGGTATTGAACATACAGCTGATCAGTGGCAGGTACCCATTCACACCTTTGCATTTGCCTTGGAAAGCTGAAGCAGTTATAAAATGGTAGCATCTTAGTTCCAAGGGATATTCAATGATTTATACGAAGTTCCCTACTTCTTAGGAATATGAATAAAAGGCAGAAAAAGCAATGCAGTCAAGATACTTTCCTAATTCCCCTGTCAGATACCTTGTACCTTGATCTTGTCCCGCAGGAGGGGCATTCCACAGAGAATAGGTTTGGTCCAAGGAAGGAAACACCCGGGAGGTTGGGCCTATCAAACTCCCTTGAATAGAAGTTGTAGTTGAGGTGGAACTCCTTAGAGCACCTCGGGCATTTCAAGTTATACCACATGTGTTATGCCATCCCCCCGTTTAGTCACTACACTATCGAAGTAGATAACCCTTATTGCGCTGATCTGCAGGCAACTTCGGCGGTTACTTCTACTACTTGATGCAATTACTTTGAAAAAAAACTTACCACATATTTACAGTGTACTATTATAATTGCATGGGGTTTTCGGACCTCATTAGGCGTGACACCATCATACAAAGGCATTTTTCCCAAGAATAGCGTCCTATTGTGATAATCTTAAGGCAATGATTCCATTAATTGTAAATGGACAAAGTTCAACATTTTGAGATACCAGCCGAAGACTTGGGGCGTGCAAAGAATTTCTATAGAACTGTTTTCGACTGGAAGCTGAAGGATGTTCCAGGAATGGAGTACGTCATGGCAGATACGGTTGAAACTGATGAGAATAGGCAGCCGGTCGGAGGCACGAATGGCGGCATCATAAAGAAAAACGAGAATTATGCAAGAGCTGTATCTGTAACAGTGACAGTTAAGGACATCGATGCCACAATAGAAGAAGCACTGAGGAATGGAGCTAAATTGCTGAAAGAAAAACAGACATTCCTTGACATCGGTCTGGTCGCATACATTGAGGACACAGAGGGAAACATTCTAGGACTATGGGAGTCCCTGAGAAAGGTGTAAACTCAGATTGTTTAGGTGTCTGCCGACCTTCATATGCACAATGTTAATATGAACAGTTTAGGTATTTTATCTATGCCAGAGACAGCTTATGAAAGGTACCTTAGCGCAGACAAGATTCTCTCTTATCAGAAAAAGGAGGAGGATCTTATTTGCGATGGTGAACGAGACTTCCAAGGTGTTCAACAAGAATCTGAGTTTATCTGGACTCGAATAAATCTCATGTTGAAGAGAATCAATGAAGAATTACAGGAAGGTCAAGTGTGGAGAGCAGTTAATTTGCTACATCAATCTGCGAATCTTTGGGGCGGCTTGACGCAGAAAACTCAGGAGCTGCTGATGAGGCTCTGGCCTGAAGACTTTCTGAAAGTGAGAAAGACTATAGGAGAAGGCGCAAGCACAGCTGACTCACCGAGATATCATGAGTCCGAACGGCTAGCCAAGAGTCTTTGGCCCTTATTTGAACGACAACTTTCTAAGCATTCTCTCACATTGCCAGTCCTGGTGAGGGAAGATTCTGAGTGCAAAGTGCATCACGACCTGCACGCCTTGCTTAAGGCCATGATGTGGTACGACTACCGCGTGCAGGAATTTGCGATTGCACACCTATACCTAGTCTTTGGCATTATTGGGGACAGAACAGTTGGCCTAAAAGGAGGCACCACAGAATTTCTTATTAACAGGTACAGCTCGTACTTGTTTCCTAAGCTCTGGGATTCCATTAACAGCCTCTACATTGACTTCAAGCCCTAGTTTCTATGTTGGATTGACCCGCAAGCTGATTTTCCTTTTACAGCTAGTGACAAACAATGCAGCATTCATAGCGGCAAACTTTCAAATTCTTCTAATGCCACTAACTTGAAAAACAGTTCCTCAAAGAACCACAACTCTGCTTATCTGATTTCTTTTAAATAGAAATTTGAACGAGGATAAACCCCTATTTGACTGAAAGGGGTAATCCAACTTTTATGAAGGCCTTAGGTAGGCAAAGCTTCAATCTTTCTGGCTCATGAGGTATCCGGAAAGCCCTAATGCCCAGAAAAGAGTTGGATACACAATCATACGCTCCATTCCACCAGGTCCGAGACCATAAAGCATTCCCCTTGCATACAGGAAAATTGAGACCAGGACCAATATGCCAATGATCGGAGAGAAGATCCTGAAGGGCGTCCCCTTGTGAGCAGCGAAGAGTAGGGCTGTGATCCCGCCGAATATGAAAGCTAGGAAAGCAAAGTAGGAATGCAATGGATAGCTAACAA
This sequence comes from Thermoplasmataceae archaeon, assembly GCA_046704405.1. GTDB lineage: Archaea > Thermoplasmatota > Thermoplasmata > Thermoplasmatales > Thermoplasmataceae. Next base: position 6,500 of record JBJKSA010000015.1, on the reverse strand, counting down.
GGTACGGAAATATGCCAACTCCTATTGCTCCTATACCAACTAAAATGATAGAAGCATGCCATGCTTCCTTTTTCTTTCCAGATAGCAAAATAACACCGGATACTACCACAAGTGCCCCCATCAGTAGTATAGAATAATAGAAGATTTCACCATACTGCCCTATTCCAAGACTGCTTATGGAATCGAGGTTGATGGAGTAGGTAGGCCTTAATGACTCGACAACCAGAATGGCCATAGAAAACAAGAAAACACCAAGAAAGATCAGAATGCCTGCAGCACGTTGATTGTTCATTGTTAAGGTTAGGATTCCTAAAAAGAATAAAGATTTTGGTGCTGCTTATAATAATCACAAGTTTACATGCTTATCCGCAACTCACGCCGGGTCGTTTACCTGGTTTTCTTTTAGAAAGCAAAGCTGATAAATTCTTCGCCCGCCAAGATCCAAGTCCCCTTATGGTCTAAATAGAGGGTTGGCAGGAGCCCAGCAAATGCGAGCCTAAGATCAAAGGAAGATGTAATTAAATAGAATACTCTCAGGATGCCACTACATTGACACCCTGAATTCGGCCGAGCCCACTTGCAATTTTGTTCCACGAAACACCAAGGTCTTTCGAGAAAAACACCTCTCCGGTGGTTGTGCCAAAATAGAGCCCTGCTTCCTTATCGCTATCATTGTCAAAAGAATCCCTCAGAACATTGGTATGCACGCCATCAGGGAGCCCATTTGTATGTTTGTTCCAACTCTTCCCCCAATCAGACGTGCTATAAACTGCAAGTTGCCCCTGTATGCATACGTTATGGTCTTTGCATTCTTCGAGCCCCTCAGGCACAGGCATTACAAACACATGTGTGGAGGCACCTTCCACAGCGTCTATGGAAAAACCGAATCTGTTATCGCTGTCTATGCTAACATCTGTCCAGTCATCACCATGGCTGTCTGAGAAGAAAGTTCCACAGTGATTCTGCTGGTAGACCTTACCGTCTTTGGGGGAGACGAATATTTTGTGTGTGTCGGCATGGAGTTCTGCAAGGTGACTTTTCATTTTTTCTTCACGAGAGGCGTCTTCTGGTGCTGAGGATATAAGTTTTGCAGTCTCAATATTGCAATCTTTGCTTGTCCCACTCTTCAGTGATTTCCACGTTTTGCCCTTATCATCACTTCTGTAGGTCCCATTTCCTGAGGCAACAATATAGATCCTATTCGGATCTGTCAAATCGAACTTTATTGTATGAAGTGCAAGACCTAAAGTTCTGTAGCCCCAGTCTATACCCCACTCTTTTCGGTTCGGAGCTTCATGAAGGCTTGTGACTTCCTCCCAGGTGTCACCGTCGTTGGTAGACTTAAAAAGGTGACCGTACTGCGTTCCGACATAGACAGTACCCGGATTATGTGGATCGGCGGCGATCTCCCACGTTTTTCTCACATGCAGACCTTTGCTCGCTGGTTCCCACGTCTTTCCTCCATCCCTTGACCTGAAGACTCCCTCAGAGAGTGAAGTGGCGAAGAGATTTCCACGTCCATCTCCAACAACCTTGTTTATGTTCTCCTCTGCAAGGAAAGGTTTGCTCAATTCCCATTTCTCCCTTCCCTCATCTGGAGTAAGGAAGTACGCTCCATTTTTAGTCGCCAGTGCAACTTTAAAGGTATTATGAGTCAATTCATGCTTCTATATTTTAGGAGTTATAAAAGTTTATGATCTGGTGAAAATTGCATAGTGAGGCGATGATGGAAATCAGTTGTAAGTCTGATTTGGGACATTGGGGTTTGACGCTGTGCAAATAAGAGGAAGAATCCCATATGATTTAGGAAAATTATCTAGTCAGAACGGTTAAATACGCAATGAGGCTGGAATTAAATGGATGCACCTGAGTCCGTTATGGTCAAAGCTCTCGTTGTGGAGAGGGACGTTGATACAGTTTTTGATTTCTTTACAGACATTTCAAATTGGGAAAGTGGTGGAGCCCTTAAGAATACAAAGAAGAAAGATGACGGATCTTGGCTGGCTGACACCCCCCTGGGTCAGGCAAATATCACATTGAAGCCGAACAAGGAATTTGGGATATTCGATCATGTCTTTGTAAGCGGTGGTGCGGAGTGGAATGTATATTGCCGTGTCACGCCAAATAGAAGCGGTTCCACTGTAACCTGGATGTTTATAAAACCTGACAATATGAGCAAGATTGAATTTGAGAATCAGCTAGGGGCTAGATTTGACTCAGAGTTAGAAGGATATAAGGAGGCTTTACTCTCATCCGGAAGATTATAGTCCCACTTATCAGGAGGTTACACCTATGCAATAATGTTTTACATCGACACATTCACTGTCCCCTATGAATAGAATCGGTCAACATCTGCCATATTTCTCGTTCTTTACCATCTCTCGAATTTTCAACCTTCTCGAAGTAAACACATAGTCTGTCAGATTCCCCCATAAACTGACAAACATCGGGGGAAAATGTATTATATGTATTACTTTACAAGCTCTATACTATGACTCAGAAACGCCTTGCCACTGAGATCCTAGAGAACCTCTCCAAGATAATGGAATATGAGTTAATGGTCTCTTCACCAGGAATCAGAGAGGCGGATTCGGGATTCATGTGGGCATCGAACTTCAAGGCGCCAATCGGAACTATAGTCACTGGCCAAGACGTATTTTTCAACCTTTTTCTTCCTGAAGGGTCTGAGAATGACAAGGGAAAGAAGTTATTTCTAAATAGGGTAAAGGCAAAGTTCCAGGATGGATTATGGCAGGTTAGCCGAGACCTGAAAGATCTTAGCACAGTCTATGGTGAAGGTCTTAGATTGGCCGTATCTTCATTCAGCAGCATAGTTCTAGATTACACGTACATCAAGCATGGAAGGTATCATGCCCACTTTCTCTTCAATGAGAACGACCGGCAGGGAATTTCTGACGCGCTCTTGCACTATGCCGACCTGATTGAGGGTTTCAAGGTAGAAGAACTCAGCAAGCTCAATGGCAGCCTTGATTTTCTTAGAGATATTAGCGAAATTAGCAGTGTATCCACCATATCACTGGATATTTTTCCGCAGGAGAAAACCAGTTCCCAAGGAGCTGAGGGGACTTTTTTCGCAATGCAGAATTTCGTTGATGAAGGGGTCAAGACAATTATAGACAATGAAAGAGGCACTATTCCTGGAATTCTTGAGCCAACTAACATTGACGATTCCGCTGGAAAGACCAAATCTTTCAAATCTCAAAATAAGTTGGTTAACAGGCTAATGGAACTCATAGCTTCAGAATTTATCGTTACGTTCGGGATGTACGGTTACGCGATGAAAGATTCCTTCACTGTCGTAATTCCTATTCCCACAGAGCTATCTACACCGTTTCTGAAGGTTTTGGGAAGGCTGAAAGACGAGTTTCCCGCCTGGAATATGAAAATCAATGAACTTACCAAATTCATGGACACCATAAGTGATTGAATATATTTATTTTCATGAGTTTCTGGACAGAAAGTACTGTTCTGGGCTCCCACTATAATTGTGTTCGAATTAAGTTCCTGGAGCTGTAAAATTAGCACTGTTGTTAGCTTTTTTTAACCTGAGAAAACCTGCGACCATTATGAGAACAAAAAGTACCGCAGACGCCAAGTCTACAAAATTGAAGAGAACTGAAGTGAGGGAAAAATATACCACTACTCCTGCTGCCGCAAAGAAGGGCATTTCAATCACTCCAATGGTTCTTACCTTAGTTAAGAAAGTAAACATAAGTATTGCGGCGATCATAGTAGCAGCAAAATCTAACAGGGGAGGGACTAAATGTGGAAGTAGGCTCTCCAGAACTGCAAAGTATGAAAGAGTAAAGAGAAAAGCCACCAGGAATATTGCCCATCCTGGGAATATGAGTATCCTTCTTACATTAAAGTTAACTGGAGCTCTTTTTGCCAACAACGAGAACATAACGATGGACAGAATAGACAGGATATAGTAAGCCACCCCGGCATTATAGGGAAAAAGAACAAAGACCTCGAAGAACAGGTTTAGTGTTATAATAGCGATACAAGCGTACAAAGTTTTCGAGGTCACGTATGACTCGCCCCTTTTATTCGGAAAAAGAAAACTCGCAATCAATATGGACAGAGAGATGCTAATAAGTGCATGATATAGCAATATCTGGACAATCCATACCCAGTTAACTCCAAATAAGCGACCGTAGGTTACCGGCACACTCAAGCCCAACCAAGAAGGATTGGCAAAGCTTTGTGCACCAATTCCCTCTTCGGCAACACCGTATGCCAGACCAAGAAGGAATATGGATGGCCAGCCCTTTTTCCATCTCAGAACCGTTTCTCTTATTATTATCGCTCCGGAACCATACAAAGTAGTTAGAACTATGAACGTCAGTGGATTCAGCATACTAAGGATTGAGCGTGCACCAGGAAGAACTTCGCCTACCAGAGGAGCTATGAGAAAGAGAACGAGCGCGGGTGTAGAATTTCTAATTCGGCCGCTTTTCCCGTGATTCCTGGCACCCACCTCCTAAAATAGCCTACTTTCACTTTAACTTAATGCGAACTTCTACACTTTGTGTAGTCTACATACATTTACCTTTTTTGCGTGTCCTGTTAGAGCTGGCGTACTCTTATTGACTTATTCTATGCGAAGAAAGGCATTCTTTATGTTTAGTGGGCACTAGTGAGAGTTCCTTTTTGTGCATACCGTATAAATCAGTGCATCCTTCTATCACGAATATGTTGACCATGAAAGTGATAAGAAGAAGTTCAACGACGTCAAAGAAACCGCCAAACCACAATACTACAATCGAGATCTCATGAAGCCATAGCCATCGGAGACTGAAGTTAAGAGATAGTAATTGATAAAGTGGGATAGGAAGTTGAAGAACACACAAAAGAGCACCTATCGCTACGCGTTCTATTACATTTGCGGAAAACGGTATCAGTGAGATTGGAAAGCTGACGAAGTAGAGTTGCCCTAACGTGACTCCTAAGAATGCGTAAAAAGATAGACAAGCCAACTTTCGGTTCTTACTTTCAAGATGGTTCCCTATTTGGGAAACGTTGGACATTACAAGAATAAAAGTTAAAAAATATTGCTTAAGTTTTGGAAAGAAGACTAATAACCAGTGTATCCTGACGAAATAAGTCTGACTGAATAGCAAAGGGAATGTTTGATCACAGAACCTAGCTCATATCATGCCTTGAAGCCCTTCCCCAATATCATTCCCATGTCCGGAAAGAAGCCCGGAAGCTCTTGTCTCTCTAATTATCTTTTGGAGAACCTTTGATGTCGCCGAGGCCAGCTTCCCTCCTTCATCGGGGAAAATGCCTGTTGGAAAAATATTCAACTTGCCATTTATTCCCCAAGCGGAATCTCCAACTATCAAGAAGTTGTCAAATTGGAGCTCCATTTCTTCCAGAGCCAGTTCTCCCGGTGGATACTCCACATAAAGGCGATGTGCCCTTATTCCCAGTGGTAACTCAGTCTTCTCACCATAAGACGGAGCGGTCGGAAACCCGTACTTTTTAAGTGATTCGTCGCTTCTCTCTTCTCCCCTTACCGTAGTCTCAGGGATATACAATGGTATCCCAAGAGCTCGTGAAAGGTGGTTGCACCCTCTAAGATGATTGTATATTGTTGCTATAACTGCCTCTGGTTTTCCAAGAATTTTTACAAAGTCCACCAGTTTTTCGGTGGCGGGTGGGTCTACAAGTACTATTGAACCATCTTTCATGAGCAGGTGCCCAACCATCTGTTCTCCGAATTCTGGATCAGTCAGGCTCCATCTGAATATGTTTTTTGTAACTGGCTCGAACATGTGAATCACAGCACTGTAAGGAATTTAAGTGTGTTGTGTTTGAGACCTTCCAGAGTGGAGCAGATCAGACAGAAATAGAGTACAGCTCCTTAAATATATACCACAATGGGGTCGCAATTAGGACTCCTATCCCCATGATCAATATTGAGTCAGATATGGAGGTAAGTTGGATGATGAGACCACCCAACATTCCTGACAAGAATATTGCACTTAGGGAAAAGGTATTGAACGCCCCGTCGACTCTTGCCATCATATCCACTGGAGTTATCTTTAGGAAACCGGTGCCGATCAATACGTTGACTGCTCCTATCATTACCCCTATGGCCATGGCAAATGGAGAGATGAGAAGTATGTTGTTCAAGATTGATATTATGACCAGCATGATGCCTATTAGACCAAAGAACAGCAGGCTAATTTTTCCTATTCTTCCGTTGAAATTTTGCACTAAGACGGAGCCGAGTATCATCCCAATAATGAATACAGAAAATATGACACTGATGTAGTAAGGAGGTAGGGCAAGTTTGATTTTTACCAACGCAGTAAATATAATACCTGCCATTCCGAGTACCAGATTTACAAGAAGACCGATTACCATAATCTGTTTTATGGACTTGGTTTTGCTGACAAAGCTCATCCCTTCTCTGATTGATATTAATGCGCTTTGCCTGGCTTCTGCTTCCGATGTCTTGATGAAAATCA
>JBJKSA010000014.1:0-408063 GCA_046704405.1 Thermoplasmataceae archaeon | reverse complement strand
AATGAAAATAACGTTGTTGGCTCTTTTTGGTTGGAACTAAGGAAAAGGAAATCAACTGATGCATACCTTTGGGATATATTCATTAATGAAAGCCAAAGGGGAAAGGGTTATGGAAAAGATTCAATGATTGCGATTGAGACATTTGCCAAAGAAAAAGGTGCAACAAGAATTTCCCTGAACGTATATTCATTTAACACTGTGGCTAGAAACCTTTACTCTAAAGTCGGATTTCGTGAGTCAGCAATAACAATGTTGAAAACTCTTTGAGATGGATTCGACGAATGAGGTTATTTACTTTGGACAACCTCTTTTGAATTTCCCTTGAAATTGCCCTCTTCACTTCGTTTAATTTTATTTAAAATTATTAACACAATTTCTTTCATACAGGTTCTATCCAAGTTTCCTCCACAATACAAACTGGAAGATGGACTACTTCTTCACATCCACCAAAAATCGAATAACAAAAATGCTCACAAAAGTAAACAGGGATTAAGCGGGTCCGAGGGGGTTCGAACAGACCGTTGCCTCCGCGTAATGACCTTATGAATTACATACATTGGTGTTATTCAACTAAAAGAGTAACATAGACCTGGTGGAATTATGCTCCGGTCGGGATTTGGACCCGAGTCGAGGGATTGAGAGTCCCTAATGCTTGACCGTGCTACACTACCGGAGCCGTGGTGCGTGATAGGCAGAGAGGATTTATTACTTTTCCCAAGCGCTTTCAGGAGGGCCAGAAGAGTTTGATAAGTTCTACAATAACGCCCATTGCTACGCCTATATAGATCACGAGCTTGGGATCGAGGGCGGGTCCCTTTATCTCCTCTTCCTCAAAATATCTGATCAGTCCGGCTCCAGACTGGAATCCTTCCCCTTTTTTCTCAGCCATTCCGCCATTTATTAAAGCGAGACATTTAACCTTTTTTGTGGAGTTTCACATTGAGGCCATAGAATTTACTTGACTATGCTCGCACCTTCAGCAACAACTAAGGGAACCGGTTCTGAATGGAATTTCTTAGCCTCTTTGAGTATAAGTTCATAATTTTCTTTCTTGACTGGTACAAACACGTTTGATCCGCCTGTTACGATGTATGTCATCCATGTTCTCTCTCTCATCTCTCTTATGCGATCGATGAAATTCCTCATTTCTTCCGTTATTACTTGAACTCCGACGCTCTCTATCAGTGAGTGATACTCATCTGTATCTTTCATCGCAAGCTCAAATATTCCTTCTATGTCTCCGTTCTCTGAGAGTTCTCTAAGAACTTTACCCTTATTTCGGGTGCTCTCCACTCTCTTTTGGTACTCGGGGCTATTTACTACATTCTCGTGAATTCTGTCAGAGGGCTTCCTCTTGGTGCTGAATTTGCACCCCACTATTATGTAGTCTTTAAATTGTTCGGGTCCCAGAAGCCTTTCACTGAACGGATCTTTTCCCTCCTCCGTTATTGTAAGGCCACCGTAGATACTTCTGCCTACACTCTCTGATATCATTCTAAGTTCATTCTCAAATATTCTCCAATCGATTATTTCGCCACTGAGACTTTCCACACATCTCCCTATGGCAGCTGCCGCACCATCGGAGCTTCCACTAAGAACTCCAACATTTCTAGAGTCGAAGGCCAGCCTGTTTTCATCAGAAGGAAGACCATTGTGATCAACGATTGCATTAAGATATCTGTTAATCAACTTGAAGGGGGATCTGCTGCTTGACAGGTCGATTTGGGTACCGTTTACAGTGCCCCTCTCTGTACGAGAAGACCTTAATGTGGTCTCAACAAAGATATCCTTTTTCAGACCAGTATAGGCAAATCCTGCAGATGTGTGATTAGGAATTCTGCGCTGTTTGTCAGAAATTCCGCCTAGAAGGATGATCCCGATGGTGGGAAAGGCTCGAGAGGTAACAGATATTTTGCCAGGCGCCTGAATCATGGGACTTTCAATGCACTCTCTTTGTTAAATCTTCGTTCTCTTGCCTAGGGGGGTCAAAGATATCAGGAAACATTTATTCAAATGGATATGCTCTTGCAAACCGATCAAATTGATGGCAAATGATGAAGTCTCCTCGATGATGTCTCATCTGGGCATCAAAGACATCAATGAACTTTTCAGCGACATTCCCCCAAAGGTGAGAAAGAACAGTATAGATATCCCTGACGGCATCAGTGAATTTGAAATTCTGAACAAGGCTCGAGAGATGGCATCCAAGAACAGGGGACATGATTACATCAGGTTCCTTGGATGTGGGATCTATGACAGGATAATACCGTCATCTGTGGACTCCATCCTTGGAAGGTCCGAATTTCTTACCTCATATACTCCGTACCAACCGGAAGTGTCTCAGGGGATGCTCCAGTCCATGTTCGAGTATCAGAGCATTCTTTCGGATCTGATGAAAATGGATGTCACAAATTCTTCCATGTATGATGGCTCCACCGCTCTTGGAGAAGCAATCAGAATGGCATTCAGGATCAATGGAAAAAATGAGGTACTCTATCCCGAAAATATCTACGAAAGCAAGCTGGAGGTGATGAGGAGCTACATCTGGGGACTGGGAATCAAAATGATTCCCTACAGGATAGATGAGAACACAGGATACCTTGATTTGAGCGACATAGAGAGCAAGGTGGGTGAGAATACCTGTTCGGTCATTGTGGAGAATCCAAATTCATATGGAATACTGGACGAGAATGTGCTCAAGATAAACGAGATCAAGGGAGGCGCACTTCTCGTAAGTTACGTTGATCCGATATCACTGGGTCTTGTGAAGCCACCAGGGGACTACGGTGCTGACATTTCAGTGGCTGAGGGTCAGCAACTCGGCATCCATCAATTCTTCGGAGGACCATTGCTTGGTATTATGTCCTTCAGGAAGGAGTATGCAAGGAAGAGTCCTGGGAGAATCATCGGACAGTCTGTCGACAAAAAAGGCAAAGATTCCTATGTTATGACCCTCCAGACAAGAGAGCAGCACATAAGGAGGGAAAAGGCCATGAGCAATATCTGCACAAATCAGGCTCTAATGGCACTAGCCGCTGCCGCCTATGTATCAACACTTGGGAGTTCTGGCTTGAAGAAGGTTGCAGCTGCCACTTTGTCAAACAGCAGAAAATTGAGGAAGACTATCTCTGGGATCAAGGGTTTCGACGCGGATATCTTCAAGGGAACTAGTTTCTCCGATGTTCCCGTCAGATCTGAATATCCCGTAGAAAAGGTAAGAAGTCAGATACATGATCACAGGATCCTAGGTGCCATGCCCCTTGCTGACCTGATGCCTGCAGTAAAGGACAAGTTCCCGTACACCTCCTTCTTTTCAGTAACTGAGAAAAATGACGACTACCAGATAGGTAAGCTAAGAGAATGCTTGGAGGCGATTAGATGAGCTATCATCAGGCAACCTACGATGAGCCTCTCATAAAGGAACTGAACTCAGGAACAACCTATAGGGCCCCGGGTCCAGCTGAGCAGGAAAAGGGTCTATTACCTGAATCCCTGGCAAGGGAGGATCTGGATCTTCCTAATGTCGCAGAATATGACGTGGTCAGGCATTACACCAGGCTCTCCCAGATGAATTATGGTGTAGATATCGGAATGTATCCACTCGGTTCCTGCACCATGAAGTTCAATCCTAAATTCTCAGATAAGATTGCTTCAATGGAGGCATTCAGTGAGTTGCACCCCTTCCAGGACGAGGATGATGTGCAAGGTGCATTGCAAGTTATGTTCGAACTCCAACATGCTCTGATCATGGTATCAGATATGGACGCTATTACACTTCAACCTCTTGCGGGGGCACAGGGAGAATATACCGGAATACTTGTAGCAAAGAAGTACCTTGAAGCAAAGGGTGAACTTGGAAAAAGAACAGAAATAATTGTTCCTGATTCGGCCCATGGAACTAATCCCGCTTCAGCGTCAATGGCGGGTTTCGATGTGGTGGAAATCCCATCTGACGAAAGGGGTATAGTTGACCTGGAAGCACTTGAATCGGCGATTTCTGAAAAGACAGCGGTCTTCATGATCACCAACCCCAACACTCTTGGGATTTTTGAAGGCCACATACAGGAGATCGCAAAGCTCGTCCATGGTGCAGGAGCTATCCTATACTACGATGGCGCAAACCTCAATGCAATTATGGGAAAGACATCACCCGGGCTAATGGGATTTGACATAGTACATTTCAATCTCCACAAGACATTCGCCACACCTCATGGCGGCGGGGGGCCAGGATCAGGACCAGTGGCAGTAAAGGATTTTCTCAGAGACTTCCTTCCAGTCCCTATTGTTGAGAAGAACGGAGAGAGATATTTTTTCAAGTACTCTATTCCACACACAATAGGCAAGGTTTCCGCATATTTCGGCTCCTTTGCAATGCACCTAAGGGCATGGGCCTACATTACCTACCATGGCGCAAATGGCTTAACAAATGCTACAGAAAGGGCTGTTCTGAACACTAACTACCTTGCCAGCAAACTCAAGGAAAAATTCAAGATTCCATTCAGCCCCCTCAAGAAGCACGAGCTGGTCCTGTCCACCGAGAACACTGGTAGAAGGGCAATGGATATTGCAAAGAGCCTCCTGGATCATGGAATACATCCGCCAACGGTCTATTTCCCACTCATTGTGCATGAGGACATGATGATTGAGCCCACTGAGACGGTGAGCCAGAGGGATCTGGATTATTACGCTGAGTCCCTAATCAAGGCCTCAGAACTTGACGAAGAAACTCTAAGTGAAAGTCCTCACAACCTGCCCGTCAAGAGGATAGATGAAGTTAGGGCAGCGAGACAGCTAATTCTAAAGTGGTCATGATGTGAACTCCTTCATCTCCCTGTTTCGGGAGAGGAAGTCTTCTATCTCTTTTTTCAGGCTATCTCCAATATCCGGTCTTTCCGCGTTCTCATACACTTCTCTCAATTCCTGGGCAACTCGATAAAGGTCTTTGTATGAAAAATTGACCTTGTATGTAACATTTCCGAGCAGGATTTTCAGCCTGCCCACCTTCACTTTTCCACTCTCGAATGAGTCATATGACCGAATGACCTGCTTCATTAGATCCATGTATTTCTCGCCCGCTGAGTCCAGTTCCCTTTCCTCTTCGGGGGAAAGGTTTACCAGTCGCTTGATGTTCCTAATTTCGTCCATCCTTCTCCCCTTTGAGCTCCATTATTTTACCAAGGAGATTCTCCCCAATTTCGACTTCATCCAGAACAGAATCAAGAAGGACTTCCGCATCGCTCACTTTCTTCTCAAGTTCGGAGATTTCTGTCTCCACATCCTTCGATTTGGAATCGTAATATTCCATCTCCTTCTTCAGCTTACCTTCAAGAGACATGTCGGGGGGATAATTGCAGGGAAACTATAAATGGGCGCTGTTTATTATAAACCCCTGCGATCCTCAGTCGTGTCAGAGATCGAATATAATGTCATCCTTGATCCTGACGAGATTGGTGAAATAATTCCCGTCATCAAGTCTGCCTGGGGGATGGACACCGTAGGACTTCTTATCAAAGACATCGCCTCTGCCATGAGGTATCATGGCGGAGTGGTCATAGGGGCGTATGATGACAATCGAATGATAGGGATGCACTTCAGCTTTCCAGGCTATAGGATGGGCAAAGTATATCTCTATTCACACCAGACTGGTGTCATAAAGGAGAAGAAATACTCAGGAATAGGATATGGGCTAAAGATCAAGCAGAAGGAATGGGCCCTGGAAAACGGTTATGACCTTATAGCTTGGACATTCGATCCTATCATGAGCCTTAACGCAAGTTTCAATCTCAGAAAATTGGGCACCATTTCACGCTGCTACATAGACAATTTCTATGGCAAAATGGATGATGCAATAAATCGCGGAATTCCCACTGACAGGGTTGTCACAGAGTGGTGGATCAGGAAGGAGAAGACTGTTTCCGGTGCATTTGAACCTGTCAACAGCTTCGATTCAGAATTTTCTTTCGATTTCCGCGAATTGAGTGCAGATATTCCTGAAAAGGTCGAAGTCAAGGTGCCAAGGGATTTCACAGAGCTTAAGAAGAAGGACAGGGATATTGCAATTAAATGGAGGCTTTACCTCCGAAAAACTCTGAAGGATCTCTTCGGCAGGGGCTATACAGCAGTGGGGTTCGACAAGAACGAAAACGCATACATGCTAGAAATAAATTCAAGATACCCGGGCGAGGACTCACCATCGGTTTTCAGGCCAATCTAGAGTGCCTTGTACCGCTTGAGGCTGACCTCATAGATCTCGCCCTCGGAGCCTAGTGCATTAAGAATCTCATCTACTTCAGTTTGTTCCATTCCCTTGTTTGATCCGGCTATGACGATATCCTCATACTTGCATCCCTTCCCGTCTGTATCGTTGTTTCTAACATATTCCAGAACAAAAGTCTTCGACTCTGCTGATTGTGATGGGCGCATCAGGGAATCGATCACTCCCTGTGCAAGCTCTTGGAACCTCGTGTAATCGTACTCACTGTACAGCTCCTTGGCCCTGAGTGCATCCTCCGCCTCTTCCTGGGAATAGCCGAGTTTGATGAGGCTCTCTTTGTCTGTTGTGCTGCCCTTGAGTGCCTCCCTTATGGCAAAGAGCTTCCTCATTGTCACATATGCGGTGCGCATGTTCCAGAAGTCAGAGGAAATGCTGTCGGACCTCACAACAAGCTCGGGGTTTATGTTGAAGTAGAAGACACCGTCATCTGTCTTGAATGGGTTTATTCTTCCCATTATTGTTACTGTGTTGTCAGGTTCCAAGGAGTCAAGCGCCGTCTTCTGCTCAATGTTGAAATCATTCGCAAAAGCGTTTACGTAAAAGGTCCCGGTTGCGTCAGCTATTGCAACCTTGGTGAGGTTCTCCTCTGAATTTTTGGAAGTAACAGTTCCAGTGAGGAGCACCCTTTTGGATCTGGTCCCCAAGGGCGTTATCACATAGGGCTTTCCTTTCTCATCTGGATCCTTTTCCTCAAGTTGCACAGAATCCTTCAGCTCCTTTGCAAAGATCCACTTTGCAGGCTCCCTTTTCCTAGGGCTCATCATAGTTCCACCTCTATCTGCCTAAGGAACTTCTTGATATCATCGGCCGTGATCCTGTCAAGGTCAGTTATCCTCAGATTCAGCCCATTATTGCCCTCAGCAAGATCTCCTTCCAGGATGAATGGTTTACCATAGAGCTTTTCATGGAGCTTTGAATAAACGTCCCTCTTGGTCAGTTTGCTGCTGGCAGGCTCAAGATCGTTTTCTCCCAGTCCCATTAGCTTCATCAGTGGAATCCTGCCAGCTGTGCATTGAAGATATCCAGTGCCGTCAGAAAGAGTGAAATAAGCGAACAAGTCGTAAACAAAAGGCTTGTCAGGATGATCTGGGCACCTAACATCCTCTATGGTTTTTCTGCACTCAGAGCACCTCAATCTGAGACCACTCTTTTCCCCCAGAGTTATGATGAATCCGGAGAATGAGACGCCACCAACTGGTGAATCAAGGTCAACGACATTGTAAAACCTCCTCTCAGAAGGTATTGTTACATTGACCTCGTCGATCTTAGTCTTTTCGTTGACTGAGAGCCTCAGTCTGCCCTTGTACTCCGAAACACGTGCACCCTCTATCTTGACACCCTTGCCTTCAGGCAAGGATCTTCCGAAGGAAGATATCCTTAGCTTTCCAGTCTCGTCAGCAATGTTACCGAAATAGATCTTTCTTGTCTCCCCATCCTTTTCGTAATCTCTTGACTTTATTTCTGACAGTACTCCCTGTATTGCAACATATGAGTCCTTTGGAGTAAGATCCTTGATCTTGAGCTCTCTGTAGCTTCTCCTGACTTCCATTTCTTCGTCTGGAAGCAGAATTACCTCCGACTTGGTGTCAACATAAAGGCGAAGGTTGCCATTGAACTCCTTTGTATAACAGTTCTTGAGCTCCAGCACATCTCCTGCCTTCACATTGGGATTAAAACTCCAAGCAGTGAAGAACATGGTGCCTGTCTCATCCCCAAGCATCCCATAGTGGTAGACGTTCTCCCCCCTTTCGGTCTTAGCGGTACTCTTCTCTACAGTTATTAGCTTTCCCTTCAGGCTGATATCCTTCTCCTCTTCTTTCAACTCTTCTATCTTTCTTCGAACCAAATAAATCCCTCTAACCGTAAAGCCTGTCTTCTTCTCCCCTGCTTCCTGCAGCAGGATAGACCTGCCTTATTATCTCAGTGGCATCCTCTTTTCTGATGCCTATCTTCCCAACCAAGATGCTTTCAATGTCCTTTTTGGTTTTCCCTTGCCTAACAAATTCACCAATCATTCTGAACATCCATTCAAGGATCTTCTGGTTGAACTCCTCCTCTATTCTAAGTGCATTTGCCATTATGTAAAGGGAGGTAAGAAGGAGGTTAAAACTCATCTCTATCTTGTCTTTGCTGATATCCAGGACTGGAAGGTCGACACGCAGTGTGATCTCTTCGTGCAAACCCGCAAGCATGAATTTAACATGTTCTATCTTCCGGTTCAGAATTAGCAATATCCTGTATATTGAGAGTCTCGCCTCACTTTCTATGACAGCGGTTTCAATCTCTGTCCTCATGAATATCTGGAGTGTCTCGTCAAGGAAGAGCAGGTGTATCTTGAAAGGGACCTCTTCATTTTCCAGGATCAAGTAATCCCCGTGGCTCTTGATATTCCAAGGCAAATCCAGAAGCTTGTGGGATTGCTGGTCACCTGCAGCAAGCCAAGAGATTACCCGTTCCCTTATCTCCATCTTAACACAATTCAATCCCTATGTTTCATATTATTTTTGTTGTAAATGGATTCTCCCATTACATCCGCCTTTCGCAAAATCCATTGAAGAAACTTGAATTTATGAAAATTTCAATTCACAACTTCAGGGTTTATTACTGATTATGCACTTTCACAAGAATCTCTGAATATGGTATCAGGCAGCACTAGATTCCCCGGAACAATGATCATGCTTTCCCGTCTAGTCTATGCCATGAACTGGTACAACCTTTCACCTGCTGTGGATGTAATTGCAAAGGATTTCAACATCAGCTTTGCAAGCACCAGCCTGATGTTCTCCCTGTTTCTCTTCGGCGCAGGTGCATTCCAGATACCCGCAGGGGTGCTGGCAACTAGAATTGGAGCAAAAAAGGTGGCAATGGCAGGCCTCTTCCTGATGGCTATTGCCGCTATCGCTTCTGCTTTCTCCCCTTCATACACGGTGCTTATAGCATTGAGATTTGTTACAGGCTTCGCTGCGGCATTCTTTTTTTCCTCTGCAATAGGTATTCTCAACGAACTCTATGGCAGGGACATAACCAAGATGGTGGGTATATACAATGGGTTTTTTGCAATCGGGGGAGGCATTGGTATTTTCCTCTTCACACCTGTGGTGAACACTCTGGGTTGGAGATATGACTCCTTGCTAGCGGGAATATCGACACTCATTGTTGCGTCCATCACTACCATAAGTCTTCCCAAGTCAAGTGTAATAGGCAATTTCGATGCAAGGAAGATCATTGAAAGACTCACGGACAAGACCATATGGTTGGTCGCCCTGGGGCTTGATGGTCTTTGGGGGCTAAACTTCACCTTTTCAGAATACTTCAAGTCTTATGCGATCTACATAGGCCAGCCCCAGATAATCGCAGGCCTCATGGGAGGGATGATCCTCTTTCTCGGAATTTTTGGAGGGTACTTCACTGGGAGTATGAGGAGGTATAAGCCACTCCATGTAGTAACGATTTTGACAATCTTTATTGGAACATCCGTTGCTGTCATACCCCTCCTCAGTGGATTGTGGATATGGCTGCCAGTCATAGTTGATGGAATTCTGGCCGTAATAGTAATCTCAACTGAGTACGGAATATTAATAAAGCTGGACAGGGACCCAAGATATGTCCCACTCTCCCTCGGAACAGTAAATTCTATACAGATAGGTTTTGGATCCCTTGTCCCCTTCACGTTTGCATCATTGAACGTCAACAGCTACGCACCATCCTGGATATTCCTAGGGGTGCTTGCCATTGCCGTGCTTCCACTCCTTTGGATAGTTTTGAGGGGAAGGGATGTAAACACCTGAAGTTGCTGGAGATAAAGGTATCAAAGTAGTCCTGGAAGACCGTCAAGTCTCCCTATGACATGTTGCGGTCTCTGGTCTAGCGACTCTACGGGAGAGTGTTGTCTGTTGACCCATACTGTATCCAGTCCAAAATTCGATGCCCCAGCAATGTCCCATCCATTTGAAGAGACAAATAGGATCTCCGAGGGAAGAACCCCGTATTTAGAGGTCGCAAGCTTATACGCAGCTGGATGCGGCTTAAAGACTCTGGCCTCATGGACACTGATCAAGTGGCTGAACATTCCATTGAGAGGAGTATTGGATATCCCCCGCTCCAAGAGCTCTGGATCACCATTTGAAAGGATGGAGAGGCTGTGTTCAGAAATCTCATTCAAGCAGGGAAGGGCATCAGGATAGATTTCAGGTTTCAACCATAGGTCCATCATTTCAGCCATCAATTTCTCATCTTTATGGAGATTGTGCTTTTCCATTGCATACAGTAGGGCCCTTCTGGTTAACTTTGTGAAATTTTCGTAAATGCCCATTGTTGTCATTAGATAAGAATATTCTAGTTGCTTGTTCCTCCAGAGCTGAAGAAACAGTCCGCCTTCTTCAACACCAGCGACATCCTCAATGCCCGACGCGATGCTTGTGATATCAAAAAGTGTTCCAAAGAAATCAAAAACTACCGGTTTCATTCTCTCGCCTTTCATCGGTACATGGAATTGAAGACTGATTTAGAAGGTTATTCAAGGAAAAACGCCTTATTGGTTTCAAATACAAAGCCCATATCCCTCTTGAGGGGCGGATTACAGGACTTTCTCATTTTAAAGAGCCTCAGTAGGATTAAATAGCCTGTGGCCCATCATAATAATGCAAAGCGATGAGGTTCAGCAAATCCCTGAAAATACCGGCTTCATTATGTATAAGGTGCAGGGGTACCAAGATGCTTTGCGGACTTTCATACTGTCCCATCACAGTCAAGAACATGGTTGAGCCTGCGCTTAAGACAATGACTGGAAGGGAGTTGAACGGATCTTCACCACCAAGCGTGTTTGTCGGAAGATACGGTTACCCTAAGGTGAGACTATACCCTTCATCTCCTCCTGTACTGGGTGACACATCAGATTATGAGGACCCTGGAAAGTGGCTTAATTTGCCTATGAATGATTTTCTCTCAAAGCGACTTTCTCTTATGAGGGGAGGTCTGATAGCAGAGGTTCATGGTGCGTCTGACCCGACGAGGACCCTGCAGGACATACAGTTGATGTCAATGTCTAGGGAACCCACAACAGTAAACATGAAGTTTGAGAGAAGCTTCACAGGAGACAAATCAGTATTGGATGATCATGTAACCCCTATGGGTCCATGGTCTCCGCTGAAAAAGCTCGAGGTAGAACCAGGGAAGCACGAGCTTGCAGTAGAAAAGGTCTGGAGCGATACCGATTACAAGGCTCATGGTGCTATGTTTGATCTCTACAAGTCTGGCATAAAGGAGTACAGGATATCAAAAATACTCAGTGTTGGGGCTATAGGCATGTCGAAAAACAGGAGAATTGTTCCTACACGTTGGTCTATCACAGCAACAGACAAATCAATCTCAGATCAGATCCTTAGTGATATCAAGAGGTACTCCACAGTTGACAAGCACCTTGCATTCGTCAGGAAGACTCATGGTAATCTCTTCATGACAATACTAAGCCCCAGGAGCTGGATGTTCGAATGGGGGGAATCCTGGTTTCCGGGGAGTACCTGGAACCAGTGGGGGACCACTGCAGAAGTTGAAATAGACCATGAGGGTTACTATGGAAGGAAGGATTATCCAGGTATTGGCGGCTGCTATTATGCTAGCAGGCTTGCTGTGACGGAACTCTTGGCAAAAATTAGGCGTCAGGCCACAGCGACGCTTTGGAGGGAGATTTATCCTAACCACAACCTCCCGGTAGGAGTGTGGTTTGTCAGGGAAAACCTTCGTGCAATGTTTTCTGAGAAGCCTAAGGAATTCGACACATTTCAGGAAGCAGTGTCATATCTTGAAAGATACACGAAGGTCCCTGTCAAATACTGGCTTGCTAAGTCAGGCAATTATCCTTTCTTGCGCACTGGAGGACTTGACGACTATCTGTAGGTGACTTCATGCGTGAAATAAGGATAAAAGAGGTCAATGTTTCAACAGCGCTTTCCAAGTCAAGGTTACCGGAGCTGAAGTACGCTCTCAACCCGTACATGGGTTGCCAACACGGCTGCATATATTGCTATGCAATGGACTTTACCGGGGACCAAGATGCAGCAGAGAACTGGGGGGAAGTAATAGCTGTCAAGACAAATATTGTGGAAGCACTCAAACGTGACATTTCAAGGTCTTCTAGAGGAATTGTGGGGGTTTCGACTGTAACAGACCCTTATCAGCCAGTCGAAGGCAAATACAAGCTGACCAGAGAATGCATAGATCTCCTTTCAAAGAACGGCTTTAGAGTATCTATCCAGACAAGATCTCCCCTAGTGGTAAGGGATCTAGGCATCCTGAAACGTAATCCCTCAATGTTTGATCTAGGCATGACCATGGCATCACCTGATCAAGATGTTACAAAGATTTTGGAGCCCGGAGCACCGCCTCCTTCAGCCAGGATGTTTGCGCTCGAGAAAGCCTCTAGCTATGGAATTGAGACCTGGATGTTTCTTGGGCCAATCATAAGAGGTTTCAACGATTCTGATGCCCAGTTTGGACAAGTGGTTGATTTTGCTTCCAAGATAGGCTCAAGAATCATTTATGATAAATTTTCACCCTATAGGGGGCCTCTTGATGTAATGTCTAAGGTTCTAGAAGAAAACCGCCAATCGTACACGTCCAAGGCTGATTCTAAGTGGTGGTCTTCTGTGAGGGACAGACTGAGCAAATTATGCGCCAGCGCAGGTGTAGAATCCCATCCTCAGTCTGAGGACTGGCTGTTCGAGCAGACAAAAAAGGTCAAGCAGCTTACGGACTTCCTGTGAATCTGTGGGCCGACACGCTTTATCAATCGAGTATAAATATATTAAAACGTCTCTTAGAAAAAGCGAACGTATTGCTCTAGGCACTTGGAATGGATTTGAAAGAAATCCGAGAGTCCAAGCATAATTGTTATATGATCTCCAGACCTGCGATACTATGGTTGTGCAGGACATTTTTAAACATCTGGAAAAGACAGATACATTGCTTATTATGAACGGCGGGGAGAATGCGATAGACAAATCCTTCTTCTACCTAAGTCAAGCAGAGGGAGGCATTTTTGAAGGATCAGCCATAATTGCTTCAGAAGGAAGGATTGAGATAATAACACATAGCCTGGAAGAGCAATCTGCTAGGGAGACACCACATGAAGTTACGGTGGTGGAGACAAAGAAACAGCTTGAGGATGTTGTGTCAAAAAGGCTAAATGGAAAGGAGGTTGTCGGTGTGAATCTTGAATCTCTTACTGTGAACATGTTTGAGGATATCAAGAAAATGTTGAAAGGAAAACAGTTCGTGGATGTTTCAAAGAATATAGCTAATGCAAGGATGATAAAGTCACAGGAAGAAATTCGCAAATTAAAGAAAGCCGCTAAGATAGGCAGTGAAATCTACTCAGGTGTAATGGACAACCTCAGAGAGGGATTGAAGGAAACGGATGTAGCTGCTGACCTGGTACACGGGATGATGCGGAACGGCGCAGGCGGGCCATCCTTTATGCCAATAGTTGGCTTTGGTTCAAACAGCTCAATTCCCCACTATTTTCCGGGTGACAGGAAGCTGAAGAAAGGCGACTTTGTCCTCACAGATTACGGTGCTCTATACAAGAGGTACTGTTCGGACATTACAAGAACTGCAGTCTACGGCAGGGCTGATGACCAGCAGAAGGAAATGTATGAGATCGTGAGAAGGGCACAGACTGAGAGCATGAATATGATCAATGCAGGCCAAAATGGCAAGCTTGTGGACGGCAAAGCTCTTGAGATAATAGATTCGACAAAATACAAAGGAAGGTTCATGCACGGTCTCGGACATGGCCTGGGCCTTGAAGTTCACGATCACCATGCCATGGGGAGGACTGAGGATTTTGAGCTTAAGGCAAACATGGCAGTCACTGTTGAGCCCGGTATCTACATACCAAACTTTGGCGGTGTGAGAATCGAGGACGACGTAATAGTCACAAGTGATGGCTTCGAGAAGATAACAGGCGACTCAGCAAAAGAAATTCTCGAAATATCATAGAATTAAAGCGTGCAACATGGAAAGGTTCGATGTCGCAGTAATTGGATCGGGCATCACTGGCCTATCTTCTGCCTACCACCTGAAAGAAGACAACCCTGACGCCAAGATTGCAGTGATAGACAGGGCAAGCACATATGCCCAGGGAAACACAGGGCGTGCAACTGCCGGATTTCGCGACCTCTTCTCCTCAAACATAAACTTCAGCCTGTCCTCTTCGTCCATTGGCTTCTATAAGTATGTTCAGGAAACGCTGCATTATGATCTAGGAATGAGATTCGTAGGTTACATGTTCCTATTGAACAGGGAGGAAGAAGACCTTGATGTATTCCAGGAAATGAGCTCGCTGACAAAAGCAAGACACCTGGACTTAGAGGAACTCAGGGGGATCAAGTCACTCCGTCTGGAACCTTCAGAAAGAGACAGGCGCCTTCTTAGGATTGAACCTATTACTTCAGGCTTTGTTGGTGAGAACTGTGGAATAATAGAGCCCGACCTACTGAGTGGTTTTTACTTCGAAGAATTGAAAAGGATGGAAGTGGACTTCTTCTTCAACACTCTAGTGAAGAGACTGAACATCACGCCAAAAAGACCTCTTGATTTCCCTGGTGAACCTTTCCTGTGGCAGGAAAAGATGATTGGCAGCCTCGATACAAGCAGGGGTGAAATAAGGGCAGACACCTACGTTTTGGCTGCTGACATTTGGACCAATTCACTTCTGGATCCTGTCGGTATTGACAGCCACATGAGGCCAAGGAAGAGGCAGGTATTCCAGGTTGGTGGGAACTGGGTCGAGGAGCTGCTTGGCGAATACAGCCTTAATGAATCAGGTGTATTCCCATTCACAGTGCTCCCTCACTACGGTATCCACTTCAGGCCCGCGCCAAAGGAAAAACAGATTCGTGTGAGCGCCCCAGACTACTTTGGGAGAAATTTCAGCTTTGAGGAGAATCCTGAGCCTGAAAGAGATTATTATGAATACAGCATAAAGCCCGTGCTACAGTCCTATTTTCCGGGAGTAGAAAGTTCCAAGTTAGGAGGCATGTGGGCAGGTTTCTATTCTTACGACACCCTGGATGCCCATCCCTATATCTTTTCAGACATGAACATTATTGTAGCGACGGGAACCAGCGGAAGCGGACTTATGAAAGGAGATGCAATAGGTAGAATTGTATCAGCAATATTCTCTGGTAAGGATAAGGCTAGGCTATACAGCGGAACAGAGCTTAACCCAGCTGATCTGGGGGTAATCGCAAGGAATGTCCCAAGAGAGAGATTTGTCCTCTGAGAAACCCCGGCAAGCATAGAACCATGGAAAACAAAGTATATCAACTGTGCATTATGCACTGAGGATGCGTCACGAGAGAAGCAGCGGAATTATTGTGTACAAGAATAACAACAATGGTCTCAGTTTTCTGTTTCTAGTTAAAAAGGACGGAGTTCTGGACTTCCCAAAGGGGCATGTCGAGAAAGGGGAAAGTGAAAAAGAGTCAGCAATCAGGGAAACCCGGGAAGAGACCGGGCTGGAGCTTCAACCAGATGGAAAATTCAGGTACATACAGGAATATTGGTATAGATATGCAGGAGAAAGGATAAAGAAAACAGTGACAATGTTTCTTTCTAGAGCGCCTCATGACGCTGATGTTAAGATTTCTTTCGAGCATCAAGGGTTCAGGTGGCTGAGTTACGAGGAAGCCCTGACAAACCTGTCATTCAAGAATCAGAAGGAGATGCTCACAGAGGCGCTTTCTCAGATAAAAAGACAAGACTCATAAATAGCGGGACCAGCTGCTCGCAGCGCAGTCAGAAATTCAGTATTTCAGCCAACTTCTTTCCTTCAAGGACACTCTTTCTAATCTTTTCCTCCTTCTCTATGATTCCCTTTGCTTTTTCAATGACACTCTTGAAATCCTTAGCCGGTATGCTGACAACCCCAGACTCATCACAAGCAATTATGTCGCCTGGAGCCACACTAGTCCCGTTAAGAATGACATCGAGCCCCACCTTTCCTTTCCCTTCTGGATTACCGGCAACTGGAACAAAATTCTTTGCGTAAATCGGGATACTGAGCGTTCTGAGTTCATGCAGATCTCTCACTGAGCCGTCAATCACTATTGCCCTGGCTCCTCGTATCTTGGCAGAGTGGGCGAGAAGTTCTCCCATTATGGCCTTGTCTTTGCCACCCATGGAAATCGCAACAAGGATATCACCTTCAGAAAGTGTATCTATTGCCTTGACCATGGCCCACCAATCTCCATTCGCTGTCTCGCAAGTCACAGCCTTTCCATAGACGGTGTCGGGTGGCGGGTTGATGGTTTTGAATACACCCAGCCCCCCTCCTCTGCCCATAGCATCACTGATATTGCATGTTGATGTTTCCCCAGTAATTTCAACTCCAAGTAACGAAGGCATGTCAAAACATAATGTCAATCGGCTTAAGCTTATCTCGGGAAAGAGCAGAAAAACTTACATTGTGAATCGTGTATGATACATTTTCTTGAATGAGGATAGGGTAAATTTTGGCAATCACTTTCCTCATCATTAAGTAAAAGTAATCACTAACAAGACTTGTATTATGCACTATCCTCTAACCACCTACAGGGTCCAGTTAAGCAAAGACTTTAGGTTCAGCGATCTGGCAGACATTAAGGATTACCTCTACAAACTTGGTGTAACTGACATTTATGCATCTCCAATCATGACATCGGTACCTGGAAGCACCCACGGGTACGATACTATTGACTTCAATGAAATAAACCCAGAGATCGGGACGCAAAGGGAATTGGAAGACGTATCCGACCAGTTTCATGAACTTGGCATAGGCTGGATTCAGGATTTTGTTCCCAATCACATGGCATACAGTTCACTCAACCCATACATCAAAGACGTTATGATAAAAGGGGAAGCATCGAAGTACTACGAGTTTTTTGACATAGTCTGGAATAGGAGGGAAGATCCGCATCCTGGAAGAATTTGTGCTCCATTTCTAGGTGTTGAATATTCCACGGCTCTGCATGGAGATCACATCCTTTTTACTGAGTCTATGGAACTAAAGTACTTTGACAAGACCTTTCCCCTGTCCCCTGAAAGTGTTAAAGAAATCAAGGAACTTACAAAGAATTCCATCGATCCCTTTGTTTCCACTGCAGAGATGCTGGACTCACTAGTCCAGACAGTGAACGGAGACAAGAATATCTTAGACAAATTAATTCAAAGCCAGTACTACAACCTAGAATACTGGAAAAATGCCAGAAAAGAGATAAACTACCGGAGGTTTTTCGTTATAAACGACCTCATATCAATGAGCATGGAGAGAGAATGGGTTTTTGAGGAGACCCACAAACTTATACTGTCACTTGTTGAAAAAGGTATCATAGACGGTATGAGGCTCGACCATGTTGATGGCCTCCTGAATCCTGGCGGTTATCTCATGAGGCTCGAAGAGAGGGGGCAGTTCTACAGGGTAGTGGAAAAAATATTAGTGGGCGATGAAGAGCTTCCAATGATATGGGACTGCAAAGGCACCACTGGTTATGACTTTCTGGGTGCTGTAAACCAACTCTTCACAATGCGTGAGTCTGAGGGGGACTTTGACATGAAGTATGGCAGAGTTGGGGGGACAAGGAGCAGCTTTGACCAGATGCTCAGGGCAACCAAGAAGGAAGTGCTGGAGCGGGACTTCCCAGGAAATATGTCCCTTGTTGTGGATTCCATATATGAGGCTATGACGAAGGCCGATAGCACTTACACTCCGTCTGATGAAAAAATAAGGAAATTCATCACATACTTCATCACGTCTCTTGACACTTACAGAATGTATATCCAATGGGGAGCAGTTCCCTACAAGGCTGAGCTGACAGCCTTAGCATCCTTTGTCAGGGAGATAGGGAAAGTTGACCCTGCTCTTTCAGAATTTTGCGAAAAGTATGCAAACCTATTGGATTCAGAGCAGTACCTCAACAGACTTGCAGGCAGGCTCCAGCAATTGTCAGGGCCTGTTATGGCAAAGACACTGGAGGACACTCTTTTCTTCAGATTCAACAGGCTCATCTCCCTAAATGAGGTGGGGACCTATCCAGGGACTTTCGGGTACTCGATTCAAAAGTTTCACTCTTTCATGCAAGAGAGAAGCTCCACATGGAAGCAGACGATGAACAGCACATCCACTCATGACACAAAAATGGGCGAGGATGGCAGGGCTCGGCTGTCAGTTCTCAGTGAAATGCCCGATAAATGGTTCAGGAGTTTCTGGGACTGGAACAGACTTAACTCGTCACATAAATCCCGAATCAATGGCGAGGAGGCACCGGACCTGAATGAAGAGTACTACATTTATCAAGTAATGCTCGCCGGTCTCAAGTTCGATGATGGCTTCTCGGAGGATTTTGCCTTTAGAGTTAAGCGGCAGATCACCAAAGCAATAAGGGAAGCGGAAGTCCACGGATCCTGGGCTGAAGGAGAAACAAGATACGAAGACGCTGTAACTCAATTTCTTGATAAGATACTGGATCAGGGAACATCTCAG
Organism: Thermoplasmataceae archaeon; assembly: GCA_046704405.1. Lineage (GTDB taxonomy): Archaea > Thermoplasmatota > Thermoplasmata > Thermoplasmatales > Thermoplasmataceae. The sequence continues at coordinate 389,269 of JBJKSA010000014.1, read as the reverse complement.
GAATTCCTGGAGGAGTTTAGAAAATTCTGGGAGGAAATTTCGAGATACGGTGTACTTAACTCCATATCGCAACTGGCAATCAAAATGACAGTTCCGGGAATTCCTGACACTTACCAGGGTTCTGAGCTCTGGAATTTTTCTCTGACAGACCCAGACAACAGGAGTCCAATTGACTCGCGATATCTTCTTGAAAAGATGAATAAGCTTGAGGAGATCGGCAAGTCAAAGAAAGCGATCGAAGACTTACTTGAGGACTACAAAACAGGTCTCATAAAGTTGCACATAACCATAAGCCTCATGCAGTTAAGGAAGAAGTACAGAGCTTTCTTCCTCTCTGCTGAATACGTACCCCTGGAGGTTAAAGGTGATAATGAGCGGCAACTAATCGCATTTGCAAGGAAAAGCAAGGATAGGGTGGTCATAACTATTGCTCCTAGATTTTTCACCAGTCTTTGTCGCGGAGACGGAATAGAATTCAAGGAGGGCATATGGAGTGATTTCGAGGTTGTTTCCAACTGGAACCTGAAGTCTTTGGAAAACGTCATCACCGGAGAAAAAGTGGAATTTAGAAAGAGAGTTGCTATACCCGTTGAATCTGCATTGGGCAAATTGCCTGCTGTAGTACTCGTGGGGGAGATCCAAGGAGAGTAGTTTGATGAAGGAGGAGTCAGCTAAATTTGGCTTCTGCGTCCATTCACATCAGCCAGCGGGAAACCTGAGGCATGTGTTGGAGAAGGTTTTCATGAGGTCTTATGAGCCTTTTTTCAGGCTCATGGGAGGGTTCCCTGAGATCAAGTTCAATGCCCATTTTAGCGGGTATCTTCTCGAGTGGATGATAGAAGAGGAGCCGGAATATGTCGAGGGCCTGGTTAAAATGGTGAAAAAAGGGCAAGTTGAAATTCTCGGTGGCGGCTTCTATGAGCCAATTATCCCATCCATACCTGCGGAGGATGCTGTTGGTCAGATTAAGGAGTTTGGTTCTCTCATCAAGAAGACATTCGGGCACACACCCAGGGGAATGTGGCTTGCAGAAAGGGTCTGGGAACCAAATTTGCCAGAGATTCTGTCAAGGTCTAATGTTGAATATACTCTTGTTGATGACTTGGGTTTCATCAATGCGGGAATTCCCAGAGAAAGACTTGCTGGCTACTACACTCTTGAGTCTGGCGGAAAGGAAGTCTCTATTTTTCCCATAAATATCCAGCTCAGGGACTCTATCCCATTCTCAGGGTATACGAGGGCAGCCAATCTCATCCAGAAAGCGTCCTCAAGGAACTCAGGGAAAATAGCAGTTTTTGGCGATGATTGCGAGAAATTTGGGTCTTGGCCCGGAACATACAGCACATCGTACGAAAAGAAATGGCTTGCCAAATTTATGCGCTTATTGATTTCAAGAGAGATCGAAACCTGGCATTTTTCAGAATATCTTGACAGTTTCCAGAGCTCAGGAATGGCTTATCTCCCTGCATGTTCCTACCCAGAGATGATGAAGTGGGCAATGATGCCAGAGGGTCAGAGGAAAGGTGAGCGGCTTTTGAAGCAGAGAGGTGTAGCTAGCGCTCAATTCATAATCGGCGCTCCTTGGCGCAACTTTCTCATGAAGTATAGTGAGTCAATGCAGATCTACAGAAAGATCAAGTTTGTCAGTGAAATGGTATCTTCAGGCGGTAACACGGAAGAGTTGACATCTCTCTATATGGGCGAGGCAAACGACTCACTCTGGCATGGAGTGTTCGGTGGAATCTATCTCCCTCTTCTGAGGATGAATTCATTTTCAAACTTGATTAGGGCACAATCCCTTGCTGAAAAGAGAACAGGAAAAGAGGAATATATCAGGAAATTTGAAAATGTGCTATTTGGGTCTGACTCTTTCTGCATGTCCACGAAAAAGATGTGGGCTCATGTCGGTTCCCAACAAGGGCTGGAGTTACTGGAGCTTGATCTCAGGGATGAGTGCCTCAATCTCACTGATACAATGACCAGGAGGAAGGAGGCGTACCATGAATCCATTGAGAGAGGGTTGAAGAGCGGATCGCGGACAAAGGGGAATATAGGCAAAGGAGTATTTGTCAAGAATATTGGGGATGGCACCACACTATCCTATGACAACTCACCTAGGACTTCATTCAAGGATCGCATCTTGTCTAACTCTGAGACTTCGAAGGAAATAATGGAATCTCAGGAAGAGAGGATCTCAGGAAAAACTTCAACTGAGTTCATGGAAAACTCAGCTAAGATAAGCGCTCAAAGGAGCTATTCTATATTTCATCAGAGCGGAGAACTATCAGTCGTAAAGTCAATCGTGCTGAACAGAGAAACTGAAGAAATTGGCGTAAATTCCGATTTGAACATGAAATGGCCAATGGAAGAGAACAAGCTCTTCGGTAACGAAATAAACCTATCATCCTTCGCCTTCACTTTGAAAGATGTGAAAATTAATGGCAGGCATCCTGAGACCATGAAAGTCAATGAGACCAGCGGAGGAAAAGTGACCGTTGACTACATACAAAATCACCTTAGGATAATAATAAGTTCACCACAATCCAAGAAGATTTATTCGTATCCCATTGAGACAATAAGCAATTCTGAAGAGGGACTGGAGACGATATTCCAGGGTATTTGTATCTTACCAGTAACTGATATATCCAATAGTTCAAGTCTAACAGTAAGTCTGTCAGCTGCAAAGATCTAAGGGAGTTGAAGTGAATGAAATGGACCTTTGGGGTACATTACGTTAATAGTAAGGAGGCAGAATTCAAGCTCTGGTCGCCATTTAACGATAAAATTGCTCTAAATCTGATTGACTCAGGCAAGAAGCTGTTAATGGAAAGAAAAGGGAGCGAGATACTCAGCTGCACCTCTCCAATAAGGAGAGGAGAACGTTACAAATACGAACTGGGTGGAGTCTCTTATCCTGATCCTGCTTCATACTTTCAACCTGAGGGTGTCCATGGGCCGTCACAGGTCATAGACCACTCTGAGTACAAGTGGGTCAACGACACTTGGAAAGGTCTGCATCTAGAAGATTATGTCATCTACGAGCTGCATACTGGCACATTCAGTCCAGAAGGCACCTACAGAGGAATTGAGGGCAAGTTGAACCATTTGAGTGATCTAGGCATCACTTGCATTGAAATTATGCCAGTGGGACAGTTTCCTGGAACCAGAAATTGGGGGTACGACGTAGTAAGTCCCTACGCACCACAAAATACCTACGGTACTGTCAAGGATCTCAAGCACCTTGTTGACACCATCCACTCCAAGGGACTAAGCGCGATTATGGACGTGGTATACAACCATTTGGGGCCCGAAGGAAACTACCTTCCCATGTTTGGGCCTTACTTTACAGAAAAATATTCCACGCCCTGGGGAAAGGCGATCAACTATGACGACGCCTACTCAGACATGGTAAGGCGGTACATAGTCGAGAATGCCCTTTACTGGCTTTATGAATTCAGATTCGATGCTCTGAGGTTGGACGCCATTCATGGGATTTTTGACTTTTCACCTACACATATTTTGAAGGAGATTTCAACTGAAGTCGAGAAGCTGTCCAAAGAAACAGGAAGGGAAATGAATGTCATCGCCGAGAGTGACCTGAATGATCCTGTTGTAGTACGAAGAAGGGAAAAGTTCGGTTATGGGATGGATGCACAGTGGAGCGACGATTTCCACCACTCTTTGCATGCATACCTTACGGGGGAGAGGAACGGCTATTACTCTGATTTCGGCAATTTCGAACAGATCGTAAAAGCACTCAGGCAGGGTTTCGTATACGACGGAATTTATTCAGGTTTCAGGAGAAAATCCTTCGGTGGGAAACCAGAAGGAATACCACTGATGAGATTTCTCGCTTACTCCCAGAACCATGATCAGGTAGGAAACAGGGCAGGGGCAGAGAGACTCCTTTCCCTTGTTGGTGATGAAAAGGCAAAGCTTGCTGCGGCTATGACCATCCTATCTCCATTCACTCCCCTGTTATTCATGGGGGAGGAGTACGGCGAGAGGGCTCCCTTTAACTACTTCATTAGCACTGACGACATTGATTTGGCGGAGGCAGTGAAAGCAGGCAGAACTAGGGAGTTTAAAGGCTTTGGGCTCAGGTATGAAATGGACCCAAATGACAGGAATGTTTTTGAGGAATCTAGGCTTGAATGGAAGCTTGCTGATACAAAATCAGGTAAGGGGCGGCACAAGTACTACAGGGATCTCATAGAAGTCAGGAAAGAAGTTGTCAGGCTTCGCAGCCAACACTACGGAGTTGAATCCTTCGAAAAAGAGCTAATGATGTTGACTTACGGTAAGAGTAAGGAGCTGAGAATATTGGCGAATCTCTCACCTGATCGTGAAAGTCTGAGCAAGGCAGTGACAGAGAAATGTAAGGTAGCACTGCGTTCAACTTGGAAAAAGTACGGTGGGGGACTTGAGGTCAACACTTCCTTGCCTGATTCCATTGAAGCTTTCGAAGTGATTGTTCTGGAATGCAGGAAGGGCTAAAGCAGGGTCTCCACAAGAATTGCAGCGCTATCTGAAGGTACATTGATTGAGCTATCCAAATAGGGTCGCGGGTAAGATGAGAGATCGGGGTCCCATGTGCATAGATATATGTGACTCTCATTCCTGTTGCTTGGAAGCTTGAATTCCACGGCGGTCTGGCCAGGGTTGAATAATAGAATTACATCACCATCGGTGATGGTCTCACCTTCGTAGGCCGTCTCGGAGGTAATTCTACCTGATATATGCACCGAAACAGGTCCTTCAGGGGACTTCATCCAGTCTTCTTGGTTCATCTCTTCCCCATCAGGGCGATACCAGGTGAGATCCTTCCCGCCTGGTGCCTGGATGCCGCTGAAAAAGTTTCTTCTGTGGAATACAGGACTGAGTTTTCTTAGCTTTATGAGCCTCCTGGTGAATTCAAGCATTCTCTCCTTCCTTTCGTCCATGTCCCAGTTGATCCAGCTTATCTCATTGTCCTGGCAATATGCGTTGTTGTTTCCCTTTTGAGTTCTTAGGAGCTCGTCGCCTGCCAGCAGCATAGGAGACCCCTGGGACGTAAATAAAGTTAGAAGGTAGTTCCTGATCCTCTTTTCCCTAAGGGCCATGATGCTTGGGTCATCCGTCTCACCCTCAACTCCAAAATTCTCGCTGTAATTCTCATCTGTTCCGTCTCTGTTACCGTCTTTGTTTGCCTCGTTGTGCTTCTTCTCGTAGCTCACAAGGTCCCTCATGCAGAAACCGTCATGGGAGGCAATGTAATTTATGCTCGAATATGGATTTCTGCCGTTGTCCTCATAAAGATCCGGCGAACCTGACAAGCGCTTCCCGAATTCTCCTATCATCCACTTGTCATCCCTCCAGTATCTGCGAATACCATCCCTGTACTTTCCGTTCCACTCAGCCCACTGCAGCGGAAAATTGCCCACCTGATAACCGCCAGGGCCAACATCCCAGGGTTCTGCTATTAGCTTGGCTTTAGATATTATGGGGTCCTGATGTATTATATCAAAGAATCCTGACAGCTTGTCCACGTCGTAAAGTTCCCTTGCTAGCGCAGAAGCGAGATCAAACCTGAACCCATCAACGTGCATCTCAGTTATCCAGTACCTGAGACTGTCCATTATGAGCTGGAGAACGTGTGGCTGCCTGGCGTCAAGGCTGTTGCCTGTTCCCGTGAAATCGTAGTAGAATCTGGGGTTCTCAGTTGCTATCCTGTAATAGGATGCATTGTCTATCCCCCTGAAGCTAAGCGTTGGGCCAAGATGATTCCCCTCTGCAGTGTGGTTGTAAACAACATCGAGAATGACCTCAATGCCGTTTTCATGAAGTGTCCTGACCATCTCTTTGAACTCAACTATCTGTGCACCAGGATATCTGGCCACGGAATACCTGATATCTGGCGCAAAGAATGCTATTGTGTTATACCCCCAATAATTCACCAAACCTCTGTCTTTGAGAATCATTTCATCGGCATGATGGTGCACTGGCATGAGTTCCACAGCTGTAATTCCGAGGTCCTTCAGATACTGTATCACCCTGTCTGATGCAAGGCCCTTGTATGTGCCGGCCACGCTGCTGTCAATGTCGGACCTGAGCTTCGTGAACCCCTTCACGTGAAGCTCATAAATCATTGTCTTGTTCCATGGATTCTGTGGCCTCTCTGAGCCCTTCCAGTCAAAGTAAGGATGTGTCACAACAGACTTGGGTATGAAGCCCGCGTCGTCCCTGTCATCCCTGAAAAGATCCTCATCCTTGTGACCCAGCTTATATCCAAACAGTTCACTGTTCCAGTTTATTGTGCCTGAAAGGGCCCTTGCATACGGGTCAATCAGCAATTTAGCATTATTGAACCTGTGACCCTGTTCAGGCTTGTAAGGGCCATCAACCCTGAAGCCGTAAAGGTCACCCGGCTTGATTCCAGAAACGTATTGGTGCCATACGTAACCGGAATTTTCTCTTAATGGTATTACTTCTGTGGGCTCAGATGAGTCATTGAAGTCATAGAGTTCTAAGTCCACAGAGGTGGCATTTTGGGAGAAGATTGAGAAATTCACGCCGTCATCGTCCACTGTGGGGCCAATGGGGTAAGATGATCCCCTCAACACTCCGTGTTTATCTCCGTTTCCCATAACAATCACCACAGTTGCAGACTCAGGTATGCCACTCCTATAATTTTTTACATATGTCCAGCGCGCCCGATACTGGTACCCAGAGCCAGCCAGGTCTGTAAAGGGCCTCATATTTCATTTCATATATCGCCTTTTCAACGACAAAAAAATTCAGGACTTCTTCAAACTCTCTCCTGGAAGATGGCAGGTACTTTGATTCCTTTCCGGCAGTACCCCAATAACTGTCGATAAGAGCCTTCTCAGCCTCATCCTTTAATGTCGGGATATTTGCGACCTCTCCTCTTTCGGCTGATCCAAAGGCTGAAGCATAATCTATGGACCTCACCAGACCACCAAGGTCTTTGATAGCGCAGTTCTTAGATCTTCGGTACTCCGGAGATCTTGCGGGTTCTCCCTCGAAGTCTATGGCCATATAACCTGGTCCGGTCCTAAGGATTTGGCCCAGATGGTAATCTCCATGAATGCGTATCTTGCTAACGCCACTAGACGCGAGAGAATCAAGCAGATCGGCACATTCTAAAAATCTGTCCTTCATGTCATAAATTCTTCCGGCACTGACCCTAATGGTATCTTCTGCACTATCGGAAAGCATTCTGAGTGTCTGATTGAACAGAGCAACAAACTCATCTTTCCACTTCCTTACGTCAAGCTCGGTTATGGGCTCAGGGGCAAACTCAGGAGACTCTTCAGATGAGGAAAGAACATTGTGTATGTTTGCAGTCAATTTGCCGAGCTTAGCACTCTCATCAACGACCGACTGGTCCAGTTCAGTAAAAAGTCTGAGGAAGGACTTCCAGGCCTCCCCACTATTCTTTGCGAATACAGAAAGAATCCCCGCTGCGTACTGATTCCCACCATGGGTATAGGTAGCATATCCCAGCGGCTTTGGAACAATTTTGTCTCTTGATTCATGACATATGAAGTAAGGAACCTCATAATCTGGGCTCGGGTAAGCTGCCATCTTCCTGAAATTCTTGTAAATTAGCCTGTCATTGTATACAACTGAAGTGTTGCTCTGCTCAGTTCCTATAATTCTGGTCTTTCCATCAATCTCTTGAGCAACCTTCCCACTAAATGACCTGTTCTTCTTGAACATTAGGCTTCCCTTTTCAGATTTGAAATCACCGTTATTGCCTATGGATGAAAGCAACAGCTTATGGAATTCAGGGTTTTCCAGGGCATCCGAAAATACTACATTCCTGCCTTCAAGAGATGCATCAAATGTAAACCTACCAGTGGAGCCTTTTTCCATTTGCTCTGCCTTGAGAGGGATCTGGTAAAGGTCTCCAGCGCTATCGCCTCTTTTTATCCTTAGAATAAAGTTGAAGAATCCGTTTTCAGAGTCAAGTGGAATAACATCAGAAATTTCTGTGTCCGAATGTGATATTTTTCTCTCAGGGAACCAACGTTGCTTGACGGCTTCCTTGAAGAGTGGACCTAGAACACTACTGTTAGCTTCATCAACACTTACCCCCATCATGTTTCTGGAACCTCCTTCTGTAGATGAAGCCAGAAGAATGATCTGGGTCCCATTGTGAACATGTAAGTTCCATCTTTGATTTCCGGGAAAGAGGTACTTGATCTGACCTCATGAGGAACATATCCAACAAAATCCGGGAGTTCGACATTTACAGCTGAAGGCTCTCTGGAAAGATTAAGCAAGACAAGCATGTGCTGGTCCTCAAGGCTCCTTAGGTAGACAAGCACCTTCCTGTTATCATTCTTTGGAAACAGTATCCTACCCCTCCCTATCAGATCAGCAAAGTTCTTGCGAATTCTGAGTAGTTTCCTGAGCCAGTTGAGAAAGGATGTATTGAGCAAGGACTGGGTTTCAACATTTTCCACAAGATAACTGTAGGGGGGCACTGTCAATATGGGGCTGTAAAGCTTTTCTGGCTCGCTTGAGGAAAAGCCTGCATTTATTCCTGGAGTCCACTGCATAGGTGTCCTGACTCCATCCCTGTCTCCGAGCTCAATATTGTCACCCATGAGGATTTCATCACCGTAGTACAGGATCGGTGTCCCAGGCATGGAAAGTATTAGGCTGTGCAGCAGCTCAATGGTTGCCCTGTCCTGCTCGATCAATGTTGCAAGCCGTCTTCTAATCCCAAGGTTCAGCCTCATCCTGGGAACATTTGCATATTCGTTGTACATCAGGTCGCGCTCCTCATCTGTAACCATCTCCAGTGTAAGTTCATCATGGTTTCTGAGAAACACTCCCCAAGAACAGTTATCAGGTATATTCATGGTCTGAGGAATTATGTTTACAATAGGCAGGGAATCCTCCTTGGCAAGGGCAATGAATATCCTGGGCATTAGGGGGAAGTTGAATGCCATATGGAACTCATCCCCTTCGCCAAAATATTGTGCTGCCTCGGTAGGCCATTGGTTTGCCTCAGCCAGGAGTATCTTGCCGGGAAACTCATCTTCAAGCATTTTCCTGACTTCCTTGAAATAGCTATGTGTCTGCGGCAGGTTTTCGCAGTTTGTCTCCTCATCCTCAAATAGGTATGGCACTGCATCGCACCTGAATCCGTCAATGCCAAGCCTGGCCCAGAACCTTATTACATCCTTGATTGCCTCCCTCACCTCAGGATTTTCATAATTCAGGTCGGGCTGATGGTCATAGAACCTATGCCAGTAATACTGCTGTGTATTTTCATCCCAGGCCCAGTTGGACTTTTCAGTATCAATGAAAATGACCCTTGCATTCTTGTACTTCTCATTGGTGTCGCTCCAGACAAACCACTCTCTCTTGGGTGAATCTCTGCTTGATCTCGCTTCCTTGAACCATTCATGCTGGTCTGAAACGTGATTGAGGACAAGATCAATGATCACTTTCAGCCCATGGGAATGAGCTTTATCCAGGAATTCTTGGAAATCTTCCATTGTACCGTAGGCAGGATCGACCGAGCAGTAATCTGCAACATCATAACCACCATCCCTCATCGGAGATTTGTAGAAGGGCAACAACCATATGCAGTCCACTCCAAGGAAATTAAAGTACTCAATTTTCTCAGAAAGGCCGCCAAAATCACCTATGCCATCGCCGTTGGAATCATAGAATGACTTGACGTAGGTCTCGTAGAAAATAGACTTCTTGAACCATAAAAGATCCTCGACTTCTCCAACCATAGTTTTTATCTCTCCAGCCTCAGGATCAGGGCACATCCATTCCCGCGTGTGAGTTCCAAGGTGTTGTATTCATCTCTCCACTGGTAGACCCTTCCGCTGAGGAGGTCTCTCAGGTTGTAATCTTTTCCGTATTGCATTCCAAGTTTCCAAAGTGGAAACCTGACCGATGTGGAGTGGTCTTCGAAGGGATTTATGTTCACTATGACAAGCAACGGATCCGTGGGGTCATCAGCCCATCTTAAATAAGCCACAAAATTGTGGTCTGAGACTTCAAGGAATTCTGTATTTCTGAAGCTCTGAAGCTGCCTGTTCTGTTTTCTTGCCTTGTTCAGCGAAGTTATGAATGCTTTGATATTTCCCCTGGAATTGTAGTTCCTCGATTTTATCTCATATTTCTCAGAATCCAGGTACTCTTCAGATCCTGGGACATTACTGTTCTCACAAAGCTCATAGCCGCTGTACATTCCCCACATGGGCGAAAGCGTAGCGGCGAGGGCTGCTCTCATCATGAACGCATTTCTTCCGCCGTTCACAAGAACAGCAGTGAGTATGTCAGGTGTGTTTGTAAAAAGAACAGGTCTGAAGTGATCCCCAATGGCTCCTTGAGATATTTCAGTAAAATAGTCTCTAATCTCCCAGTCGTAATTTCTCCAGGTGAAGTAGCTGTAAGAGCAAGTGAAGCCTATCTTGGAAAGTCTGTACATAACTTTGGGTCTTGTGAATGCCTCAGCAAAGAACACAGCATCTGGGTGCTCTGCCTTTATGTCAGATATAATTTTCTCCCAGAAATCGAAAGGTTTTGTGTGCGGATTGTCAACCCTGAAAATTCTCACGCCTGCGTCAATCCAATAAAGGAATATGCTCTTCAATTCCTCCCAGAGATTCTTCCAGTCAGGATTCTCAAAATTGATAGGATAGATGTCGTAATACTTTTTTGGAGGATTCTCGGCGTACCTGATTGTTCCATCTGGCCTATGGTAAAACCATTCGGGGTGCTCTCTTACATATGGGTGGTCAGGAGAACACTGGAAAGCAATGTCCAAGGCTATTTCGATGCCCTTAGATCTCGCGGTTTTCACAAGACTCTTAAAATCATCAATAGTACCTAGGTCAGGATTCACTGACTTGTGTCCTCCTTCTTCGTTTCCAATGGCCCATGGGCTTCCGGGGTCTTTTTTTCCTGCAGTTCTTGAACCATTCTTGCCCCTTCTGTTTGTCCTTCCAATTGGATGGATCGGTGTCAGGTAGAGAACATCAAATCCAAGCGACTTCACGTAGGGCAGGAAATTTTCGCAGTCCTTGAAAGTGCCCCCCTTCCCTGTTCCTTTTCCTAGGGAGCGTGGGAATGCCTCGTACCAACTGGAAAATCCACCGTACTTTGGTACAGATTCTATCCTGAGTATCTTTTCAAATGTAGTAAGCTTGTACTTTTCCTGGTACTTCCTGAAAATTCTCGCAACCTTCTCACTTTCAGCCAGAGAGACAAGTGCCGAGTTAGAGCCATTCCGAATCTCGCCCAAAAATGGTTTGATCAATCTTTTCTCCCTATCTGTAGCAGCTTCCATTATGGGGGGTGTTAACTTTGCTATACTCATCAGGTCGGCTGAGACATCCTCGCCCGCATCAAACCACTTTCCAAGGCTCCTAGAAAGACCAGTGTAATGGTCTACCCATGCCTCAAGAGTGTACTCATAGACTCCATTTTCTTCCACAAGGAATTCACCAGACCATCGGTCATTGTCTCCTTTTACCAGAGGGGAACGTTTCCAAGATTTTTCACCGGACTTTCTGTGCTTTATACTTGCATCCAGAACCTCAGTACCGTGTATGTAAATGTCTGCTGATACCGTGACTTTACTACCCTCATTAGTTTTGTAAGGTACGCTTCCGCAGTCTATTGACGGATGCACATTCTCTATGATGATCTGATCAGACAGGTCCATCTCACACTTCACCTTCATGCATAAAGATCTCTCCAGCAAGTGGAGGAAGGGTGACAACTATCGAATGTTTTCTTCCATGACAGGGTACATCAGTTGAAACTACAGAGCCAAGGTTGCCCACACCGCTTCCGCCATAATTCTCAGAATCTGAATTTAATACTTCCAGATATTTTCCAGGGGAATTCACACCGACTCTGTAACCGTTCCGTGGCACAGGAGTCATGTTGAAGACGAAAAGGGCACTTCTTTTTCTGTTTTCAGAATATCTGTAGAAAGATATTACACTATTTTCCGAGTCCCTGAAGTCGATCCACTCATACCCCGCAGAGTTGCAGTCACCCTCATACAGCTGTGGGTAATTTCTGCACAGGTGGTTCAGGTCCTTGACCAACAGCAGAAGATCACTGTTCTCCGATTTTTCGAGAAGTTCCCATTGGAGAGGGGAATTTTCATTCCACTCCTGCGCCTGACCGAACTCGTCTCCCATGAACATGAGTTTTTTTCCAGGACTGCCGAGCATATATGTGTATAGAAGCCTCAAATTGGCGAATTTTCTCCACTGGTCGCCTGGCATTTTTCCGAACATGGACCCTTTGAGGTGCACGACCTCATCATGTGAGAATGGTAGAATGAATTTCTCACTGTACGCATACCAGGCTGAAAATGTCAGTGTACCATGATCATACTTCCTGTAAACTGGGTCCCTTGTAAAATAGTAAAGTGAATCATGCATCCAGCCCATGTTCCACTTAAAATCGAAACCGAGTCCCCCCTGAAAGCTGGACATTGTAACACCACCCCAGGCAGTAGATTCCTCTGCGATGGTCAAGACTCCTGGATATGCATCGTGCACAGCCCAGTTCAACTGCTTCAGGAAATCAATTGCCTCTATGTTCTCTTTGCCTCCATACTTGTTTGGTAACCACTCCCCCTCCTTTCGTGAATAGTTGAGGTAAAGCATAGAAGAGACAGCATCGATTCTTATTCCATCAGCATGAAACTTATCTATCCAGAATAGAGCATTTGAAACCAGAAAGTTTCTCACCTCATTTCTACCGTAGTTGAATATCAAGGTTCCCCAATCGGGATGAAGGCCCCTTCTTGGGTCTTCGTGATCATACAGGTGTGTGCCGTCAAAATTTGAAAGGCCATGCTCATCTGAAGGGAAGTGCGCTGGAACCCAATCAAGTATGACTCCAATGTTATTCTTGTGGCACTGGTCCATGAAGTACATGAAGTCTTCTGGGGAGCCGAATCTTGAAGTTGGGGAGTAATAACTTATCACCTGATACCCCCATGAAGCGTCCAGGGGATGCTCCATCACAGGCATCAACTCAATATGTGTGAACCCAAGCCCCTTCACGTACGGTATTAACTGGTCAGCGATCTCCCTATAGTTCAGAAAATCGTATGGTCTGCCCTCAGGCCTCTTCCAGGAGCCAAGATGCACCTCATATATGAGAACTGGTTTTTTGCAGGCCTGATCCTCCTTTCTTTTTTCAATCCAGTCGTCATCTTCCCATTGGTGATCAAAGGAGCTCACAATTGAAGCTGTACTGGGTCTGTACTCCATTCTGAAGCCGTAGGGATCAGCCTTTTCCAACATTTTTCCGGTGCGGGTCTTTATCGCATACTTGTAGACTTCATTCTTACCAATTTCGGGTATGAAAACCTCCCAGGCCCCAGATTGGCGTACATTGACCATAGGTGTCTCCCCCTTCGTCCAGTGATTAAAGTTTCCCACCACGGAAACGGCACGTGCGTTGGGAGCCCATACAACAAACCTGGCTCCTGAAACTCCGTCTCTCTCGACCAAGTGTGCTCCAAAGGTTTCATAACTTCTTAGAAGGTTTCCTCCGCCAAAGAGCTGAAGATCATAGTCGCTCAATTCAGGCTGGAACGCATAAGGGTCAGGCCTTTTCTCAGTGTAACCTGTTTCACTAATGCTGCAAATGAAATATGGCATGCTGTAGGCATCCTTCGCCAACTTGACCTTGTGTAGTCCTGAGCTTCCTGATTTTTTCATAGGGTAGGCCTTTCCACCAATTTCCACCCAAGCCTTCTTTGCCCTGGGAAGGTATGCGGTTATCTCGAAAGTGCCATCATCTTTCTCGTGTGGCCCTAATACGCCCTCTGGGTGGTACGAATCAAAATTTCTTATGTCTGCCTCTGCATTCCTGGACGACATAGGCAGTTCCTATAAGGGCGTCTATATTATCTAAACATTGTGCTGAAACCACTTAAGCGTCAGACACTTGTCTCAGGAAAAGGGCTATTCCCTTGAGTGTGTACAGGACGAAATATTTCTAGAAGTTTTTGACGCAAAGAATTAAAAACACAGTATCATTCAGTGGCTCCATGGTGAGATTTCTTCCATTGGCAAATGGAAGACTCAAGGTCAGCTTCGATGAAAACTACAGAATAGCTGATTTCTACTTTTCAGAATCTGCATCTGAGAATCACGCAGGAAGATCGCCCTTCAAGTCCGGTATTTCCATAGATCGATCATTCTACTGGTTAGACAGAAAAATACTGAAGAATTTCACTTATTATGACAGCACACTGGTCGGAAGCGTCTCTTACAGTGTAGATGGAATATCAGTGGAGAACTATGACTGTGTAGATATCTACAAGGACGTTTACCTCAGGAAAGTACGGGTAACGAACAATTCAGATCGAAAGAGGGAGGTCAAGTTCTTTTACCACCAGAATTTCAACATCAGCGGAAGCGATGTGGGGGACACTGCGCAATATGTGCCAGAGCTGAGAGGGGTAATGCATTATAAGGGTAACAGGTACTTCCTTGCATCCTCCATAGATTCTTACGGAAATACCATTGACCAGTATGCCACGGGAGTGGAGCAGTTTGATGGGAAGGAAGGTACCTGGAAAGACGCCGAGGACATTGAACTGTCAATGAATCCGGTATCCATTGGCTCTGTAGACTCTGTTATCAGACATTCCTTGACAATTGAGCCGGGAGCCACTTCAGAGTTCTTCTACTTCATTGCCTGCGCTGACCAGATGAGGGCTCTAACAGAGGTCAAGAAAGGACTGGGATATTCAGATTTTGAGAAAATGCTCACCAGGACTAGCAATTACTGGCGCCTGTGGGCTTCCAAAAGGCCCTTGATGCTAGGGAACGATACAAACATCGCATACAGACTGTCCCTTCTTGTGGCAAGAACTCACATTAATGAAATGGGCGCAATTGTAGCATCCTGCGACAGTGATGTTCAGAGCTTCAATAGAGACGGCTATTACTATGTGTGGCCGAGAGATGCGTCAATTGTAGCGTACTCCATACTTCTGGGTGGTCACGGCAGCGCTGCGAGGCGGTTCTTCAGGTTTTGCGACAGAGCGCTTAGTGAGGATGGCTACCTGCACCATAAGTATAGGGCAGACGGAGCACCTGCTAGCAGCTGGCTCCCCCATGTCATTAGGGGAAAGCAGATTCTCCCCATTCAGGAGGATGAAACTTCTCTGGTGCTTTGGGCACTCAGGCGATATTATCTTGAATATTCGGACGTGGAATTTGTAGCCTCGATATATGAATCTCTCATTAAGAAGACAGCAGACTTTATAGTCAGCTTCACGGATGAGCAGGGATTGCCAAGGGAATCGTTCGATATCTGGGAAGAGCGATATGGCATTCATGCTTACACTGTTTCCACTGCATATGCTGCCTTGAAATCTGCGGCATTTTTTGCAGAGACATTTGGAGATATTGAGCTATCCATCAGATACAACAACTCTGCCGAAAGGATGTCAGATGCCTTTGAGAGACTTTTCTACTCCGAGGAGAAGGGTCAGTACGCAAGGGCAATCATAGATGGAAAGCCAGATTTCACCATCGATAGCGCACTTTCTTCAATGTTTATATTCGGCATGAGGGACCCTCTCAATCCGAGGGTGCAGTCCACAATGCAGAAGATAATAAGCAATCTGTGGGTAGAAAAATCAGGTGGATTTGCAAGGTATGAAAACGATCCTTATCAGAAGGATAGCAGCGATGGAAATGCCACAGGAAACCCATGGATTATTACAACTCTATGGGTCGCGCAATACCACATCGCAACAGGTGACACCCTGAGTGCGGAAAAGCTAATAGATTGGGTAATGGCAAGAAGGAATTCAACAGGTATACTGCCTGAACAGATAAAATCCTCCGATTTATCTCATGCATCTGCCTCACCTCTCGTCTGGAGTCATGCTGAACTTGTGATCACTCTCGTGCAGTACAGTGATGCGTTGAAAAACCGCAATAAAAGCGGGGAAGATCCACTTGCGGTGAGATCAGAGGCTCCTTCACAGGCACTATCATAAGGTTCTCAGAAATTCAAAAGCTGATCAAATTTAACTGCTGTTATCATATATTCTCAGCACCGCTTCAAGATCCCTTATTGCCAGTTCCGGTGGAAATGGAACTGGGGTCTTGTTTTCAATGCTCTCAATGAATCCCTGGATTTCGGCGTAAAAAACGTCAAAGTCACCAATCTGCAGTAGCCTGTTGTTTACAATGGGGTCTCCATAAGCCCTCATTCCTCTGAGCCCTCTAAATCCTTTTTTTGGCTTAGTACCAAGATCTTCAATTATAAGCCCATCATCTCCGGCAATTTCATAGGATGGCGCCTTCAGGACTCCGGGATAAGCCCATGAGTAGAATAGGATCCCTCTGGCGCCGGAAGTGAAATCAAAAACAGTCAAAGAGGTATCTTCAACAGATCCATGTGGGTTGCCTCTGTATACCGTAGACCTAAGGCTACCGTATTCTCCCCCGATATTCAGCATTGTGTCTATGAAATGAATACCGCCATCCATGAGCGCACCTCCGCCATTCAATTTGATATCTGCTCTCCAACTGACTGGGGTTCTCAGGCTCTGATCTCTGATAATGATTGTATGCACGTTGCCGATCTCGTTTCTTGCGATTGAATCCCTTATTCTTGTAACTGCAGGATCGAAATAGTACTGGTCGGCAACCATTAGTTTCCTATCTGCTGCTCTGGCGGCATCCACCATCTTCCTGGCGTCTTCGAGAGTGTTAGCAATTGGCTTTTCGACAAGAACATGCTTCCCTGAGTTTAGGGCCTTAACTGCCATTTCTGAATGCAGGTTGTGAGGAACTACTAGGTCTACGACTTCTGCTCCGCTCTGCAAAGCCTCGTCAAACGAGGCATATGAATTAAGAATATCATACTCTTGAAGAATTGTTTCTCTAACTTTTTGGCTCCTTTCGACTATGCTGACTTCAACATCAGTCTTAGTAAGGGCATCAAGGTGGTATCTGCCGAAACCCCTGCAACCCACTACGACAAATTCCATGCATTGTGGTATAAGACGGGGGTTTAACTATTTTTTAGGAAGAAGAAAATTACATCTCCTTCACGTAGTCCGTTTCCTCCTGACTCCTTTTTTCCTCATTCTTCTGCTTATGCTCAGCGTGGCTTCTGAGGATATGAATAGACTCACCAATAAGAAGGCCAGATGTGACAGCTAGCAAAACGTCCACTGCAAACAATGCCTGAAAGTTGAGCGTGAATTCAAACTCAAGGACTATTCTGATGACAAAGGATACAAGCCAAATAATCATAATGACCGGAGACCTCTTGAAATAGAGCATCCCATTCTTGTTGAAGAATTGAACTTTCTGACCGAAAAGGTATCCTACAACGAAACCTGCAGGTATTCCGGCCAATGAAATTAATGCAATTGGGTGAGATAGCTCAAGTGGTATAACAGTAGCCAGTGTTATGAGAATGTAAATTACAGGGAGCATGAGAACTCGGCCCTGGCTGAATCTCCTTCCTCTGATCCCTCTCATTATTCTTAAGAAAATTATGAAAACCAGGAATCCAATAAGATAGATATAGCCGGTCGATCCTCCCCCAGTCGCAAAGGGGGAACCCGGTGAGGGCGTTGCTGATGGGGAAACTAATAGGTAGTAAAGCAGAGAAAACATTTAGGTTCCTACTTAAACTCCAACATATAGCAATTTATAATTTTTCCTGTTCTTCTCAGTTATCTTTTGCTTCTCATTCACGGGAATGATGCCCTTTGTACATGAGCAGTATTGCTCCAAGCACTGATAAATTTTAACGAATACTTGCATAACCTATTGCATGCCCTTTTCCACCACGCACAGGATCCTCCTCGGCAATTCCCAGCAGATGCTGGGTATAGAGGATGAATCCGTGGATCTAGTTGTCACTTCTCCCCCCTACCCTATGATCTCAATGTGGGACAGCACATTCAGCAAACTCAACAAGGATATTGCAACGCATTTAGAAGAGGGGGAGGGCATGAAGGCATTCGAGCTGATGCACGAACAGCTTGACAGAACATGGAAGGAGGTATACAGGGTTACCAGACCAGGAGGGATAGCATGCATCAACATTGGAGATGCAACACGTAAGGTGGGAGAAGATTTCTGCCTTTACCCTTCTCATTCAAGAATCACTGAATATTTCATCAAACTCGGATTCAAGATGCTTCCCGGTATTATCTGGAGAAAGCAGACCAATGCCCCGAATAAATTCATGGGTTCTGGTATGCTTCCAGTAGGAGCATATGTCACCCTGGAACATGAGCATATACTAATTTTCAGGAAGGGACCCAGAAGACAATTTGTAAATCCCGAAGATCTGAAGAGAAGGGGAAAGAGTGCATTCTTTTGGGAAGAGAGGAACAAGTGGTTCTCTGATTTATGGGACGGCATTAAGGGGACACGTCAGAATATGGGGCAAAAAGCTGAAAGAGCCCGAAGTGCAGCCTTTCCATTGGAGGTCCCATTCAGACTCATTTCCATGTATTCAGTCCTAGGAGATACCATACTGGATCCTTTTCTGGGAATTGGGACTTCGATGGTAGCATCAGTCATAACAGGTAGAAACAGCATAGGATATGAGATAGAAAAAGACCTCATGCTACTGGCAGCTAATAACATAAGTAATTCTGTGAAGATCTCAGATTTTACTTTGAATCAGAGATTAGTGGCACACAATAGTTTTGTTAAAGACCATATCGACAGTGGAAAAGCTCTCACACATTACAATAAGGGGCTGAAGACATCTGTTAAGCACAGATCTGAAATGGAAATCGAGTTTTTCAAAGTCAAGGGTATTTATCAAGAGAAAGATGGACTGCAGTTCAAGGCTGAATACGACGTGAAGTAAAGCACACAAAGTTCTAGATAGTCCCCTCAGCCAGACAAGTGTGTGCATTGCACCAATAATGTTAAGTATAGAGCTCAGGGTCTCCCTAAGTTAGCATGGAAACCTCGGGAAAGCCTGGGCAAAGGGTCAGAGTAATCAACGGCTCTTTTAGAGTGTTTCATGTTTTCCTTGTAATCGGTACTTTGTTCTTGGCGTACAGCTCTTTGGGCCTAGACGATGGCGACGGTGTTGTTACTGCACATTTAAGCATGTTCTACTTGCACAGGTACATTGGATTAATTTGGGGTGCAATGGTAGTGGCATACGGTCTGTCTCGTGCCTATAAGAGACACTTTACAATTTTAGAGCCTCTTGGGAAGCCAATTATAATCCAGATAAAAGAAGGCTTCTCAATAATTGGACGATATTTCTTTGGCAGGCAAATTTCTAGGAAAGTCAGATCAAACATGGGCAGGCACAACGTGCTGGCTTCATACGCATTCTTGATGTTGCTCTTTGGCCTTTTATTGCTCGCCGTAGGCGGTATAGGTCTCATTTTATCACCGCGCGGGGATGGTTTTAATGAACTATACCTTGGAATACATGTTGCAGGAGCGGCACTTTTAGCTCTTTTCGTCCTAGCGCATTTCTTCGCTGTTATGAATAGAGAGAACTGGCCCCTGCTTCGAGCGGTATTCACGGATGGTAAAGTGAGAGAGAAATGGATGGAAGAGAAAATGCCGACATACACCCGTAGAAATTGAAGCCCTCAGTGGCAAATATTCGTAAAGAAACAGCTTAATATCAAGTTTTATAGGAACTCATGGTAAAGGCTCAGTGGCTCATACTCGTGAATGTTATATAGCTGTCAAACTATTATTATGTGTGAGCATCGAGGACGAAACTGACAACGACCTGCAACTGTATGGTTTTATCACTAGATTTAACAGATTTACAGACAGAGTCAAAAGAATTGCAAAGATCCTCGTTTACGCCTTTTCATTAATAGTCTGGCCCATATTATGCATCGTTTTCATTGGAAATTTTTACACAATGTACCATACATCTGGCTTGCCAGGAAGCCTTCTAATACTGTATGCAGTGTTGTTTGGATTTCTGTTCGTGGTCTTAGCTTTTATTAGCGATAAAGGTTATTTTACAAAGGATAGATTTTCGACTCCCTTTTCTAAGAGTGAACTCACCTTTCCCCACGCCTTTATCAGAAATGCTGAATACACTCTGTCACTGATAGTCCTCAATATTCTCGAGTACTTTGCTTCTACAGGAATGTTGGGAAAGATTATCCTATTTCTCCAGCTGGCACCTCTGTTTGCTTACTTTTTGCTCACTTTCCTTCTATTACAAGCGATTGGAAGTAATTACAACAAACCCCTAGGCGCATAATTTCCACTTCGTATATTCGTTAACTTGTAAGTTGGGTTCTGAATGGAACAAACACACACAATGAATGAAATTACTATCTCTCGTCAAAAGAGTGCGAGGGATGGGATTTGAACCCACGAACTCCTACGAGACAGAATCTTAAGTCCTGCACAGTTGGCCAGGCTTTGTTACCCTCGCAATTAGTCGGCTTATACTCCGGGAATATATTAAAAGTGCTAAAATCGACGATTAGTGGGATTGTATCCTGTCTCTAGTTTTGAATGTGGGAGAATACTGGGTTGGCTGGTAATGTAAATTTTTCTTGTAGTACGCGTATATACCTGTATTACAAGTCAAGTCAGAATTTTCTATGCGGTTTTCACAACTGAAGAAAATTCGAACAATTTCTTCACAGCTTTTTCTAAGTGTATGTATATTATCGCCAGTATTGGCTGAATCATGGGGATCACTGCTGGAGCTAATGCTGCCTCAGGATTAAGTGCAAAAACGGCAATGGCTGCAGCGACACTTTGATTCTTTGTGACTGAAATGAAAGCAACTGCCTGGTGATCTTCATAAGAGAACTGCATGATCCTGCTCACGAGAATTGATATGGCGAGTATGCCGAGTATGATTGCAGACTGGTATCCGATTAAGTAGCCTACTATCTGGGGCATTGATATGATAACGGATGACTCTTTGTCGACTAGAACAAAAATCAAGGCAAGCATTGAAATCATTGTCGTGAATGAGAGGTATTTTTTTGAAGATTTGTTTACCGTTACGGGCCCTTTCCACTTCATCAGTAAATAGCGAGTGATCTGGCCCACTATAAGGGGCAGAATTAGTATATAAACAACCGACATCATTATGGGTTCAACTGGAACGGTTGTTGATGCCTGGCTGCTGTAAAGTCCAAGAATCAAAGGTATGGCTGGTATTGAAACAACCAAGCTCACAATTGCGAGTGCCGTTGCCAATTCAATACTGCCTCCTGCAATCAGCACATAACCTAGGGAGGCACTTGAAGCTGGTACAATATTTGAAACGACAAATCCAGTACCTATCGAGGTTCCCAACGTTGGACCAACAATGAATGCTATGGTTGGCGAAAGGGCAAAAACGTAGATCAGTGAAACTACGATAGGTTTCCATGACCTCAGTTCCTTTGCAAATCCCTCTGTCTTTAACTGGATCATGGAGGGGTAAATTGTCATTATGGCAAAGATAACGACAAGGTCAGAAAACAACCCCTTGTTGACTGCAGTAAATGTCCTGGTGTAATAACCAATCAGTATTGCTACAGTGACTGACAGGAGGGTGTAGACAATAAGATACTTTCTTAGGTGCTCAGACAAAGTTGAAATTGCGCTTTTTGACACTGGTATTGCAAAGGAATTCTCTTCCTCCTGACGTTTCATCACTTACGCCTCTAAACATCAGTCTTTTGTTTATGAATTTGAGAAGTAGAAATGTCATTCTCCTGACTTTTTAGGATATCGCCGATGAGGGCCTTGTATTTAGGATTCATGTAATAATAACTATATTTCCACACTTGCTTTTGCTTTAGGAGCCCAATATCATACATCTTTCTCAGATGTGAAGTGATTGTTGGCTGAGGTAGCCCTAATGCAGGTTGGAGTTCACAAGCACAAACCTCGTCGTGTTTCTCCATTATTGCAAGCATTGCAACCCTTGTCTTATTCCCAAGAATATTGAGGATCCTGGATATCTCATGGAATCTCTCGACATCCTGAGCTTCGATCTCTTTAACTTCGCATGCTTCTGTGTCGTTTGACATTCTATCTTCCTTCTTCCCGATACATTGGGCTAACGGAATCCCACTAACCCGAATATTTCCTGTATTCAAATATCGCAATGTCATATTAATATATAGCTATATGAAAACTCGACAAATTTAGTTCAGTTATCTTTACAGTCAAAAGACCATATCACCAATTGAAGACAGGATACTTTTTGGTTTGAGCTTCCTCAATTTTTCTACCGTTTTCTTCTTAATTTCGACGACTCATTGCCATGTCATGGTTGTTGGACAAATCAGTCAGAATTGTTTCCAGGAGTAAGTCGGATCTTAAGTCCTGCACAGTTGGCTAGGCTTTGTTACCCTCGCAATTAATCGGTTTATGCTCCGGGAATATATTAAAAGTGCTGAAATTCGAAGAATGACAAGAAGGTGTCCTGTCTTGAGAATTGAATACGGGAGAATATCTTTCAATAAGGGCTTGAACAATTTTTGATTAATAATCTTAAATAATCTTAAATAAACTCTTGATACGAATTTGTATGGAGACTTCTCAATAATTTGTCCAAGCCCAGAAAATAACGGTTTAAATATCGATTGTGAATTATTATTTATGGCAAATGAAAAATCTAATAGAAATTATCCCGACGCCTTTTTCTATGTTTCAACGAGTAAGAGAAAGGCATTAATAGTGAATCTAGTTTAACTAGAGGTGAGCTAGCTTGACTCTAAAGTTGAAAGTCGGAAAAAAAGGTTATGTGATTCTTCCTAAGGCATTAAGGGAGGCTGTCGGCATAGAAGAAGGGGATGATCTCACAGTGAGTGTTAATGATGGAATCACACTGACGCCCTCCAAAAAGTTCGACAAAGCATCATTCGAGAAGAGAGCAAGAAGTCACAAAGAATCTTTACTCTCATTGAAAGATGCCAAAGCGCCAGAAATCGGTGAAGCCAAAAAATATTCATTGGAGGATGAATTTTGACTGGCGTTTTCATAGATACCTACTTCTTCATCTACATGAATACGCCTACAAAGACTCTCGACAAATTCATAGAGCACTATGAGAAGGAGCTTTCCAACAATAGAACCTTCACCAACATGATTGTCCTGGATGAGTTAATTTATGTCTCCTGGAAGAAATATTTCATCCCCGCTGAAGTGACACTTGAATTTATAGATTCCATGATACTTCCATTCACAACCATACTCCCACTCGAAGAAGGCGATTATCATGTTCTAAAGGACATGATCAATTATTGTTCCAAACCAAGCGATGCGTTAATTGCCTCATCAATGAAACGTGCATCTATTACCAACCTCCTCAGTGAAGACGACGACTTTGACGGGGTTCCTGGAATCAACAGAAGGTGGTTGGATTTATGACAAGCATAATTAGGTTTCTTTCACAGTTGGCCAGGCTTTGTTACCCTCGCAATTAGTCGGCTTATACTCCGGGAATATATTAAAAGTGCTGAAATCGACGATTAGTGGGATTGTATCCTGTCTCTAGTTTTAAATGTGGGAGAATACCTGTCAATAAGGGCTTGAACAATTTTCCATTAATAATTTTAAATAATCTTAAATAAACTCTTGATAAGAATTTGTATTCGAACTTCTCAATACTTTGTCTAAACGCAGTAAATGACTGTTTATATAACTTCTTTGAATAATATCATATTGCAAAAGAAAAGCCTGTAAAGGAGCAAGAGAGGTAGGAACTATTAGCAATAAGGAAGGAGATTAGAAAAGATTGGAGTCAACTCGAACCTAGGCTTATTGAAATAGCTCATAAGTTAGAAGGCGTTTGTCTTATTGGGAACCAGGGAAACACTTGGCCTTAGGTGAGTGTTTCCATCATTGCAACCCATTTCTGCCCATAGTTAATCATTAGAGCTTCTTCTGCAATAGCTCATTTATCAGCTCAATGTAATCACGAATTGCTTTTTTCCCCAAATCAGTTATCCGTACTATGGTTCTCGGACCTCCTTTACTTAAGAACCCTGTTCTCACTTTGACAAATCCAGATTCCCCTAGGACGCTGAGGCATAAGTTGAGTGTGCTTTTTGGTAATCCCAAGGAATGCAGCAAGTCAGTGAAAGTGGCCCATTTCATTCCAGATAACACCAGCAAAATACCTATCCTGGATGAACTAGACAAAGGACTCTTAGAAACGAGGTTTTGTAGTTTATCGTTTGACGCATCCTCTTTTCCATCAACCGTAACCTCAGGCACGCCTGCTACACCTCTCTCCCGGAATCATAAAGAGACTTTATCCCAGAGATGGCCCAGATAGGAGTGGCAATTGCGAACCCTATTAGGGAGATTCCCGGAATGAGAAAAAGTAACGCAGCCACCACGATCGAGACTATAAACGCATAGTCCTCGGGTTTCCTAGGCACCTTCAGAATCAACCTTATCTTTATAATCAGCACTTCGTACGTCGGAAGAACGGAAATCCAGATCATAATGGGCAAAACATGATAGACAGGAAAGCCTGTCAGCAACAAAAGAATGTCAACTGGCCATGGCGCAATAATGGCGATCCAAATCAAGGCCCTTAAGTGCGACCGTGTACCTGAGAGCAGGCTTAAGGTTTCTCCAATTTTGCCAAACCCCCGCAGGCCAGCTCTTCTCGTTATGTACCATACCATAAACGACCCAATGACAAAAAGTAAGATCAGAAAAATTGGAGATCTTGTGTATCTCAGCATAATCAGTGCCGCGGCTTCAAATACAGACATTGCAAGGTAAAAACCGCCCATTCCCTTTCTAGACTGATAGCTCACCATGCGCAAGGCAATTCGAATGGCTTTCTTGCTCTCCTTAAGAATGGCGTCATTTGCAGAACTGACTGATGTTTCAGATAGATTCATTTTATCTCCGGAGTCGTGCAACACTGGAGAGGTTACTCACTTACAATTGCTATTACCATATAGCAACTTTGGCAGTTCATTTTCTGAACAGCCATTCCACTAAAAGTAGGGGTGGGTAATGATGTTATAAGGACCTGTAAAGGAGGTATTGAAAATGGGTAAAATAAGAGACGGAGCAAAGTCCGGCCTGATATCCGGGGCACTGTTTGCCATAATGGAAGCCGCAGTCATTGCGTTCTTGATGCTAAATTTCAAAAGTAGCATCCTAAGGGTAATAGAAATGGAATTTCCATCCACGTCAGCCTTGAGCATCAATGGTGCATACAATATACTCGTCACATCAGATGTATTAATTGGTGCGCTGTTTGGAGTCACTTTGGGCATAGCCCTGGGAGTCTTTTTCGGAATTTTTTCGGAACATATTCCAGGAAGGAGCTACGTAACTAAGGGCATTGTCCTGGGAGTGGCTTTGTGGTTAGTTATTCATGTCACTTTTGATTATTTTGAGAATTTCAAGTACGGGACATCATTCTATGTTGTGGATATTTTACTCGGACTGATAACATCACTTGTTTATGGGAGTCTGTTAGCAACTCTTTTTGAGAGAAACACTGGGATTACAAAGCCTACTGATGCTTTATAATCTCCCATTTTTTTCTGATATATCCAAAGTGGAAATACTAGTTATTTGAAGACAGTTAAAATTGAAATTAAGCACCAAGCAATAAACACCCATTTTCCTGATATTTAGTTGCTCAAAAATCATGAACTCATAATTCTTTCATAGATACCCTACGGTCTCTTTGAAAATATGTATGATTATCTTATTGCCTCTCTCTACCTGATGGTCTTATCCAGACTTCATGCACTTTATCCATTTCTAACATTATTTTGTTTTCTGACTAGAGAGTTGGCACCACGATATATCAGAATTGATGCTATAATTCCAAAGATTGGAACTGCCAGCGCTAACAGAAACAGGATGCCGGCAGGCATAAAGTTAGTGTCATCGAAATATTCTTTCAAGCGAAATGAACCGAGCGTGAGTCCTAGAATTTCTCCGGCAAAGCCAGCTGCAACTCCAATAAACAAGATCAGCCACCATATTGTGTCATAACCGTCAAGACTGTGTAAGAAACCTAACTCTGCGGCCACGATTATAAAACCGAATATAAATACGATAATAATGCTAGCAAAGTAGATGCCTAATCCAGCATATGGAGTACTAAAACTTTTTGAGATTGCTTTGAGCGACTTGAATCCACCTCTAAGATATAGTACGGATATAATCTGAAGAACTGTCCCAGCTATGAAAATGAGTGCAAGAATAGTCAGGTAAGGAGTCAAGGGCAGGATCGACTTATTTGCGATTGCTTCTTCTCTCAGGATAAAACCATATGAAGATAGGATAGCGATAAAAAGGACGAGATACAACCCGTAACTGGCAGAAGCATAGAATGAAAAAATCCTGAACATTGAGAGGGCCCCTTTCTTATTTTCAGCTACCTTCTCTGACGACACTAGAACGGAACCTTCTTCCTGGCTCATAAATTAACAATATCATTTATGTTATATACCTTCTCTAGAGCCAATTGTTTTTTTCCAGCAATAGGAGTCTAATGGAAGATGGTCCCCCGACAGTCTTGGTTCAGTGTGAAGAGGCTTAGGTTCCTCCCTGATATGTGATCTTCCTAAGGTGGTCATAGTCTACCATATATCTTATTGAACCCAGCAAGATCCTGGCCAGCTCGGAAGCAGACTTATGTCAATTGAATAAAACTACACATGGTTAAAGGGAAACCTGAAACAAGGCGACAGAGGAATAGATCGTCATAAGGAAGGACATAAGCAAAGATTGGAGTCAATAGAGTAACATCTCCCAACACAACGTGTCACATTTTTTACCATTAAGGTTATAGTTTAAAGGCAACATTACAAAGGGAAGAGAGGATACATTTAGAATATCAACCCACGGTATTTTTAAAACATTTTTGCCAAGTTTTGATAACCCAGTGCCATGTCATGATCATTGATCAAATCTGTCAGAAATGCTTCCAGAAGTAAGTCGGATCTTAAGTCTTGCACAGCTCCTCTGTCTGGAGAATTCTTAGCAATTGTGATCGGGCAATAATTCTGCAAGAGCAACAATGAACGCTTTAGCCGATTCATAGGTAGAAATATGAACGCCATGAGTGAATTGATCCTCATAAGTTCAAATAGGTAAGAGTAAACTTTACTCCATTATCTCACAGTCTCATAGTGCATGTACAATTCGCCATATGGGAGCGACTTAACACTCAATAACTTTAATGTCAGTTGGTTTAACATTGAGCCCCAGTAATGGTTTCCCTTTCCGTATATTACTGGAAACACAACCATCCTATAATCGTCCGCCAGTCCCTTTTTCATGAATTCATGGACAAGTGATGGGCCAGCATCAACAATTATGTCGTTGCCCTTCTCCGCCCTCAGGTCTGCAACAATTTCTTCTAAGTTCCCTTTCATCAGCCTTGTATTTCCCCATTCTGTCTTCTGTAAACTCTTGCTGAGTACAATGAGCTGGCATCTTTCAATGAATCGAGAGAAATCAAAAAGGAATTCAGGATCAGTCTTTTTCCGCTTTGATAGAGCATGAACTTGGGCATGGCCCAAGTAGGAATTTCTACCGTATATCAATGTGTCAACTGATTCGTACCTCTTAGCCCACATTTCCATCCAGAATTCATCTGGCTCATCTTGAATAATATCAGATCCCGGATATTCTGGGAATTCGCCATAACCGTCCAGCGTCATGTACATGTTTACCGTGATTTTCCTTGCCATAGTTTGCTATTCTAGGCTTCTATATAAGAAAGAAAGGGAATGATTTTATACTGAATCCCAATTTTAAAGGATTCAACTACGGTTGCAGGTTGACCATTCAGTCATTTCTATATCTTATCAATCTGATCTTTCAGGTTTCCGTAAAGGCATGAACCATGTGAGGTCAGAAGTGTTTCCGCTTGAGATTTGATAAGTAAGTCCCGGAAAGCTTTATGTGCTGGAATATGTGGCTCATCAGGTAATGGGAACCACTCCGGTGCAATGAGCAAACTACCATCAGGAGTTCCTACTGCGGCGTCCCCAGAAATCATCTCCCTCTCGTCAGTCAGGAATGCATATTCATCCATGTAAGGCTCACTATCTGGAGATACTCCTTCGATCGTTATCCTTAAGGGCCTTAATCCAAAAATCTGCTCACTTCCATCATATTTCTGAAAATCACTTAGACCAGCCCATGAAAGATATTTTTCTGGGTCAATGGTCATGGACTTTACCTGGTCTGGGATATAGAGTTCAGCTTTCGTCTTTTTACAGATGTATTTAACGCCTCTAATATGATCAAGGGTGGTAATCAGCACGCCCTCTAATTTCCCAAGCCTTGAAGCATTTTCAATAAGTCCAGGAATAAATGGTGGATCAATCATTACACATACATCATCTCTTACCAGAAGATGTCCGTACATCATTTCATCACTTTCAGGGTCCGGTGTCCCCCATCGAAATAGGTCTTTTCGAACCACTTCAAACATATCGCTTAAAAAGTGTCTGTTTGTATTAAGATTATGCCGGCATATGGCGGCTTCAAGAAGCATCTGTCTTTTAACAAGCGAAAATCTGAGTGCTTAGATTGAAGCTGTTTCATTCTGGGTTGCTAATCCTTAGAGGCTGAAATAGGGGGGAGGGCAAAATTATTCATATTTATTGTCAGATAAGTAATTTGCACAATAGAATATAAATACTTGTTATAGCTATTAGTTTAGTTTGATGAACTGAGGGATAAATATATGGTAAAAGGGAAGTTTGAAGTTGGTGATAGTGAGAAGCACATAGTTTATGTTAATGCAAACCCATTTCTAAAGACCATCAGGATAGAAGTAGATGGAGAAAGGGTCATCGATGTTGCAAACTTTCAGCCGGTAAGGAAGTTACAGTTGGACATCGGGAAAATGGAAAAACACCATCTGGATGTACATTTAAGGGCGTTCACCCCAGTAAAACTATTTGTCGACGGAAAAGAGATCCAACAAACTCATGTCGATAGAAGTGACTAATAAAATAATCTACAACGAAAACAGTCCGAACAAAGAACAGTTGTGACTCTATTAGAAAATCCTTACTTGAACAACATTAATTTATCAGCTGATAAATTCTTCAACACAGTGATTGTAAATGAGCAAAAGTAACAGGGTCTTCCAGGACGATATTACAGCTGACTTATTCGCCGGTTTTCCTGTCAGTGACTACCACGCATCATTATCTTGGTATACCAAACTGTTAGGCTGTGCTCCATCATTTTTTCCAAACGAGATAGAAGCAGTTTGGGAACTATCTGAGCACAGATTCCTATACATTAAAGTGGTGCCAGAGCTCGCAGGACGTGCATTCAGCCTTATTTTTCTCAATGATTTAGATCGTTTCATAAACCAAGTATCTGAGCGCGGAATAAAACCGAAGTTAAGAGAAACGTTGCAAAACGGCGTTCGAAAGACGATATACTGCGATCCTGATGGAAATGAACTGGGATTCGGGGGCTCACCGTTAATTGACTGACGATGCACATAGATTTTACAATTTTGCTGGTTTCTCATGAGAACTTGTCGCAGAAAGCATAGCACTCTTGAAGGCTGTTAAAGCTTCATTTCAAAACCCATTAAAAGTTGTTTTTATCATTGGCTGCAACAGATTATTTGATAATTGACCTTTTGTGACTCTTTGCCGTTCAAAACAGGAATATATGTGAGGTTGCTATTTGATATAAGACACAGCGGCTTCATTCTTCAATAGAGAGAATGTGCTACCTACATGGATGCTCTGAAGTTAGATCGAGATACATCTATTGGAACAGCTGGAATAAATTACGCAGTCGAAGTGCAGCATCTGCATAAGAAATATGGTGCAATAGAAGCTGTCAATGATGTTACCTTCTCAGTCAAGAAAGGAGAAATATTCGGTGTAATCGGCCCTAATGGCGCAGGTAAGACTACAACTGTTGAATGCATCTCAGGACTAAGAAAACCTGACTCAGGAACGATTTCAGTGATGGGCATGTCGCCTGAAACAGATCGTTCAAAGATTAGAAGAATACTGGGCGTTCAACTCCAGGAGAGTGCCTTACCGCCAAGAGTCAGGGTAGGGGAAGCTGTGGAGCTTTTTTCATATTTCTACCCATCACCTTTGAATGTCGACGACCTACTCGAACTTCTTGGAATCGAGAAGCTGAAAAAGTCAATTTTCAAGAATCTATCCGGTGGAGAGAAACAAAGACTTTCTATCGCACTTGCGCTGGTCGGAAATCCCCAAATTGCAATTCTAGATGAACTCACAACCGGGCTTGATCCAGAAGCGAGGAGAGAGACATGGGATCTAATAGACGGCGTAAGGAAAAGAGGTGTCACTGTTATCCTGGTAACACACTTCATGGATGAAGCAGAGAGGTTATGCGATAGGCTTGCCATGATATACAAGGGGAGAATCATAGCACTTGACACACCCGAAACTGTTGCAGCAGAGTCTGGAGGAAAGCGTTTACGCTTCATACCTTCTGCACCGGTCGATGATGCAAAATTAATGTCCATTCAAGGAGTAATTAATGTAGAGAAAAAAGAAAAGTATGTGACCATCAATGGCACAGGTGATTTGGCTGCCAATGTTATCTACAAACTATCTGAGATGGGAATCAGGGTTTCGGATATTGAGGCAACTGGTGGGAATCTCGACGAGGCTTTTGTATCCCTTTCAAGGGAGAATGAGAATTTGGAGTCGGGATTCTAATGAGTTTTCCATCAGATTTAATTCATGACTACACTCCTAAGGGCAGTTTCCTAAAACTTCTCAGAATGCAGTGGAGATTCGGCCTACGTGAACCTTTGGGCTTGGGAATGGGTCTAATATTTCCCATGCTCCTTCTCATACTCTTCGGATTCATAGGAAAGGCTGTTGGCGGAGATTATTCAGGCTTGTCCTTGTTCGATCTATATGTGCCCACCATAATTGTGATAGGCATAATTTCCATAGCACTTTATTCGGTACCATTTACGCTTGTGAGGGACAGGGAAGTGGGATGGCTCAGACGGGTATCCACCACACCGCTTTCACCTCAGAAACTTTTCCTCTCTCTTCTCATTATAAATATAATCTATGGTTTTATTGGAATAGTTGTCATCCTTTTAGGAAGTATCTATTTCTTTGCCGCACCTCTCAACATAAATGTCTTTTATTTTGCCATTTCAATACTGCTGACATTTTTCGTGATGTTTTCCATAGGAATGCTAGTTGCTGCATTGGCCCCCACTCAGAGATTTGCACAGGGAGTGATTGGTGCTCTATTCTATCCTCTCCTATTCCTTGCAGGACTTTGGATTCAACCAGCTCTTGTAGGAAATCCACTTCAAAGCATTATGTACTACTCACCGGCTGGCGCTGCCGTGAGATCACTGCTTTATTCAGTCTTCAACCAGCCACCGCCATACCTCGAACTAGTTGCAATGGCAGTCTACTCAATGGTATTCGGGGTTCTCGCCATCCGATTTTTCAGGTGGCAGTGACGCCTCTAATTGATATATGCATTCTCTTTGAGAACCAAGTATTTGGTTCGAAACAATAATAAGTCGGAGAAAGTTAGATATTGCATGTTTGTGCCAATTACTAAAAATATTTTCAGATGGGGTACTATTGATGGCGAAACCGGTGTAATGATGTATTCACACCTACTTATCAAGGATGGCAAAGCTGTCCTTATCGATCCCCTGGCAATGCCAGGTCTCAACCAAATGATCGACGTTCTAGGGAAACCTGAGGCTGTAATCATGACGGTTTACCCCCATATGCGAGGTTGCTCAATAATTTCAAGACAGATGGGCATTCCTCTTTTCATTCCAGATATTAAAGTGGTGGAAGAAGATGAGAAATTAACCAACATGTTCATTGATCTATACGATATGAGGCATGGTCAACAATATAATGAAGAAACAAACCTCCCTTTTGGAATAAGAGCTCATAATATAGCTGGACGCCACGAGATGGCTCTGAAGTTTGCTGATTTTTTGATTGTGGGAGACTCTGCTTACGGCATTAATGGAAGGCTAAACTTCTATCCCAGTGGTATCTGGCCAGATGAAAATGGAGTTAAGGCGCGTGAGACTTCAAATGCTTTGATTCCCGTGATAAGAAAGACTGGAGCCAAAGGGCTTCTGTCTGGACACCTCGAGGACATAACTTCAGGTCTCCAAGAAATGATATAATGCACTGGCACTTGCACTGGAGAGAAGGCTATAGAGGGGAAATACAACCCAACTCTCTTAAGAGGAATAAGTGAGCATTAAGGACAAGCCTCTGTGCATGAGCCAAGACTTATAACCAGTAACTGGTACCTCTGTTCTCTAGTTCTTTTGTCTTCTTTGAGTTTTCTGGCAGAACTTCGCATTTCTTTTGTCGAGAGATAGATCAAGATTAGCACTGTTATGGTTGGAATTGCAGTCCAAAACATCCACGAGTGAAAATCCATGTTTCATTTCACCAACCAGAAAGTTGTAAACCTTCATCGGACATATGATAATGCGACCTTTTCTTGCAAGGTCAAGAAGCCAAGCGAATAATTCTCAGTTCAAGACGGCTCGTCTGCTTGATCTGTAGGCCGCAGAATATAGGATCAAGGCAAAATAATTAGATAATACCAGATTAAGTTGTAATGAGAACTCCTTCTTACAAGAAATATGTTGAGGCAAATGAGAAGGCCTGGGATGAAGTGACTCCAATCCACCAATCATATAGGGCTGGAGAGGACGACTTTTTTAGAAAAGGAGGTTGCACCCTAGATCGGTACGAGCTTGAAAATTTGCCAAATCTGACTGGAAAGAAGGTAGCACATTTGTGTTGCAACTGCGGACAGGATACTTTGTCGCTCTCCAATCTGGGGGCTTTGTGTACCGGATTCGACCAGTCAGAACTTGTCATTAAGGAGGCAATAAAGTTGTCCGAAGATTCCGGTGTGAAAGCTGAGTTCGTAAGATCCAATGTTCTTGAAATCTCTGAGGCATACCACAATCAATACGATCTCGTTTATTTGAGCATAGGGGTGCTTGTCTGGATTCCCGATATTCCTCTTCTGATGAAGAATGCTTCTAATCTTCTCAAGAAGGGAGGTGAATTATTTATTTACGACCAGCACCCTTTTGAGCACCTGTTTGATCCAGAAGGTGAAAATCCACTAGAAGCGAAATTCAACTATTTTGAAACTGAGCCAAACGAGTATAGAGGCCTTGATTACTTGGGGGGAACAGAGTATAAGGCAAAGCCTAATTATCAATACATGGTCAGATTAGGTGACATTCTCAATGGCATTGCAAATAACGGCTTAAGGCTAACAAAAGTCTTGGAGTTCAATCATTCTATAGAGGATTCCAGACCTAGCAATTATTTAAAAAGGAGGGAGAACACAAGGAAATATTTCGGAGTGCAAAGTTCAAAAATTCCGAAAACTGTTCTGATCAGAGCCATAAAGTATTAGTCATGCTTGAATGGAATATTTAGGAAATAAGTATGGGATAATTGATCTGAAGGTCAAAAAGCCTCTATGAGGCGCAAAAGCGAATTGCACCATGGGAAAGAGTAGATGAGAAATATGCATATTCGGTAGAAGAAATGCACCGCTGAGAGAAAGTTTTAATTTTCTTCCGTTATCTCTCTTTCTGCCAGGCCCTTGTTTTGAACTGGGTCGGGAAAATAAACACACATTATCAGAAAACGGAGGTAAAGTGATAACTCAATGAAATTCAGGCTCATGTTAATGGGAATAATTTTCTGGGCCCTCAGCGCATTTCTGTTGCTATATCGCGGTTATCATCCTAACTACTTCATTCCACTTATCGTTGGATCGCTTGTATTTCTTTATGGTCTTTTCAGCAAATAATATCTGTCAGTGATGACAGAAATTTTCCAAAATGTATGCAGGGAAATTATGAAAATCAACGTTAAATTTTAGATCAGCCAAGTTTATCAAATAGAATATATTGTTTCATTATGGCAGTGGATTTTGATTTGTCGGAAACAATAAATGAGGCAAGGGACAAAGTTATGGCGCACTTTATCGCAGTAGAAGATATGCCTAAGTTTCATCCAAAAATGGCAAGAAAGGTTGAAGTTCTCGAAAAGGGCGATAATCTGATTAAATACAAACTTGAAGGAAGAGTAATGCTCAAGAAGATAGTGTCGACTAACAATATGACCATAGACAAGGAGGGAGGAAAGTTAGTTACTGAGACAGTTGAAGGAGATGGGAAGGGAAGCAAGATAACAATGTCATTCATGGAGAAGGAAGGTAAGACTTCGTTGGATCTGAAGGCGTCCATGGAACTTGGCGCACTGGGCTCACTTGGAAAGGGTAAAGTTTCATCAATGTGGAAAGAGGCTATTGAAGAAGCAAAAAATACGCTTGAAAGGAAATAGCCCAACAACGAAAGTTGGTCTCAACTTTCAGTCTGCATAACCATGCAGGATTAACTGATATCGTACCTGTTACCTAAATCATTCCAATTATTATATATACATACAAGAGAATGGCAGATATGAGGATTGTTTTCAATGGAATTAGGTCCATTTAGTATATGCCTGGCCGTCAAAGATCTGAAAGCATCAAAGATATTCTATGAAAAACTGGGGTTTGAAGCATCAACCCCAGATCCCGAGCACGATAACTGGGCAATGATGAAAAATGGTGAAACAGAAATTGGGCTTTTTCAGGGTATATTTGACAAGAATACTCTTGCTTTCAACCCAGGGGGTAAATTTGGAAGACCCATTTCGAATTTTACCGATATAAGAGAAATTCATCGTAAGCTGAAAGCTGACAATATGGAATTTGAAGTAGAGGATGGTTTGGACAATAAAATCGGACCAGCTGCCTTTATCATAGTGGATCCTGATGGGAACCCAATCTTGGTTGAGCAACACGTTTGATGACTCTAGAATCAACTCTGCCGGAATCAACGAAAAAAATTTTTCAGCACAGTACCATAATACAGTAACCCGAATAAGTAAGCTTAGAAGACAAGTTGCGATCATTGAAATCTTTCAACTTATGTTAGCTTGAGAAGCCGTTCAAGCTTATTTCCCATTTGGTGCGTCTGTACAAAAATTTATCCTTTCATCTTCCCTATATTCACCATGGCAACATTCGTTCTGGTTCATGGTGCTTGGCTTGGAGCATGGGTATGGAAGAAAGTGACCCCTTTGCTTAGAGCAAAGGGTCATGATGTTTATTCTCTGGCATTGACTGGAATGGGAGAAAGAAGTCACCTCGCTAGCCGGGACCATGGTATTGAAACTGCCATTAGCGATGTGGTCAACATCATTGATTTCCAGGAACTCACGGATGTTGTGCTAGTTGGGCACAGTTTTGCCGGCAAAGTTGTGGGTGCTGTGGCGGATCGTGTCCCGGATAGGATTAAAATGATCATATACCTAGATGCTGGTCGTCCGGAGAAGATCAGGGGTCCACAGGGATCTTTCGATCCCAGGAAAGAATTTGGTGAACAACCGCCGGATAGTTTCACTATACCCCTCACTAAGGAAATCGTTGAGATGATAGGTAGCGATCTAGAAGGTGAAAATCTGAAGTGGATATTATCAAAGGCAACTCCTTGGCCAATTAAATTGGGAATAGATCCTATATCTCTCACAGAACGTTTTGACAATGTAAGAAGTGCATATATTTTCTGCAGCAGATCGGGCGATCCGGTGGATGAAATTCTGGAGGGGAAGTGGGGAAAACTTTATGGACCAGCTAAAGCCATTGACTCTGGGCACTGGCCGATGATCAGTAAAGCACATGAACTCGCAGATGCACTTATATCTCTAGCTGAGGCCAAATGAGCCTTCTTCCAGAACAATCGAGTTTAATAAGCTTGATTATAAGGAAACAGTTTAAGTGTCTCACATAAAAACAGAACGCTATAATCCACGCTAAAAAAGATGCAGGAAAAAATCTCATTCTGAATTTGGAATAGATTTAAATATAGTTATTATTGTAACTTTCTAAGGATGAAAGCGAAGATCGTAATTTCCCTTCTCATTATTGCAATCACTATATTGAGTTCTATTCAAGTTATAGTAGATATTGCTGACAAGGGAAACGTTCATACACAAAGTCAGGGTGTAACTGCCATAACCTTAGCAGAGAATGCAAGTTATGTCAGCAAGACTTTCTTATTAGATTCAAATACGACATACAACGGATATCACCAATTCTCAGGTTCAAATGGCAATAGGATCGCTTCTTATTATTCCCCGTCTAACAAATTTCTTTACACCACTGTGGGGCCAACTAACATCGCAGAATTTAACACTACTTCGGGCCACACAGAAAAAATCATCAAACCGCAATTAAGCCCATCCCCAGAACAGGGTGTCACCATAACGACTTGGGTTTCAGGCATAACATACGATGTCGGTGACGGCCTCCTCTACGTAACAGTAGTAAGCAACTTTAACGGTCACTATCAGTACTACGATCGTTCCTGGCTTTGCAGCTTAAAACCTTCAAATGGCAGCATTATCTGGAAACTACCTCTTGATAGTTACACCTCTGGAATTGCGTATGATGCTAAAAACGGCTTAGTATATGTAGACACGTCGGCCCTGGATCTGAACAGTTCCTATATCGATAGCCCTTCAGTATTATATGGGGTAGACCCGTACACGCATTCAATAGATACGCACTGGACAACGCCGGGGCTGGCTTTGGAACAGATTGCGTTCAATCCATACAACAATCAGATCTATGTGCCAAACTATTTCCAAGGAAGTGTAAGTATATTCAACACAAGTAATGGAAGCAAGAGTACCGTAATTTTGCCTGGGGGAGCTCTTATCACTTTTCCGGTTTTTCTTGCTTTTTCAAAAAATTATCTGGTTGAGGCTGGAATTCTGGGCACACAAGTCTCAGTTATTGACCTCAATAACAACACCGTAGTAAGAAATTTTCATTTCTCGGACTTTAGCCAATTCCTAAGCGTTGCATTCGACCCAAGTAGTTCTACAATCTATCTTGCGAAGTTCTGGGGCAGTGATATTATGACAATCACTGGTCTTCAGAATCCTATTTATGGAAATGTATCCTCCGGCAGTTTGACTCAGTCAATGGTGTATAACAGCAATACAGGGCTCATATACGCCATCGGTTTAGGAGGGACTCCCCACATATCTGTCATAACACGCGGGCCTACTCATCTTGTGAAGGTGGATCACCTAAATGTAGTGGGCAACCCTAAGTGGTCAATACAGGCAAATGGTGTGACACACTATCCAAGTAGGGGAAATCTAGCACTAAGTATTGCTGGAAACAGCACAACGTATTCTGTAAAGGTAGAGGGTCCATACTTCTCGTTGCCTTGGTCCGGAAGTGTTTCTACTGGAAATGGAGCAACAATCAAGGTAGTGTTCATCAGTGACTTTGTAATAATAATACCGGCAATTATAGGCGGAGGATATCTAATTGCTGCAAAGGCAACAAAGCAGGCACATAAGAGGCATGAGAAGGGATTGGAGAAAAGTAAACGACAACTCTAAAGTATCGGAAAACTCCATCCAAACAATAAATTGGCGCTATCTATATCCTTACTACTTACGTTCCTTGATTCATGCTATTTTTTCTGCCCCACTAAAAGAGCCAGCAAGCGCACACTTTAATAAATAATAGGCATAACTTTGCAATGGCAACTCCTGGCTTCAATTATTCAGGCGATGGAGAAATTATTGAATTTCACACAGAAGATGAACCCAAATGGGTGACAGTAAAACTGGAAGATGGTTCTGTGATACAGATCAAGATGGAAATCGTCTCAATAATGAGAAGTGGAAATGATCCAAACACTGGAATCCCAAACTACATGATACAATCGGCCAACATCGTACGGATGGTGAAGGTTCCAAAGGAACTGATCAAAAGAGGAAGAAAGGATGATGACAACAAGGGCCAGACTATGTACAGGTAGCCAGAGATTCTTGCCATCATATCCAGCTTTATAGACGAGGAGCAGACAAGCATTCATCTGGTATGATACAGAATGACCAGCTGGGGGCATTACAGTCTGTTGTGAAGTTCTTCATGTAAGGTGGTTTTTCTCTGAATGTGTATCTAATTTTATTCGGAAACTATTTTTAAGCACTATATATTACTTAGACGTGGATGAGAGAGACAGGGCAATTCTCGCCCGGCTTCGGGAAAATTCTAGGCTCTCCAATTCTGAAATCGCAAGAGACTTGAATGTCTCCGAGGGAACAATTAGGAAGAGAATTTCGAAGTTAGTCTCTTCAGGTGTGATTAAACAATTCACTTTAGCCACAAGCAGTAACGGAATAGACTCAATTGTGCTCATAAGGATGGAGATTAAGAGAGCGCAGGATGTCATAAAACTCCTAAAGAACAAGTTCAGTGAAATCTATGAATTCTCCGGAAGGGTGGACCTCGCAGTTAAGCTCACCTGCAGCAGTGTAGAAGAGCTTAACAGAATAGTGGATGAAATCAGGGGCATCGACGGAGTAAAGGGTACGGACACATTGATTAGGCTTGGCTGAAAAATACGTGCTCTACAGGCTATTTGGGCAGACAAATCGACGATACGATTAAATATCTAACAGGTATCTGAAAAAGGAGGGGACTACATGGCAGAAGAAAACGTCATCTTTGTGGGCAAAAAACCAACAATGAACTACGTACTAGCAGTGGTTACACAGTTCAACAACAACGTGGACAAGATAGTCATTAAGGCCAGAGGTAAGACTATCAGCAAGGCAGTCGACATAGCTGAGATAACAAAGCACAAGTTCATCCCGGGAGCTAAGTACGCAAACATAAACATTGAAACAGAAGTCCTACACGGTGAAAGGGGAGACTCAAACGTTTCATCTATAGAAATCACACTTACAAGGTGAGACTCAGAATAACTTACAGGCAGTATCTGTGGAATTCTTCACAGACTTCTTTGTAGGATTATCCAAAGATTAAGCTGTAAACGTTATATTGCTATTCGCAATTTCAGCACGTCGTCCTGATTGGTATGAAGAGTTTCTTTGAGTGGGAGATGGGACTCCACGGAAAAGTGGAGGAAGTCAATGAAGTCCTGTTGCAGAATATATATACATCGCAACAGGAACTTTTCAGGATGTCCAAGTACGTTATAGAGGCCGGAGGAAAGCGATTCCGCCCTCTGCTTACAATACTGGCATATGAGATCAGTAGTTCTGAGTCCTACAGAAAAATTCTTGACCTTGCTGCAGGATATGAGCTGATACACACAGCCAGCCTCATCCATGACGATATAATTGACAACTCTAAAGTTAGAAGAGGGGTACCTACGCTCAATTATTCCGAAGGAGAGTCAAATGCAATTGTGGTTGGAGACTACCTCTTTGCGAAGGCTTATGAACTGGGCTCAAGATACGGCCCGGTTGTTTCAAAAATCATGGCAGACGCATCAAGCAATCTTGCAGAGGGGCAGATTCTGGAAGCTACTAACCTTGGAAATCTTAACCTGGATGAAATTGTCTACCTGGAGATCATAAGCAACAAGACCGCAAAGTTCTTTGGGGCATGCGCCGAAGGTGCCACAACTGCTGCGGGAGCTCCGGAAGAAGTCAGGAATAATCTCACATCATTTGCCTACAACCTCGGAATGGCTTTCCAGGTCACAGATGACATAATGGACATTGTCGGGGACCAGAGGAAAATGGGAAAGCCTGTGCTTGCGGATATAGGGCATGAAGCCATAACTCTTCCGTCAATATATGCACTCAAGCACAGCTCAGCCCAACAAAGGGATACACTCAGAAATGCACTCACTGGAAAGGAGCAGGTTCCAGCTGAAGAGATCAAGAGCATATTCATGGAGACAGGATCAATAGACTACTCCTTCCAGAAGGCAAAAAGCTTCATTGGGAAGGCACTGAATTCATTGGGAAAAACTGAAAGGTCAGCTGATCTTGACCTGCTCATGGAACTTGCACTTATTGTTATAGACAGAATCGAAGAATTTGGATAGAATGAAGCCCAGAATATTGCTTTTTACAGGAAAGGGAGGTGTGGGCAAGACAAGTGTTGCCGCTGCCACTGCATCAGTTATCGCTAAGAAAGGTTACAGGACACTCATAATGTCAACTGATCCGGCACACAGCCTTGGCGACGCGGTAGGTATGCACATAGGTCCCAAGCGAATCAAGGTAAGTGAAAACCTCTATGCACAGGAGGTCAGCGTAATTGAAGCCATCAATGCACACTGGGAGGAACTTAAGGGATATCTTACAGGGCTATTCCAGTCGCAGGGGCTTGATCCCGTTTCTGCAGAGGAGATCGCGACACTACCTGGATTTGATGAAGCCTCTCATTTGCTATATCTGAAGGAGTATGTGGAGTCTGAGGAATATGATGTCATAGTGCTGGATAGTGCGCCAACTGGAGAGGCACTGAAGCTTCTTTCTTTTCCAGAAGCAATGGCATGGTACATGGACAAGTTCTTCCCCATAAGCAGGAAAACGGCGAAAATTGTGAGACCTGTGGTGAAACCATTCATGAGCATACCACTTCCGGACGATTCAGTTTTTCAGAGCATGGAGACTCTTTACAGGAACTTGGCACAAGTGAGGTCTCTCCTGACAGATTCCGACATGACTTCAATCAGGCTGGTATGCAATCCTGACAGGATGTCACTCAATGAAACAAAACGGGCTTATACCTACCTTCTTCTGTACGACTACCCGGTCGACGGCGTGATTGTGAACAAAATATACAGAGAGAACACAGGACCGTTTTTCCAGAAGTGGAGGGAATCGCAGGAGGGAATCATAAAAGAGATTGAGGATTCATTTGGCGATATAAAGATCTTCAAGGCTTTTCTGACAGAGGAAGAGCCTACTGGTCTGGAAAGGCTCACAGAATTTGCGGAAAGGATCTATGAGAAGGACGACCCTTTTGCCTCATATTATCAAGGTAGGTCAATCGAATACATAAGGGAAAGGGGGGAAAGCATCATCAGGATTAAGCTTCCCTTCGCAGATAAGAAGAGCCTGAACCTTTTCAACAAAGGCGGGGAACTTGTGATTGAAATGGACAACTGGAGGAGGGTGTTCTACCTGCCCCAGACTTTTTCAGACAAGAGCCCAGAGTCCGCAGAATTTATTAATAAATTCCTACTGATTAAGATGCAATGAGCGCTTCTGACAAGGAATCTGAAAGCAAAGGGAAAAAAGAAGAGCAGCAGAATGCGGTGATCGAGATTAAAATTTCCATACCATCGACCTTCGGGCCTAACGTAACGGGATTTGTGAGTCATTTGGGCAAAGCTGCCAGGGAATTCGCGAAGGCCGGAATGTCAATTATTGGAACAGAGGAACCCAAGGCGCCTAAGATGCGCAAGATAGATATCAAGTAGTAATTCCAACCAGTTCTCGTTCGAGACTAGCAATATTACCTATGTCGCAATACGTACGGGCTAGGTGATATTATGGAATCAGATGGTTTTAGGTCTGAAACTCTAAGCAGGCTTGGTCTGAAGGAAGTGAACTCGGGTATTTATGATGGACAGTGGGCCCCAGTGGACGGGCACGAGACTGTGACTTCCTACAGCCCTATAGATGGAAAGCCAATTGCAAAGGTCACTCTTGCCACTAAGGGGGAATACGAGGAGATTGTTAAGAAATCTAGGGCTGCATTTGAAAAGTTAAGGACTATGCCGGCTGCTAAAAGAGGGCAGATCATACGGGAGATAGGCGAGGCTCTCAGGGAGAAGAAGGAGGACCTTGGTCGTATGGTCACACTTGAAGTTGGTAAGACGAAAAGCGAAGGCGAGGGAGAGATCCAGGAGATGATCGATATTTCAGACTTTGCCATCGGTCTCTCAAGGCAACTTTACGGGCTTACTATTGCGAGCGAAAGGGAGGGACACAGACTTTACGAGCAATGGATCCCACTAGGGCCAATCGCTGTGATTTCTGCATTCAATTTTCCATCTGCCGTGTGGTCATGGAATGCATTCATAGCAGGAGTAACAGGCGACACAGTAATATGGAAACCATCTACCAAGGCACCTTTAACAGCCGTTGCGATTATGAGGGTGATATCAGAAGTTTTTGAAAGGCACAACTTTCCCGCGGTATATAGTTTGGTGGTAAGCAATGGATCTGAAGGAGGAAATTGGATATCATCTGACCCAGAGATAAAACTTGTTTCATTCACCGGTTCCACTAAGGTAGGTAGGAAAATTTCAGAGGAGGTATCAAAGAGGCTGGGAAGGACCATACTTGAGCTTGGGGGGAATAATGGGTCAATTGTGACAGCCAAGAGCGACAGGAACATTGCCCTAAAGGGGGTTGTTTTCGGCGCACTTGCAACTGCTGGGCAGAGATGCACAAGTACTCGCAGAGTGATATTAGAATCCACAATCTATGACGACTTTGTTGAAAAGCTCAAGAACGCATACTCGAAAATAAAAGTGGGAAACCCTTCAGAAAAGGGCACACTTGTTGGACCGTTAATCGACTCGGAAGCGGTCGATGATTTCAAGAAGGCAGTTAATGAGGCAAAGAAGCAAGGAGGCAAACTCCTGTACGGTGGTTCGGTTCTCGAAAACAAGTCTGGAGGATATTATGTCGAGCCCACTCTTATCGAGGCCAATGAAAATATGGATATTGTAAAGGAAGAGACTTTTGCTCCGATTCTTTATGTTTTGAAGTACAAAGGTATCAAGGATGCTCTCAGGATTCACAACATGGTGCCTCAGGGCCTGTCATCTGCGATCTTTACCACAGATCTTAGAGAGGAAGAGGCTTTCCTGTCAGCCTATGGTTCAGATTGTGGAATCGCAAATGTTAACACTAGCACAGCGGGCGCTGAAATTGGTGGAGCCTTCGGTGGGGAAAAGGACACCGGAGGGGGAAGAGAGAGTGGTAGTGATGCCTGGAAAGGGTACATGAGGAGGCAGACTGTCACTAAGAACTGGGGAGAGGACATTCCACTGGCCCAGGACGTGGAGTTTGATTTCTAGAATATCTATTACCATCAGTAATATTTTTATCACTAAATCTTTTTAACAGAGTCCTCATCAAAAATCTACAGTGAGCAACAAGAAAGACATAGAAAATCTGCATTTCATTAAGTCTGTAGAGTTAGTGCCAACCAAGGATGGTGGCGTAGATGATATCATCAGGGCAGCTGAACTACTCGATTCCTCGGCAAATGTTTTAACCTCGCCAGAAAACCCTCTAGGAAGGCCCGGTATAGATCCCCTTATGTCGCTGTACCTCGTTTCCCAGAACAGCGGATTGACTGTAATGCCACATATTACTCCCAGGGATAAAAACCTCCTGTCAGTATATTCACATGTTCTGACTGCCCTTAAATTCGGAATAGACCACTTCTTTATTATTGGAGGAGACCCAATTGATGAGAAGCTGGGGTCAAGGGAGGTAAGGGAAACTGATGTCATGGGGCTCATTTCTGCTCTTGGTTCCAATGAGGGGTATATAAAGAAGCAAAATGGCAACAGTGGTCGAATAAAGATAGGGGCAGCCCTGAATCCATACAGGGAGGTTGAGCCGGAGATATCTGCAAAGAAGATAGAAAACGGAGCCAACTTCTTCGTTACGCAGATTCTTTATGAGAGTAAATGGCTGCAGCAGGAATGGATTAAGAATCGTAAGTTTAAAGTGGTTGCCGGTTTCTTCCCGGTGAGCAAGAAGTCTCAGCTCAACTTTGTCAAGAAGATGCATGTACCTGTGTCTCCCGAGGTTGAGGAAAAGTATGAGAATT
The DNA here is from genome assembly GCA_046704405.1 of Thermoplasmataceae archaeon. GTDB lineage: Archaea > Thermoplasmatota > Thermoplasmata > Thermoplasmatales > Thermoplasmataceae. The sequence goes on along the minus strand of JBJKSA010000014.1, from coordinate 345,554 downwards.
CAGATAACCCTGAGGCGACCTCGAGGAAACTAATTCTTGACACAATTGATGAACTCAAGGGTTACATCGACGGGGCGCACATAATGCCAATAGGGCGGAACCAGGTTGCAAAGGATATACTGGAGAGCATTTAAATGGTGAAACTGGAAAAACAAATATACGGAATATACCCAAAGACTGAGCACCTAAGGATAAGGATAAATAGGTGGGAAAGAGGAAAAATAGACGTCAAGGAAATATCAGACATTCTCAGAGAGGAGAAGGACATCTACTTTAAGCATGTTCAGGAAAAAGGCATTGATGTGTTCACCGACCCGCTGTTCAACTGGTATGACATACTGAGACCAATAGTTCTTCTTTCTGGAGGCCGTCTTGGCCCATTAACCAGGTACAAGGAGACGAACACATTTTACAGACTGCCAGAATTTGACAAGCTGGGCAAGCTTTCCTTAGATCCAAGAGAATTCAGGGAGATTGAGGACAATCCACCCCTCCCTCTATATCATAACTTTGAAGCAGATGGTTTCAGTGCATTCCTGCCCTCCCCTGTAACGCTCTTCAAGATGTCAGTAGTACCGGATTCCATTAAGAAGAATGAGTTCCAGGAAAACATCACTGAGAATTACTTGGATTTGTGCGGCAAATTCGGTGTTACCAGATTGACTCTTTTCGAGAGCTACGAGTACAATGGCGATGACCTATCTTTTCTAAACAAGCTTATTGAAAGGTTCAAGGTCACACTTGTCACAGAGGGGGAACTCAAGGAAGCCCCTCTGAAGACAATTTCAAAGAAGCCGTACAGCATCGTAGGAACAGATATCGACAACGCGAGGACAGCAGCAAAGTACTCTGAAGTTCCAGGCTTGAAGGTTATAGATGCGCACAATACCAAACTGGAAAATCCGAGCAATCTCGGGGAAAGACTGGAAAATGTCTCTGCCGAAATAGGTGCTGACAGGCTTCTTATCACAAACTCCGATTATCTGGACTTTTTGCCAAGGGAAATAGCAGACAAGAAAATTGACATTATTTCAAGGGTAGGTGAGTGAATTGGCAAATATCAAATTTATAACCCAGGAGATAGGCAGTTACAGAAAGCCTGACTATCTGAGCAAAGTATTCCATAAGATTAAGGGAACAAAGGAATTTCAGGACCTCACGGAAAGGGCAACTCTAGAAACCCTTAAGGAGTTCGACGACGCAGGGGTCCAGAATGTTGGAGTCGGAGGAGAAATGTTCAGGTGGGAGATGTATGAGCACCTCGCTGACCATATTGACGGTATAGAATTCTATGGAAAAGTCAGGTCCTTCGACAACAGGTACTACAAGAAAGGTAGTGTGGTGAAAGAGATCAGCAGGAAAGGCTCTGCACACTTGAGTGAATTGGAATTTGTCTTGAACCATACAGATAAAGCGGTCAAGGTCCCCATAACTGGTCCATATACAATGATGGATTGGTCATTCAACGAGCACTATAAGGACAGAAGGGAACTTGCCAATGCATTCGCTGACTTGATAAACCAGGAAGTCAGGGAACTCAAGAAATTGTGGGATACTAAGAGGAGCGGCCAGCTGCTTGAAGTTCAGATAGATGAACCAGCAACCACTACACACCCAGATGAAATGGACATTGTGGTAGAATCCGTAAACAGATCCATCGAAGGAATCAGTGGTGCTGAATTCAGCATACACGTGTGTTACAGCAAGGATTACAACTTATTGTACAAGACTCTTCCAGATCTGAAAATTGACGGCCTGAATCTCGAATATGCAAACAGGGATACATACAGGACGGGGGTCGAGGACGAGTCTAGAACTGGCTATGACGATCTTGCGAGCTTCGCTGAGATCAATGATCAACTTTCAAGAAGGAAATTCCTTGGCCTTGGGGTCACAGATGTCCACCAGGACAAAGTGGAGTCACCAGAGTTGATAAAGGACAGGATCGAGTACGCTATGGCCTTTGTGGAAAACCCAACAAACCTCAGACTCAACCCCGACTGCGGGTTAAGGACTAGATCCAGGGAAGTGGCATTCCAGAAACTCAAGAATATGGTCGAAGCCAGAAACATGATTTACGATCAGTACTGAGAGTGTCTTCTTTCCATTTTTAAGTTTTAAAAATTGATTACTGTAACTTTAGGTTCAATCAGAGGCGTATTGTTCTCTTCTTTCTCATCCTGCCTATGTAACGTATTGCCATGACCGCGTACGCCACTATGCCGAACACTATTGCAAAATTGGCCAGTATAATCAATGGACTCGAGTATGACAGTCCCAGAACTCCACTACTGTAAATCTCACCGTCATTAAGGTAGAGTGTCACCTTGATGTAATAGGTCTGTCCCGGCAGTATGCCAGTGAGGAAAGCGAATGTAGTATTCTGGTTGTTTATGGTAACTGTCCGGTAATTGCTCATAGTATGGTTAGTTGAAACGTATATCTGGTAGGCTGCAAAATTCGGTCCTTTGTAAGCAGACCAGGATACATAACCCAAGTAGAAGAGAAGCGGAAACATCCTGCCGAGGCTTATGCTGGGAGGAGTTGTGTTAATGCTTTTTGGGTATAGTGATATTGACAGGCTCTCTACCAAGGCACTGTTGATGCTCAGGTTGAGGTATTTCTGCCTGTATAGTGGTGAAGTAAATGAGATATTGTAATTTCCCGGCTTGAGGTACATTATGAAATAACCGGACTGATTTGTGTATAGGTACCCAGATCCATTGATGGAAACATTCACACCGGAGATGGGGAAGCTATAGAAGCCGTCAGTAACATTGCCATTTATGGCAGCAAAGCCAGACTGTGATAAAGGTTGCAAAGAACTCTGAGTGGTGTAGTTCGTGCCTGGCATGAGATTGATCTGACCGGTTGCATTCTTGTATCCTAAGGATGAGACAGTGATGTTGGCGGTCTGAGGCTGCAATATGTCAGTATGAATTCCCTGTGCTCCAGGAATTGAGTTCCCATTTATTGTGACTGTTGCATTACCTGGGTAAGCGAAAACTGAAAGGCTTACATCAAGTGGGAGAATTGTCAGGTTCTGACTCACACCGCCGGAAAAAGGTGAGTTCTGTGAAATGAAACCCTTTGATGAAACTGTCAGGTTGTTTGATCCCTGGATGGAAGGTACTTTTAAACTTATTGTGCCAGAATAGGAATAAAACTGGTTGACAACTGCGGTGAATTGTGGGTGCAAATCGTAGCTAACTTTGCTGGACGCATTTACAAGAATGGTCTCCATGGAAGGGATGTGGATGAATCTGGTCAGCGAGAGGCCGGGGGTAGTTGTAGAATTTGCGGTAACGTTGTAAACACCTCCTGCATTGAAGGTATTGTAGTTATTGCTTCCTGAAATTTTTGACCCGTTGAGGTACCATGTCCAGGCGCCTGTTCCATTTGCTATGGCAAACTGTGCTGTGGGCGTGGCGCTGTAACTCAGTGTGTAGACTATCTGGGGGTTGTTGTTTGTATATGATGTCAGAGATTTATCTGAAGGCGCAGGAGAATAACCGACAGAATAGTTGCTTCCTGTCGACTTCGTTATCTGAATGGTACTGTAACCTTTGAACCCGGAACTGGAATAGTGGTTCTCGTAAACTGCCTTTGGCTGGCTGGATGTTCCATTTCTGATGAGAGTTACGTTATGGAACGTTGCTCCAGGTATCTGAGTATCATTCGTCATCGATCCCAACTGTTCGGTGCCGAATGACATGGAGGACCTACCGCTGTTCTCTAGGAATAAATGCACAGACTTTTCAGGACCGCCAATGGAGTAATTGACATAGGACCCTGTTACGTTAAGGTCAAGGTTGTAACTGTGTATTCCTGTGGTGAAGGAAGAGAGAGGTGTGAAACTTTGATAAGTCACACCATTCTGGGATATCATATACCCTCCAGATATGGTCGTATTGTTCACCTTGAGCCCTATTTTCACAGAATTGTTCTGGTTGTAGTAAGAGCTCAGATAATAGAAGGTCGATCCATTCATTGTTTCGCTTGCAGAGCTCCCACTAAGACTAAGGGTGGCCTGTATCTCAGAAGAATTGTATCCGCCACCGTAAATCATCGCCTGAGATCCATAAGAATTCATGATATTCTCTGTACTGTTGATGAGTGCACCCACGATTGGTGTGCCAAGTCCCGTAGCAGCATCCCAACCCGGGGTTGCATTGTAATAGCCATTATTTCCCTGTGTGACATCATAAAAGCTCTTTGCGTAGGCTGGAGTATTTGACATCTGATACAGTAAGGGATTAATGAATCCCAAGGACTTTCCCGTAGCCTGATTCATGAGGCTCACAACATCTGCCCATATTGGCGTCCCTATACTTGTCCCGCCGATCTTGTAGTCCTTGGCTTCTGCTATAACGAACATTCCGGTGTCCTTGTTTGCGTCCATAGAAACATCTGGTGACCCCCTGTAGGCGCTTCCATAGGAGTTATAACCTGGAGTTTGCTGCCACCATGGTGTTTTGAAGTCAGTGCTGAAACCCCCACCACTTCCGTAGGAACTTCCGTCCAGGATTCCACCCCAGGCCGTTTCCCTGTAAACATTGTTTGTTACGAACAGTGAGGTCCCTCCTATTGCAAGAACATATGGATCAGAGGATGGAAAATTGACAGTAAGAGCATTCTGCTGATCGTAGGCACCGAAATCGCCCGTAGCAGCAAGGATAGTGATTCCATTCTGTGCAGCATCCTTGTACACGCTGGAAAAGGTCAGAACACCGCTTCTTCCAAGCTGATTTTCCTGAATTCCCCAACTCAGTGAAATAATGTTAGCAATATTGTTTGAGACGACATAACTCACCGCAGTGTCTAGAGTGCTAACATTAGCATCCCGAGCGATTACAAGAACTATGTTGGCTCCTGGTGCCATGGCATGAGCCCACTCCACATCCGTTGCGGTCTCAATTGACCAGCTCTGATTGTATCCTGAGGGGACTATATGGTTTGGGTACACAATACTTAGATTGATTGGAGGTAGACCAGTCATATTGTCAAAGGCCCTAACATCATACTTGATGGAAGGATCACCATATGCATCTACGAGAGCTATGGTAGAACCCTTTCCAGTTATATTTTGGTTGTAGGCAGAATTGAAACTGTAAGCGGTTGCGATATTGCTTGGTACATATGCACTCGGTGTTTGCAGGCTGGGTGCATAGGTTAGTGCCGGGTATGCCACAGCTGAATTGTTTGAGATGTAATAATTCATTCCAAGGCTGTTCTGGAGCGAATTTAGCCCATCTGTGATTAGAGTCGCGTACTCAGCAGGCATGTGAAACGTATTTAGTAGGCCGTAATTTGTTAAGGAAACGCCATAACTGGAAAGAAAGTTAGAAAGGGTGCCCTTGCCTGGCGATCCCTGAGGTATATAAACTGTGACCTGCTTCCCAGAGTTATAATTTCCTGGCTGCACAGGAATACTGAAGCCAAGGGCAGTAGCTTGGCGGGAGGTGTGGAACGCAGGCTGCAATGAGATTACAATGAAAGAAGCAATGAGGAGCACAGCCAGCGCCTTTTTGACCGAAATCACGGCATCCCAATCGCAAACATAATTAAAACATTGTCACATTTTCCGTCATGGGAGTCCGGGAGTCAGAAATACTTGCCAGGGATTACTTCTCCACTTATTATTCAAACTGGTACGGTCAAGCTCCAGAAAGGCTCCAAGCTAGGGAGATTGGTTTCATCCCATTCTTCGGAACAATGTCTAGGCATCGGAAAATTAGCAGCATCAAGGAAATGGAAGGTTTTGTCAAATCTATGGTACCCCGTCACCTGTACTATTCTTCAGCATATTATAGAAAGCCAGACGAAAAAAGGATGCAGGATAAGGAATGGATGGGTGCGGAACTCATATTTGATCTGGATGCAGATCATATCTCAACAGTGAAGAAGCTCAGTTATGAAGAGACTCTCAATCTCATAAGGCAACACACAATAAGGCTCATCGAAAAGTTCCTCTTAGGAGACATGGGTTTTCTGGAAGACGAGATCAGGATATTTTTCTCAGGCGGCAGAGGATACCATGTGCATGTTCTGAGTGACAGGGTCTACTCCATGACTTCAGACTCAAGGAGGGAGATAGCTTCCTACATAAAGGGTGAAGGTCTAAATCTTGAGGATTTTGTTCAAGTTAACAGGACCATCCCTTCAAACCATGGTGGCTGGGCACAGGAAGTGACTGGTGCCTTGCTCAAGACTCTAGCAGAAAGAGCCAGCAGGGCCAGCTCCCAAGCACAGTTAGAAATATCTTCACTGAAGACAGCGGGGGTAAACACACATAAAGCCGCTGTAAAAACCATAGAGGACGTGAAGAGAAGTGGAATGGCTGAGATTGACGACCCTGTCACAACAGACGTGCACAGGTTGATCAGGTACCCTGGCAGCCTGCATGGGAAAACAGGGTTCCAGGTATCGGAGGTATCACTCGATGAGTTAAGAGATTTTAATCCACTGTCAGTATGCATCCCAGATGTCTTCAGGGAGGGTGAAGCGAAAGTGGAAGTGAACACCCCCTTCAGCATATCTCTTCTGGAGAATAAATACCATTTAAGAAGGGGAGAATCCACATTTCCTCTCTTTGTTGCGCTCTACGCTGTATTATCGAATCAAGCACAATTTATATTAAATATTGATTAATAATTACTATTAGAAACATTTATTACCTTAACTTCGATGTGGATAACAGGTGAATAAATGGAGCTTAAAGAGAGCAAGACACTGGAAAATCTGAAAGCTGGTTTTGCTGGAGAGTCCCAGGCAAACAGGAGATACCTGTATTTTGCACAAAAAGCGGACGAAGAGGGAAACCAAGAGATTGCGCAAATTTTCAGGTCCACTGCAGACGGTGAGACGGCCCACGCATTCGGCCACATGAAGTACCTTGCCCAAGTCGGAGACCCGGTGACTGGCGAACCAGTCGGAACAACGGAGCAGAACCTCAAATCTGCAATTGCAGGAGAGACGTATGAATACACTCAGATGTACCCAGGTTTCGCTAAATCAGCTAGGGAAGAAGGCTTTGATGACATAGCACACTGGTTTGAAATCCTCTCAAAGGCAGAGAAATCCCACGCAAAGAAGTACGAAGATACGCTTGAAAAACTGAAGGCGTCACAGTAAGCATGCCCCAGAAGATATTGAGGGAAGATGTGCTTCCCCCGGAAACATATTCGGAGAGGAGGAACAGCGCCAACGCCGAGGTAATAAAGAAGATCAAGGCAAGGCGGATAACCACCAAGACCTTCAGCTACCTCTTTGAGGACAAGGACACTGTGCTTAATCAGATCAACGAAATGGTATTCCTTGAAAACATAAAGGATGACGAGGAAGTAAAGCGGTTGATCGAGATATACAGCGAACAGTTGCCTGGCGACAGTGAGCTAAGTGTCTCAATGTTCATTGAGTTCGAGGATGAGAATCAGATGGTAAAGGAAATCCCTAACTTGGCAGGTATAGAAAAATCAGTGTACCTAACCTTTGACGGGAGTGAGTTAAGAGGCACTCCGGAAGAAGGTCGCTCCACTGAAGTCCTTGAATCAACTCTTCAGTACCTCAAGTTTCAATTTCCACAAAACCTTCTTGAAAAATTTCTCTCTGCTAAGAACGTGTACATAGAGACCCGCCACAAGAAATACCAAGAGATCGCAAAAGTACCACCCGAGCTGCTGGCACAGCTTAAAAACGAGCTTAAGCAGTCGGGATAATCCATATTTTTCTAATCCTTTCCCCTGTTATTCACTCACCTGCCTGCAAGAAAAGGTAATTAACAAATCACCCATAATTAATGGATTGTCAATGGAAGCAATTCACCTTACAGAGTCAGAGGAAGAAGTACTGAAGTACGTTATACAGTTTGCGCAGACAGAAGTGAAGCCTCTTGCAAGGGAAATCGACAGTAAAATGACTGTCCCCCAGGTTCTTATTGACAGAATGAGGGAGCTAGGGCTTTTCGCAAGCTACATACCGGAGGAATATGGTGGTGCAGGGCTAAGTTTCAGCTTCCTGGTGAGAGTAATCGAGGAACTATCTAAGGCCTGCGCCAGCACGGCACTCGTGCTTGACGGAGCTCTGACACTTTTTGCAGAGCCGCTTATGATGTTCGGTTCAGAACATCTGAAGCAAAAATACCTGACCAAAATTGCCAAGGGAGCTGTGGGGGGCCTGGCACTCACTGAGACCAATGCTGGAAGTGATGCTGCGGCCATTAGCACAAAGGCTGAGAAGAAAGGTAGCAATTTCGTGATAAATGGAAACAAGATGTTCATCTCCAATGGTGCCATAGCAGATTTCTTTGTTGTTGACGCAGTAACAGACAATGCCAAGGGTTACAGGGGAATATCCACTTTCGTTGTGGAAAGGGATACTCCAGGCTTTGAAATAGGAAGGGAAATCAGGAAAATGGGCATTCGTGGAAGCAGCACTGTTGAGCTCGCATTCAACAATGCGGAGATACCTTCTGAGAACTTGGTTGGTGAACTGAACGGTGGTTTCAAGGTTGTAATGGAAACACTGGATGCTGGCAGAGTAGGCATAGCTAGCCAGGCTCTGGGGATTGCTCAGGCAGCATTTGATGAAGCGGTTGAATATGTAAAGGGTAGGAAGCAGTTTGGTCAGAATATATCGGACTTTCAAGGAATTCAATTCATGATCGCCGACATGGCTACCCAGATAGAAGCTGCACGGATCATGACATACAGGGCAGCGGATATGTGGACCAATCATGAAAACACAGTGAAGATTTCCTCCATGGCCAAGCTTTTTGCCTCTGACATGGCTATGAAGGTCACATCCGACGCACTACAGTTGTTTGGAGGTTACGGGTACACGACTGATCTGGATGCAGAGCGCCACATGAGGGATGCAAAAATTACACAGATCTATGAGGGTACAAATCAGATTCAGAGGCTCATAATATCTAGGGAGGTCCTGAAGGGCCTATGAGGGAAAATGATTTATCTTGGCTGCTCAGGTTGGAGCTACCCTGACTGGGTAGGAACATTTTACCCCTCCAGGGAGACCGACAAGCTTGACTATTATTCAAAGCGGTTCAACACAGTTGAGATAAACACCACATTTTACAGGATCCCTGATATAAAGATTTTCAGGAACTGGATTAAGAAAGTGGAAGGTCGCAATTTCCTCTACTCAATAAAATTTCCAAGGGACATAACCCACAGGGATCTTCTCGAAGATCTGGAGGCAGCATTGTTCTCTGCCAAGGAATTTGAAAGGAATTACATTATCCCTATGCTTGAAGCTGGTGAACTTGCTGCCATCCTAATTCAGCTTCCACCGTACTTCACACAAAGCTCCTCTTGGAAGCTAAGGAAGCTTCTAGGACACCTTAACACCGGAAAGGTAAGGTACTTTGTGGAACCCAGACACAGTTCACTCTTGGGGAATGAGGAATTCAGGGATCTTGTTATCTCCTCAGGAGCCAGTCTTACGGAACTTGATGGCCCAATGGCTACATTTTCATCCATTGAATCTAGGGGAAGAAGCTTCTATCTCAGGTTCCATGGGAGGAAATACGACAAATGGTATGAGAAGACAGATAATCCCTCAGATAGGTATGATTACGAGTACTCAGAGAAAGAGATCTCAATCTTCGGTGAAATTCTTAGGAAGAACTTGGAAAGATACGAGGACGCGTTCATCTACTTCAACAATCACCCAGAGGGGAAAGCCCCAAGAAATGCTGTGATGCTGTCTGCAAGAATTGGTGTCAAATCCAGGGATCCTCAGTCCAGGCTTATGTGATTGTAAGGCGCAGGAATCTCGCCAACTATTTAAGAGAATGAATAATTGCTCTACTGGCACCTTAACATGGCTAGCAGCGGTTTCAGACCAAGAAAAATAAAGTTCAACTACAAGGGATCCGATTTCGATGGCACTCTCCTAAGTGAGTCAGACGGTGTTCTGACAATCAAGCTAAAAAGTGGGTATGACATTGTTGCGCAGAAGGGATCTGTAAGGATCTTGGAAGAATCACAGGAAGAGATGGTGCCCCACCACCAGGGTGGAGAGGCCATAATCGGCAGCGGACCAGGAAAAGTCACAATAATAGCAACTGGAGGGACAATATCGAGCAGAGTAGATTACTCGACTGGTGCCGTGACACCTTCTAACGACATAAGCTTCCTTAGTTCCACAGTCGCAGATCTAGAGAAACGTTTCACTGTCGATCTGGAGAGCAGGGAAAATATTCTCAGTGAAAATATGACCCCTGAGAAATGGATGAAGATAGGCAAGTGGGTAGCTGATGCACTGAAAAAATCTCATGGCGTGATTGTTTCTCATGGCACTGATACGCTCTCATACACTGCATCAGCCATAGCTTTTATGCTGGAGAAGCAGACTGGGCCAGTGATATTCGTAGGCTCACAGCGGAGTCCTGATAGGCCTAGCAGTGATGCATTCTCAAACATAGAAGCAGCGGTCCATTTTGCGGCCGCTGAAATAGGGGAAGTTGGAATATCAATGCATGAAGGAACTTCAGATGATATTGTCTCGTTCATCAGGGCGACCAGATCCAGAAAAATGCACTCTTCTCGCAGGGATGCCTTTAAGCCCATAGGAGAGAAGCATTTGGCCTTTTATTCCAATGGAAGCGTCGTAATAGACCATATTCAAAAGCGGCCTGACGAAGAGGTGATACTGAGGGAAAAGATGGATCCTGCGGTAGGTCTGTTTTACTTTAATCCAACGACGAATCCTGATGATTTGGTCGAGTTTGCGGAAAAAAGGAAGGCAGTGGTATTGATGGGAACAGGTCTGGGTCATATCGCTGACAGACTCATAGATCCAGTTCGAGAGCTGTCTGACTCCGGCAAGAAGATAGTGATTACAACTCAGTGCATATACGGCTCTACTAACCTAAACGTCTATTCAACAGGAAGGAAGATGCTTGATGCAGGCATAATAGAAATTGGGAACATATTGCCGGAAGTTGCATATGTAAAGTCAATGCATGTTCTCGGCAATTATAAGGAAGAGGATTTTGCACGCCTCATGAAAACTAACCTTAGAGGCGAGATACTGGCAAGGGAGGGGCTTTAGGAAATGACAGCTAAAAGTGGAAGCGTGAACAGCGAAGCTCAAGTCATGGTTGGCCTTGAAATCCACTTCCAGCTAAGGGGCCAAAAGCTTTTCTGCGACTGCAGCACAGAGAACCTAGGAATCGAGGGGGGGACATTCGAACGCAAACTTTCACCTACCGTCAGTGAAATGGGTCAATTTGATCCTGCGGCAGAATATGAAAAGGCAAGAGCAAGAACCTTCCAGTATGTTCAAAGTGACAACTGCTGCCTTGTTGAGGCTGATGAGGAGCCTCCGCACAAACCCAATCAGGAGGCCATTGAAACTGGCCTTATGGTGGCCCATGCCCTTAATTGCAGTCTTGTCGACTCAGTCATGTTCATGAGAAAACTTGTTGTTGACGGCTCAAACACCTCTGGATTTCAGAGAACTGCTGTTCTGGGTCTCGCTGGGAAGATCGAAACAAGCAAAGGCAGAGTCGGGATTTCTACAGTCTGTATTGAGGAAGATTCCGCCAGAAAAGCAGAAGTGCATAGCAAAGAAAGTGGAGTGGTCTATTATTCACTGGACAGGCTTGGAATTCCTCTTCTAGAAATAGCCACTGATCCGGATATAGTGGACTCTGAGCATGCAGTTGAGGTTGCAAAACAAATCGGCTACATAGTGGCCTCAACTGGCAAGTCAAGAAGAGAGGTGGATTCCATCAGGCAGGACGTAAACATCTCCCTAGGCTTCGGGAGGGTAGAGATGAAGGGAATTCAGAAACTCTCCCTAATAGCGGACTCAATAAATCATGAAATCGAAAGGCAGCGTCGTATGAGTAATACCATTGGAGAACTGAAAAAAAGGGGCGGAACTAAGGGGAGCTTCCAGTTCAAGAACGTAGGCAGCCATTTTGAAGGAACGGGATCAAAGATGGTGAGAGCCGCCTTCCAGAGGGGCGAAATGATATTCTGCTCCGTAGCCGAAAATATGTCTGGCCTCCTCAAGAATGGAGATCATAGGTTGGGAAAGGATCTCTCAGATATTGCTAAGGCGTACGGACTCGGAGGAATACTTCACACAGACGAGCTTCCCGCATTCGGCATAATGATCCAGGAGGTCGAGAGCGTACGCAGCACACTTTCCCCGGGAAAAAATGACGCTTTGATTTTCATTATTTCTGATCGGGAAAGAATGCCCTTGATATCTAAGGCACTTAACGAAAGGGTAAGGAAGCTTTCAGCACTAGATTTCTCGGAGACCAGGGGTCCTAATGATGACGGCACTACCCGTTACTTGAGGCCACTACCAGGGAGCCATAGGATGTACCCTGAGACAGATGTCCCAGTATTTGAGCCAACAAAGGCCATGCTTTCCAGGGTGAAAACATTCGTGCCCAAAGGAAAGGAGGAAGTAGCGCATGAACTTTCGGCATCTTACGGAATATCATTGCAGGATGCTAACACAATTGCTTCAAGTCTTGAGACAGAGGACTTCAAGCAGTACGCACAAGCATTAAATGACGGAAAACTTGCAGCCAGGATCATGCTGCAAACCATTCCAGAGATGGAGAGGAAGCTTGGCAGATCATCTGTGAGGAATTCAATCATAGACCTGCTCAAGATAAGTGCCAGTAAAAATTGGCAAAGGGTAGTTCTCGAAGCAGCGCTTGAATCAATGATAAAGAATTCGCTTGGAGCTCAGGAAGCAGTCAAATCAGTAAAGAAGCTTTTCATGGACACATCAGAGTTAAGGGAAATCGTAGCCTCCATTGTTGAAGAAACCGGCAAAGAAATCAAGCCAGGCTCCCTAATCGCAATGATCAAGGAGAGAACAGAGAAGTCATTTGATCCAAAATCAGCACTGGAGCTTCTTAAGAGGCTTTAGTATTCACGAGTGTCTTCAGCAGCCTGAGACCCATTCTAGTGTCAACCTGTAGAGAAATATTTAAATACTTAATGAAAAAAATTTTAATACACCGAATGTGTATTTTTTCCTGACAATACTGGCTGAAAGCCAGTAAACAATTCTTAAATATCGTGGAGCGATTACTGGATATGTTGGATGGGTATATAGCACTGCTCACCACGCTTGTGCTACTCGTACTTTCCCTCTATGCCCTTTTCACAATTCTACCCTCAATTTCATCTAGAAGATACGATTCCTCGAAGAAAATAAGCTTCAAGATTGAGGACGTGCTGAGAAATGTTGCCAATGAAAACAGGCCACCCGTTAAGGATACAAGGTATCTGGAAGCATACGAATCTGGGGAAGTTGCCAGGGGTGAAATTGGAAAATACGCCAGCGTTCAGTACTACATCGTGATCTTACTTTTCGCACTTTTTGATATAGATATGGCTCTGCTCCTCCCGTGGGCATTCGATTTCAAATATCTGGGGCTTCTCCCATTCCTTGAGACCCTTCTTTTCCTCTCCATGCCTATGTTTGCAGTATACTATGCCATGCGGGAAGGTTATCTGAGGTGGTTGAGGTGAAAACTGGAGATGCAGGAATTGTTACAACTACACTTGAAAAGGCTCTGGAATGGGGCAGGAGCAATTCATTATGGCCCCTTACATTCGGGCTAGCATGCTGTGCAATAGAAATGATGGCTACACAAGCATCCAATGTGGATATTGCAAGGTTTGGGAGCGAAATATTCAGGAATTCACCGAGGCAGTCTGATCTGATGATTGTCTCCGGAACAGTAACGAAGAAGATGGCACCAAGGGTCAGGAGGCTCTACGATGAGATGCCCTATCCTAAGTACGCCATTGCAATGGGAGTCTGTGTTATACAAGGGGGTCCATACAACCAGGGTTACTCCGTCGTTATGGGAGTGGATAAGGTCATTCCCGTCGACGTATACGTTCCAGGATGCCCTCCAACACCGGAAGCACTTGCATACGGAATTGTCACGCTGAAAAAGAAAATAAGAGGCGAGACGGACAGGTGAAGGACTTGGCCGAAATACTTGAGGAAACTAAGGGAAAAGACGGAAGAAGGGTTCTGAAAGTAGCCCGTGAAAATTTTCTTGAACTGATGGAAGAGTTGAAGAAGCAGGGATTCAACCACCTGTCTCTCATAAGTTCTGTCGACTGGAAGGACAAGATCGAACTTGTTTATCATCTGCACAACATGGACACAGACAACATTGTTGTTGTCAAGTCAGACACTACCGACAGCACTTTCCCGAGTGTTACACACCTTTGGAAAAGCGCCGACTGGGATGAGAGAGAAACTTGGGATCTAATGGGTGTCTGGTTCGAGGGGCACAAGAACCTCAAAAGACTCTTCCTCCCGGAGAGCTGGATTGGCCATCCCTTAAGAAAGAACTATGATCTGAGCAAGGTCCAATACATCAACATGGACGATGACGGCGAGGATTACGCCACCTTCGATCCGGGGGATGGTTGGTGATGGCTGAGACCGAGCAGCAAAAGAAATGGGTAGAACTCAACATGGGACCGCAGCACCCTTCCACTCATGGAGTGCTCAGGCTAAAGGTAAAACTGGACGGCGAGGTCGTCAAGGAACTTGAGCCTGTCATAGGTTATCTCCACAGGAATGCAGAAAAAATCTGTGAACTGGATTATTACTGTGACTCAATCATATACTTCGACAGAATGGATTATGTCGCAGCCATGAATATGGAAGTTGGATATCTAGAGGCTGCTGAGAAACTCTTGGGTATACCGCCTCCAGAGAGGGTGCAGTGGATCAGGGTCATTATGGCTGAACTGAGCAGGATCGCTTCCCACCTGGTGTGGTCCGGTGCTTTTGGTCTTGACCTAGGAATGCTTACTCCATTTTTCTACGCTTTCATCGAAAGAGACAAGATACTGAAAATGTTCACCGAAATCTCAGGTTCCAGGCAGGAAGTGAACTATATGAGCATTGGTGGGGTCTACCAAGACTTCAATGACCTAATTGTGGATGAGATCAAGGAATTCTGTGAACAGTTCCCTGCAAAGCTCGAGGATATTTACAACCTATTTGTGAAGAACGATGTCTTTCTCTCCAGAAACAGGGGGGTAGGCAAATTGCCGAAGGAAGTGGCTATTGATTACGCAGTTACTGGCCCTATGCTCAGGGCCTCAGGTGTGCCATACGACGTCAGGAAGCAGGAACCATACCTCATGTATGACAAGGTGAACTTCGACATTCCAATTTCCCATAAGGGTGACAATCTTGCCAGATTCACAGTAAGGTTCGAGGAGATGAGGCAATCAGTCAAGATCATTAAACAGGCGCTTTCCAAGCTTCCAGAAGGCCCATATTTCAATCCAAAGGCAAAAAAGTCCCTTATGATTCGCCTGAGAGGCGAGGGTGATGTATATGCCAGGACAGAGTCATCCAAGGGAGAGTTGGGCGTTTATATCGTTGGAGACGGCACTGTAAAACCCTACAGGCTTAGGGTGAGGAGCCCGACGTTCCGGAACCTCTCAGTCCTGAGATATCTTGCAAAAAATCAGCTTATTGCCGACGTTGTAGCCACATCTGGCACACTTGACCTGGTGTTTGGGGAGGTTGACAGATGAGCGTTTTATTCAGGCTTGCTGATTTCTTCTCCATTCTTGGGCATTATATTTCATTCATCCTAGCGTACTTCTTTGAAACACTTTTCTTGCTTATTTTTGTCACAATTTCACTTGTAGCAGTAATTTACATTTTCAGGAAATACATGGCAAGGCTCCAACAGAGAAAGGGACCAAACAGAGTGGGAAAATTTGGTGTACTTCAGCTGATTGCAGATATGCTCAAACTGGTACAGAAAGAGTCAATACTTCCCAAAGACAGGGATGACCTTCCATACAAAGTAGCTCCTGTCGTAGTGATGATGGGCCTTTTCCTCGGATTTGCCATAATGCCTTACGGGAGCTTCTTCTACATTGGATCACTGACTGTGACTCATTCTGAGGTCAGCTTAATTCTCATAATCGCGGTCCTCGCCATCATGCCTATTGGCGAAGTCCTTGCAGGTCTGAGCTCACACAACAAGTATGCAATCGTCGGTGCTCTTAGGGCAGTTGCAAAGGACGTCTCTTTTGAGATACCAATGATGATCACAATACTTGCACTGGTAATGATGGCCTCTGCACAGACCTCTTCTCCTCTGAATATCGACTCTCTAGCATCAAGCGCAAAAAATGTTATCGCCTATGGCGTTGTCCAGCCAATAGGCTTGGGAGTGTTCTTCATTTCAATGATCGCCAGGGCTTCATACACACCATTCGACATGGGGGAAAGTGACAGCGAGTTAGTCTCTGGACACTCCACAGAATATACAGGTATGAGATTCGGAATATTTTACATAGGTCTCTTTGGAGGAATATTCCTGGGCTCAATGCTTATTTCACTGCTATATCTTGGAGGATACAACGGTCCTTACTCAAGCGGCCTTGGCTTCATTTACCTGAACATAAAGACGTGGATTCTGGTATTGGTATCCTTCACAGTGTGGCTTTCAATGCCCAGAATCAGGATTGACAGGTTCGTTAATTTTGGGTGGAAATACCTTCTTCCTGCCTCAGTTATCAATCTCATACTGGCAGGAATACTAACATTGGGGTGGTCTCTATGATAGGTATTAAGGAAGTAGAAGAACCAAAAAGGCAACTCCCACTTGTAGGCTCACTCAAGGGAATGCTTCTTGTGGCTAAGCATCTTTTCCAGAAGCCAGCCACAGTGGAATATCCGGAAATGAAACCATACATAGCCGAGAGGTTCAAATTCAGGATTTTCCTGAGCCTAGATGACTGCGTTGGCTGCACCCTGTGTGAACAGGTTTGCCCCAACCTTACAATTCATATGCAACCTGTGGACAGGGAAAACCCGAGAAACAAGAGGAAGATATATCCCGACGTCAATTTTGGAACATGCACAGTATGCAGAAATTGCGAGGAAATCTGCCCCACGGATGCAATATATCTTACGCATGAATTTGAGACCTCAAGGACAAGGAACAGTTTCACTTACTCTCCGGAGGAACTAACCATGACAGAAGACGAGGTGAAGAGATGATAGCAGACACGATTATATTCCTGATATTCGCTGTTATTCTTGTCCCTTTTGCGCTGCAGACCATTCGTGAAAGGAATTTGGTCCATTCTGCGGTATACCTTATGATATTTCTCTTCGTCCTCGCATCCCTTTTCATATTTCTTGGAGCATCAATAGTAGGTGCAATAGAGCTACTGGTCTATGTGGGCGCAGTAATAACGCTGCTTATATTCACACTTATGCTTACGGGAGGGAAGGAGATTGAATAAGAACCTCTCCAGAGTAGCTGTAATCCTGTTCTTTCTCGTGTTCTTATTTTCAATGATACAGATTCCAGGCACATTCAGCCCGACCACTCAGGATATTTCTGGAATCAGCAGGGCACTCTTTGGACCATATGTTGTGGCTTTCGAACTACTCTCGGTCATCCTGGTAGGCGCAATAATCGGGATGTTCTACATAGCAGGGAGGGATGACTAAATGCAGATTGAATTCGTCAACGTGCTTTCTCTGATACTATTCTGTATTGGCCTCTATGGGGTAATGGTATCAAACATAGGGATAAAGATGCTAATCTCGATCGAGATTCTCATTAACGCATCAATCCTAAGCCTTATCGGTGCAGGGATACTCTTCAACAACAGCTCGCCGCTTGTTTTTGCCCTTTTTGTCATCGCAATAGGCGTGGTCGAGTCAGTAATCGGTATGAGCCTCATGGCAGCAATATACAGGAAATACGGAAAAATCAGCATTTCGCTTATTAGGGAGATAAAGTGGTAATATGTTTGTCTGGGCGTGGCTCATATTCATATTCCCCCTTGTCGGGTTTGTTCTGTCGTGGAGCATAGGTAGGTACAAGAAGGTACTTGGGGGCGTAATTGCCTCCTTCATGGTTGGACTCTCGATCCTGGCTTCATACGAGACTTATGTCTACATTCTCTCCCTTGGCCACCCTCTTTATGAAAGCTATCAGTGGTTTTACAACATTCATTTTGGTGTATATGTTGACCATCTTTCCCTGATTATGGTCCTGATGGTATCTCTTGTATCCACAATCATACACCTTTTCACGCTCTACTACATGAAAGGGGACCCTGGCAGGCATGTCTTCTTCGCAGAAACATCGCTCTTCACTGCGGGCATGCTAGGCCTCATAGTTGCCTCCAACCTTGTGGTGTTCTTCCTATTCTGGGAACTAGTGGGGCTTTGCTCATACCTTCTCATAGGCTTCTGGTTCTTTAAGCCAAATGCTACGGCAGCAGCAAAGAAGGCATTCATTGTGACCAGGGTGGGAGACCTCCTCTTTCTTGTCGGCATGGCAGTAATATACAATTCTCTGGTTGGTTTCCCGGGTCTTGGTGGGAACAGCCCTCTCAGCATTCCATTTCTGATAACAAATGCCTCAAGCATTGCCTCGTACATGGGCCCCACAACTCTGGGAATCGCTTCGGTCCTTCTACTTGGCGGCGCGGCAGGAAAATCATCCCAGTTTCCCCTGCATGTATGGATACCTGATGCAATGGAGGGCCCAACTCCAGTTTCGGCGCTGATACATGCTGCGACCATGGTGACAGCCGGTGTGTACCTTGTTGCCAGAACCTATGAGATATTCCTTAGTTCTGCTCCATTCGCCATGTACTCAGTGGCAATTATTGGAGCGTTTACAGCCTTTTTTGCTGGCACGCTTGGAGTCGTCGTCAACGACATAAAGAGGATCCTCGCATATTCAACAATTAGCCAGCTGGGATACATGATGGCTGCAATAGGCCTGGCTCCAGTCCTGGGAGCAGAGGCTGTTTCATTCGGCATGTTTCACCTGGTAGTCCACGCAATGTTCAAAGCTCTCCTTTTCCTTACCGCTGGTGCCATACTGATATCACTCATGGATCTGAGAGACGTTAGGGAAATGGGGGGCCTCTGGAGGAAGATGCCAGTCACCGTTACTCTTTTCCTCATAGGTTCCATAGCCCTGGCGGCCATACCTCCCACCTCGGGATATTATTCAAAGGATACCATTATTTCAGCATCTTGGCTCTATTATTCTCATTACGGAAGCGCTGCCTCATTCCTACCATGGCTCTTTCTCAGCCTGGGTGCCCTGCTTACCGTTCTCTATACTTTCAGGATGTTCTTCCTGGTTGCGGTGGGTAAGCCGAGGTCGCATCTGGCCGAACATGCCAAGGAGGCACCTATAATCGCCCTTCTGCCATTATTTGTATTGGCATTTTTCTCCCTGTTTGGCGGATATCTTTTCCAGGGAGGCTTTTATGGTTTTCTCTCAACAACCTTCACTCTCCCTTCAATTCCGGCATATGTAGAGGATATACCGCTCCTCTACGTTGCTATTGGGTTCTTTGTGGCCCTTTCTCTGTACGCAACAGACAGGTGGAAGCGCCTAAACCTGAAGGGGCACTTCTTCTATGAACTCCTGCGGTGGAAGTACTACATGGACGTTCTTTACACCAGGATAATAGCAGAGAGGGTTATACTGCCAATTTCGGCCGCTTTTGCAGCAGTAGAGAATTCTTACAACTCAGCAGTTGATAGAACTGGCTCAGGCGCGCTAAGCTTCGGAACGCTCCTGAGAAGGATGCAGGACGGTGTTGTTGAGAATTACTTCATTGTTTTGATAATAGGAGTTTCCATTGTTTTCCTGATTGTGGAATTGCTGAAGGTGGTGGGTTAAATGCTAATGCTAATTGCTTTCTTTTTGTCTATATTGCTTGCCTTCGTCTCCTTCTTCATGGGGAAGAGGGCTAGACTCTTCGCCCTAGGCTCAGCCTGGCTGTTCATTATTCTGATTGGCGTCTACACATACATCACATTCGGAGGGGGATATTCAGGAGGTCTTCTGAGCCAGTACAGCTTTGCAATTGCCCCAGAAATAGGCATATACTTCAGCACCGGTATTACCGGATTCAGTGATGGCCTCATAATTGTGGCAGCCATAATCATGCTGATCTCCCTGCTTGTCGTGGACAAGAAAGCGGGTGCATCGACATACGGCCTCATTCTTTCCACAGAAGTGGGCTTGTTCGGCTTGCTCATTTCGAGGAATTTCCTATTCTTCTACATTTTTTGGGAAGTTGTCCTCGTTCCAATGTATTTCTTGATCATCAGGGACGGCGGGGAAGGTAGGGAACGCATTGGGCTTAAGTTCTTCGTATATACTCACATTGGTTCAGTTTTCATACTTCTTGCATTCTTTACCCTGTACAACTATTACTATGTGTTCACTGGGAATTTCACACTCAATATAGGAACCCTCATGAACACCTCATTCATCACAAGCCATATACCTGTCTTCTGGAGAGACTTCCTCATATTTGGCTTCCTAATAGGGTTCCTGGTCAAGCTTCCCTCCTTCCCGGTGCACTCTTGGCTGCCTGACACTTACCAGACTGCACCATATCCTGGTACAATCATACTAGCCGGTGGGCTATCGCTTATGGGTGGATACGGCCTCTTCGGTATACTTCTCCCCGCCTCGGGAATACTGAGTTCCACGCTGCTATACTTCCTTGCAATACTTGGCATTGTGAGCCTTGTTTACTTTTCATTCGTTGCAATGTTCCAGAAGGACATGAAGAGGATGATGGCATTTGCAAGTGCTGGAGCAATGGGTTTCGTAACTATCTCCTTTTCCACAGGCATTTTGGAGACAAACTATTCTCAGGTTCTTGAGCTCTCAGGAGGTATGTTTCAGATAATAGCCCACGGCTTCATAATGACATTGATATTTGCAGCGCTTTACTACATAAAGAGGAATACTGGTTCTGAGAAGATCTTTGGTCTTGGCGGAATTTACAGAGAGGCTCCACTCCTAAGTTCGTTAATGCTTGCAGGACTCTTTGCATCCCTTGGGTTGCCTGGCCTTGCCGGATTCATAGGAGAATTTTCAATCGTTGTCGGAGTCTTTCCCAGCATATCATATTGGATTTTCTTCATAATACTGGGCATGATTATAACTGCATCTTACCACGTTTGGTTGGCACAAAGGACCCTTTACGGTCCATACAATGAGAATCTGGGCCACATAAAGGATGTGGACAGGAAAGAATTTACCACACTTTGCGGGCTCCTGGTTCTAATCTTCATCCTCGGAATATTTCCGAGGCTTCTGGACGGTCTACTCACCGCTTATGTTGGAGGACTAATATGATCACTGGCGCATTCATCTCTTTAATAACTGGAACACTGAACTTCTCACAGTTGGGCAATCTATACCCCCTCTTCCTTTTGGGGCTTGTTGCATTTGCTATCCTTGCCATTGGAATAAAGGTGGAAAATGCGAAGCTCTTCAGCTACATCTCGTTCACCGCTCTAGCGATTGTGTTCGTCTGGCTCTATTTCCTTCCTGTATCCTCGTCCACAACCCTATCTGGAACGACCATTTACAACAGATTCGGGACATATTTTGCCATGATCATGATCCTTGCTTCCCTTCTTGTCATATTCCCTGCAGCGAGAAGACTGACTAGGAAGCCGGACATTTTCTATGCGACACTCCTCTTCGTCAACATTGGAATCATAATCGCATCCTATTCCTACAATATACTGGTGATGTTTGTTTCCTTCGAGGCAGTGAGCATTGGCACTTACATCATGGCAGCCTTCGGAAAGGAGAGGAGGAACCTGGAGGCCTCACTAAAGTACTTCTTCACAAGCACAATTGCCACTGCCTTTATCGCCTTTGGAGCATCTTTCTACTACATCACCACTGGAACATTTAACATTGCAACAGTTGGAGCTGTAAAACCAGTACAGTCTGCAGATATAGCTCTCATCTTCCTTGCCATCGGCTTTGGGTTCAAGATGGCTATATTTCCCATGCATCAGTGGGCAATTGACACCTATGATGGTGCTGAGAACTCTGTTGCGGCATACCTTTCAACTGGGAGCAAGATACTGGCTTTCGTCATAATTCTCAAGGTTTTCCTGGTGGGCTTCGCAGGTGACTTCAATGCAGTCTTCTACCTTTTTACAATTCTCGCAATCGCCTCAATGACATACGGAAATATTGCAGCACTCTCACAGAATAACGTTAAGCGTGTTCTGGCCTATTCAAGTGTTGCACAGGTCGGATACCTTATACTCGTGCTTTCACAGGTAGCTTTTGTCAATAATCTCTCGTCGCATGCTGCCACCCTTGCCATTGCTACTGGCATGTACTACTCTCTTGTCTACATTTTCATGAAAGGAGGTGCCTTCCTGACCATGAATGCAGTGAAGAAGGACAAGGTCGAAATTACCGACATGGCCGGTCTTTACAAAAAGTCCCCATCTGTGGCGGTAAGCTTCTCCATAATTCTCTTGGCTCTGGCAGGAATTCCTGTCACAGGTGGATTCTTTGCCAAGTACAACCTTTTCCTTGCATTAATAGCGGGCCAACTATGGTGGCTTGCAGTCATAGCAATTCTGAACAGCGCAATTTCAGTCTTCTATTACTTCAGGATAATACAGTCTATGTTTCGTGAGCCAGAGGGCGAGTCAGACTTCAACCTCTCCAGTGGAATAAAGGCACCAGTGATTGCTACTGCCTTCATAACTGTGGGACTTGGTGTCGCATTCCAGTTGATATACGCCCTGATGGGATTTGCCCCAGGGCTTTTCGGGTGATGTAAAATGTTACACTCAGAACTTGATGTTGAAGTGATAAGGAGCGCAATGCTGGCTGGTGAGGTCGATGATGCAGTCAAATGGATTGAGAAGTCCATGGAGCATATAACTGTGTACGAGCGTGTAACTAAGAGCAGCAAGTACAAGCCTAGATATGCATTTCTTGAGGCATTGAAAGATTATCTCTCCGGAAACCTCACCAGGACTGAGCTACGTCAGAACATTGAAAAGATAGACGGAATAAGGACTTATATTGTTGGCCCGGATGAGTTCGAGGAATTCCTGGACGGCTTTCTCTATGACATTGAGCTTGCAGCAGACAGATATAATGTAAGGTACCCTAACTTTAACGGGAAGAGATGTGATGACAAATGAACCGGGACACTTTTGAGGTCTGCTACGCCAAACTCGAGAAAACTGAAGAGTCCGCAGCCGAGTGCATACACTGCATGAAGAAGTACGGCGAGCAGATTTATTTTGATTCGGACAGAAATCGCCTCACATTGGGCAGGGAATCTTACGACGAAAAGTACTCAGAAGTAATGGAGACACTCTCGGGACTGCTTGGAATAGATTCCAGAGAGAAATATGAAGAGATGGACAGGAAGTACAATCTGACCATGTATTGAAATCATGCTTCTGTTGCTGAGTTTATTCTCTCCGCCTCTAGCTTCTTTTCCGCCCTTCTTGCGAAATATATGCCGCCTGCGTAAAGGACGATTATTGGTAGGGCCATTACGACCATGGTAAAGCCGATGACTCCAGGGGAAAATATCATGCCAAATATGAGAGATGCAACAATAGCATGCCTCCAGTGCTCCTCCCAGAATTTGGCTGAGACTATTCCTGTTCTCGTAAGTGCTACCATGAAAACGGGGACTTCAAAAGAAATACCGAAGGTTGCAGTGTAGAGAAAGGTGAAAGAAACAAAACTCATCAGGCTGAGTGTCTCTGCAGCTCCGAGGCCAAGATCGTAGTTGGCAAATATGTTGAACAGTGGAGGTGCAACCCACCAGAGTCCAATTATTGCTCCAGCCACGAAGAGCCCAGTTGCAGGAACAATGGCAGAGCGAAGCGCTTCCTTCTCTCTTTTCTTGAGAGCAGGGCCGATGAATTCTCCAACCTCCTTCACGATTACAGGCATGGCAAAGACAAATGCCAGAAACATCGACACATCTAAATCAGCGAGTACTCCATCTGCAGGCTTGAGCACAAATATCTGTGTTCCGGAAGGAAGTACCCTGTGCTCGATAAACTTGAGGAACTGAGAAGCTACATTGTGATATATGCTTGGGTAGAGAAATGGAAGGCTGTGTCCAAGAAAAGTGATGTCCTGAATCCTCACCACGAGGAAAAGGGCCATGAAAACGCCAAATATAATTAGAATGCGACCTAGTCTTTTCCTGATTTCATCAAGATTTCTAAAGAGAACAGGGAGGATAGATTCATCGCTCATTGTTGTTAGTTCTTGAGTTTCTCTGCAATCTCGCTTTTCAGTTGGGTTTCATCCTTGTTCGTAGTGTCTATACCCATGTTCTTTGCAACTTCAAAGTAGTCCACCTTGTTGCCCTGGTTGGAAGTAGAACTTGCGTACATGGAGTTTTTGATCTCTTTCTCAAGCTCTAATTGCCCACGCTTAAATTCCCCCGTGGCCCTTCCCATACTTCTTGCGAGGTCGGGGATCTTTTTTGAGCCACCGAAGAGAATCAAAGCCACTGCAGCGATAATCAGGATCTCTTCGACGCTAAACATTATTGATGTATCAAGAGTAATTATATAATGTTTTATAGTAGTAGAGCGGGCCAAAGATGTGATTTAAACTGCGTTATTCGTAATACAATAATTGATCAGGTCGTATAATCTGAGCCTATAAGCATTCATATGGTACATAGAAACAATTAACAAAAGCGTTATATAACAAATTTGTTATACACATACATGAACTCGAAAGTAATGCAAATAACTCTTGTTGTAAAGGATCAAGAAAAAGCGCTCAATTTCTACACTAAACAGATAGGTTTTGAAAAAAAGACTGACTTCACCCCTCCTGGAGGGAACAGGTGGGTTACTGTAGGCCCAGCTAGTCAAGAACTAGAAATTGCTCTTTTCCAAGCAGGTTCTGGCGATCCGAATGGATGGTCTGATTCCTGGTCTCCAGGAAAAAATCCGCCTATTGTACTAAGGGTGGAAGATTGCGCCAAAGCTTTTGACGAACTCAGTTCCCATGGAGTAGTATTTCACCAGGAGAGGCCTTTAACTTATCCCTGGGGGATCTCCGCTACCTTTGCAGACCCAGACGGGAACCTATTTTCCATAAACCAGTTGCCAGAGCCTACTGAGGAAAAGAAATAGATTGGGTGATCGAAATTACTAGTGGAGGAGTATTTGCCGCTATCGCTAATCCAGTAAGAAGAAGAATTCTAGAAATCCTGAGGGAAAGCAACCGAACGGCAGGGGATTTGGTATCTGAATTCCCAGTGCTCCCACAACCTGCTGTCTCAAGACATCTAAGGATACTAAGGATAGCAGGGCTTGTCAATGTTACACAGAAGGCACAACAAAGGGTATATTCCCTGAGGCCTAAAAACCTCAAAGAAGTTGACGCCTGGATATCAATGTATAGGCAATTCTGGTCTGATAGGCTCGATTCGCTCTCCTCATATCTTGAAGAGGAGCAGCAGTCATCCAATAAGATCAAGGATAGGGAAAGTAAGTAATGTCAAATGGAAATGAAGCAGCGGGAGAAGTCAAGGTAGAGGGAAAATTTGCCACTCTGCTATTTGAACGAAGATTCGATCTAAAGCCTGAGCGAGTTTGGAAAGCCATCACTGATCCAGAGGAGTTGTCCAGGTGGTATATGACAAAGGCCAAAATAGAGGGCGGAGAAAATGGTTCAGTCGAATTTATTTCTGGACCCTCAAGACTTCACGTCACTGGAAACATTCTAGTCTGGGATCCTCCGAGGGTCTTCGAACACGAATGGAAGATCGAGCCCAGGCAGGAACTACCAAAGGGGGAAAACGCAGTAATAAGGTGGGAACTGCGTCCAGAAGGGAATGCGACCGTTCTAATACTAGAACATCGCAATCTGAGTACAGATACTGCCAAGGGTTTTGCTCCGGGTACACACGCGTTTCTCGACCGTCTAGAAGCTCACCTAAATGGGAAAAAGCTACCAAACTGGCAGGAAAGATATAAGGAAGTTGCCGGAAATTACCCCTCTTCGTGGCTCTCAGATCAATAAAAGAATGGGATTTGGCTTCTAAGAAAAATAGATTTCTGAAGAATATGCAATCAAAGATTAATTGGGGAGGTCCAGTTCTACTTGGAACCCCTCCCTCTCATAATCTTTTATGACATTCTTTAGGCTGTCTTTGACACTTGGATCGATCTCACTGAAGGAAAGCGATATTACTTTCTTCGATCTGTTAAGAACAACAAATCCTAGAGTCCTGTCCGTTGGCCGAACCTCATCAGATCTTGCGTATTCTTCAATATATTCCGCCATGCTTTCCTCAGGGTACTCCGAATTTGTTACATCTATAAGGCCTGCAAGAGAATCTTTCAGCTTTGAAATTTCAATACAAATAGTTGATGGGTGGTATTCCCCCATCGTTATGTTGAACATGGCACAATCGGTCATTCTACTCGTGCCTTATGCTTTCTGTCTTTTCAAATACCATCTCTCGGCGCCCTCTTCCTTTTCTCTTACAAGGGCACCTTCAAAGGTGTTAGGCGCGCCCACGATTCCTGCCTGTCCTGGCTCCCAGTTGACAGGAGTTGCCAGCTTCTTATCCCAGTTGAACTGGAACGCCTTGATCACCCTTACAATTTCGTTTATGTTCCTTCCAATCTCTGCAGGGTAGTAGATCATCCATCTGACTGTTTGATTGGGGTCAATTATGAAAACTCCCCTTACAGTAACTCCGCTCTTTGGGTCGTATAGGTTGTAAGCATCTGCCACTTCCTTTTCGATATCCGCTATGACCGGGAAAGGAATCTCAACTCCGTACTTTTCCTTGATGTCCTTCAGCCATGCAATGTGCGAATATATGCTGTCCACACTCAAACCAACTAGCTCAACGCCTAGTTTCTTGAACTCGTCGTACCTCTCTGCAAATCCCATGAACTCAGTCGTGCAGACCGGTGTGAAGTCTGCTGGGTGCGAGAAAAGAAGTACCCACTTTCCCTTCAGATCTGAAAAAGTCATGGGGCCCTTTGTTGTGTTCACTGTAAAGTCTGGTGCTTTCATTCCTAGATAGACTGCCATAATATCACCTATACACAATTTTAACGTCACTAATAAGGGTGTTGATAGAAGAAAAATATCTCTGGAATGCGAAGTTTAGCCACTTTTCAAACATAAGTCTTATAATTTTGCATTTCGCAGCATATGTTCTGTAAAATAGGTTATGACGATGTTTGCACCAGCCCTAAATATCGATGTGAGCGCCTCTTCTATCACATCGGCACTCAGGAGCCCACTGTTTACCGCGTTCATTATGGCAGAATACTCACCGCTTACGCTGTATGCTATCAGCGGGAGGTCAAACATCTCCCTGGCCTTAGAAATTATATCAAGGTAGAAAAGGGCAGGTTTGACCATTATTATGTCTGCGCCTTCCTGGACATCTTCTCTAATCTCCCTTATTGCTTCCCTTGAATTCCTGTAATTCATCTGGTAGGACTTCCTGTCGCCAAATCCTGGCTTAGAGTTGGCTGCCTCGCGAAATGGCCCATAAAGTGAGGTGTGATATTTCGCACTATATGCCATAATTGGAACAGTATTGTATCCAGAAGAATCAAGTGATTTTCTTATCTCTCCGACCTGGCCGTCCATCATGCCGCTAGGGGCAACAATATCAACACCTGCTTCAGCATAGCTCTTAGCAATTTTGCCGTAAACTGAAAGAGTGGCGTCGTTGTCCACACCCTCGCCCCTTATAATGCCGCAATGACCATGGTCAGTGTACTCGCAGAGGCAAAGATCTGCAATCACATTTAGTTTAGTATGTTTCTTTGCAACCCGGATAGCCTGCTGTACAATACCATGGCTGTCATAGGAGGAGCTTCCCTCAGAATCTTTGTTTGTAGGGATACCAAAAAGTATAATTGACTTCAGGCCAAGACCCTCGAGTTCAGTAAGGTAGTCCTTTAGGCCCTCCAGAGAGTGCCTGTATATGCCCGGCATAGAAACAATTTCTCTTTTCCCTTTGAGACCTTCCTCTACAAAAACTGGCATTACCAGTTTGTCAAGTTCCAGCGAGTGTTCTGCAAACATCCCTCTGATCTGCTCTGTACTCCTGAGCCTTCTCATCCTGAGTTCAGGAAACATGTTACTCGCATATCTAGGGCAAATTAAACGTTGCCGATCATTACAAAATCTCTTCCAGGGTAAGTTCTGGCCACTTATCCTTTGGATAGTGGGGGCTTGAAATATAAAGGCTCCTCTCGTGGGAATTCAAAAGCACATAGCCACTGAAGTCGCGGAAATGCAAGGTAAGATTTCCGTAATGACTTATTTTCTGGTAATATTCATCATCAGCCATTATTACAATGACTCCTGTCATTCTTATTATATTTATCAGGTTGAGCAAATCGCCAAAGAATTCGTTTCCATAGGTGAAGGATAGAAAGTCTGTTGAAAATATGTACACATTGGGTCTGGATGATGAAGACATGAAAAAGTCAATGACCTCATGTGGAAAATCCTCTACCAGAGATTTACCCTCAAGGTTAATGACGTAGGAGCTAGACCTCTTTGATTTCTCTGCAGTTATGTAGTGTTTCAGGACTTCTGACTCCATAGTGTCCACCATGACTCTAGAAGTCTCATAGCTGCTAGAGGTAGCATCAATTACGCCCCTTCCCTCAAGCACAGTCTTTCTTATGAGGTTGTTCTTTACAAGGTTGACAACTTTGTCCACAGCAGTTGACTTGTTTACTCTGTGGAATATTACAACATACCCAAGAGGGACCCTGTCGAAGTCCTTTTCCACGAGCATTGAAAGGTCAGAATTTCCCAGTGGCACCTCAAAAGAACGCTCTTCAGTTTTTATCTTGGTTTTTAGCTTGTTTTCTGGATATGATACGCTCTCCCTTTCATACGGAATGAATCTGCCTCCCTTTAGAGAATAAAGCCATACGGGGCTTGAACCGGTAGACATTCCCCTGAGCTTTGATATGGTGAGCGTCCTTATCATGAAGTCTGTCTGAAGCTGGTAATCCATGTTGACGACCCCGTCCGAAAAGTATTCCAGTTTGTTGTTCTGCATTTCCTCCATGATGACAATGATATTTGCCCCGGAATTTTCAACGAGGTCTGAATGCAGTACTGAAAAGATGGTTGCTGCATCTATTCCATATTTCTCAGATAGCGCGTCAATGGAATCTAGCACGACAATGGGAGTTTTTCCGTAATTCTTGTCAATAAAGTCGTATATCGTCTGAATTTCAGGCACCAGATCCCTTATGTTAAGGACAAGCCCAGTTTCGCGGGATGTCAGCTGAGTCGTTATTTGACCTTCCTCGATCATTTTCTCCAATTTCCCCAATGACTCGCTTATAACATTGGTAAAATCACGTTGAGTTACTCTGTTTTCAATCTGCTTTGCAGAATATTCAGGCAGCCATGGGAACTGTTCTGTAAGCGGATCATCTGAGAATCTGGCGGACAAGTAGAGAACTGGGGTCTCCTTTCTGATGTAGTCAAGAAATTCCAGGGCAAACGTTGTTTTCCCTGCCCCTGGCCTGCCTTTTACCACCAAAGACTTTCCGTAATTCTGGTGGAAAAAAGTCTTAAAGAGTTCAAGCAGGTTATTCTTAGCCATTGACCCTAATCCTCCCTAATTTAGGTCGCTAACGGACCTTGGGCTCCACTCCTCGGCAAATCTTGTGATCTGTCCGAACTGAATATGATCCATCGCCTGATCGCTAAATGTCAGTAGTAAATAGATGTTTCGCTCGATTGCAAGGCTTTTCACTTGCTCAAAAGCACGTGCAACATCGTAAAAGTTATGATATACGATCAAAAGGTCAAAAATATCTACAAAAATAATCAGGCTGTTGTTCTCGACAATCTTCTTTACTATGGCGTCCATTATGTAAGTCAGGTTAACAGGCCTATTTCGCTGAGCACCAATTGAGTCTGTAACCCAAAGGAAATTCTCTTCATTCAGCAGGTCGGGGAGCTCGTGCCTAAGATTGAATCTGGAGGCCACAAAGATTCTCTTTTTGTCTACCGTGTCTGAGAACATTAGGGAAAAGAGAGTTCGTGAATTCTCCGGTTTGGTAAAATAGACAACGCCAGGATAGAGACCATTTTTCGCTAGATAAATGGATGTGTTGTTTATGACCCGGAGCTTCCTGACTGTATAGCTGGTAAGGGCCTGCCTGAGCCTCTTTCTGGAGGTTTCAATATCAGCAGGATCTAGAATAACTATCTCTGAAGTATATCTTATCCTCTCATCGATTTCAGGGTCTTGGTCTGCCATGACGATCAGAAGATAATCACGTTGTTCTTTCAAGAAATATTCTTGCATTTCCGGGGGTAGGCCGGAATTAAGGTAAACTATGATTGATGATGGCTTAATCCTGTCAATCTCTTCGCTGGAGAAGTTTTCAAGGACCTTGTATTCTATTCCAGTCGGTTTCATCAGTTCTTCAAAGAGACCATTATGGTCCCCCGACTGGTCATAAATCACTATCATCCGGCTTATAAAAACAGGATGATTATTTAATCTTTCGTGTAATAGGGCAAATTAAATTTCGCATTTAGAGGCGCTTTTATAAAGGGTATGGAAATAACAGGAACCCCTTTCATGTTTCCGACAATGTTTTTTAGCGTTAAAGCGATTTGTTAGTATGCCTAGACACAAAATTTCTGTTATTGGAGCCGGAAATGTTGGTGCCTCTCTCGCTCAGTTCCTTGCGATTAAGGAACTTGGGGATATATACCTCTTCGATGTAATAGACGGTGTTCCCGAGGGGAAGGGCCTCGACATGAGAGAGGGTGCACCACATTGGGGGTACGATTCCAGAGTACAGGGATTTACAACCACAGACAAGAATTCTTACAAAAATCTGGAAGGTTCTGATGTTATCATAGTGACAGCCGGTCTTGCAAGGAAACCTGGGATGAGCAGGGACGACCTCCTGTCCAAGAACGTAGAAATCATAAAGGATGTTGGAGAGAACATAAAGAAGTATTCTCCAGGTGCTGTAATTGTGGTAGTATCCAATCCTGCTGACATCATGGCTTACGCGCTCCAGAAGATTACAGGCGCCGAACCATCCAAAGTTATGGGACTCGGTGGTGCACTTGACAGTGCTAGGTTTAGGACATTCTTGGCAATGGAACTTGGAGTTTCGGTTGAAGATGTAAATGCTTTTGTCATTGGTGGGCACGGCGATGATATGGTTCCATTCATAAGATACTCCTCAGTGGCTGGAATACCAATCTCTAATCTTCTTAGCAAGGAAAAAATAGACTCAATAGTGAAAAGGACAAGATTCGGAGGAGGCGAAATAGTTGAATTCCTCAAAACAGGCAGCGCTTTCTACGCACCAGCAGCATCTATTAGGGCAATGGTTGAATCGATCATCTTGGACAAGAAGAGGATCATTCCTTGTGCTGCACATCTCAGCGGACAGCATGGAAAACACTACGGCGCGGAGGGACTCTTCATTGGAGTTCCCATAAAGATTGGCGCGAATGGTGTTGAGGAAATATTCGACATGGATTTCAATCCAGATGAAAAGGCCCTCTGGGAAAAGACAGTCGCAGGAGTGAAGGAGAACTCTTCCAAAGTCGACAAGTTCCTTTCACAATAATTTCTCCTTAAGGCTTATCAAGCGAACCTCTGTAAAAAGCCGGGTAAAATTCATAAGGAATGGGGTCCTGAAATCCTGAATCTGCGAAGCCTTTGAGCCTTAGCTGACAGGAGTCGCATCTTCCACATGCCTGCTTACCTCCATTATAGCATGACCAGGTGAGTTCATAGGGAACTCCAAGCTTCATTCCCATTTTTATTATTTCTGACTTTGTGAGATACTGAAGAGGTGCATTTATGCTCATCCATTTGTTATTGCCATCTCCTGTCCCCAGGTTTAGGGCCTCCTCAAGAGAATGAATGTACTCCGGCCTGCAATCTGGGTAACCCGAATAGTCCATTGCATTCACGCCCACATAAATTGCATTTCCTCCTATTGTCTCAAGATAAGCAGCAGCAAGAGAGATGAATATGGAGTTCCTTGCTGGCACATAAGAAGTTGGGATATGATCTTCGATCTCATCAATTCCTCTGGACTCAACTGGAATGCTGTCGGTCAGAGAGCTGCCACCTATCTGTGTTAAGTCCATGCTTATGAGTTTTCTTGGAACTTTGTAATATTCTGACACCGCCATAGAAGCGTCAAGTTCCCTAGAGTGCCTCTGGCCATAATTAAAGCTAAGAGCATGGACATCAAAGCCTCGGCTAAGTGCGTAGCCAAGAACAGTAGTCGAGTCGAGGCCGCCAGAAAGGAGGCATACAACCTTTTCACTCGTTCAGATCAATCTCCACATACGAACCCTGACCAGGCCCCTCCTCCACACAGACTTCCAGGCTAGTGAGGTTTTGTCTCTTGCCGAGCCTTTCTGCAATTCTACTTGCAATGTAAGAGGACAATTCTTCGCTGGAAGTCACTTCTACGTCGCATACATGGATATCTCGCTCCACAGCAACCAGCTTCTTGTCTTCGTATTTTATCTCCATCTCCCCACTATTTGTAGAATAGCTGACTTCCCTGCTCCTTCCTGGTACAAGCAGCTTATGATCTAGGTCTGAAATTGCATCACGCATCGCGTTCTTAAGGTCCGTGAAGTCAATAAGAATTCCAGAGGTCTTCTTTCCGTGAAGTCTTAGCTTAAGTGCATAATCATGTCCATGTATTCTTGAACACTTACCAAGATTCGGTATGAAATGTGCAGCGGAGAACCTAATGTTGGTGCTCCAGCCATCCACGTGAATTTCCATTGCTCTGTGAATAGAATTTACGGTTATAACTCTTGAGAACAATCATTGGCCTTTGAGTCTTCCTGCAATTCTCCCTATGTAGATCGTCACAACCACAGCGATCACAGTTACAAACACAGCATACAGAACCATGGCCCATAGTTCGCTACTCGAACCGAAGATGACTGAGAAGATTTTCTGAATTGCACTATTCCAAGCAAGTGCAGCTACCAATCCGAAAGCGGAAGTCATAAGCACCGAGATCTTTTCAATCGACTCTCGTCTAATCTCCTGCAATTGGCCAACTTTCTTTTTTTCCGTTTTTTCTTCTGTCATTAGTTACCGGATGGTACTATTCGATCTGGATAAAAACAGATCGCTAAACTGTTTGGTACAAGAAATCAACTCGGTCAAATTGGGGGTGAAAGACAAAAAAGAGATTATAATAAGGTGTCTTACAATCAGGGAGCGCCACAATATTATTGCGCTAAAGGGCGCGTGGCCCAGACAGGACAAGGCAACAGCCTCCTAAGCTGTGGATCGAGGGTTCGAATCCCTCCGCGCCCGCTTTTGTTTTATGAATCTAAACGCAAGAGTAAGCCACAAAAAAAGGGGTTTTAAAATAAATTTCTGAATTTACTGCTCCATTCTAGGGGCGAGCAAGAACACTCCAGAAATGTGCTTATCCGGGTTATCCTTCCCTTGTTTAAGCGAAAATTCTATAGTAAGGGGATAGTCATCTTTGAAGCTCAGCTTCATGTCATCAGATGAAGCCAGTGACTTCACCAGTTTAAGAAGGTATTCCAGGGGATAGGAGCTCTTGACAGGATTCTTGCAAAAGATTTCCTTCAGCATGTCCTTCTGAAGCACCATTTCCGATTCCTCAGAGTCAGACATTGATCTTGCCTTGAAATCTGAATCTGTAAGCGACAGCCTTATTGCATCAGATACGTCCTCTGCGGCCCTCAGTCCTTTTTCCAGTTCGGTTTTTCCCATTACCACGTAATACTCAGAACTTATTTGCGGTATTCTGGGAGTAGTCACAGAATTGTTGTCAAGCAGTGAGATGCTCTTCACTATATTCCCAATCTCAAATTTGAGTTTCTCTCTCTCCTTGGTTATGGTCACCAGATCGCCGGAGCTTGCCAGCTTAATGACTGCCTTAAGCCGTTCAACATCAAGTGCGATCTCTTCTTCTTCGTCTATCTGGTATTCGTTAAAGATCTCCTTTGGGACATCGATGCTTATCATGGCTACGTGTGCTGGGTCTACCGCCTTTACGGATATGCCAGACTTATCAAGTTTGAATTTTGCCTCCGTTACAACGGTGTTGAGAAGGTCGGCAACTTCCTTCAGGTTCTTGATAGAAATACTGATTCTCATCATTAGATCAACCTTTGACTGTGTTAATCGTGGGTTATGGATAATCAACTGGACCATAATTAATACTTTTCATGAGACTCTGTTCTGACCGTGATGGCTGACGTCTGCGGACTCGCAAGAATTAACAGTTTGCGCTGTTTTACCTGTTATTTGATCAACTTTAGTGCGTAAGATGTGAACGGGTCCAGTCTCAGCTCCCCATTGCCGCTTTCTATTCTTACAGTGCCATCGTTGATCACATTAACTGCAGTCCCTGGAAAGGCAGAAATGTTTGCTAGTTCCTTCAGGAGTTTCCTCTCCTCGAACGAGATCCTGTTGAGAGTGTATTTTCCTGGATCTGCAAATGATGCTGATATTTCTCTACCTGTCTCTGAGGGGTTCACTGGGTTTCCGTGGGGGCATGTGTCTGGCCTGCCTATATTCTTGTACAGCTTTTCTCCTTTCTCCCCATGAAATAGGTGCTCTAACTCCATTACAGAAGAATGTGAGTCCTCCCATGGTATTTCGAGAAACTTGTAAGCAAAAACCTCTACTATACGATGCTCCCTGACAATTGGGAGAACACTCCTAAAACCCTTTGGAGTAAAATTGAGATCCCTACCATTCTTGCGTAAGAGACCCTCGGCTTCAAGTTTGGATACATACTCAGAGACAGTTGGGGCAGAAATCTTGAGCCTCTTGGCAACATCTTTTTCTGACACTTTGCCAATTGTCTCCAGAAATTCCCAAGTTACCAGCAGGTAGTCTTCTTTGTTGTTCACCATCTACTCTTAATGATTCTCTCTAGATAGTTAAGCGTTACTGGAATGAGCCTATTGAACGGACAAATACCAAAGGGATACACAACATAAGGAAAAGTTACAATGTTTAATAGTGGCAAGCAATCGATATGCATGGAGCTGACATTTCTTGGAAACTGGTCTGCAAAGACCATCCCCGGGAAAAGCAACACTTCTTTCCTGGTTGACGAGAAGACGGCTTTTGATTTCGGTCCCGGTTCGCTGAGTGCAATGATAGAAGCTGGGATAGACCCAAACTCTCTAGAGCAGGTGTTTATTTCTCACCTCCACTATGACCATTTCTCTGGGCTAGTAGGGCTCCTATGGCATAGGGCAATGTCGGGCAATGAAGAAGAGCTCCTAATCACCGGGCCTAAGGGTATTGAGGGCATCACAACAAAGCTTCTCGAGTGTTATGCAACTCCATCTGGCTTCAGGATTTATGCGTCTTTCAGTGACTCATCTGAGAAGGGTAAGGTCGAAATCTTTGAAGGAATACATACTGTAACTGATTACGCCTATAGGTATTCTAACAACGGCAAGGTCATCTTCTACTCTGGGGACACAGCATATTCTGATGTCATCGCGAATGGTGCAGCTAACTCAGATCTTCTAATACATGAAATGACCTACCCAGATGAGCTCAAGATAGAGGCCGACATCTGGAAACATTCGACGGTATCAGATGTATTATCTATATTCGAAGAGAGTCATTCAAAGAGGTTAGTTCCAGTACATTTGACAGCAGATTCCATGCGTGTTATTCCGACTTTGCAGAATCAGATCGGCGAACTCTATACACCAGACGATAAGATTATTCTCTGAGCCTATTTTACTCGACCCATATATGCTGCTTTCTGTAGCGAATATCAAAGGGAAAAAGTCTTAAATACTTTAAATCTATGAGTGCTTGACAATGTCTCGCTCGCAAGAAGTTCCCGATGTAAACGAAGTAAACTCAATTCGGTGGGAGTCAGGTGAAGACTGGATTGTTATGAACCTGGCTTATGCGAGATATTTCAGTTATAGTTTTGGTTCCTTCTAAGGGGGCTTTTTTTATGGTCACCGGTAGAACAATTGATGAAAGAATAGGTGAGATTTCGTCTCTTGAAAAGTTGCGGGAAGAGCTTTACGGCAATACGCTTAAAGTGCTCGCACTGCTGTCAAGGCGCTTGTCACTTTCTGAGCGAATTAGAGAGGAGAAGGAAAAACTGTCTATGCCTGTTAGGGATAGAGATAGAGAGCTTGAAGTCATCCAGAAGATTCCAGGCATTAATGATCTAGAAACATCAGTTCTCAATATGATATTTGAACTCACCACACTTAGACAGCTGAGCAAGAAACCTACATTGAATCTTCCAGATTCCACTGAAGATAATGAGGCTCTGAAAATTAACGGCGATGATCATCTTTTAGCTTACTGCGCAGGTCTGATGATCTCCTACCCGGGTTTTGAACTGAATTGCGGCGTCGGGTACAACGATAACCTGTCGCTGGGTGTGATACAGCGAGGAGGGCACGTCACAGCTATAGGCGATAATACTGAATGCAGATGGTTTTCACTCGTCGAACCTAACGGCAAAATAGCCCTGTCCTTGAGCCAAGGCACACTAATACTTTCAAGTGAGATTCTGAAGGGAGAATTTTCTGCCAAATCGCTCAGTGTCGCGGTGGCTACCCCGCAGGAAATAGGAGGGGAACAAACGTGATAATAATACCTAAGAGTCCCTTGGGTGAGGGAGAACTCACAGACAGAATGATGGACTCAACACAGAGTTACAGGGTTTTAGATCTATATGGAAGGAAGGTCATACTTACTGAGGGGCAGTCCCCTTCAAGCCTTGATATTAATTCTGAAAGCGCAATAGTGGTAAATGGAAATCTTTTTTCGAGGGAATTCAAGAACGAAAAGACTGTAGTGAATGTCGGTAATGTGAGCATTGGAGCGGAGAAATTGATAGTTGCAGCTGGTCCCTGCGCCGTAGAAACTGAGGAACAAATTATGGGGACTGCCGAGGCAGTAAAGAGGCTGGGTGCAGACATGCTTCGTGGAGGCGCCTTCAAGCCGAGAACTAGCCCATATTCATTTCAGGGACTCGGCGAAGCTGGAGTTAAGCTCCTGGCACAGGCGAAGGAAGAGACGGGTCTACCAGTTGTTAGTGAACTACTCGATGCCTCCGACTACAATATCTTCGGTGACACTGTAGACATGATACAGGTCGGGGCAAGAAATGCCCAAAACTACTCTCTTCTCGGGTATCTTGGTAAGCAAAAAAAACCGGTACTTCTGAAGAATGGGCTAGCCACAACCATGGATGAATGGCTCAACTCAAGTGAGTATATTCTTTCAGGCGGGAACGAGAATGTTGTAATGTGCTACAGGGGAAACAGGAGTTTTGAGAATTATACAAGATTCAACATGGACATAGGATATGTTGCCTCAATGAGAAATGTAACACATCTGCCAATTTGCGCAGATCCAAGCCACCCAGCAGGAAGGCGTGACCTAGTGGAATCCTTGGCACTAGGCGCAGTTGCTTCTGGGGCAGATATGCTTGAGGTCGAGGTGCATATTGATCCCGATAACGCTCTATCAGACGCATCCCAGCAGCTTACTATGGAAATGTTCGCCAGGCTCGTAAAGAATGTGAGAAAAATGCAGGAAATTATTGTGCGATAGTCCTCCTTTCGTAATCAGAAAGATCAGTCATACATGCGGGTGCCGGGATTCGGACCCGGGTTAAGGGCTTGGGAAGCCCCTGTGATACCGCTACACTACACCCGCCTGTTGGTTCTGTATCCCGCACTATTATCTAATTTTGCCTTCGGATAGCTGCGACAGCTCATACATAGGTGAGCCAATCACTGTATTTCTGAACTTTTCCTGTAACAGTGTCACTGTAGAGGTTGGCAATTCTTGAAGTGATGGCCCCCTTCTTTCCATTCCCTACTTCTATGTTGTCAACGCTCGAAATGAAGGTTATTTCCGCGGCGGTCCCACAGAAGAAGGCCTCATCGGCGACATAGATCTCTTCTCTGTGAATGTCCCTTTCAACGACCTCAATGCCTGAATCCCTTGCTAGTTGAATGACAGTTTCCCTTGTAATGCCTCCCAGAATGTCGGCGCTCGTACCCGGAGTTATTAATTTACCATCCTTTACAAGGAAGATATTTTCCCCTGGCCCCTCTGCTAGGTGTCCGTTGGATGAGAGCAATATGGCTTCATCAAATCCCGCACCTCGAACCTCCCTGCTTGTGAGAATTGAGTTGAGATAGTTGCCGCTAGCCTTAGCCCTGACAGGCACTATATCTGAATTTATTCTCCTCCAGGATGAAGTTCTGCACTTTGCACCCTTATCCTGTGCCTCACCGAAATAGCTGCCCATTGGGATTGTCGCAACGTAGACGCTTATTTTCTTGTTTTCGGTTCCCAGGCCTACCCTGACATCATTGTAGAAAGCGAAGGGCCGTATGTAGCATGACTCGAGCCCATTGATCCTTATTGTCTCAAGTATTGCGCTGTTGACCTCATCCTTGGTATAGCCGAGGCTCATCCGGTAGATCTTTGCGGTGTCAAAGAATCTCTCAGTGTGTTCTCTCAGCTTGAAGACAGCAGGTCCGCTTGACGTCTTGTAGGCTCTAATGCCTTCAAAGATTCCAGATCCGTATTGTAGGGAATGTACTGTAATGGGAACAGTGGCTTCATCGAAGGGCATTGTCCTTCCGTCATACCACACTTTAAGGTTAGAATAAGGATAATTCATAAAGTCTGTATTGAGCAGTAACTTATAAGGCATTTGTGAGAAAAGTTAGGCATGACAGCCGTTCACTGGCTAATTTCACCTCAATTCTTAATAGCCAAACTAAGCGCCTTTCTCCCCTTTCATCTCACTTATTTTGCTCTGCCTGTATCTCATCTCGTATGCATCGGCAATGTCGTGGAATCCCATGGTTCCTTTCACCTTGCCACCTTCGCGGTCCACGACAATCAGATCGACTTGAGAATCGCTTGGGAGGACGTCTAGCGCTCTGTGTATTGTCTTATCCTCTGTAATCACATGGGGTTCCTGTATATGCAGATCAGAGACTGTTTTGAGGGAGTCTCTCGTTGAGCCCTGCACCATGACCCTGCTTACATACCCTACTGGTCTACCTGCATCTGTTATTACTGCTCCACCCTTTCCCTTAGACCTTAACATGTATAGGAGTTCCCAGAGCCTTGTGGTGGGTGATGTCTCAATATAATCTGTGTTCATCGCATCGCTAACAGTCACACTGTCCATGATCTTGTCCTTGTACTCAAAGATGTGAGCAGGCGAATGAAGCCTGTCCAGGACCTGTTCGTTATAAATTGAGCTTTTGATGCCTGCGGTGTAGTACGCAATCGATACAGCAATCATGAGGGGCAGAAGCAGATCTAGGCCACCTGCCATTTCACTACCCATTACTACCATAGAAAGAGGTGTTTTCGAAACTCCTGCAAAGAAAGCAATCATGGTGACTATTGTGACCTCATCCACTGTTACGAATGGAAAAATCGGGTGCATCAATATACCCAGGCTTGCTCCCAGAAAAGCGCCAGTGACAATGGATGGGGCAAAGACACCACCTGCTCCTCCTGATCCTAAACTGAAAGACGAGGCCAGGATCTTGAGAAAGAAAAGTAAGATCAGAATACTAAGGGGAGGTACCAGGTTTCCATTCAGGATTAGCTGGACCCAACCATATCCAAGGCCCAAAATCTGCGGGTAATATATGGCGATGACTCCGATTAGGAGTCCGCCAATGGCAGGCTTGATGTAGAAAGGTACCCGAGTCATCCTCAAGAAGGCAAGGTGTATCCAATCGAAGATTTTCACGTAAAACATTCCACCTAGACCTGCAAAAAGCCCAAGAATCGCGTATACAAGTATGGCTCGTCCATCCACGAAGAAGAAGGAACTCGCTGCTGTAGTAAAAAGGGGATTGTAGTGGAACTGGAATCCAAAAATTGCATAGCCCACAAGGGAGGCGACAGTTGCAGGTATGAGGGCTTCTACCTCGAAATCTCTCCTATACAGGATCTCTGTGCTCATGATCGCTCCCCCTATTGGTGCCATGAAAATGCTTCCGATACCAGCACCAATTGCGGAAGCCATGACTATTCTTCTGTCATGGTCATCAAGCTTGAATAAATCTGCAAGGTATGACCCAAATACTGCCGATATAAGCGCAACTGGCCCATCACGGCCTGCACTTCCTCCGGCGCCTATGTTTATGGCTGAAGCCGCCAGCTTCACTGCAGGAGTCCTGTTTCTTATTCTCACAGATAGGTTGTGAAATGCATTTATTGCGGCGTTTATGCCCAGTCCTTCTGATCCTGGTGTCAGTTTGTATACCAAAACGCCGGAAAAAAATCCTCCGAGTGTGGTAGAAACAGGTATCAGGTATTTGTCATACTGGCCAAAGGAATAGGTGGGGCTACCGCCCTCTCCACCGGGTAGGGGCAAATTAAGGCCAGAAATGAGAAAGAGTATCACATGGGCGAAGAATCTTATTCCATTGTACAGAAGAAGAGATCCCACTCCTGCAGAAACGCCTATGAGGATACCAATGGCTACCCACATTCCAGGCTGACTGGGAAGAATTCTCCTCTGGAAGGTGTCATAAATAGTCGATCCTAAAGCCATTCAAGGTTGCCCCAAATCTGGAACAACTAGGAACAATCCATTAATTAAATCTTGCAGAGGTAGACTAGTGCTCTACCTCATCCCTCATTATTTTCCTGTAGAGGTCGTCAAGCCTTTCTGTAATCTCCTTTACATCGTTCACAATTTTTGGTATTGCTTCGCCGTAGGTTCTTGACATGTGATCCATGAGCCTGATAAGGTATTCCACCCTACTCTGCAAAACATCTATCTGTGGATCATTTGCCTGTGCGTAGCTGTTTTTCTCGTTCTCCTTTTCCTCTTTCTTTCCTTCAGATGTGCTCTGATATGTTCCAAGGATATTCTTTGATTCTATCTGGAAATCCTGGGCGCTCTTGTACTTGTTGAATATGTACTCTGAGAGTCTTATCTTATTGGATACTGCATACTGGCATTCTTCAGCAGGTATCTTTGTGACAGAACCATC
This sequence comes from Thermoplasmataceae archaeon, assembly GCA_046704405.1. Classification (GTDB taxonomy): domain Archaea; phylum Thermoplasmatota; class Thermoplasmata; order Thermoplasmatales; family Thermoplasmataceae. Next base: position 304,627 of record JBJKSA010000014.1, on the reverse strand, counting down.
CTTGCCGATGACCTTAACGGTGGCCTGATCGCACATGGGACTGTTGAATGTGTTTATCTTCTCCTCTATCCTTCCCCTCAAATCAACAAAAACTGAAAATGGTAGCTTTCCGTAAAACCCTCTTATGTTCTTCCTTAGTTCCAGTAGGCTGTTGTACTTGTTAGTACGCACTATCTGGGACTTGAGGGCGTTGGGATCATCCACGAAAACCCTAGAATCGCTATTTATTAAAATCTTACTCCCATAGTTGTAAATTTCACTGAGGACTGGCGGATTTTTTACAATGTCATGACAAGGATATGAAATTTTCTGCCAAGCACGAGTTATTTGCTCAGGGACTTTTCACCTGGGGTCTTGGCATTTTAAGGGATCGGATCGCTAAATATTGTTCCAAAATGGTAAAATACAGAGATCGGAATACTGTGGAAATGAGTGTGTTGTCGCAGGAATTTGAGCAGAACATAATCAAAATGGTAATAGGGCTAGCACTTCTGGTAGTAGGGGCAGATCTTATCTCTTCGTCCTGGTTTATAACTGCCGCAGATACATACTTCATACCCGTGAGCATTGCGCTTTTTGTGGTGGGTATAGTCCTTATTTACATTTCAGTGAGAATCTTCGTCACCATTCTGAAGGGAATGGGCATTCACATATGGAAGGAATAACTGTTTCCGGTCGCTCCTGTATGAATGCTCATTTATGTATGTAATCCAGTACAGGAGGGTACCAGTCCAGGATACATACACAACTATATATGTCAGATAGCGAATTTTTGCGGATAAGGTGTTATACAGAGACAAGCAGGCAACAAATGAGGGCTGGATCCTTGACAGTCGATTCACGAGAGGCTTGGCAAGGAGAAGACGTATTCTTGATGCCCTAAACTGGGCCATATTCCCATTTTTCGTTTTTGCCGCTGCTCTAGTGGTTGCATTCTATCTTGACGATCTCTTTATCATAAATGTTTGGTACATAAGAGCGTATTTCTATGCATTTTTTTCAGCCCAGATTTGGTTACTGGCTCAGTTTTACCTCTATGTCAGTATGAGGCCACCTAGATTGGATTACGGAGATAGATTCTCCGACAGGATGGATGATAATGCACTGACTGTCATAGTGCTTTGCTACAATGAACCCATGAATGTTCTGGAACGGACTCTCAGGGAAACAAGAAGATTGTTCAGCGGCAAGATCATACTGGCTGACGATTCAACCATAAACAAAGGAGCGATTAGTTCTTTGGCCCTGAAATACAAGGTGGCACATTACTTCAGAGGATCAAGGAGGGGATACAAGGCGGGTGCAATAAATGATAGTATTGCTCACGTGAAGACCGCTTATGTTGCACTTCTGGATTGTGATGCTGTCCCGACCAAGAAATTCTTCGACATTGGACTTTCATATGCAAGAAGGTATGAACTTGTCCAATTCCCACAATTTTACGAGAACAGAGGAAAGAACACGGTAACAAGGGGGGCATATGCGCAGCAGATACCTTTCATGTACAGGATAATGCCACTTCGAAGTTCGAGAAATTCCGCATTTATGCTGGGAACCAATCTTATCTTCAAGACAGATGCGATTAGAAAGCTAGGTGGTTTTGACGAAGAATCAGTAACCGAAGATCTTTCAACAAGCGTGAAATTTCATGAGGAAGGTTTCAGTTCCATTTACATAGTCAGAAATACAGTTAATAACTCAGCACCCGAATCCCTCAGGTCCTATTTCATTCAACAGAAACGTTGGTCGCAGGGGACTTCAGGAGTCTTCAAGAAGTTTCTGACAGTCCAGGAGAGAAAATTGAGTATTTTCAGGTACGCTGACTATTTCATCGGAAGTTCCTGGTATATGTACGGAATGGTTTTTCCCTTGCTGGTCCTGAGCGTATTCATCTTTTCAGTCTGGGGAATATCATTCATTTTTATCAATCCTGTCATTTACTACATTTTATATCTTCCATTTATTCTAACCAGCTTCGCGATATTCTACATAACAATAGCGGAAACTGGCCACGGGCTAAGGGACATGTTTTACAACCTGAGTTTCAATGCTATATGTTTCCCAATATACATGAAGGGGCTCTTGAAGGGCTTTCTAGGTAACAACAGGGGCTTTGTTAGAACTCCAAAGGAGAATGAGCCTTCAAGGGGCAGGTACAGTGCAATAATGCCTCAGTTGGCCCTGCTCACCATCGTGATGACATCAATGATGGTGAGTGGAGTTGACATCCTTTCAGGTATCGAAAGGATCCCATCTGTCTTCAACCTGATCTGGGCATCATTCTACTTTGCCTTGCTTGCACCCATATACATCTATCCATACTAGCATATAGTGCAGAATTCCTTTCCCTTTGAGCCCGGGGTTCATTAAACAATAAGTATATCGTGCCAATCATCTGCCGGCAATGCCCGATGATAAAGAAATTGAAATAAGGATAGTTTCTGAGGATCAGGCGGAAATCCTCTGGCAAATCGTCCAGGAGTCTTTCAAGGAGTACATGAATACCGGGGCGCCCTCAAGTGCCCTGTTGGAGTCTCAAGGGCAAGTGAAGGATAGCCTCAAGAAGGGAAGGGAAAAGGCAATAATCTGTTATCTAAGGGGTGAACCAGCAGGTTGTGCCAGGTTCTACAAAGAGAATGGAATTTATTTTAGAAGACTTGCAGTTCTGCCCAAGTTTCGCGGAATGAAACTGTCAAGGGTGATCCTTGAATGGTTGGAATCTTACGCGATTGGCATGGGTGAAAAGAGAATATGGTGCAATACACGGTCTTCTGTTCAACGGAATATGCAGCTATATACGTCTCAGGGGTACATAGTTGAGAGAAACTGGTCTGTGCAAAGAAATGGGATAAAGGTTGCCATAGCTACACTTTCGAAAAATCTAGAGAATCCGTAGGGACAGTATTACATTTCCACATAGCGTTATTTGTCGTGTTTATGCACCTGCTAAGACTGACAGGAAAATATTTGCTGGGTCATCTCTGATCTGCTTAATATGAACTTGCCTCACAAGCGTAGATAAGACTAGTTATGCTCCTCCAATTGTGACTATTAGGTCAGTGATAAAACCTAATGCTAAACCAAAGAATATGCCCGTGAACAGCCGCCCTCCGCTCATCTCGGTTGCTATGGACTTGAACATTGTGTATGTTACATATACAAGTGCGCCGGCAGCAAACGAAAGAAAGAGAACCCTGGCAAGATCAGAAGACCATATTGATCCTAGGATGGTTCCAAGGAATGTTGGTCCTCCACCGATCAGACCTGCGACCAAGAGAAATCCAGTACTTGGAGTCCCGGTTTCTCTTACAAGTGGACCGCATATGCCAAACCCCTCTGTTGAGTTGTGGAGTCCAAAGCCGATAACAAGTACCACCGCAAGTGCAATCGCACCCGAAGCATAGGACTGGCCAATAGCAAGCCCTTCCCCGAAATTGTGCGCTCCTATTCCTATTGAAATCATGAGGGCCAGCCTGTAAGAGTTGTTCCCCATGAAGACGTTCTTTTTGCTATTGGATGCTTTTCTGCCCATAGAAGATAAGAAAAACTTTTCATAAGCTGCAAGACCTATGCTGCCTCCGGAAAGCCCGAGCATGAAGACTATAAGGTAGAGTGCTGGAGTTGCTAATGATGTTCCAGAAGACATTGCAGTCAGGAATGAGTTTTCAACTACCGGCCAAGATCCACTTAGGACGTCGAAAATCAGGAAGGTAAGTATGCCTGTAGCAACTGCACTCATGAGGAACCTAGTTTCACGGTTAATCACTTTGACACGCGAAAAGGCCAGGCCAAAATAAATGGTGAAACCTGCGGTGGCCCCCAGTGCAAGGATTGAAACATAGTTAAGCATAATATCGACTTCAGTGAGGAAAGGCCCAACTCTTTTTTAGGCTTACCTAAAAATATGATAAATTGAGACTATAAAAAACTTCATTAGTAGACTATCAGAAAATTGTAATTCTGCCTGTTCACTTCCTTGTGAATATAATATGACGCAATCTGCAGTAAACTCTTGCCGCAAGGCCAGCTTGAATCATTTTATCTGGTTCTCATTTCATCAGGTTATCAAGTAAGAAATGAATTCGTCAAAGCATTAATTTCCATGATACGAAAATGTATCACGTGCCAAGGATTAATAAGTGGTTTAGTGTCAGTAAAGCATGAATTACAACTCTATCGGAGTTATCTTTGTCATACTCGGGTGGATTTCCATGGCCCTTTATGGTTACTTACCAATAGCGCATGGGACATACGCCCTCAAGGACATCCTGTTTGTTCTTGGAACAGGGCTCATATTTATCGGGTTAGTCAGCTTCAACATGGATAACTCTTCCTCCCGGAATAGTACCACTAAGGAAGACTGAAAATTGGTTCCATTGAATAGAGTCTTCAAATGATTGGTCTAATGAAGATAATCAGATCTTGATCATGTCAAAAGTCCACTCACTTGGTGCCATCACGAAGGTCGGCAGAACTGTTCTTTCATCAGAGATCAATCCACGCAGAGGAGGCAGTGGTTATCATCTTGCCCGTACTTGTAGACTCCTTATCCTTGGTTCTATTAGCGTCCAAAGCCAGTCTACGAATTCTCTCATGTTCTTGGTTTGGATATAGACATCTCCTGGACCAGTAATTCTTGTCACGAAACCCTCTCCACTTAGGATTGTTTCTTTCAGTCCCCCGAATTTTGTCACCTTATATTGGCATGATTCTGTGAAACCGACGAGATGAAAATTGTCCACAACAAGCGTCTCGCCTGCTCCTAGAGTATGCTTGTCTATTGCTCCGAATGTGTTGATGAAAAGATCCCCAATGCCGTGAACCTTGATCATAAAGAGTCCCTGCCCGAAAAATCCCTTTGTAAAACCTTCCCATTTTATGTCAAGATCAAGGTCTCCAGTTGAAGCAACATACGCACTTTTCTGAATGATCATACCTTTATCATTCGTCACCTCAAGTTTCTCTATGTCACCTACTGGTGCAGCCACAAATGCTATTTCACCGGGGCCAGTGTAATGATTCACAAAGAAACTCTGCCCTCCAATAAGTTTGAGACCCAATGTTCCCCAGAAACTCTTCTCTCTCATAGTTGTCTTTACTTCCACAGCAGGGTCCATGTAGGTCATAGAACCCGACTCGGCTGTTATTGACTCGCCTGCCTCAAGATTCACCACAAGCAAAGAGTAACTGGGCCTGTATTTGATTTCATATTGCATGAGATTTACATAGATTTGGTGATTTAAAAGAAGAACAGCTTAACATTATTACTAGAATAGAGGAAGTCAAATATACTCGAAATTGTGCAGGTGTTATCTAGGATATCAATTCAAATAATAAAATCAATATGACTTGTAACCGTTCCATACAGTAATCTTTGGATAAACTGCATCTTTCCCGTAATTTTGTACCATAAGCCACTTTAGGAAAGACCATGTCTATAATCTTATGAAAGGAAGCGAGTTTGTTAGGATGATTGAGGAGGAGTATGCACTTTTGGCTTCCACTATTCCAGAGTCTGAACTACACGGTCGAAGGCGTACTGAAATTTTTCCATTCCCCTCACGGGAGGAAAAAGTTACTAGGTTCAAGGAATGGTTCCGGATTGCCCTGCAATCAACTTCCATGAATACAAGTGAAGTGAATATAAAACCAGAAGAGGTGATATTGCTTGCTGCATCGACCAGTTTCGAAACGGAACCCAAAGAACCGGTATATGCATCACTTGTCAAGGCACTATCTCTCTATGACAATGATGAACTAGAGGATCTGTTTGGTTACAAGATGGCCGCCGAACTTCTCAAAATTTTCAGAAAGTATGGCCTTTCAGGCATGTATTCTGTATAAGTAATCTTTCGAAAATTGTAATGATCGATCGGTAAGAGTGGTCTTATGGACACTGGCTCCAAAATCTAACACAATAATCGCAAATACTTTAAAATAGGTTCAATTTAGATAATAACAAACATGATACCTGAGATTGTAGGCGACTTTTCATATAAGAAAATAAGGAATGAAAAGGATATTTTTTCAAAGGCTGGAAGGTTATCAATTGGTCTTTCTTTTTCTGCTTGGGTCATCATATCTGTTGCCATGGCCATTCATTTGGTACTTCCTTACAGTCTACCCATATATCTTTTGTCCGTGTCGTCATTTTGCCTTACTTCAATAGGATTAGCTGCAATAGTTCTCTCTTCGAGCACGCTTCGTTCTCCTGCGAAATATGTGATAATTTCTTCATTAGGTGTTTTCATTTCTTTGAACATAATAGGCTTCTTCAGCTTGGATAGTGCTAGTGGAAGCATAACTTGGGTTGTCCTTTACTCAATGATTGAACAATCTGCTGTTTTCATATTGTTTCTGATCATATTCGGTCTCACGCTGTTTCCATTTCTGAGAAAAAAGATCAAATGGATGATATTGGTGCCGTATGCATTTGCCTGCATTTACCTTGGTATGTTGATTAAACAAAACTTAAGCATCTATTCAATCCAATCAATCGGAATAGCCACCCCAGTTGATATTGTTTCCCCATTAGGTCAACTCTTCAGTCCTGTGTTCGGTCTACCTGGCAACCTATTTTCATATGGTTTTGTAAATGTAGTTCCTGCATACGCTCTCCTGCTCGCAGCATTGGCGAATTCGGGCTTTGCCTCACTATATTTTTACAGCCTGCGGGAGACTCATTGATGCACAATATCAGCAGACGACGACGTATCAGTTGATTGCAGCATTTTTGTTAGTCTTAGTTGATAGGCCTGGAAAATTGATGTTTTGAAATCCAAGCATGATCTGCCCGTCCTGGTTCTTGGATTTCATAGAGCGCCGGATAATACGGAGTTAGGGAGCATATGGGGAGCATTTGCTTTTGAATAAACAGCTGAATCAAGTCATTAAGAATTCATTAAGCATGAAACTCAGTGCATTCTATCGAATAAGTGTCAGTAAATGAAAGAAAGTACGTAAAAGAGCGGGTAGAAAGAATATACACAAGAGACCTTAGAAATGTAGAAGATCGTAAGATTATGACCTCTTTAGTTATGGGAATGTTAATCTTACTTAGAAGGTTTAGAATACCTTGGGTGTAGGAAATGCCACACGTAATCGTTAAAATGTACCGCGGAAGAACTGAAAAGCAGAAAAAGGAATTGGCTGACGAAATCGTAAAGACCCTAATATCTAAGTTGGGCAGTAGTGAGGAATCTATTTCCGTTGCCATAGAGGACATAAACAAGGAAGATTGGGCAAATAAGGTGTATAAGCCTGAAATAGAAGGAAAGGAGGAAAATCTTTACAAGAGACCCGGTTACAAGATGTGATATAGACTAACTGATTGCCATTATTCAGAGAGAGTAGCTCATTTATCCGCTTTCAAAATTTCTCTTGAGGGGCTTCTTCTGACAAATCTTTCTCTCGAGTACTTTCCATTGAAATTTCATTCTATCCTGCCTTTGACTTTCTCATGGACATTACATGGATGGGTGCTCTGGCTTTCAAATCTTCAATAATTGTAATAAGAAATCGAGATTAGCTCAATTGAGCCAAGTGCGGAGGGCCGGATTTGGACCGGCGAATCCCTACGGAAACAGATCTTGAGTCTGTCGCATTTGACCTGGCTATGCTACCTCCGCTCCGTCGCCTATCTATATGTGATTAATTTTATTTTCCTTGTTGCGCTAAAAGCCTGTTGGCATCTAAGGTCACCGCGAAGAGCATGTCTGTTGAAATGCATTTCGATCTAACTGCAGAGGAGTGTAAGACAGTGCGTGATTCCCTGAAACCAGACAACAAAGAAGAAATTACCGCAGAATGCATCGCCGGGACTCTTGTCGTTAGGATACGAAAACTGGGTATTTCCTCTCTCTATAATGTAACGGACGATATTATCAGATGCGTTGAGATATCAAAAAAAATTATTGGTGGGAGCCTTTAAATTTCGGCTTCCTGCTCAACTTTGAGGTCTAGTTTTTCTGTTAGTTCCTTGTATCTATTTCTTATTGTTACCTCAGTGACGCCAGCAACCTCAGCCACAGCACGTTGGGTCCTTCTCTCCTCTGTAAGGAGGGAGGCAATATATATGGCAGCCGCAGCAACTCCAGTCGGTCCTTTTCCCGATGTCAGGTCTGAATCTTCTGCAAGCTTAAGAATCTCAGACGCCTTCTTTCTTGCGTCCATTGAAAGTTTCAGCTTGCTGCAGAATCTATTCACGTAATCCTCAGGTTTGGACGGCATTATGTTGAGTTTCAGATATCTGCTCATTATTCTGTATGTCCTTCCAATCTCCTTTTTCTTTACACGTGTGACTGCCGCAATCTCATCAAGCGTCCTCGGGACATTTGTTATCCTGCAGGCCGCATATATGGCACCTGCTACGACACCTTCAATGCTCCTGCCCCTGATCATGTTCTGCTTGACCGCCTTTCTGTAAATGACTGCAGCCGTCTCCCTCACGTCATTGGGTATGCTTAGGTTGGACGCCATCCTTTCTAGTTCCTGAAGTGCCTGCGAGAGATTCCTCTCAGCTGCATTTGAGACCTTTATCCTTTTCTGCCATTTTCTCAGTCTATAGAGTTGAGCCCTGTTCCTTGTAGGAATGGATTTCCCATAGGAATCCTTGTTCTTCCAGGATATATCAGTGGACAGACCTTTGTCATGTATGGTGAAAGTCATCGGAGAGCCGGCTCTAGCTCTGCTCTCATTTTGTTCGGAATCGAAAGCCCTCCATTCGGGTCCCTGGTCAATATAACTCTCATCTACTACGATTCCACAGTTGTTGCAAATTAGCTCACCTCGCTCATAATCTCTTACAAGTTGGGTTGAACCACATTCTGGGCAACGGGTAACTTCGTCTATATTCTCCTTCCTTCTTTTTTCTATTTCAGTCATCTTCAACCACTTCCTATTTCGTAAACATCTCCTGAACCTCCCCAAGTTCTGCGGAGTCCAATCTTACCACTCCATAGGGTTTAGCAACAGGCCCCAGAATCCTCACAACTTTCCCTATCTTCCTTCCGCTGTTGTCAAAGACATTCTCGTACATTTTGAATTTCTTTGGTAGTCTTACGAGAACTTCGTGATTTAGCCTGCTTACGATCTCGCAGCGGTAGGGCATGGTAACATGTATATTTCTTTTAGGTATTAAAGCATTTCGAAAATATCTTATGTTTCTCCGAAATTCTATTAAAGCCTTATTGCCTATAACTGTTCGCGTAGAAAAGATGCTACTATACGCAACTTGCAGGTTATCATCAACACTTCCCCAATTTTCACGAGTCATAACGAGCCTGCGACCATTAAACTAACTAATTGGTTATCAAAAACATTTTACTTAAACTTTGGCTTTGTTCAAGATATCGGGTTTCCAGTGGGTCTAGACCCTGCTACATACACTAGAACAAAATAGAAAAGGTTTAATATTTCTTCTAATGTAGAAGAGAAGTTAGACTTCTTGCTGAGGGTGTATGAATGGAAGCGGAAAATGGAGACGGTATTCAAAAACGATGCACTGAATGCAATTCAGAGCATCTTGTCAGGGATTATGAAAGGGGAGAACTCCTTTGCAATGATTGTGGTATGGTTTTGGAGGACTCTTTCATAGATCAGGGTCCTGAGTGGCGAGCATTTGACTCCGAACAGGATGACAGGAGGGCAAGGACTGGTTCACCCATGACATTTTTGAGCCATGATAAAGGGCTTGCAACAGAGATTTCTTGGTCAAACAAGGATTATTATGGAAAGAGGATCCCTCATAAGAATCGTGCTCAGATTTATAGGGTGCGGAAATGGCATCAAAGGATTAGGGTAAGTAATGCTGCAGAGAGAAATTTGTCCCTGGCTTTGCAGATGCTCAATGACAATGGGGCAAAACTCGGCATTCCAAAGGATATTAAGGAAACTGCAGCCCTCATTTATAGGAAGGCGGTCGAAAAGAACCTCATCAGAGGAAGAAGTATCGAAAGTATCGTGTGCGCTTCAGTATATGCAGCATGCAGAAAAGTGAACCTACCACGAACACTTGACGAAATTTCAAAGGCATCGGAAGTAAACAAAAAGAAAATAGGAAAGGCGTACAGACACCTAGCCAAGGAATTAAATCTCAATCTCAAGCCTACAACACCTTACTCTTATGTAGCACAGTTTTGCAGCAAGCTTGAATTGGACAAACAAGCAATTGTACTGAGTGAGGATATAGTTAGGAAGTCCATTGAACTGGGAATATCTTCGGGGAAGGGTCCCACAGGCGTGGCAGCCGCATCAATATATATAGCATCAGTGGTGGTAGGCAAGCCTAGGACCCAGAAAGAAATAGCAAGAGTTTCCGGTGTAACAGAAGTAACGATAAGGAACAGATACAAAGAAATAAGCAAAGCCCTGGGCCTTCCAGGAATTGAAACTTCCTGAGGGCCAATGAAGATTTACGTAATTGACAACGGAGGGCAATGGACCCACCGGGAATGGAGGGTTCTCAGAAACTTAGGGGTCGATTCCAAAATCGTGCCCAATACGACCCCAGCAGAAGAACTTGAGGGACTTGATGGAGTTGTTTTGTCCGGAGGGGCCCCAAGCATTGTTTCTGAACTTGATAAGTTGGGCAACATCAAGGAATATATTGAAAGGCATTCCTTCCCAGTCTTAGGTATCTGTGTTGGCGCACAGTTTATCGCGCTCAATTTTGATGGTGAAGTTGGCCCTGGTGAAACGCCTGAATTCGGTAGAACTGAGGTGTTTTTTGATGATACAGGGGGCATCTTTACAGGTCTGCCTCAGATGATCATTGCCTGGGAAAATCACAACGATGAGGTAAAAAGGATAGGAGACAGCTTCGTGGTAGCGGCATACTCCAAGACCTGTAAGATACAGGCATTCTACCACAAGGAAAGGCCCTTGTACGGTGTACAGTTCCATCCTGAGGTTAGCAACACAGAATTCGGCGAGGAAATATTCAAGAACTTCGTTCAGGAGTGCAAGGCACGCTCTGTCTGACATTCACTACATTTATATTTGAATATAATTTAATGGAGAATTGAGATGCTGGCTGAGGTCACAGAACTAATCGGAAATGACGTATACAGTGACAAGGGTATACTTGTAGGAACCATTTCTGACGTGATACTCGACATTGAATCGCAGTACATTCACGGGATTTTTGTTGAGAAGTCAAACCCTTCTCTAGTTGAAAGTGGAGCTGCCATATCAATACCATACAGGTGGATAAAAGCCATAGGACAAATCATTCTTCTCAAGAAATTCCCTGAATTTGTGAAAGTAGGCCCAGAGTAGACTTATCTGTGCAAGAAGTAAGCGTCCCCGCCTTTTACAGGAATATTGACATATCCGTATCTCTCGAGCTGCACAACCCCCTCTGCCTCACTAATAAGAGGTTCAGCCACGCCTGTTTCAGTTTCCCCGCTCTGAAGATGCACATTGAATTTTCCAGAGTTTTCTGGGGCCCACTGTATTATCTTAGTCTTTGAAGGAGGGAGATCGGTTGTAGTGCACTCACCGCCGCTGTTCTTCTTGATGATTGCTGCCAGATCTTTGAGCCTCAGGAGGGATCCGCTTTTCTGCTCTTCCCATTCGACGGAGGGGACAAACACCTTGGGATGGGAACCAAGCTCGTAAATCCTTCTCCCCATTTCAGGTTTTGAGGGGTGATACGGCATGCTGCCTTTGAGATTGGAGGAGCAGTTCAAATAGACAGAATCCGGCCTAGGGACAAAGAAATAACGCTTTGCTGTGGGATCTACCACCTCTTTGTTCATTGAATTGAATATTTCCCAGGAAAATTCTGCATCACTCTCCCTAAGACCTGACTCTATCCAGTACCTTCGAAAAGTCTCTTTCGCATAGCCTCTTCGTTTGAGTGCTCTTATTGTGCCAAGTCTGATATCATCCCACCCGCTGTACTCGCCACTTTTTATTCCTTTCCTGATCAGTGAAGTCTTGAGGATTACTCCGGGCATGCTGACCATCCCGTAGTGATAATATTCGGGCACAGTCCAACCATTGTAATGAAAGATGTATCTCTGTTTGTCAGTATTTGTAAGCTGATCCTTTCCCCTGAGTACATGAGTGAGGCCAAGGTAGTGATCATCTACTGCAACGCTGAAACTCATCATAGGGTAGACCCTATACTTATCTCCAGTCCTAGGATGTTTGGTTTCAGCTATTCTGAAGCCAATCCAGTCTCTTATAGATGGATTTGGATGCTTGAGGTCTGTCTTCACCACAGTCACCGCTTCTCCTGGTCTAAATGCGCCATTGAGCATGCTGTCAAACCTAGAATGATTCTCCTCTACAGAGACATCCCTGTCAGGACAGGCCTCGGACTGAAGTTTCAGTCTTCTGAAGTCCTCTTGCTTACACTTGCACACATACATATGGCCAGAGTCGATCAACTTTCTTGCTTCGGCGTAGTAAAGATCCATCCTGTCTGTTTGAGGGACTATGCTCGTCAAATTGACTCCAAGCCATTCCAGATCTTCCGGAATCATGGTGTAGGCATCTGGGTCTACATTTGCAGGATTTGTGTCCTCCAGCCTTAAAACGAGCTCACCCCCGTATCTTTTGACGTACTCGTCATTAAGTATCGCCATTCTGGAGTGCCCCAGGTGCAGCGGACCGGAAGGAGATGGTGCAAGCCTCATGACAACCTTACCCTTGACATTCCGGAGATCAGGCAACCTATGTTCCTGAACTTTCTTTTCAACTTCAAGGAATTCTGGATATTCTTTCTGGACAATGGATTTAATCTGTTCACTACCCATTGAGTTAATCTCCTCAATAACATCTCTGACAGTGGGTATCAATTCCTTTACATTCTTCCTGAGATCTGGGTGCTCTCCGATTACTTTGCTAATTACTGAGCCTTGGTCCGCTTTGCCCCCATGAAGCACTGCATTTCTTAGAGCATGTTTCCTGATCTCTTCTCTCCTAATCATCTGTGATCACCCTGCTATATTCGAGTAGAGTATCTTCTTCAGTTCCGCCAGGGTTTCCGGCATGCCAACAGATACACCCACTTCTTCTATTTTCTCTTGCTCAAGGTCTATTTTGCTCTGTATCCTTATTATGGGCTTCATTAGGATTGTCTTGATCTCATCGTGCAGGCGTTTCTGGGCATTATAGGAATACCCAGACTGGCCAGAACCATCGAATATGAATATGATGGAGCCAGCTATGTCCTTAAGGGCTAAAAGCGCTTTCTTCTCCATCTCATTCCTGTTTTCTGCTGGCCTGTCAAGTATTCCAGGGGTGTCTATAAGCTGGATTCTCTTGTCTTTTATGGTCAGATAACCAATGTGTATGGATTGCGTAGTGAAGGGATAGGGCGCTACCTTGATCTCGTTTCCGGTGAGTGCTGCAATGAGTGAACTCTTCCCAACGTTGGGCATGCCAGCAACAATGAACGTCGGCAGGTCTGTGCTTACCTCGGGAATCTTCCTCATGGAATCCCTGCACGTGCCAAGAAATCTGAGTGCACCGTCTGCGTCTTTTACCAAGGAGGAAATTCTTCCGTAGTATTCCTTCATAACGCTGTTGATTCGCCTTATATCTGTTTCTGTCTTGAGTCTCCTGATGTAGTAGGTGCTCAGCGACTCGATTTTGTCGGAGATCCACTGGATCTTACCCAGGCTCTTTTTGTACTCGTTAACATCAAAAAGGAGATCTACCAAGTCCTCATAGAAAGGATGGATCTTTTCAATTGTCGGAAACTTTCTTATAATCTTCTTGAAAAAAGAGCACGCAATACCTTCTATGGTTGATATGCGGTCAATGACCTCCTTACGTACCTTATCAACTTTGTTTGGAAAGTAAGGTTCCTCTATCTTCGAGGCCTTGGAGAAGCATTTGTCGAGCAATTCCTGGCTTCGCAGGACAGTAGGGATGCCGGTAAACACCCAACCTGATCTCCAAGCGGGTTATTATCTTATTCCAAGTGATTCAGCGCCTCCTATTGCACTTCTTTGATCACATTGTCGACTTTTTCCTTTAACTCGTCGGTGAAGTCGTAGAACCCATGGGCATACTTTGCGTGCATCCTTACATTGGAAAAGATCTCGTTCTTTGTTCCCACATTTATCTCGTAACTGCAGTCACTGTAGCCAATGTCTTTGCACTTGAAAACGTAGCGGGTCATCGTTCCCTTCTATGCCGGTCTTTGATAAATAATTATCCTCATCCTTCGTTGTTATGCAGAGAGCATCCTAATTATTGCCTCATTTGAGAGAGGGTGATCGTGTGTTGCAAGTTACGTTCGGGACTCAAGAAAACACTGGGAAAATTAGTGTTTGATAAAACCTAATAGCCGAGATGGCATTACTATGCATGCTCATTGAAGACCACAGGGATATCTCATGCGGAGGGGACCCTTTTAATTACTTGAAGAGCACAATGAAGGGCCTCTATTTCCAGCTAGAACCCGGCCAGGATGCAGAAGTCATGCTCCTGAAAGAAAAATTCCCTTATGACAGAAACACCTTCGAGGGGCTTGCCAGGACTTCAAAGCTGTCGCTATTCGATGTAAAGGAAGAGAAAGAGGAAGTGTACCTTTTCCTAAGAAGGTCGAACCAGAAGTGATTTTTTGGCCAAGAGGAAAACCGGAATTTCGCTATTGTGAAACAAAAATAACCGGCGAAAATTTATAATGAGAATGCCTATTGTCCGATTCGTTGCAAACAGGAATTTCTAGAACTTTTGTTAAATTGAAGGGTAATTGATATGGAAGATTATGACTCATCTCAAATTCAGATACTGGAAGGGCTAAAGGCAGTTAGAAAAGTTCCGGGAATGTACATCGGCTCAACCGATGAACGGGGGCTTCACCATCTTGTCTATGAGGTAGTGGACAACAGCATTGATGAATCTGTTGCCGGCTTCGCATCGGCAATATGGGTCAAGATAGGCGAAGATGGCTCAGTTACTGTTGAAGACAACGGGCGCGGGATTCCAGTAGATCTTCACCCCAAGTACAAAAGACCGGGGCTTGAGATAGTCCTGACTGAGCTCCACAGTGGAGCCAAGTTTGACAAGAAGGTTTACAAGATCACAGGAGGACTCCACGGCGTTGGTGTGCATGTTGTCAATGCGCTTGCCTCTACTTTAATAGCTGCCGTAAAGAAGGAAGGCGATGTCTATTATGAAAAGTTTGAGACGGGGTTGCCAAAGGGCGGATTGCAGAAAACAACATGGTCAGATTATAAAAATTCAAAGGACAAAGATGTAGCCAATCTGGACTTCCACCTGGCAAAGAATCATGGAACATTGATTAAATTCTATCCTGACAAGGAAATTTTCGAAACTTTGGACTTCTCATATGATACACTCTTGGAAAGAATGCAGGACCTGTCTTTCCTTAATCCTCAGATTACAATAACTCTGGTTGATGAAAGGGAACACAAGAAGAATGTTCTGAAACATGAGGGCGGAATCATTGAGTTCGTCCAGCACCTTGGAAAGGGGAAGAACTTAATTCACAAGGACCCAATATATTTCAAAGAGGAGAATCAGACACATATACTGGAATACGCACTCCAATACAACACCGGAGTTTCGGAGAACTTACTTGCATATGTAAACAACATAAGCACCCCTGACGGAGGAACTCATGTAACAGGTTTTCGATCAGGTCTATCCAGGGCTGTGCAGGAATATGCAAAATCCCACAATCTTATCAAGGGCGTTGAGAGCATTACAGGAGATGACGTGAAAGAGGGACTGTGTGCAGTGGTTCACGTCAAGATTCATGCTCCACAGTTCGAAGGACAAACAAAGGCCAAGCTAGGCAATAGCGAGGTCAGAGGAATTGTCCAGTCCGCTACTGAGAAGTCAATGAAGTCATATTTTGAGTCTTATCCTCACGTCGCAGAGGCAATCATAAAGAGAGCTGTCGCGGCTGCAGCAGCAAGGGAGGCCTCAAGAAAAGCAAGAGAACTTGTTAGGAGGAAGTCTGCTCTGGAAGGCGGAGGACTGCCTGGCAAACTCGCGGATTGCGCTAGCGACGATCCTGATGTTTCTGAACTATACATTGTCGAAGGGGATTCTGCTGGTGGTTCAGCAAAGCAGGCCAGAGATAGGCAATTTCAGGCAATTCTCCCACTGAGGGGAAAAATCCTCAACGTGGAGAAAGCGTCTGATATAAAATCGCTAAGCAATCAAGTCATCAAAGATCTTATTACTGCAATGGGAACGAGCATTAAGGACAACTTGGACTCCTCCAAGCTGCGATATGGCAAGATCATTATCATGACCGATGCAGATGTAGATGGTGCCCATATCAGAACCCTGCTTCTTACTTTCTTCTACAGATATACAAGGGATTTGATAGAGTCAGGAAACATTTACTTCGCAGAGCCACCACTTTTCAGGGTCCAGAAAGGGAGCAAGATAGAGTACGTTTACTCGGAAAGAGATAAGGACCGGGCTGTGAAGAAGTTAGGTGCGAATTCTGTTGTTCAGCGCTTTAAGGGACTTGGTGAAATGAACCCTTCCCAGTTGTGGGAAACAACAATGGACCCCGAGACAAGGCGGCTTGTCCAAGTAAATATTGAAGATGCGGAAGCTGCAGACGAGCTTTTCTCAATACTAATGGGTGAGAAAGTTGAACCTAGGCGTAAGTTCATCCAGGAAAACGCACGGGCAGTAGAAAACATAGATCTATAGGGTGCTGAAATGGAAAAGAAATCAATAGAGAGCGAAATCAAAAAATCATACCTCGAATATGCTATGAGCGTCATAGTAAGTAGGGCCCTACCTGATATAAGAGACGGCCTTAAGCCTGTACAGCGCAGGATTCTGTATGCTATGAATGAACTGGGCTTTACGCATGACAAGCCATACAAGAAGTCCGCAAGAATTGTCGGTGACACAATGGGTAAGTATCACCCTCACGGTGATACGGCAATATACGACACAATGGTCAGGATGGCCCAGGACTTCTCATTCAGGTACCCCTTAATTGACGGGCAGGGAAATTTCGGCTCTCTGGACGGAGATTCACCCGCTGCAATGAGATACACTGAAGCTAGAATGTCGAAACTCTCAGAAGAGATGTTAGAGGACATAAAGAAAGATACAGTTGAATTTAGGCTCAATTTTGATGGTTCCTTGGAGGAACCAGACTTCATACCTGGAAAGGTACCGCAACTCCTTATCAACGGAGCATCAGGAATTGCTGTAGGAATGGCAACTAGCATCCTTCCGCATAATCTCAATGAAGTTTCGGACGCAATCATACACGAAATTGACAATCCAGAGGCTTCGGTGGATGACCTTCTCAATTTCATCAAGGCACCAGATTTCCCAGGCGGAGGAATAGTGTTCTATACCCCTGAGCTGGTGGATTCCTACAAGACCGGGAGGGGAAAGGCAATAGTGCAGGGAGAGGTTGATCTTAGTGAGGAGAAGTACATTGTCATTACAAGCCTACCATATTCCGTAAACAAAGCTCTCTTCATTGAGAACGTTGCCAATCAGGCAAAACAGGAGGTCCTGAAGGGAATTACCGACATACGGGATGAAAGCTCAAAGGAAGGCATGAGGATTGTCATTAAGGTGCGGGACGAAGAGATGAAAACTCTGGTCTTGAACCAACTTTATGAGCACACCCAACTCGAGTCATCAGTAGGTATCATCAACCTCGCTCTCGTAAACAACGAACCAAAGATCTTGAGCCTCAAGTCAATGGTGGAGATTTTCATAGACCACCGGCTTGAGATGATTCTCAAGCGCTCAAATTATGACCTGAACAGACAGAAACAGAGGGAGCACATCCTACTTGGGCTCAGGATAGCCTTAGACAACCTTGATGACGTGATTGAACTGATAAAGGGGTCAAAGGATACTCCAACTGCTAGGACTTCATTGATGTCGAAATATGAGCTGAGCGAAACGCAAGCAAATGCAATTCTTGAAATGAGGCTGCAGAGGATAACAGCACTTGAGACCCAGAAAGTCTTAAAGGAACTGGAAGAGGTCAGGAAAGAGATCTCCAAGCTGCAAAAAGTCGTCGACAGCGACAGGGAACGGAGGAAGATACTCAAGAAAGAGCTGGAATATCTCAAGAAGAATTATGGGGACAGCCGCAGAACAAAAGTATCCTTCAGGGAGATAAAGGGAAGATCTATTGAGGATCTAATACCAAAGGAGGAGGCTCTGATTGTTCTAAGCGAAGGCGGGCTGCTGAAACGCCTCTCACCTGAAGAGTACAGGGCACAGAGAAGAGGTGGGAAAGGCACCATAACATCCACAAGAAGAGAGGATTTTGTCAAGACTGTGATATCTTGCTCGACACACGACTACATTTATTTCTTCACAAATACAGGGAGAGTACTGAAGGCCAAGGCGTACGAGATAACAAAGAAGACAAGGAAGACAGCCGGTACAGTGGCAGAAGCAATACTGCCTCTGGCTGAAAGTGAAAAGGTGACACAAATAATGAAGGCACCTGAAAGGAAGGGGGAGAATCTGATCCTTCTGACAAAGAACGGCTTTATCAAGAAGACGCCCGCAAGGCATCTCTTTGAAATGCGAGTCTCAGGCCTTAAGATAATAACACTGGGAGAAGACGATGAACTCATCGCAGTCCAGCATTCGGAGAAGCCTTCCAAGATGTTTGTGGTATCAAGCGCTGGCAAAGCATCCCTCTTTGACACAAAGGAGATAAGGAGCACAGGAAGAACCTCTAGAGGGGTAAAGTCAATACGACTTAAGAACAGGGACTACGTCATATCTG
The DNA here is from genome assembly GCA_046704405.1 of Thermoplasmataceae archaeon. Lineage (GTDB taxonomy): Archaea > Thermoplasmatota > Thermoplasmata > Thermoplasmatales > Thermoplasmataceae. The sequence continues at coordinate 285,897 of JBJKSA010000014.1, read as the reverse complement.
GGTTCCTGGTGAACCCGGATTCAAGCATTCTGAGCATTTCTGAGAGAGGGATTGGAAAGAGAACCCGAGCAAGCGAGTTTCCAGAGCATCACAGAGGTACTTCAGGAGTATATGTCTTCAAGGAGAATGACAGAACCGGCCGGCTTGTGAAAGCCCTATCTGTTGTCGAGGATGATGAGGTGCTTATTGTCTCAAGAATGGAAAAGACGATTAGGTTCAAGGTAGAAGAAATCAGGGAGCAGTCAAGGCTCACTTCAGGAGTTCGCCTCATCTCCCTTTCAGAGGGGGACACAGTTATTTCCGCAACAGTTCTCTGATAACCAATCCTTTTTTATCTGCAATGCAAATTCTGCAGCGTGAGAATATCTCTGATAGGATTGGGAAATGTGGGGACAAGAGTTCTTCAGATTTTGAGAGATACTGGGAACACACTGGGAGGACGAGTCAGAGAGGAGATCAGTGTCGTATCCGTCAGTGATTCCAGTTACACCGTTTATTCGGACACAGGCCTAGATCCTGAGAGAATCTTGGGAGCAAAATCTAAGGGCGATATTAGAACCTCAGGCTATGACGTGATGGAAGAAGAAGAAATATGGTCTCTTGGTCCGGAAGCTATTGTAGATGTTTCCTCGGCCACTGAAGATGGCGTAAGGGGACGGGACCTTTATTTAAGGGCATTCAGGAACGGGTGCGATGTGGTCACGGCAAACAAATCTCCACTTGCTCTGCACTGGAAGCCCTTAATGGCAGAACTCAGGAAAACAGGGTCTCGGATAAGGTTTGAATCGACAGTGGCTGGTGGAGTACCACTTTTCAATCTGAGAGATTTTGCCCTCATTCCATCAGATGTATATGAGTTCAAGGGCGTCGTCAGTTCCTCTGTGAATATCATCCTAAAAGACCTTCTTCAAGGCAAGAATTTCATGGAATCTGTGCAATATGCCATAGACAATGGGATCGCGGAGTCAAATTATCATGATGATACCATGGGCATCGATGCTGCAAGGAAGACGGTCATACTTGCCAATGCCCTGTTCGGAAGCGAGATAACGCTAAACGAAGTGAAATTTGAAGGAGTAGAAGGCAACGAAGTAAAAATTGATGAACTCAGGGGAAAACCGGGAAAATACAGAGTGATGTCCCACATTAGCAAGCAGGGTGATAACATTGAGATTTTCTCTGGCATAAGAGAAATTTTACCCTCAGATCCACTCTACTCCTTAGGGGATTTATCGCTTGGTTACACCATGAAGACCAGTGCAAACGGAGAAATACTCGTGCTGGGCATTGAAGACACCCCGCTTGAGACAGCATCAGGTGTGGTAAATGATGTTGCCCTGCTCTCAAGATTAAGTAGGGAAAAATAGTCGTTGTGCAGACTCCCTTATCCTGAACAACGGTAAAATAGTACAATCGTATGAACAGAAGATGCCCCGCCGCAGTACAACCGAGACAGGAACAAAGACTCAGGAATCTCATCTGAACGAAATATTTTGTGAAAGAGACATAGCATTAGGCAAAGAGGCGGTTCTTACTGGAAATTTACTCTAAGGTTCAAGGAAACGCAAATGAAAGAACTTCTGTTAGAGCCTACGAAGTCCCCATTAGAATAAGGGCTCTAAGGACAGCCAACATTTATGTGGTTGAATCAGGAGGGAAGAAGGTACTCATTGATTCAGGAATGGGCCCAGAGGTAGACAACTTTCTCAAGTTTGCAGGAGAGAATGTCAGGGATATCGACATGATCCTGCTAAGTCATCTGCATATTGACCACATAGGTGGGGCAGTTCATCTTAGGTCAAAGTACGGAATACCTGTCGCACTTGGCCAAAGGGACGTGGAACTCATCGGAAGAATGGGTCAAGATCCGCAGAGCTTTCAGAAGGAATACTCGTTACAGCTCAAAGAAAATGGTATGCCTGAAAATCTAATAGGTAGCTCCTTGAAAGAGACGCCCATTATGAGGGAAATGGAATATTACAGGAATGTTAAGGTTGACGTACCAATAAACGGCGAATTCAAGATCCCTGGCAGCGATATCAAAGCGCTGGAGGTCCCCGGGCACTCGCCAGGCTCAATGTGTATCTATTTACCTTCGCAGAATGCAATTTTCACAGGAGACCACATACTGAAGGATATCAGCCCGAACATAAGCAAGTATATCGGCATAAGGGACTCCTTGGGAAGCTATCTTTCCAGCCTCCATAAACTAAAGGGAATGCAGGTGGCAAAAGTTTTCCCCGGTCATGGAAGAATATTCGACAATCTTCAGGAGCGCATTGATGAACTGTCCATGCACCATTCCAGAAGGATGGAGGAAATACTGGCCATCGCAAAAGAATGGCTTTCACCCTATGAGATTGCCAGGAAAATGAAATGGAGCAAGGGGAGGAATATGGACTCTATGAACAGCATGGAGAAGATATTCGCTATGGGTGAAGCCACTTCCCATCTTGAGCGACTCGAGGAAGAAGGAAAAGTAGAGAGCCGCATGCCGGATTCTGTGAGGCAATACAAGTCGAGTTGATTTGCTCCTCATTTTCCGAGCTGAATGTATTCCTCGTCAGAGAGCTCAAAATTCAAGGCATCTGCAAACTCCAAAATATGCTCTTTGTTCGTCGATTTTGGTATGGGTAAGGACCTTCTCATGAGGTAGTTGAGGCCAACAGAAATCTTGCTCTTGCCCTTCTCACTAGAAATGCGATCGAGTTCTCTGTTCCCATTTAGTCTACCCTTATTGATGGGTGTGTATGCAATCACTTTCACTCTATTCTTCTCGCAAAATGGAAGTATAGTCTTCTCACAGGATCTGTTAAAAATGCTGTAAGGAATTTGGTTCGCAGCAATAGAGTGTCTGGAAGTACTCTCAATAGCTTCTGCGAGCTGTTTTTCATCGAAGTTGCTAACTCCCATTTGCCTCACGATGCCTTGGTCTATCAGCTCTTCCATGGCACCTATTGACTCCTTGAAAGGGACGGTTGTGCTCGGCCAATGTATCAGGTACAGATCAATGTATTCCGTGCCTAAACGCTTCAGGCTACCCTTTGCAGCCTTGATCAGGTCATCATGCCTAAGGTGCTTGGACCATACCTTGGTGGTGATAAAGATGTTCTCTCTGCCGAATGTCTTGATAGCTTTACCGACAAGCTCTTCGGAATGGCCTCCAGAGTATACTTCTGCAGTGTCGATAAAAGTGATTCCATTCTCGATTGCAAACCTTATGGCATCAATGTGAACCTTGTCATTGGAACTGTCCGAGTAGTCTCTTCCACCGATCCCGTATGTTCCAAGGCCCAATGGTGATACTTTTTGCCCGCCAATATCCCAAATCATGGATATGCAGTTGCTCATGGTACTTATCCTTGCACTGGGATGAACGTCAGGTTAAAACACCTGGCAATCATGAACGTAGCGGGACGATTTCTATGGTTGGAGCCTTTGGTAAACCCGGGATAGAGCCAAGATGGAGTCATGGTGACAAGGACGGAGCAGGTACAGCATACAATTCTAGCAGCCAAATCTGGTATACTATCTGGAATGGAATACTCACAGAGATATACTATCCCACTGTGGATACACCGCAGACGAGAGATGTGCAATTTCTGATAACAGACGGGTCCTCTGTATTTCACGAGGAGAAGGTGGATCTGGGGCATGAAACTTCAAAGTTGAATGGTTCAGGCCCGGCTTATCGCCTTCTTAGTACTGACAAAGAAGGCAGGTACAAGATTGAGAAAGAGATAATAGGAGACCCTCACACCTCTGTATTGCTGCAGCATACCAAAGTCTCTGGAACGGAGAGTTTCCTGAAGAAAATGAGGCTTTATGTTCTCTGTGCTCCGCATCTAGATGTGGGAGGTTGGTCTAACAATGGAAGCATTATTGAGGTCAGCGGCAGGAAGATACTGCTAGCAGAGAAGAATGGGACATATCTCGCCATTACAGCGACAATACCTTTCAAGAAGACATCCTGCGGATTTGTTGGCAGCAGCGATGGATGGACCGACATATCTGCCAACTATGAAATGACATATGAATTCGATTCTGCAGAAGGAGGAAATATAGCACTCACAGGAGAACTGGATCTAGAATCCGGGTTGGATTTCGTCCTCGGCATTTCTATGGGAAATAGCATGCACAGTGCAGTCACCAGGCTATTTCAAAGCCTTACAATGGACTTTAAAGAAAGTCTGAAGAGATTCAATTCCCAGTGGCAGAGGGCAATTGATGGCATTGTGCCCATCGAATCAAAGTCGGGTGATGGTGGCGAACTCTATAGGTCCTCATATGGGGTTATAATGACACACGAGGATAAGACCTTCGAAGGCTCACTTGTAGCTTCCCTTTCCATTCCCTGGGGCGAGGTAACTTCAGATGAAGACAGGGGTGGATACCATCTCGTATGGACAAGAGATATGTACAACAGCGCAACTGGAGCACTTGCGGCGGGAAACCTTGAACTTCCACTAAGAGCGCTTGTCTACCTTTCTGTGGCACAGATGGATGATGGTAGTTTCCCACAGAACTTTTGGATCAATGGGACGCCATATTGGCACGGTATACAGCTTGACGAAGCGGCTTTCCCAATAATACTTGCATGGAAGCTAAGGGAAGCAGGTGCGTTGACATCATTCGATCCGTACAACATGGTAATGAGGGCAGCGAGATTCATTATGTTGCATGGTCCGATCACTCAGCAGGAACGCTGGGAGGAGAGTTCTGGATATTCCCCCTCTACGCTTGCTTCAAATATCGCCGCACTTATCTGTGCTTCTGCATTTGCTAGGTCAGAGGGAGATTTATCCAGTGCCCGTTATATGGAGGAATATGCAGATTTCCTCGAATGCCACATAGAAGACTGGACAGTTACCACGATTGGAGATTTGGTGCCTGGCATAAGCAAGCATTACATCAGAATTCTCCCCTCCACATTTACTGAGGGCATGCCCTTTGAGGATCCAAACAGCGGAGTGCTTCATATCAACAATATTTCTCCAGACAAACAGGCTGACTTCCCAGCCAGAAGTGTAGTCGACGGCGGGTTCCTTGAACTGGTGAGATACGGTATAAGAAGTCCAGAGGATCCTGTTATTCTGGACTCAGTGAAGGTGATCGACAAGATTCTGAAGGTAGATACTCCATACGGACCAGTGTGGCACAGATACAACCACGACGGGTATGGCCAAAGGGGCGACGGTAGGGCTTTCCAGGCATGGGGAACAGGCAGAGCTTGGCCACTTCTAACTGGGGAGCGGGGGCATTATGAGATTGCCGCGGGCAGGAGCCCAACCCCATTCATTGAGGCGATGGAAAAATTCGCTTCTGTCACCAGACTGCTGCCGGAACAGGTGTGGGACACAGCAGACATGCCGGAAAGGCATATGAAGTTGGGAAGGGCCACAGGTTCAGCCCGTCCCCTGGTGTGGGCGCATGCAGAGTACATCAAGCTCCTTAGATCAGCTTATGACGGCAGTGTATTTGATAAAGTTGACATTGTGGAGGAAAGGTATATCAAGAACAGGAAGAACTGCAAGAGCTTTGAAATATGGAAATGGAACAGAAAAGTCGAGTCAGTTCGCTCTGGCTACACCTTAAGAATTCAATCACGTAGAAAATTTACGCTTCACTGGTCATGGGACCTCTGGAAGACAGTCAACGACACGCTGGCAAATGACCCTCCCATTGGAATGTACTTCCTGGACTTTGACACTTCAGGACTAAAGGGCTCTAAACTCATCTTCACGTTCAAGTGGCTTGAGCAGGATAAATGGGAAGGAAGAGATTTCACAGTTTCAGTTTTATGATAGTACTCTATCCAATTCTGTGAGAAATCAGCCTTTCACTGTCACTGACGGACCGTCTGCGTTAAGAGATATATTTGTGCTAAGCCACATAATTGGCAAGGTGATGCCCCATAATATCAGGCTGAACTCAAGTTGCTGTTTTATGCCAAATATGGGCCATATTACCATGGTTGGAATTGCAGTGATGTAAAACACAACAATTGCCAGCATACTGAACATCATGGTAATGTATTCAAAAAAGAGGCGCTTTACGGGGTTTTCCCTCTTCCTGAATACCAACCCTGCAAGCACACCCGATGATACTGTGACAATGCTCATTGCAGAAAACACTGCTGGATTAGTTACCGCTGGTGCCGCTATCTGGGGTAAATACCAGACAAGCATTCCAGCGCTTGAAATCCCTACCAATAACAATGTCCAATGATATGCTAATCCCCTTTTCAAGGGAACAACGCTGTCGATCATGTAAACGGCAAAAATACCATATACAAACATCAGTACATTTACGCTTGAAAATACCAGCAGATTTTCTTGAAGTTTTAAGAATACAACAACAACGGTATACACAGGTATCAATAGAAGTGAGAGGATCATGGAAGCTGCAAATTTTCTAGTACTCGTGACTGACCACAACCTGTCAAGAATCCTAATTCTTTTCCCCTTCAGGTAAAACAGAGTGAGCATGATATCTGTAAGCAGGATGAAAATTATGCTCTCCGTTATGAGGGGAACTATTGCAGTAAACAGTATAGTTGCTATTGCGGCCGGAAAATAAGCAGTTATCCCTTCGCACTGACAGCTCAGTACAGTAAGCGCACTGCTCATGGTCTTTCTGACTCCACGACTTCCGTCCCGTCGGAGCAGCCTGAATATCAAGTAGTAATTCTCCGTAAGAACAACTGATAATGTGCTGAATAGGATGACAATTGGAACGCTGAGTGAGAGTACGAAAAGATGAGTGTATATTACCACTCCACCGGTGTAGAGTAGGGGGACACCTCCCAACCGAACATCGTCATAAATAGAACCGAATGCAAGAGAATACTGTGGCGGTCCGCTGGCAATTCTAAGGGAACTGCCCAAAAGGAACATTGCGATAATTATGAAGAGGAAACTTCCGAGTTTTGCAGAATTTATCCTGTCAAAACCAGGGCTCTTGGCGAAAAATGCAATTGTCGCTACAAGAGAAATTCCTGAAAACGGAATCAAGTTTGGATCTTCAAAAGTTCCTAGAAAGAGGAGTCCATATATCAGCAGAAGAATGCCCACAATATATATCTGGATCTGTTTGTGCAATGAAGTCAGAATTGAGGCAAGAGTCAAGGCAGTAACTGTAATTGGAGGTATAAGTTGCTGAGGGTTATTGTTGGCCAACGTCAGAATAGAGTCAACATAAATTGAGCCACGCGCAATGCCATCAAGGAAGAGAATGAAATATGAAATAAGGGCTATTCCGGCATAATAGAAGGAGGTCTTCATTCTCGAATCCACGATATTCTGTGATTATAATTACATTACTCATACACGCATCTGAGATTGGTATTATTATCTAAGCCTGCATTAAGGCTATAATGTCAATTGTAAAGCTAGAAACAAATCTTGGGTCACTGGAAGTGGAGCTTTTTGAGGAGACGATGCCCATCACAGCAGGCAATTTCAGGAAATTGGTGGAAAAAGGGTTCTACAATGGTGTAGTATTTCACAGGGTAATCTCTGGTTTCGTAATTCAGGGAGGAGACCCCACGTGCACAGGCATGGGAGGTCCTGGTTACACAATAAAGGACGAGTTTACAAAGAATAACAAGAATGAAAGGGGAACACTCTCCATGGCAAATGCTGGCCCAAACACGGGTGGAAGCCAGTTTTTTATAAACCTTGTAAACAACAGTTTTCTCAACGACAAGCATCCAGTATTTGGGAAAGTGACAAAGGGAATGGAAGTCGTGGACAAGATAGCTAAGGTTGAAACCGACAGAGAGGACAAACCCAAAACAAATGTGGTAATCCAGAAAGCTGTTATGCTGTAATCCATCCTTGCATTGGAACAATTCAGCCTGCCTCGGGCAACATTAATAATGCCAGATTAGTTGAACAGGGCGATGAAGAACCAATTTTCCAAACTTTTTCTCAGTACCGGGGTAAATTATTTCTCAGATGACAAACCGCTGAAGGTCTTCTTGAAATTTTTCAACGATCTGGGAAATGCCCAGTTAGAAGAACTGGGTCGGTATGTGTCGAATGAGCTTATTGAGGTATTGTACGAGATTGACCGGGGGTCAAGCCCTGTCATACATCACTGGGGAACTGAAGGGGAGAGAATAGACTATGTGCGTCTGTCACAGGATCACAGACGCGCCTTACAGAAACTTCAGGAGCTTGGTGTGGTGAATAGCATTTTCCTGGAACCAGAGAGTATGATGCAGCATTTTCTCTCAGGGTACATAATCTCAGATTCAGGGATATTTTGCACTATGACATTGACAGCCCAAACAGCATATGCCATAGACAAATACGGATCTGAGGAACTCAAGAAAAAATTTCTTGGGAAATTTCTTGAACAACAAGATCCGTGGTATGGTGCTACTTATTATACCGAAATCCAAGGCGGAAGCGATCTAGGGGCAAACGTGACATCCGCTGTTGAGAAGGGCGGGGCGTATCTTTTGAACGGCCCCGACAAGTATTTTGCGAGTAACGCTGGAATAGCAGATGCTGCAATAGTAACTGCCAGATTCGGTGATTCCCCTAATGGTGCCAAGGGAATTTCAACCTTCCTCGTGCCCTCACACAGAGATGACGGTACGCCCAACTACTTAATCAGAAGGCTAAAGACCAAACTTGGAACCATTGCAGTTCCAACCGGGGAAGTTGAATTCACTGATTCTGAAGCTTACATCCTCGGATCAAGAGAAATCGGTATCTACATCGCAATGGAGATCCTGGCAATATCCAGAATAGACGATGCAATTGCAGCTGTGGGGATTGCAAGGAAATCTCTATGGGAGGCATTGCTGTATTCTACTCGAAGGAAGGCGTTCGGTAATATACTCTATGATTTCCCCCTGATGAAAAGGGATCTTGTAGAGATGGAAAGTGAACTCGAAGCCTCGCTGGTTCTTTCACTTCTTGCAGCTTCCAAGTTTAATAACTCCAAAAAGAGCAGACCGCCATATGATCTTGATTACCATTACGCAAGGCTTCTCTCAAACGTTTCAAAGAACTATGCTTCAAGAACTAGTACAGAAATAACAAGATACTCCATGGAGTTGATGGGAGGTATTGGGTTCCTTGAGGAATTTCCGGTTGCTAAATTCCACCGTGACTCAATCGTAACATCCATTTGGGAGGGCACAAGTAACATTCAAGCTCTAGAATTTCTTGAAGTACTCGGAAAGAAAGGTGTCAAGGATATGCTGATCTCCGACCTGGCAGACAATATTTCCAAGGTATCAAACAAAGAACTCTCAGAGGCGTTATCCGTCCAGATGGAAGGATTTCGGTCCAGACTGCACAGCATAGAACAATCCAGTACCCCAGAATTCCATTCCAAGGCACTTATTGAGGAATGTGGAATTTTGCTGGCAGCAACCTATTTGTGCAGATCAGGAGAAGGAACGGATGACTCTTCAAGGGCAGTACTGGAAATTGCTCGGATTTTCTTGTTTAAACACTTTAATCCAGCAGGTATCCAGGAAATCCATGTATCTAAGGCAGAAAAGGGAATATCCTGGATGAAGCGGTAACTCCTCTCATTTAACTATTTTCAGCAAATATTAACAGTCTCTGATTGATGTGGCTCGATGAGACTGGAAGGAATTAAGGAAGCAAGAAGGCATCTCACCACTACTGTGGCACTGGTAACGGCGAAATCGGGAGATGTTGTAAATGTCATGTCTGCAGAATGGTCCCTCCAGGTTTCCCTGGAACCAGTTCTAATGTCTGTATTTGTCGGGTATAAGAGGGCGACTTATGATCTGATCAAGAATTCTGGTGAATTCGGTCTCAGCTATTGTTCTGACAAACAGGCAAACTTGGCACATATAGCCGGAAACTATTCCTTAAGGGAAGCAGACAAGTTTGATCTCGCTGACTTCAAGACTTTCCCGGCTAAGAGGATAAAAGCTCCACTAATTGACGGCTGTATTTCCAATTTCGAATGCGAAGTAGTAGACGAGTATAGGATGGGAGATCACGCAGCATTTGTAGGGAAAGTCCTGGAAGCATATTCAGACCATGAAAAGGGACCATTGGTCTTCCACGGCGGGAAATTCTGGAAGAAATGTGAACAGCTCTCAAAGGCCTGATATTCAAAGGGAAGCAACAAAGTTGGATTCTCCTTAAAAAGGGGGAATGCTGTAACCTTTAGGGTATGTCTCCATTTATGGGCAGCTATTATTTTTTCTGAGAACTATGTCTCAGGCACTTGTTGTGTTCGATTCAAGCTACGGCAACACAAAAAAGATTGCAGAATCCATATATGGCGGTATTTCGGAACTGCTAACAGCACGTGTTGTCCAGGTAAAGGAAGTGAATGCCAAAGATATTCAGGAGGCAGTAATAGTTGTGGTTGGTTCGCCTACCCACGGGGGTAAACCCACACAAGAAATCCAATCATTTCTGAAGAACATGAAAGTTCATATGTCGGCAAAAAAGGTTGCAGCTTTCGATACTAGGTTTTCCTCCAGAGATAAGAATGCTGGTCTCCGACTCCTTTTCAAGATGATTGGATATGCAGCTGAGAAGATTGGGGATGCACTTGTAAAGTCTGGGGGTGACCAGTTGGTTAATCCTGAAGGTTTCATAGTCTTAGAAACTGAAGGTCCCTTAAGGACAGGGGAAATCGAAAGGGCAAGGAGATGGGGAATTTCATTGGCTGGGTCTGCAAATATCCGAACAAGGGAAGACAAGCCCGTGATAGTTCCCCATTCTTAGGCTGCAATTCATGGAGTTTGATCTATAAGAGGTCAGGCGAAGTTATTCACATTCTTACCGAAAAAGGGGGAAAAATAGCAAGATAGTCCCTGGGAAAGTGACGTTTTTCAAGTGAGAAGATTGAATAAACCCATAACTGTACTCAATTTATGCCACAAGAACTAAAAGTAAAATATTCCCAGGTTGAACCCGATTCCCCCAAGTCCATTTATGAAATGACCGAATATGTCAAAAGATCGAGCATTGAGGAGCACCTTAGGGACTTAATATACATCAGGGCTTCGCAGATGAACGGATGTGCCTACTGCCTTGATATGCATACGCAAGATGCAATTGCACATGGGATACCTCCTCAGAAGGTACAAACTATTATGGTGTGGAGAGACTCTCCATTCTTCTCTGTGAGAGAGAAGCTAGTACTAGAATTTTCAGAGGTATTAACTGGAATTTCAAGCAATTCCTTGACAGAAGATCTTTACAAGAAAGTTAGGAGGGAATTTGACGAGCACGAATATATTGCACTGGTTATGGCTGTAAACGTCATAAACTGCTGGAATAGACTTATGATTGCTTGTGGTGGCCAGGCAGGTATGTATGACAACAAAGATCTGAAAGGAGGGTCTCCAGGTTACTACGCAAAACAGCTCTAGAGAAAATGCCTAGTAAGCAAAACCCCTCGAAACCCAGATCTTTTGCCAATCTCCAATCATCGTAAGAATGTAAATTGAACTCAGCATTCCGAGATTACGGTTTGAAACGGAATATTGTGGTTGGCAAGTAGAATACTGGTCAAAAGACTCTTAAGCATGGGATCTACGTAATATTCGGTAACTAATATTCTTGTCTTTTAGAAATACAATCCAAAATATTACCACAACACCATTATATACTTGTTATAGATTGTATTATTCAAAGCTTAATTCACATTCGCAGGAAGTGGGTATTTAATGAAAATGATCAAGGCTGACGGACTTACAAAGAAATTTGGAGAAATGACTGCAGTTGATCATTTAACATTTAGTGTAGAGAAAGGAGAAGTCTTTGGTCTGCTAGGTCCAAATGGAGCCGGAAAGACCACAACAGTAAGGATGCTTTGTTGTCTCATTGCAAAGACTGAGGGCAGTGCCACCATCGCCGGCTATGACGTTTCAAAAGCTGAAGATGCAATGAAGATAAGAAAGATGATAGGGATTGTGCACGACAATGTCGGTCTGTATGAAACCCTGAGCGCGTACGAAAACCTGGAATTCTTCGGAAGAATGTATGAATGTCCGCAACCCCGCTTGAATGAGAACATAGAGAAATACCTGAAGATGTTAGATCTTTGGGACAAGAAGGATAGGCCTGTGGCATCGTTCTCTAAGGGTATGAAACAGAAGGTGGCGGTAGTTAGGGCGCTGGTCCATGAGCCCGAGCTTCTCTTCCTCGATGAACCCACTGCAAATTTGGATCCTGAAGCTTCAAAGGTCATCAGAGATACAATACTTGAACTGAAGAAGGAGGATAGAACCATCTTTCTTAATACGCACAATCTGGACGAAGCTCAGAGAATCTGCACCCGGATCGGGGTGCTCAACACCAAGTTGGTAGCTGTCGACACACCGAAGAATCTTGAAGCATCTATTGGAAACAGACAGACCACCTTTACACTTGAGGAGACCAATAGTAAGATAATCGACGCTGTGAGAGCGAGAGGACCAAAGAGTTTACAATCGGAGGGAAACATGATTATCTTAGAACTCTCTGACCCGGAAAAAGAGACTCCCGAAATTGTTAATGCGATTGTTGGCGCGGGGGGAAGAATCAAGTCAGTGAACGAAGTAGGAGCCACCCTTGAAGATATTTACCTAAAACTAGTGAGGGAATGACTGTATGAGACTCTGGAAATCTTGGATCATAGCGAAGAAGGATCTTAAGGTGATAAGGAAAAGGAAGTTGCTGTTCGGTCTTCTTGTGGGTCTACCATTGGTTTTGTCAATAGGTTTGCCCTCCGTGTTGCGCGAAGTCATCGGAAGGAGAGGATTCATCCCTTCTGTTGAATCTGATCTTATAAGCGCTTTCGGATTTTTTTTCATAATAATAGCTGCAATGGTCCCTCTTTACATTTCATCTTACGGGATCGTTGGGGAAAAAATGGAGAAAAGCATTGAACCTCTGCTTTCCACCCCGACTTCAGATGGTGAAATCTTGATGGGTAAGTATATCGGAACTTTCATACCATCAATTCTTGCGGTATATCTGGGAGCAATCGTCTACATGGTGCTTATTGATGCATTTACGCACAGTTACTTCGGTTATTATTTCTTCCCTAATGCGGGCTTTTCCATTCTCCTGCTAGTCGCTGTTCCGGCTGCCTCAACCTATGCCATTACGCTCAGCGTATTCATCTCCTCCAAGGTAAACAATGTCATGAGTGCATATCAGGGAGGAGGAACTACACTTATACCATTCTTGATACTTTATGTGCTCGGTGAGATTGGGCTTGTCAAATTGTATGAAACAACGTACGTTCTCATCATTTCCGGGGCACTCATAGCAATTGCAATAATCATGTTTTTTATCAGTCGCAATACTTTCGGCCGGGAAAAGATACTTACTGAATGGAAGTAACCTATGTACTTCGGGTAATTTTAATACAATCCACTTTGTGAGAACATGATATCGAATCGAAGTGAAGTATTGCTTTACTTTTCATTGGAAAATTAACTTCTCCCTCACTTGAAATATATTGGCAATCTGAGAAAAAAAGCTAAAACGACCGTAAGGAGTCACCTGGAAGACCAGGGATTACACTCATTATCTATAAGCTTATAAGTTAAGCTTTTATAGTTGTTATATATTATATCATTCATAGGTTGAAGTAATGGGTAAAACGTTGAACGGACTTAAGGCAGGTGCACTTGCTGGTGTTTTCTATGGAATTATATCGATGGTCTTTACACTGATTGCGCTTACGTTGTTCAAATCTGAGGTAATCTCAGCGCTGACTAGTTTTATAAGCTCAAATCCTGTGTATTCTGACCGTGGTATTACCCCGCAAGTTCTTTACAATGCCAATAAAATCTCCGGATCCGCAGTAGCATTGATTGGAGGTATAATACTTGGGCTGATTCTAGGGTTCATTTACGTTCATGTGAAGGAACGTCTTCCTGGCTCGAGCAAGATATTGGGCGGGATCATCCTTGGGCTAATCATGTGGATCATATTGGGACTGGTGCTCGGTGCTGCCTATGCAAAGGAGTACGGGATTAGTTATTTCGAGGTGTATTCTGGCGGTTCTCTCATAGCTGCATTGGTATTTGGATATCTTCTTTCCGTCTTTTACGCAAGGCAGGAAAGATCCAAGAGCTTGATAAATGAACCAATCAAACCATCTCCATGAGTTGCTCTGTTCCAAAACAATATTTTTCGAAAGTAGGAGAGGGAAACGATGATAGTGTTAGAAGGAGTATCAAAAACTTACAGAAGGAGCAAAGAGCCAGCAGTAAAGAATATCAGTCTGGAACTGAAAGACGGTGAGATCGTTGGCTTTGCCGGGCTTAACGGGGCCGGGAAAACTACAACAATACGTCTGATCTCCGGGGCACTTTTCCCAGATTCTGGCAGTATTGCTGTAGATGGTCACAGCATCACTGATGACAAAATAGAAGCATCAAAGAATATAGGTTGGGTTCCGGAGTTGCCAAATTATGATCTTGGTTCAAGCCCTATGGCTCTTCTTAGGTATTATTCCGGCTTTTTCGATAAATCAGAGTCAGAAATTGAGGAGAGAAGAACCAGGCTGATGAAACAGTTTGGAATTTGGGAATACCGGAATAGGAAGCTCAGGAACTTTTCTCAAGGGATGAAGAAAAGATTCTCTCTTGTCGCAGCTTCGCAAACCAATCCGCAGAATTACCTTTTCGACGAGACTCTGAACGGATTAGACCCAGAGGGTGTGAGGGACGTCAGGAAGTTCATGCTTTCATTGAGAAAAGATGGAAAATGCATATTCCTGTCCTCCCACATTCTTTCGGAACTTGAACTGGTTGCAGATCGTATAGCAATAATAAGAGGGGGGGAACTAATTTCCATTGTAGGAAAGCAAGAGATGCAGTCACTCGGCTCTAATCAGCTGAGAATAAAAGTAGAAAACTTTGACCAGAAAGCACTCACTCTGCTTGAAAAATATGGTACAGCGGAGGTAGATGAAAACTCAATCCTGCTGAAAAATATAAAGGGAATCGAAACCAGATACTACGAGATCAATAGGGAACTTGTTTTGGCCGGCTATAATGTATCTCACTTTGAGGTGGCGAGAAAAGGGCTGGAGTCCTATTTTATGGAGTTGGTGGAAGGTTGAGGGCAAAGGATATAATGTATGATTTCAGGCGTACATTCACAGGAAGATATACGATTATCGCTATGCTACTCATCATCCTTGTTGCGGCAGGAGCTGCATATCTAGTTACCCTTAATGGAGTGCTTCCCCGCACAAATTTGGATCTGGTTCAACGGTCTTTCTCCGAGTTTGACTCAATTTCAGGGGTCATGATTCCAATTCTAGCGTCTTTTTCCTCGTATTTCTACTTTGGAAAGGATAAGGCAAATAACGTGCTTGAGTCCATTATTACTCTGCCAGTTACTAGGGGAAGGCTTATCTCCTCAAGGTACCTAGCAAACGTAAGCAGCATGCTGGTAGCTTTCGCAATCGGCGCTGGTGTCTTTGAACTCATCCTTTTTGAAGACTTGGGGCAGTATCTCTCTTTACATTATCTTCTGTTCCTGATTTGGGTCTACTTTGTAGAAATATCCGCATTTACAGGCCTAGTGTACCTTGCGTCTCAATACATTGACTCTCAAGCCGCTATACTAGGATTTGTCATAGGCCTGTTTCTGATATTCGGGGTGTTCTGGAACAGCGACATAACCTACCTAGTCCTTCATTCAGCAAACATTTCGACAGGCTCAAATATGTATATACAGGATAGGCTATACTTCAACGTGGCCAGTCCAGGTGGTTATGCACCACTTTCTTCATTCTTCCTTGTCCCGTCGAATAGTACTGGTGAGACGCTCAATGCTGCAAGTTTCGGGGTTACACCGTTCGTTGTCTACCTTGTTGGAATTTTATGGGCACTTGTCCCAATTCTGCTCGGAATTGCAATTGGCAGGAAAAGAGACTAAGACAAACAGGAGTATTCTGTATTATGTCAAAAATTAGTCAAGTTGGAAAAATAGACCGAAAGTCAAGTAAAGAGGACTAAGAATCTTCGTAGACCAGTGGGGTCACAGGCAAAATGCTTATTCACCTCAAGAGGAGACCTATTAAGAAAACGCAAATGCCCACAACCAGATACCCCATGTAAATTCCAGAATGGCCCTTTACGAAAAGAAGCCCAGCTGCGATAATTGCGTTTATTCCTCCTATCAACAGGATCCTCAACTTCATTACCTTCAAATCTCAGCCTCCGGAAATCCAAAGCGGTTTGTTTTACAGACTGCGGCCATTAAGACTCATAATTGGGTCAAGTATTATTTTTGATTCTTAGGCTTCGGTTTAGGTACAATCAAAGTTTGGCCCTCAACCTCTTCTAGGATTGGTATGTAGCTTTTTGTATTTTAAATTCGTCTCGTTCAAGATCGTTTGGCTTTAATACTTGTTATATATCATACAAATGGTAAAATGAGGATAACTATTGAACCCAAGTCAACTGAACCCATATACATACAAATATACGACTCCATTGTTGCCTTGATTGCCTCCGGCGATCTAATACCCGGCGATCCAATGCCATCTACCAGAAGCCTTGCCAAGGATCTCAGAATTAATTACATCACGGTAAACAAAGCATACAATCTCCTTGAATCAGAAGGATTTATCAAGACGGAGAAAAGGAGAGTAGAGGTAATACAACCTTCTGAGGATTCGAAGAAGGAATTTGTGAAAAGATGGAAAAATACACAATCCATCATGATGAGAGAGGCGAGAGCCAAGAGACTTACAGAGGGAGAAATTAAGGATATCTTCAGGGAATTTATCAATTCAGTTTAGCGAATTATGTCCAGAGAGTTTATTTCTTACTGCAAATTACTTGTGATAGGAGAGGAAATCGAGTGAACCTCATTCTCTCAGCAGCTGTCATTGTATTCTGCTACATCGCAATTTCTAGCTCACTTCTTCCACACATAACACCACGAAGCGTGCAGTTTGGAGTGAGATTACCCAGGGAGAGAGAGAAAGACCCTGAAATAAGGGCAGTGGAAAGCCGATATTATTTGATTCTATTCACAGGCCTACCCATATTATTTACTGCGTTCTTCTTATCTTCGATTTTCTTCGCGGACAGCGGTCTCATGTTTATTGGTCTGGCTATTGAAGTGGTTTACACCCACATTGATTACTTTCTCGCGTTCAGGTTTCTGCACAGATACAAGGTATCTCATGATTGGTACGACGGTGTGAGTGAATTCACAGGTACTGTATTTTCAGATATTGGTTATGCGCGCAGAGCAATTGCAGGAGCATATTTCATCCTCCCGTCTCTGTTAATAATAGTATTGGCATTCCTTCTTGGTACACTAGATTACTCCATCATGCCTACCTTGATACCCTGGAGTTTTTCTCGTGATGGGGCGGTGATGAGCTTCACTAGCAAGACCTTGGAGAGTGTGTTTAGGTTCATTTTCTACCAAATGGGAATTAGCGGTGGATTCTTCTTGTTTGGTGTAGTTTTGACCAGGACAAAGCACGAAATAGACGTTTCAAGACCTTACACTACATACGAACAGCAGACACGATTCAAAGATTTCTATAGAGATGTCGTGTACAGCTTTTCTTCCATGTTCGGGATTACATTTCTCCTAGCTTCCTTAAGAGTGTGGGATTATCCATCGCTACTTATACCAGGTATGTATATTGCTGTTCCACTGGTCCTTGGAGTTTTTGTCCTTGCCCTCTCGACCTATACAGTCGGGCAGATGGGCACTCGAATCAAAATTCCTGGAGTGGCTGGTGAAGACACAGGCGAAAATAATCTTGACGACGACAGGGAGTGGAAGGTTGGTATGTTCTATTTCAACCGACGTGATCCTTCAATCCTAGTTGGCAGAAGGTTTGGCATTGGATGGACACTCAATTTCGGGAATCCTCGGTCCTGGGTCCTTATAGCATCTCTGCTCTCCATTTACATACTAGTTGCAACACATTTCCTTTTCCATTTTGTCTGAAGTTACTCTAGGAAGACTAGAAAATTTCTTTGAAATTTTTCGGTTCAATACTGTGCATTAAAAGTCTCTCTGAGTCAAACTGTTTTAACAGCTGGGATTGAAGTAGTTCAGAGAGAAGAGTTTTGGAAGGCATTAGAACTTTTGAATTAATAAGGCCAAGAGAGATATTTGGATTCAGCCGTATTTATTTTTTATCCCTGCACTCTAGTGTCAGAGGCATACGCTTTGAGTCGAATATAGAAATGGGGCTGACCGGACGTGAAACAAAAGTTGTTTCAAGGCAAGTATTTTTAACCTAGTTTTTGTTATGATTTTATGGCATGGAAAAACAAGCATTCAAAGTTCCTGGAAGATGAAAAAGTGCTTGACTGGTATAATGCTGGGAGGAGAACTTCTGTTCTCAATGCTGATGTTTCATTAAGGAACCTTGGATTGTTCTGTGAAAGGATGGACACAACACCCGCGAGAATTCTTGAGATGGCCAAGACTGGTGAGCTGAGACAGGTGTTCAGGAAATATGTGAAGATGATGGAAGATCAGAAAATGGCAGGCTCGTATATAGTAAAATACAAGACTGCTTTGAACAGCTGGATACGCCATAACGATATACCCTTCAGAATTGAAGACAAGATACACGAATCAGACAAATTCAGGACTGTTTTTCATGAGAAAGTTCCATCCCAGTCTGAGCTCCTTTCAATCATTAGGAATGCGTCAAAGAGGGGTAGAGTAGCGATCTCACTTATGGCTTTCAGTGGTATGAGGCCAGAGTCAATAGGGGATTACGAAGGAACTGATGGTATCAGACTGGGAGACATTGAAGGACTTAATTTCAAGACCTTTGAGTTTGATAAGTCTCCCGCAATCATCACCGTTAGGGACAATCTTTCAAAGACTCGTGATGAGTATTTCACTCTGATCGGAGACGAGGGTATCACATACATCAAGGAATATCTCAATGACAGACAGAAAGAAGGGGAGAAATTCAACAAAGACACACCATTGATAAGATTCAGATGGGGCAAGGACACGAAGCGAGATGTACCCAGAACTCTGCTGATAACCCGTGAGATCAGGGATGCCATGCGGAAAGCAGGATTTGATGACATGCGTCCTTACGTTCTGAGAAGGTATTTTGCATCAGCTCTCTCAATCGGTGAAATGCGCGGATATATTACACACGAATGGAGACAGTTCATCATGGGCCATAAGGGGGACATGGAGGCACATTACGTCAATGCCAAAGGAAATCTTAACGATGAGATAAAGCAGGTTGTTAGAGACTCATATGAGAGATGCCTTGACCTTCTTGAATCATCACCACGCGCCAGAGAAGACAGCATGAAGACTTACTACGAGGCGATGATTGACAGTGTTGAGATCACCAAAGGGATAACAATGAGTCAGGATGAAAGAACTAGACTGATGGGTGTAGATTTCAATGCGTTCAAGGGCGAGCTAAAGAAAATAGTAGACGAGGCGAGTAATTCGTTCCAGGATGCTATCATTAATCCTGAAGCATCCGCGAAGTTTGACAAGGAGGTCATCTCAAAGAACACATACGGGTCAAGGCAAAAGGTAATCTCACTGAATTGGATCGAGGCTTACGTCAACGAAGGTTTTGATTTCGTTACATCGATCCCAGGGGATAAGGCAATAGTACGTTTGCCATAATAAGCCTAAGTAGTGTGAGCGCGATGGCCACATAAGTCAATCTGAGACCGCATATTGCTTCAAGTATTGCCTCCCTTTTAATGTTGAGAATGCTATCAACAAGTAGCAGGAAGAAAAGAAATGCAAAATGCAACCAAGAAGCTCGATCCGCTTGACCCTGTATCTCGGGTATTATAAGTATTCTCACAGCCGAACAGATAAGTCAAATCCTCAACGATGTGCATTCCGCAATATAAGACAAACCAAAAACTATTGAAGAAAGTGAAGAAGGCAGTTAACCCAGGGTTGGGTGAATAAATACCTTCACAGAAAATTACAATCAAACACTACGGTGAAAAGTTTATTATAATTCTATTGCCATTTTATCATAAAATTGTATATGCTGCAGACGAAAATAAAGCACCATTCGAAGGGGGCTGGTCCCTGGATTACGCGGTTATTAGTGTATCTGGAGGCATGTAGCATTGGTTTCTGAAGAGAGAACTTTCACCCCAGATATATACCGATGTGTTTATTGCAACGCGACCGTCGACTCTAAAAAAAAGGTAGGGAAGAACAGTTCGTTACGAAAGAGGGCGGGTGTTAGGCATTTTGTGGATTTGTTCGTTGAAAAATTTAAGCAAGAGTCTATGGAATATACCGCTTCGTTCCCAAGAGTTTACTGCGGTGTCGAGAAAATAAATTATGACGTGTTCTGCAATAACCCAAAACAATGTAAGGAGGTTTTTGCCAGTATAAACCCATTGAGGGCAAACCCTTCAAAAAAACAGGAACTTAAAACGCGCATATCCAGAATCGATCAGAAAGACCGCGATACTGGTTTGATAGAGTCAATTACTTTTCACGAGGAACAGGATATGTATAACGTTATCTTCGAAAAATTCATTTTAGTAGTCTCTGACAATGGGGTTGATGAGCATGAAAAGAGGTTTATGCTGGAAGACATACACGATAGAAATAAAAAGGAGAGTGAAAATTGGTGGAAAATGGTGGAATAATCAACTTAGTTGATCTTAAAATACAGGTGAGCGATAGGGCATATCTCCTACCTGAAGATTCCATCATCCTGTTACTTTACGTACGAGACGAGAGACCCATCCGTGGGCGTACGGTAATGCAGAAGGAACTATTCTTGATGTACCAAGAGGTGCTTAAGAAGAAATATTTTTCCGATTTGGAAATAGTTAATCCTGAATTTGTACCATACAAGTATGGTCCTTATAGCTTCAAGCTCTCTTCTGCGCTTGCGTCGCTCATATTCAGAGGTAAGGTCGCCAAAAATGGACCTAAAAATAGAGAAAAGTTCACAATAACCGAAGATGGGAAGGAACTGGCTAGACGGATAGTCGAATTATTCCCACAGCGTATTATTGGAGAATTGTTGGAGATCCTGAAGATAAGACGAAAAGGCTGGGATCAATTAGGTCGCGAAGGACTGATGGTTCGCACGGTCATGCTATATCCAAAGTTCTATGAGTTTTCACTGATAGGGGCTCGCTATTCTGGGGGATTGCAGGCGCTAAAGGTAATAGTAGGTGCAAAAGATGAAACAAGCATCATAGTGCTGGATGTGTTAAACCATGTAGCACAAGAGATTGAAGAGTACGATAACGTAAAGAAGGCTTATTATAACAAAATAGATGAAAAATACAGAGGTGAAACATGGGGGAAATTGTACGTGGAGTCGACGTAAAGAAACGCATCCCTACGGCGAAAGGGTTTGGAAACGATCTTATTGCAATGCAAATTGAGACTTCTCATGGAATCATAGCCCTTCCTGATCGTGCGTTGACATACCAAGAATTTAGAGCGAAGACCGAGATTGGGAGTGATATCCCCATTGATGCTTGGATAGCCATTTACGGTATAGGGATGCTTCCTAATCCTCTTCATCGAGAAGAAATCCTAAAACTATCGGATTCAGATAGTCAGTACTTCAACCGGAAAAGAAGGGAGGCTTTATCTGCAGGTGGAAGGTACGACCAGTACTTCCCGATAAGACTACTTACATTTACCATTGCTGAAGGAGACAAGACTCGAAAAGAGGGGAAGAAACGGGTTGCGATCCCGAATACGTCGGGGCGAGAGTATTTGGATGAGGATGAAGATAATATTAAGAATTTCTTGGAAGCCGTCGCAAACCTTACAAGAGCAGCAGAGTACGACATACTAACCGTCCCGTTGATATCTTTAGACATAGATGTGCTGAAGAGAACATATGAATGGATAATGGAAAAGAGAGGTTGTTTTGGATTCGGTGACATGATACCAACATTCAGCCTCAAAATGCCAAAAGGAGATATAGAGGAACTTATAGAATTCATAATCTCAAAAGATAAGACAGCAAGAATAGAAGAAAGAAGAGTCAATTTAGTGGCCTTACAATACAGGAGATCCATAAACCGTATAGCACAGATGCATGAACTGTCATCGCTTTTTTCTAACAACAATATGGCGACAATAGTGCTAGATGTTGAGAGACAGATAATTGAGAAAAATAATCTTTCCGGAATACATACGCAGGCTCATATATTTGGGCAGAGTTTTAGCGTAAATAAAGCAGTCGGATTCCCAAGCGATGATGAAGAGAACGAAGATAATACTGAAACCCCACAATGGGATAGTATAAAATTCTTAAATACGACTCTTCCTGCATTAGAAGGTGTGTACACTGGAATGGCAGAAAGCCGTTTCAAAGAAATACTTGAAGAGATTAGAACCTTTTTTGGTGAAGACTCTGAAATTAATGTGGAAATACTCAAAGAATTCAGAAGAAGGTTTATCGACAGAAAACCTACAGGACTTTCAGACGAAGATCAAGCTATTTTAAAATATGTCAGGCATCTTTCAAGAATCCATGAATTTATTTTGAGCAGAAGGGAGTTTGCCAATTTGAGGGCTAAAATAATGAGTGAAGATGTGGAGGAATACATTAATTCTAAAGAACTCCTTTCTCCAGTTCTATACGCTCCTACGTAATTATAACCTATACAATTCTTATTCGATATATTACTTCCTTCAACATGTTATGCTTGCTTATCTGTAGAACTGCATAGTAAGTACTACGTTAAAATCTCCCAAACAATGCCTGAAAAGCGATCAGTTCTTGAGCCGCACATTTTAAAACAGAACGCATCCATGGGGACATCGCCAAAGAAGTTACTCGATTATCGGTCTGTCGAATATGGGAAAATGGTATGATTTTACAGAGAGAATGATCTCATCATTGTCGAAAAAACCAAGTGAGGTCAAACCTCCCTCATGGTATATTTGATCCCTCTCCTCTTGCACCACTCCTTCCCAGCTTTACTTTTTTTCTGATTAATGGGGTTGTTAATTAAGTGACCTCCTTTTATCTCGACAAGTTCCTGGGTTCCATCGGTGTATTCAATTAGGAAATCAGGAGTGTATCTTGCCACACCCCCATCTAAGTTCTGGTAGGGAATCCTTATACCATGGTTCTTTGTCCACTTTGCCACACTTTGCTCGTCTTCTAAGAAGTCCATAAATTCCCTTTCCGGATTGCTGTCATAGTATTCCACAGACCACGCGCTTTTTTTAGGATTCTTATACACTCCTCCAGCCATTTCAATCCTCCTCAAAAATGCCTTTTACTATACCAATACTGAATGTCTTTCTGATCTCGCCTAAGTTCCCTATAATGTGGCGGGTCTGCCACTCGGTAGCACTAGAGAGTGGTTTCCCCTGAACGAACTTTGAGACTACATGATCCATAATAACGTCATATAGCCTGCCCATTTTTGTAATACTAAAGCCATATTCTTCCAGCAGAGATTTTGCCAATTGTCTAATCTCGATTTTGACATCCTCGATAGTGAGATTAACATCGTTTCCTGAAGTTGAAAAGACGGTCTTCCCTTCCTGCTCCTCTACACTGGTCCCAAATTTCTTTCCCAAATGCCTTTCTTTTATGCGGGTCAACTCCACTGCAGTTATTTCCACTTGGTTGTCAGTGTTGTATGTAGCATTTTCTAAGATTTCTTTCCAGTTCTTTACTGGTTCGGATTCTTGGATCTTCTCTCGAATTGATTTTAACTTTGCTTGAACTCCAACATCCGCCTGTGGCTCTTTGATTTTTATAATTTTGTCAGGATTCAATAGGATCTGACTGTAATCTCTTCTTGGTGGTATGGGCTCTTCCTCAATGTCATCAGATGGAAGCACATCTTGCTTTATGCGGCTGACATTCATCGTTTTCCAAAGCCAACCGTGATTTAACATTGGATGATCTACTACGAATAGTGATTCTGGGTCGCTGCTTGTCTTGTTGACCTTTCTCAAGCCTCTCCCAATTATCTGCTGACCAAATACTGGCGACATAATCTTCCTCAGTAGCAATATCACAGAAACTTCGGCCACATCCCAACCCTCTCTAAGCATGAAAACGCTGACAACAGCCTTGTATTTACTATCCTTACTCCCTATTATCTTTGCCTCTTCTCTCTCTTTATCAGTTGACTCCTCCGTTACTATCAGGGTTGGAACGTCGAAGTCATGCTCCAGCACTTCTTTGGCCCTCTTGGCTTCAGAAATACCCATGGTGACTACAAACAGCAGTGGTTTGTATTTTCCATCAGAAGAAGATGTCTTCTGTTTCAGTGCGTTAAGGGCTATCGACAAGAGCATCTTCATGGGTGCCGAATCCATTATGAGCTGCATTGGTTTGATTTTCCGCTCCCATTCATCCCATTCCTTATCTGATATCTCACTGAGCTTTCTTCTTTTGTTCATTGCATCTGTGTATGTTATTTCAACAATCCTGCTCTCGGGCTGAAATACAATTATGTTTTTTATAATAGGCGGCGAGGAATTCATCGCCTCAGTTATGTTGAAGCTGAATATCATCTTCGAATCGGGGTAGGTCCCATCTGCCCTTTCTGGTGTTGCAGTAGTGTCCAATCTCAAAGCTGTTTTATTCCTCAAAATGCGAAGAACGCGTGTAAACTCATCCGCAACACTGTTATGTGCTTCATCATTAAATATGGCAATGTCGCCAACTTTTGTGTTTAGAAAATCAAGGTTTCTAACGGTGTTTGTGCCGGAGGTATAGAGTTGTTGTATATTCGAAATGATCACGTCCGAGGTCAGCATATCCTGCGGGGACCCTCCACTTTCTAAAATTGTCCCTGTCATCCTCTGGTTCAATGAATCGTCTGGAAAAAGGGACCACTTTTCAAAAACCGTCTTATGCTCATTACCCTTCACTCTGACAAAGTCGAAGAGAAGTCTATCTCTGACAATCAGGTTGGGACAGATGATAAGAAATTTCTGAGCAGCATCGGGAAATGAATATCTGACCCAAGCAATAATTGAAGCAATAATAAGGCTCTTCCCTCCGCCGGTGACTATTCTGAGCAGATAATCAGTGTGTAATTTCTCTCTCTTTATCTCATAGGCATAAATAGTTCTCAATATGGCCTCCTTTTGATGTGGCCACAGTCGTTTACCCTCACTTCTTTGAATCAAGTGCTCTATGAACTCCAAGGTTTTAGAGCTAGCTCCTGGAAAACCATCCATGACCCACTCTCTATAATCACTCTCATGCTGGATGAAGGAGTCAGGCATAGTGGCTTGATTTGGCATTATCTAACCTCCAATTCCTTCACGGTCAGTGTTTCTCCTCCTTGGTCATCTTCAACTTTAAATGCAACTTTTCTCTTCCCAAACTCCTCAAATTTAAACGATATAATGAGGGCATTTCCGTCTCTCTTTCTGTGTGAAAAGTAATAGCCAGTGGTAGGAGAAAACGCTCCATCAAAATTGAAGTCTGCTTGGACATTTATTATATTACCATTATTTAATGAAATGGACTCGGAGAAATCAAATTCGTAAATTCCTATCTCTTTTCTAGTGATTCTCAACCTTACTTGGGGCGGCATTATAAATCTCAAGAAGTTCTCATATTCCTGATTTTTCTCCACTACGTGTTCCTTAAACTCGTCCGAACCGATCGATATCATATCTATACTAACAAAGTCAACTCCAGCCCCCAAGTCTGCAAGCATTTGCTGTGCTTTTTTTGCCCCTTCAGAGAATTGCCACGCTACCATAACTCCCCTTTTTTTATTAGCAGAATAAGTTGAAAGGTACTCGGCAAAATTTAAGACATCATCTTTATTCACGAATGTGTCTGGGTTCTTATCTCCAACCCAAACTGGATATCCGCGCTTTGTTCCGCTTATTACGCTGTCTCTGGTTTTGCGGGCACCATAAGCCTTAATAATAAAGTTTTTGAATTCCTCGTCTGATAGCAATGATAATTTGAAAATATCGTAAACCCCCCAAGAATGCATTATAATGTTTGGTGTTACTGTCAAGGAATGCTGTTCTCCAGTTTTGCTTTTGAAGGACTTAAGAATCCTACCTCTGGTTATCTCTACTGCTATTCTGGATATGTCACTTGCCACCCACCTTCTATTTAGTTTTCGAGCTACAGCTGGGGTGGTACCACCACCACAGAAAAAGTCCGCTACGACATCGTTCTCATTTGAAGATGCCTCGATTATTTTCTCAAGCAACAATTCAGGCTTTTGTGTGGGATAGCCGATCCTCTCACTCGTCGCAGAACCTACAGAGGGGATATCCCAGACATCTCTTGGATATACCCATGAGTACTGTCCGTTTTCATCTTTCTCAAAATTACTCTTCTTGAAGCCGTATTCATGCATCATATACGACTTTTCCTTCTTTGGATGAAAAGTCTTCTCTTCTGTTTTTGAATAATATAAGATTACGTCATGTTTTCTACCAAATCTTTCTTTTGAAGCACCGCCTGTCCTATAAGACCATATTATTTCGTTTACCAAGTTTTCGTACCCAAAGATTTTATCCATTTCCACTTTGACGTAATGCGATGCATGCCAATCAAGGTGCACAAATATAGAGCCTGTTCGCTTTAACAGCCTTTTCATTTCCAAGAGCCTTGCATTAAGCCAAGTCAGATAGGTTGGCATCCCTCCATCCCAAATGTCGTCAAACGACCTTATCTCATTTTGGTCTCCAAACACGACGTTGTATTGTCGCCCTGAAAAAAAAGGTGGATCGATATAGATTAAGTCGATTGAGTCTGAGGGAAGAGTTCTCATGATGTGCAAATTATCGCCCCAATAAAGCTTATTCTTTGGCTGTACATCGGGATAGCCAAAAGAAATCTCCTCTAACCTCTGAATGGGAAGATCTATGAATGGAAACTTTTCGGTATATCCTCTTTTTTGGTCGTAGCCAATAGGCTCTTTCTCAACGGGTACCGTGCCAAATTTCTTTGGGATCTTATAAAACTCTGGCTGATAAGCGATTTCTATCGTCGGCTGTTGTTCTTCTTGATATTGTGTAAAATCTTCTATATTAGCTTCATTGTCAAACGAATCTTTGTCTGGCATTATAGTTAGAACCCCTAGAATTATTTCAAATTTTCATACGCCCACTCATGAAAAAAAGGGTTATCTCTGGATCTGGAAGAAAAAATGAATCATGGCCCAAACTATGCTTCCACAGCTATATTTGAGAATCTGAAGGCAAAGACAATTCATGTCAGTTGAAAGTATAGTGCCCAAAAATGGGGAAAAAGCTCGAACACTAGAATAGGGCGTGTCAGATTTTTGATGGTTTGGAGTATGTGATAATTCCGCGAGAATAAAACTCGAGGGATTAGGAATACCGAAGATATTTCCTCCTAAGTCAGTAGCAGACAAACGGATTACCATGAGGGCGAGCGTTCATCGCAATTATTTAGTGACTAATGTCAACTTTGAGGAATGGATAGAGGCGTGCCCTGATTTAAAAGATAAGTTCGTAAAATTCTTTGCCACTGCTGATGAAGCTCAGATTCGTAAAAAATCTCAGAGGGGTAAAAAGTATTATGGGGGTTTGTATGAAAATTTCAGGAGTTTCTTGCATGCCGGAACCTCGACGATGTCGTATAATAAACTGGAATTGAATATAACAATAAGTATAAGGAGAATTCACCATAAATAGTTCCACTAACGCTTCTAAAGTGTCACTTTATCACCTTGAGAATTATCTTCCCTCTATCATCCAGGTAAAAGCCAATTATATTCTCGGCTTCAACGGATAGCTCTTCTTGAACTTTTTTTGGTAAGGTAATTCTCAAAGAAGAACCTCTCTTCGAAACATGTGACACATCTATCAATTCTGGCATTAGTTGGCATTTATTCCTTATATTAATAACATTTCAATAATGCTATAAGTTGAAGGTTAACAGTGCCTCGATACAACTATTATTTTACTAAAGAGTTGTATTGATCTTCGAGATACGCGTTGGGATCTTGCAGAACACACTTGTCAACTAATCTTATTCTTATTGTATTTTGTAAACTGTTTTCCAATTCACTAAGTTTTCTTTCAGTTTCCGTTACCCCGTGTTTTCTCGACAAGGTTGATAGCTGTTTGGTTATGTCTTTTGCAAACCTAAATGCTAAGTCGAATTTCTCTGTCCCATCCACATCAGATGAATGCTTTATCTTAGAAATGAACTTTCCACAACTAGTCAGGAGCCCCACACCTATGTTAACAACTTCACGATCCTCTGGGTCTTTTGATAGCCTGATCAAGTAACAAGATCCTTTCATCTGCATGGTTTGTATTATGCCAGTGAGCTTAAAACTATCTTTTTTACTTTAGGGATTGCTTCTTGTATATAATTTGATAAATTGGACACTTCTGTTGTGTCTAACCCCCATTCTATAAGAGGGCCGGATTTAATCTCATCCACTATCGCCTCAACTTCCATATTAGTAAGTTTTTCAAAGATAGAATCCAGCGTGTCTGAATTAGATAATAGTTCCTTGTATATGGATGGCCTAAGTGTGACCCTGCTCGAGTCAAGAGTCTTCCAGCTTTTATTGATTCCAAGTGTGTGGCCATGATCGATCAACCAGAAGTTCTGCTTTCCATTACCGTCTCCGGATATCAATATGTGTTCAGGCTTCCTATCTTCATTCTGAATCAGTGTATCAAGAACGTACATCCCAGGCAATAGTGCAATATTTTCACAATCTCTTATGATGCTCGGTGTAGATGCTACGACAACTGGGTATATACCATCGAGAAAAAGGCTTCCTACACCCACTCCCTCTTCAAGCTTCACGTTAGGGGGCATCTGTATAGGAGCAATCACTTCTCTTTCAACCTCAACTAATTTGAGATCGGGTACAGGTAGATTCAGCTGCTTAGATATCTGGTATGCTGCCAGCTCATTTGCCAGCACATGATTTCCTTGGGGGTTTCCTCTCAACTTAACGACATACAAATTACCATCATCGCATCTGAATAGTTGGGAAGAAGATCCACTTCCTTGCATTTGCCTTACATGGGAGACAGCCTTGACCGACTTCATACCTTCTCCTTCGTTTTTTCCCCATTTCTCTTATTTTTCCTGCTATTGGAACCTTCACTTTTTGACAGTTTATTCGAGCTTATGGGATATGTGTCAATGTGGTTGGAGAAAAAGTAACTCCCTATGGGAAGGATTCCTTCTTGACTGGGTCCTTTTGCTATCTTGTTCAAGACTGTATTTGTTAAGTCCTCCAGTATGTGTTTAAGATAATATCTAGAAGTGGTTTTGTATACACTTATCATATTTTGAGCTTTTTCATCATTCTCAATGTACTTTATGATACTCAGCTTAGGGTACCACTCGTCTAGTATGTCTATTACTAAGCAGTAAAGTTTGTCTCGGATTCTAAGTACTGATTCAACTTCTTCCTTGTTGAGAATGTCATCGGAATGCTCATTTTCGACATTATTCAATTCCTCAGAAATCACTTTGGATATCGCAGCCTGGTAGAGGAATGGTTCAAATTCAGGTTTTTCTTCTGCATCGATTACCATTTCACGCACTGAAACAAACAGATGATTAGGGATAGATAGGCTCGTGAAAACCTTTATCAGTAATTTCAAGTGCTCAATAGTTTCGCTTTCGGTGAAATATGATGAGTAGGGCGGGAACAACTCACACAGTATTCTGTGAAGTTGTTTGTTTTCCAGTTTTTCAACCGCATAGTTGCTAGTTATAAATCCCTCGAGGTCTCCAGAATTTAATGATTCCCATGCAAGTTTGAAGAATAGATCCCATTCTTCCTTCAAAACAATTTTTTTCTGTAATGCAAGGGTGTTGATATCACTGATTGCAGACAATCCTCTTTTTGCCTTCGTAACTGCTGCTTTGGTTACCCCAGCCATCCTTGCGAGTTCTGTCTGCGTGATTGGATTAGGATAAGATTCCGTCAAGACTTTGATATACCTGTAAGGAAGGGATACCTCTGAGTCACCTTCTCGTTCCATGGAGGCAACATATACCAAAGGTATATTAATTAACTTAAAGTTAACTAATACTGTTAATCCACTCAACTAATTTAGATAAGACATAATAATGGTAAATCAAGCTCATTGATTACAATGGGCAGTGTGATCGCAGCAATGCCACTTGGCAGAATCTGCAAGGTCTTCTTGCTGACGCCACCTCATTTTTTACTAGTTATACATCAGAATTATATGCGGAATATAATGTTAAATATAACCGGTATTTGACAGCAAATTCTCACAGTTTTAACATATGGAACACATACCTGACACATATTTGAAAAATACCCGATGGAATATATGTTTATATAGATGATGTAATTCTATATATTAATGCCAAGAAGCAAGCATTATCCACCTTCATACATAAGATATCAGATCGGACATCCACCCGTAACCGTTCATTTGAGCAAGAAGGTTAAGGATAACCTGGATGCCGTCAAGGGAAACAGGTCGTACGCAGAAGTAATCAATGAAATTCTTGATGGGACATTCAACCTTGAATATGAAATAAAGAGGTTGCCAGTAAACGAGGCGGTTATATCATACCACAGAGGTTTTAGAGAAGCTGAGGATAGATATGCTCAATGGGGAGTTTGCAAGAAGTGTGGCAGAGAGTGGACTTTATGGAGAGACGGGAAATGCGATTTGTGTCATAAAGAAGGGGCAAAGCCAGATTATTCGTACTTCAGAGATAGTGAATCTACCAAGGTGGTCAACGAAGATGACTTCGAGAAAGCAAAGGCGAAGATGCCTAGACTTGAAAGATTGTCATACGATAACGGAAGAAAGAGTGGGTATGATAATGGCTGGGCTGATGGTTACGAAGAAGCTCAAAAGAAGTATATGGTAACATATCCTTGCTTCAAATGCGGAAGACCAATAGATATTACAATGAGAAGCAACAGCTACAAGGATATATTGCAATATCTCAAAGAAGAGGGATGGGGTCACGGAAACTGTAACAAATAATCTGAGGTGGCCGTTCTAATGGGTGAAGTTACAACACCCCCACTAAAAACCATTTCTATACAATGACAGGTATGGCACTTGATTTCGTAGGCTCCGGTCTAACTGATTGTTTGATTGATCGCTTTTTCCAATATTATTCTGCCTCTGATCTGCTAATTTCTCTTCCAAAGAGATAGCCGAATCTCTCCTGGTAGTTGATGTACTCAAAACCGTACGAACGCATCAGTTCCATTAACTCATCAATGCGCTGTTCTGCACCAGGTTTTAGAACACGGATTAAGTATCTGGACTTGTCGGTTGAAGGCCCGTGATCATCAGCGACGTTGAAGCGTTCATATTCCAGTTTATCAACGACTTCAGTAGATGTAGGAAATGCAGATCCATTTTCCACCAACCCAGTTTTTCTCTTTCTTGTCCTCGTTTTTGCAGGCAGATTTTCTACAAAAATGGTGCTTGTAGAATATGCTGCAGAGCCAGGAAATAACGAATTGGGGAGCTCAATTTTTTCGATTTTTCTACATTCCTCACGTGACATGCCAATAGATTTGCGCACCTCTTTCCTAATGTACCTATTGCTGACATAATGTGAGGAATGTAGTGATTTTATTTTTTTATTATTGATAAGGAAGGAAAGTGCGGAGGAAACTTCTATTTCTACATGTAGGAAATTGTAGGTAGTTCTGGAACCATCTTTCACTCCAGCTAACTGGTTGAGCTGTTCCTTGAGTTTCATACTGGAACCGTTGTAATGTAGGCAGAGATTTCTGCTGCTCGATTCTACCACTCCGACAAAATCGGGTAAGAAAGTCTTGAGCAACCCTGTGAACCTTCCGCTGTCCTGCAATATCTCCATCATCTCCTTGGAAGGTCTTGACCAGTAACGTGTTCCCCTTGGACCTTTGTCAGATTGAAACTCTATTCCAAGATGGCTAGAGATCATGTTTCGCAATGGACCGGTCCTAACGTAGTATTCGCCACTGGTTCTATCCCGATGCAGAAGGTTTATCTTTCCTTCTTCTGCAAGATCTATCAGGTCGTGTATTGCGGCAAATATCTGTTTGCTTGTATCTCCTTCCGACTTTATGGCCTGCAGATGCTCTATCTGCCTCCTCATTACAAGCTCAAGAGATTGTGTTACGTCCAAACCCTCTGATTTCAGGACTAAGGCAACAGCAACCAACGGCCTGAAAGACTGGTCTAGCCTCCCAGAACCCTTTACCCTGCATTTTCCATAAACGTCTCTGACCTTATCAGCATATACAAGAAAAGAGTCGTAGAGAGCCTGGATCAAATGACTGTTATTTCTGGCAAGGGAGTCTGGACTACTCTGCATCCCTGGAGCATTCACGAGTGGCGCTATTAAGCATCTTGATGCAGTGGAATACTGGCTTAACAGTCCTTGTGGGTCAACTACAGCTCTAGGGCCGTAAGCGTCCCAGTACTTGACTTCGTTCTTGATGGTCCTTTGTATCTTCACACCCTTGTCAAAAGAGCCGTCAAGCAAGTTTTGAATTGCGTTTCTAACTTCATCCCTCAGTTTCGTTGTATACTCCTCTATGCCCACTGTTGGTCTCAGCTCATCCGCTGTTCTGAACAAAGAAGCCTCTGTCGGGCTTTGGATTATCAGTGGCCGAGGGCAAAAACTCAGAACGGTTTTGAGAGCAACACTCCCACCTGCGTCGAATCCAGCCTTGTTCAAGTCCAGAATGGGGAAGTGGTCGAACACTCTGTTGAAGTGAGCCGCCATAGCCCACAAAGTGACCGCATCAAGTGTCCCTTCTCCCTGAAATTTAGCATTATTGCTTATTCGATCTTTCACTTTCAAATAAAGAACAGAGAGCCGAGCGAATCTTATTCTCCTGTGATACTCCGGATAGTGCATCATTTCTTCGGGTGATCCTTTTGGGTAGCGCCATCTGACCAACTCAGACTGAAGGTATCTACCGAAAGGCTTTATTTTCCACTTATCCGTCACTTTGGTGTTTCCGCTGTTCTTCTCGCCATCTATTGTCTCTCTGAAAGCGCCATAACAGGAGAGAAACGGGTAGCTTTTGCCGTTTATGACAATATAATCGTAGATCGGTCTTACCTGCACTGGAGTGCCTACAAATTCTGTATTATCCTCTATCTTCAGTGCTGGTTTTCGACCTAGTTTAGCAAGAGTCTTCCTCCTGGCTTCTTCCGGTGTGGTCATTCTTGACTACCTCCTTCCTGAAGGACCCTTGCGGCATCGTCGAAATCAAGCCCGTAGATATCGTGAGCCTTTGCAACTACATCCCAAAACTTCAATCCTCTGATTGCTCCTGGTAATATCTCAGAGCAGTCGAGAACTCCCTCTGATACAGCTATCCATTCCAGAACAGATCCACCGGTGCCACATCTGAAACAATGCCATAGCCCCCTGGACACATCAACCACAAAGTTAGAGCCGCTTTCTGATCCATGGATGGGGTGAGATCCTTGATATTTTGATCCAGTCTGCCTGAGCTTTGAAACATCGATAATATCCTCAAGTCTCAGTCCACCAATGCTTCTCTTGAATCTTTTGAAACCGATGGCTCGCTTACCCGTATTGGGTTGCTTTCTCTTGAAGTAAGGTCTGAATTTCTCTATAAGGTCAGATTTTGAAACTGTCGCAATGGGTACATCGTTTATCTCCTCTCCATATCTTCTGCCGTTTGGATGTATGGAAGGCGGGATTATCACATAACCCTTCATTGTCTTAATATAACCACCGTCAGTAAGTGGAATTGCACCCATAAGCGGTTCATCTTTAAGAAAAAGAGCGTACTGCCTGTGTTCTGGCTTGCCAGTACTCCACCAAAAGGTGTTTATCCAGTTCTCAACCACTGAACGTATTTCTTCAGTGTCTCCGTCAATGAATACAGCATATCCGGTTAACGAAGTGGCTCCAACATTGTTGCCGTGTTTAACCCAATTTGTGATCTCCAAGCTAGAACAAGAATAGTACTTAACGCGCCTACCATGCGGTGGCTCCTTTGAATGATATCCACATTTCAGGCAAGCGACGTTAGGGTCAACGAACGGACCGGGAATGTTTTTATTCTGCGAGTAATTACTCATTTGTGGTTGCCTCGGTTAGGTCTCCCGGTAATCACTTTCATTTTTGTTCTTCTCCAATTTCTGCCGTCAAAAGTCTGAACCAAACCTCAGACTTTGCAAAAAAATCGTTAGATTCAATGAAGTCTGGCTCTTGCAAGATTAAGACTGCAACTTTCTGCGGTAGTTTTGTTGCCCTAACTTTCAATGGTCGGATATCGATAACCATTAGGGCCTCCTATCCTTGGCGTATTCCAGTAGGTCTCTCACGACTTCGTCATACGTTACACATCTTTCTTCGATCGACTCTCTATTGTTCTTTAGTTCGGCTAATTGTAGCTTAGCCCTTTTCGATATGTGAAGGGTCTCCATATGTCTATATTTTAGGCAAGGTGAGATATATTACCATTGCATAGCACAATGCAATGGTAGTACCAAGAAACAGATGGGTTCAAGAAAAGCAAGGCGAAGAATCTGAAATGAAGATTAAGAAAGCCCTCTATGACAACGGGGAAATGAATCAAAAGAGGTTGGAATTGGTTAGTGGCCTCAGCCATGAGACCATACGAAAGAAAATGAAGAAAATGAAGCAAAGAGGCGAGGTTTCAATCCAAAGAATTGGGAGAGACAATATGATAAGACTATCGGACGAAACGCTGACTAAATATGAAAAGGCCAACTGGCCAATTATAGAAGAGATCATCAGATTAAAAAATAATGAGGGATCATATCTAAGGGTAGATAGGAGGTTGGGTTTTGCAGAAGATATTATATTCGATAGACAAGCCCCGCTTGATAGTTTGTTCTCGTCCATGCCGCCGGATGCAGAGTTTTACAGGTGGTTTCTATCGTGGGTTGCCATGGACCAGTTTTCTAACAAGAACGTTGAAAATCCAAACAGGGGTGGAATGTACTTTCACTCATTTTCTATAGACCTCTCATCTGTGCACAGAGATATTCGAGAACTCCAGTATATACTCAAAAACGATGTAAAGAACTTCTTTAGTGATCCCCAGTTAAGACTCAGGAACTGTGAAACACCGCAAGAACTCAGAAGCACAATACTGCACTACCTAGATTTATTCAATGTAGCTTACCGCATTAAATTCTCAGAAAGCTTCTTCTTGCCAGTTGAAATGAAAGGGCATAATGGCAATAAAACAGGCTCTGAAGACTTGGGCAAGCGACTGGACAGGTTTCAAGATGAAATACTTAAGCAAGGCGAGAAGCTTTTTTCCGACCTAGACAGTAATATGGTGAAGAAAGTGATCTCCATGACCGAAAGTGGAGATAACCCATTCCTAGATTGGAAACTTTCATCATCTATTGGTGAGAGTAGTAAGTATCGAAATTATGGGTTAGTTGATAACCTGTCAAATGAATTCATAACTGCTGCAATGTTATTGAAAATCAAAGACAGCAACTTTACAATTAAGCTTAACATTTTACATAAGGAAGCGAGAAAACATCAATTGCAAGAATAAGAAACGAGTTAGCAACTGAGTCTCATAAACGGTTTTGGTATATAAAGAACAATCTAAAAACAACAAGCCGTGAAACAAAATGTGTAGTGGGGCTGACCGGGTTTGAACCGATGACCACCTGGTTATGAGCCAGGCGCTCTGCCTAGCTGAGCTACAGCCCCGCAGCGCCGCTGGTCGGATTTGAACCGACGACCGCTCGGTTAACAGCCGAGTGCTCTACCTACTAAGCTACAACGGCAGACTAAATCCGAAAGGTCTCAATTCTCTTTAAGCTTTCGCAGCGCTGAATTTCTATGCTTCTATGTCGTCAAGATCCGATCCTGCTATATTTGAAAGTTCGTGATGTAGTTCTTCAATTCTCTTGGCAGGTATATCAAGTCCCTTCTTCTTGTATGCAGAAAGAACCTCTTGGAGCCTGATCTTACGGTCCCCACCTACAAGGTTGTCCGCATGGGCGACTATTTTCTCTTCTAATGTCTCAGGAATATAATCTTTCTCCGGAAGTCCAAGCTGACGTGCCTCAGCGAGTGGAATTCCTGCGCCCGTGTGTCGTTCCACTATATTAACAACCTCGCTGCAAATCTTTCTCTTTCTCAGTATTTCTGCACCTTTGGAAGCATGGGCGATCCCATTTGTTACAGATCTCCCAACATCATGCAAAAGTGCACCCACTTCTATCAAATTTAAATCTGCGCCTGTCCTCCGCCCAATTGCAACTGCAACATTTGCAACTTTCTTTACATGCGAGATAATTCTCTCTGTAGCACCCTCTTCTCTAAGAATATCAAAGCACTCCTCTTTGCTTGGCATAATTTCAACTCTTTTGCCTCTTTTCTCCGGCACTATTCTATTTCTTCCTTGGAATTTCGCGTTTAACTCACTGCCTCCGAAATACCTGTCGAGAAATAGCGCAAGAGCAGAAACTTCGCTGATCGGCTGGTTTGTCACTGAAATATTGAAGTCTGATACTTCATAGTTTTCAAAGGGGACTTTTTCCGCTCCGACGATAATCATCAGATCCTTGCCTGAAGTAGAATCCTTTATTTCTGCAATCTTGTCATCTAGCCTCTCTCCATACATCGTGAGATGCACGATTACTCCTGAAAAGCCCTGTGTAATTTTCTTCGGGGAAAGACCGGTGTTGATTGTAAAATGTCCACCAAAGCCTGAATTCACTTTCCTTATTGTGGTCTCAAGTTCTTCGTCTTTTTTATCAATTATTATTGAGTCTGCCCCAAATGCCCGAGCTGTGAGAGCGACATGGGTTGTAATCCTCTTATCTCTGAGTGGGCGGTGACCGATTCTCAG
Source organism: Thermoplasmataceae archaeon (assembly GCA_046704405.1). Taxonomy (GTDB): domain Archaea; phylum Thermoplasmatota; class Thermoplasmata; order Thermoplasmatales; family Thermoplasmataceae. The sequence continues at coordinate 249,113 of JBJKSA010000014.1, read as the reverse complement.
AACTGTAATGTTGGACAAATCAGTTAACCACTATCTCAGATTCCGCCAACTAGCTCAATCTTGTAACCTTTGATCTGTAGAATGTTCGACCTCTTGACAATTCCCCTGAGGAGTGTCTGGGAAATGGAGAGCTTATCTGCAACATCTCCGACGAATACGCCACCATTACCATTCATCATTTCCTTTATTTTTCCCTCGTATTCGATGAGCTGTTCATCTTTCAGAGTAGTGGCATATATGATGTCTGCCAGGTCGCTCATGGAGCCGATCAGATTTATCTGGACGCTTGTGTAGTATGTATGGTATGCCTTTTCTGGTCCTTTGTCACCAGTCATCCACTGGCTTTCGATAAGCTTAATCTTATCTAGATAAAGGAGTGCCCTCTTCCCGTCTGTTCCGTACTTTTCTTCAATTTTTGGCATCGTTACCCAGTTGGTGGATAGGTCGAGCAGAAGCCTCCTCTTCACATCCGTATCCGCCGCATGAAAAATTGACACAAGTTCCCCTACATCGTTAACCACTTTGATACGGCTTACCATTCTACCGATATTAAAAGATAAAATAAAACGTTTCCTAGTTCTTATGGCTCGCCACGTTAAGTGGCTGATTATGAAGTGTTTTCATGAGGTCCTTTCTACGCCTGATCACTCGGGTCTTCTTTTTCCATTATCTTGAAAATGCTGTCTAGAATGTTCTTCCTGCTTATGAGCCCTACAATCTTACCGTTCTCTGTAACAGGCATTCTGTTTATTCTGTACTTGGAGAGGTAATGTATTGCAAGTTCAATGCTGTCGTCTGCGCCGACGCTTATCACTTTCTTCCACATGGCATCCCTGACATTTACTTGGGCAATCTTGGCAGCTTCTGATTCAAATCTGTCCCTTTCGGCAACGGAAGGGTCATGCAAGAACACAGCATCGAAAAGAGAGAGATGCAGTGGCAAACCGGATGACGTAAAATTCTCCTTTATTCTATTTATAATATCGCGCTCTGTAATGAAACCGCAGAGATTCTTCCCGGAATCCACAACTGGTGCCCCTGGAATGGAGTTCTTCAAAAGTATCATTGAGGCTTCACGGAGAGTCATTTCTTCTTCCAGAATTATCACATCCTTGTCCATGAAGTCTCTTACTAGGGCCATGGTCGAACCTTATTTCTTTCTCCTCTTCACATCATAAAGGAACATTCTGTCAAACTCCACAGAATTCCTAATCTTCTTGTTTTTCAGAATTTTAGCTATCTTTTCAGTTATATCCTTGATGTCGTCAGACATCATTCCTCTGTAAATAATAAGCTCCTTTTTGTCCAAAGGAAAAACCATCCTGAACTTAGCGCCCTCTTTCGTGTATCCTATTGGCTTCTTGTTTTTCCTAAGCTCATCGCGATTAAGCTCAAGATAAAGAGTATCATACTGTGCTTCTTCCTGGTTCTGTTTGGTCTCACGTGTCACTGTGTCCCAGATGTCCGGGAAAGCCCTGTCTAGGTTTTTCCACTCGAAATCATCGTCAAAATATATATGTCCGCTCCAATTCTTCACCTCGTTTTATCTTTAAATCTTAATTAAATCTTGTCCTATGATGTCCGATACCTCCACCATTTAGGAAAACCCTGGGTCTTAGCTTGAGCCTCCTTGCAGTTGGCGGACTGCGAAACCATTAAAAATCAGTTGAATATCATCACTCCACTCTAGCTCCGTGGTGTAGTGGCCAAGCATTACGGGCTCTGGACCCGTCGACGGCAGTTCGAATCTGCCCGGAGCTACTTTCTTGTTATCGATTCTGGCAGCAGGAAATAAGGCAAAACAAATTAGATGGATTGCCTTTATGAAGAACAATGAGCCTGCCAGAGCATGAAGAAGAAGACTTCACCATGGACTACTGTGAGATAACTGACAGTGATCTCCCGAGGAGCCATACTTACTTCAAGTATGATGCTGAAATGAAACTGGCGCTTTCGTCCCTTGGGCTTGCAGTTTCTCAGGGCGAGAGAATACAGGCTACCAGAGAAATTCTGGACATGCTCGACACCCTCTACGCAAATTTGACAGATCCAGATTCTGTACTACCCGACAAGCAGAGAAAATCGCTTAATCACGCCGACCGCGTCTGGCTAGACCTCAAGGAGAAACTCAGCCAGGGAAGTGCCAGGACTGCTCACCTGTTTGCCTCACACGCGCATATGGAATTGGCTCTCTCCTTTCTGCTTGATCTGAAAAAGGACCAGGAGTTTTCAGAGCACATAAGTGATTATCTTGTGAAGTACTTGGGAAAACTCAGCGTGTTCACTTACAGGGAAGCAATCGGCCACGTTATGCTTTGAGGATCTCGTCAAGGTACCTGGAATAGGTCATTGGCTCCTTGACCCATCTGTTCAGCTGTGTTGTTTCCCTATAATAGTCTAGAAGCAGCAGTTTGACCATCTCAGAGGAGAGTATTGATGTTCTCGCAATACTCTCGACCGCCTTCTGGATTCCTCCAGGCCTCTTTTTAATGGAAATGGGCTTCTTCCCTCGCTTTTCTCTTATCATGTTTATCATGTCAGCGAGGCTGATCTTCTCGTAGGAGTTGACGTAAACTGCACCGTTAATGTTGCCCGAATTTTCTACAACTTTCACAAAATCATCGACGTATATTGGGGCAACACTCTTTCCCATGGGAAGTTTAATCTTCTGATCTGAAAGTTTTACAAGTGCATCTGTAAGCGGGTCACCGCGCCCGTATACCCACGAAGTGCGTACGTTGAGGTGACTCTTAAGCAGGTCCACATTGTCTTCGGCAATCCTTCTGGTTCTGAAGTATTCATAGGTGCCGTAATGAACATTGATGGCTGAAATGAAGATAATCCTCTGATCTGAGTCATTCTTCTTGAGTGCATTGACTATATTCTTTGTTCCAGTGACGGTGACATCATAATGCTTCTGTTCATCTTCGCTCCAAACGCCGGATGCATTAACAGCGACATCATAGCCTTTGACCGCTTCTGCCACCTTTTCCTCATCGGTTATGTCTCCCTCAAACCACTTGTGACCCTGTTTTTCTAATTCCTGTGACTTATGCCTCGAATAGTAGGCAATCTCATCAGCGTTCATGAGCTTCACAATGTTGCTCCCAAGATATCCTGACCCGCCGAAGACTATTACTTTCATCCGCTGGATAATCTGACCTATTTATTTAAAGAGCTTGATTTTTGAAAGCTGTTCATTGAGCCAGTATTCAATTTAAACGCAATACGGTGTAGGTGAACATAGAATTGCATTGACACACCCTATCACTGGGGAATAAGAATATTACCGAATCATTTTATGTTGCATTCCTATACAAGTGTGAATTTTATGAAGCACGAAGGAAGAAAAGTTTACATGGTCTCGGGCGGAGTTACCAAGTTCGCCAAGGCCACCCCCAACATGGATTTCAGGTTGAGGGCAAAGAAAGCATTTGACTATGCACTGGACGATGCAAAGCTAACTCTAGACGATATAGACGGATCTGTTGCGTCTTACTTTTCAGATCACTTTCAGAGACAGTTGATGTCAGGTATTATGGCTCAGGATTATCTTGGGCTTACCCCAAAACCAAGCAAAAGGGTAGAAGGAGGGGGCGCGACAGGTGGGCTATCCTTCCAGACAGGCTTTGAAGAGGTCGCATCAGGACGAATGGATGTATGCGCTGTCTACGGTTTCGAGAGCATGTCACACGTCAATACATGGAAGGGAAACGAATTCATAGCTCTAGCGAGCGATACGAACTTTGACTATCCTGTTGGCGGTTTCTATACAGGATATTACGCCATGATGGCCGTAAGGCACATGCATGAGTACGGGACAACAGTTGAGCAACTAGCGAAAGTATCCATAAAGAACCATGGAAACGCAATAGACAATCCCTATTCCCAAAGCCCCATGAAGCTAACAGTGGATGATGTCAGAAGCTCACCGATGGTTTCCTATCCTCTGACCAGGCTGGACGTATGTGCTATGTCTGATGGTGCTGCAGTGGCCATACTTGCCTCAGAAGAGAAGGCATTCGAGATTGCAAAGAGGACAAATACCAAGCCCGTGCTTGTGAAAAGCATAGGCACAGGCACTGACACAATGAGACTCGCTGACAGGCCTTTTGGAAAAGTGCCGCTACTTCCCAATGAATCAGCCTCGGACTATGCAAAACTCCAGTACCCTGGAATTCATTCATTCAGGGCAGGAAGGAGTGCTGCAAAGGAGGCGTATGAAGGAGCGGGTATAACGGATCCGCTGGAAGAACTGGATGTTGTCGAGCTCCATGACGCCTATACATCATCTGAGATTCAGACATACGAAGACCTAGGGCTCTGCAAGTACGGTGAAGGAGGTAATTTTGTGGAGGAAGGCAAGTCAGACCTGAAAGGGAAAGTGGCAGTGAATCCGTCAGGAGGACTCCTGGCCTGCGGGCATCCTGTGGGTGCAACCGGAATAATGCAGGCGGTCTTCATGTACTGGCAGCTACAGAATACGATCAAGAAACACTTCAAGAGCGAGAAGCTCCAGGTGCCAAATGCCAAAAGGGGTCTGATACACAGCCACGCCGGCACTGGAACATATGTGACAGTTTCGATCATGGAGGCGGTTTAAATGGTGCTCGATCCTAACGCGAAGATACCGGAGACCCAGGAAGGGACGGAAGTATACAACATCGATCCTCTCATAGTCAAATCACACTATGCCATTGATTATATACACAGCTTTGCACAGGACTCCGAATTCTTCAGGGCACTGGGCAAGAAGAAGTTGCTTGGGAGCAAGTGCAAGAAATGCGGTTATAAGTACGCCACTCCTAGGGGGCACTGCATGATGTGCGGAGCAGAAACAGAATGGGTTGAAATACCAAATGAAGGCAAAGTGCATTCTTACACAACATGCTACTTTGGGAGTGAGGTATTTCTGCCAGAGACTCCTTTTAACCTAATCATGGTCGAGTTCGAAGGTTTCGACTCCCTGTTTCTGGCCAGGCTCATCGGCGCGGATCAGGAGGATATGTATATCGGAATGCCCGTGAGGGCCAAATTCAAGAGGAATCTGAGATATAGTCCTACTGACGTATATTTCGTCCCTATTGCGGATAAAAAGTAAAGGGGAAGCTAGCAAAAAAAACAAAACATGGAAGGGAATTACCTTCCGTGTCTCAATTTTCCAATGAAAACAAGGATGTTTTTCTAATAAAGCCAAGCAGGATGATTGACAGGGGCGCACTCATTTCAAGATACAGCAGAACAGCTACTCTTGACATAAGGGACCTCTACAGGAAAGAATTTGAGCACGATGAAACGCGAGGAGCGGATTTCTATAAGCGTGTCTTTCTGGAATATGGCGATGAGTCAGTTGCGGAGCTCGTAACTGCCCAAATGGGATTGCAGAATATCTCAAATATTGCCACCAAGGTTATAGAGGAATCCAGGATTGGCCTCTCGTTCATAGAGAAATCTTCCAGATATGTTCGCTACGACAAGAAGGTGAACGGAAGATACCTTTTTGCCACAGGAGACAAGATTGGCATTTCCGGTTCTCTCAAGGATCTATACGAAGATCACTGTGAGGCTCTTTTTGACACCTATTCTGAAATGTACTCGGAAGTCAAGGAAGAGGTTAGGAAGAGTTATCCAATCGACAATTTCGTATTTATGGACAGTCAGGATGGGAAAAATAAGCAGTTCTCGAACTTGGTAGACGAATCCGACATAAAGATCGCAGAAAAGTCCTATGAGAGCTCTGTACGGGCAAAGGTTCTGGATGAGATCAGATTCTTACTGCCCGCCTCGACGCTCACAAACATGGGGGTGACAGGAAACGGCAGAGCTTTTATCTCACTTCTCCAGAGGCTCAAGAACTATGGATTGCCCGAGACCACAGAACTGTCGGATGGCATTTACAGGGAGCTTAAGGACGAATTCCCAGAGCTCATCGATGCCTCTTTCTCTAAGCATGGACAGGATTTACTGACCTACCTAGATGCACTGAATGGACTGGAGAAGATCCAAGTGTCACCAGAAGAACCTGCTAAGGGTGCAAGGCTTGTTTCCTACGATGAAGAACTGGAGGCAATAAATCGCATTATAATAATGTCATATTTTGACCAGTCGGAAAATCTTGACGCATTGAAGAAAAAAGTTGAAGGAATGGCTGCTGCAGAGAAAGTGAAGCTGATCCGTAAATTGGCAAACCTCAGGGAAAACAGAAGGCAGAAGCCAGGAAGGCCCTTTGAGTCAACACTGTACACCTTTCAAGTAAACACTAACTACGGAGCGTTCAGGGACTTTCAACGACACAGGATGGTCACAATACTAAGGGAACATCTCTCCACCGCACATGGATATGACATACCCGAGATAATATCTCTGCACTCTGAACTGCTGCACAGGTACATCAGAGTGATGGACCTTTCCCGAAAAGTATACCAGAAAATAAAGGAAGGCAGGGACGCAAAGACAGCACAGTATGTGGTGCCGTACGGATTCAGATACCCCATTACTGCAGTCATGAACTTGAGAGAGCTCACTTACTTTATTGAGCTGAGGTCGACTCCGCAGGCCCATGAGGATCTTAGGAACATTGCGATCCAGATGTACGACGCAGTAAGCAAGGTCCAGCCTGACTTGGTTCAGATAATAAGGTTTGTAGACAGGGAAAAACACCCACTGGGAAGAGTGGCAGCCGAGTCCAGAAAGCAGGGCAAAATCAGAGACCTAGAACAAGGCGGCATGAAAGGAACTGGGGCCGATTGATGACTCAGGCTATCAACACGGGATTCAAGCACAGCCTTAGACAATAGCCATTTTTCTGAGACAGATATTGTCAGAAATGTTTATATTGAAGAACATATTTATCCGCCAACCAAAGGGTGAATATCTAAATGTTATCAGGACAAATGCCAATACTAGTACTAAAGGAAGGAACCTCAAGGGAACAAGGAAGAGGCGCCCAGAAGAACAACATTGAAGCAGCTAAGGCAATTGCCAACGCTATTAGGACAACGTTGGGTCCCAACGGAATGGACAAGATGCTGGTAGACTCGATTGGCGACATCATCATTTCCAACGACGGAGCCACAATTCTCAAAGAAATGGACGTGGATCATCCCACTGCAAAGATGATTGTCGAAGTTGCCAAATCACAGGATACTGCAGTAGGCGATGGAACAACCTCAGCGGTGATACTTGCTGGCGAGCTACTGAAACAGGCCGAAGAGCTTCTTGACCAGGGTGTACACTCGACCGTCATTGCGAACGGATACAATTTGGCACTTGCAGAAGCGAAGAAGATCATGGAATCTGCCTCAATCAAGGCCAATGATGACAAGACATTGAGGAAGATTGCTCTCACTGCACTTTCTGGGAAGAACACCGGCGTGTCAGGAGAATTTCTTTCTGAGCTTGTTGTTCAAGCTATAAATGCAGTTGCGGACAAGTTTGAGGACAAAATAATTGTTGACACGGCAAACATAAAGGTGGACAAGAAGTACGGCGGAAGTGCCTCTGATACGACTCTGATCAACGGCCTCATTGTGGACAAAGAGAAAGTGCACGCAAAGATGCCCAATTTGGTGAAAGATGCGAAAATTGCTCTGGTCGACTCAGCCTTGGAGATAAAGAAGACAGAGATAGAAGCTAAGGTGCAGATTTCGGATCCATCTAGAATTCAGGAATTCCTTTCCCAGGAATCCGGAACATTCAAGGGCATGGTCGACAAGATCAAGTTGTCAGGCGCAAATGTTGTTCTATGCCAGAAAGGAATAGACGATATTGCTCAGCACTATCTTGCCAAGGAGGGAATATACGCAGTGAGAAGGGTCAAGAAGAGTGACATGGAGAAACTCGCACTGGCTACAGGTGCCAAGCTCATAACAAATCTTGACGACCTGAACAACGCGGCACTTGGGAAGGCTGAAAGAGTCGAAGAAAAGAAGATCGGCGAAGACAGAATGACTTTCATAACCGGATGCGCCAATCCCAAGGCAGTGAACATTCTTATCCGAGGAGGAACAGAACACGTTGTCTCTGAGATAGAAAGAGCGCTGCATGACGCCATCAGAGTGGTTGGAATCGTAAAAGAAGATGGAAGATATCTTGCTGGCGGAGGAGCCATAGACGCTGAACTTGCAATGAAAGTACGCGCATATTCCAACTCAGTCGGCGGCAGAGAGCAACTCGCAGTGGAGGCTTTTTCAAGGGCACTTGAGATTATACCAAGGACACTCGCCGAGAACGCAGGGATGGACCCGATCAACACGCTAATTGAGCTTAAGGCCGAGCACGAAAAGGGGCACAGTTCCTATGGAGTAAATTTCAGCGAAAGCAAGGTTTCCGACATGTCCAAGCTTGGAGTGTTTGATCCCCTAAGCGTCAAGAGGCATGCTCTTTCAAGTGCAGTGGAAGTTTCTGCAATGATACTTCGGATCGACGATGTCATTGCAAGCAAGAAAACAAGCTCGTCCGGGCCACCCGGCGGCGGAATGCCACCTGAGATGTAATCGGTTAAACCCGATACATATTTTTCTTGATCTTAAGCAACTATTTCGTACAACCTTTTTCAATCCCAAAATAAACGAGAACTGAAGTACAAATCTGTAAATACTGGTTCCTGTCAGACTCAGAACAAAGCATTTTTATCGAATTCAAGAATCGTCGGAACATCTATGGAACTAGAATTCAACATATCCAGAAAGTCTGCAGACGAAGACGATGAGAGAGACTACGACTTCGTGGTAATTGGTGCTGGTGCAGCGGGTCTTTCGGCTGCGGTTTATGCAGTCAGATCGGGCCTCAAGGCAGTTATTCTAGACAGGCAAGTTGCAGGAGGGCTCACAGCCGAGTCTCCCTTGGTCGAAAATTATCTAGGCTACAAAGCCATTAAGGGTACAGATCTCGCAAGAGATTTCATAGACCATGCCTCAGAATATGCGAAGATAAAGGAAAATATCTCTGTTAACGGAATAAAGAAAGAAGGGGAGAAGTTCAGGATATCCACTTCTAATGGAGACTTTTTCGGAAAGGCAGTAGCGGTAACCACGGGAACGACCCATAAGAAAATTGGAGTTCCTGGAGAGGACAAATACTTTGGAAAGGGCTTATCTTACTGTTCAACGTGCGATGGGTACCTCTTCAAGGGAAAGGATGTTGTTGTCATTGGAGGGGGAAACTCTGGGGCGATTGCTACAATTGCTATGTCTGAATACGTCAAGAAGATAACAATTCTGGAGTTCATGCCCAAGTACATGTGCGAGGACGCCTACGTGAAGACAATACAGAAGAAGGGCATTCCATATCTTATGGACTCACAGGTTACCGAGATTGTCGGTGATGGAAAGAAAGTCACTTCAGTGAAGTTCAAGGACAAGAAGTCCGGAGACGAGAAAGAGATAGGGACGGATGGCGTTTTCATATACGTTGGGTTGGTTCCACAAACTTCTTTCCTCAAGGATTCGGGAGTAAACCTTACTGAAAGAGGGTACATACCAATAGATGAAAAGGGCAGGACCAACGTCGAAGGTATCTATGCTGCAGGAGATGTAACACAGGGCTCAGATGCCCAAATCGCAACAGCAGTAGGAGACGGGTGTAAGGTGGCACTGACTGCCTACCGTGATATGGTCAAGGCTGGAAAGAGATAGGTCGGAGTACTGGTTCAGCCAATATTACCAGTATTTCAGCTGGACACCTTTATAAATTTTAAATCGATTCCGGAGCGGTGGTTAGTTGAATCTCTACGAATACATGGGGAAGTCCATTTTCAAGCAGTACGGCCTTCCAGTTCCAGACAGTTACCTTGTCGAAAAGGAGAGTGACATAAGAGCTTTTTCAAAGCCTGTGGTCGTAAAATCACAGATACTCCTTGGAGGAAGGGGCAAATCAGGTGGAATCAAATTTGCCAAGAGTGATGGAGAGCTCAGGCAGGCAGTGAAGGAACTCCTAGGGTCTAAGATTAGAGGTCTCACAGTGACAAAAGTGCTTGTCGAAGAAATGCTCAACATTGGCAAGGAATATTATGTCAGTATCGCACTTAACAGGACAGACAGAGCACCGATTCTCATAGCGACTTCCTCAGGGGGCGTTGAGATAGAGTCAGTCCCAGAGGAAGAAATCTTCAAGAGAGCCATAGATCCTCTACTCGGTTATTCTGACTATATTGGGAGAGAAGCGGCACAATTCATGAAGTTATCACCTGAACTAGGAAAACAGTTTAGGGGAGTCCTGAAACGCCTGTATGAAATATTTGTTAAAGAGGACTGTGAGTTAGTCGAGATCAACCCTCTTGTTCAGACTAAGGAAGGGAACTTAGTAGCTGCTGATTCTAAAGTGATTATGGATTCAGACTCTATGTTCAGGCACCCTGACATAGACATTATAGATCCCGAAAAGACCCCTCTCGAGCTGGAAGCTCAAGGCAAGGGTTACTCATTCGTCGAGCTCCAGGGAGACATCGGTGTTATTGCGAACGGAGCGGGTCTAACCATGGCTACACTGGACGGCCTTACACTTCACCAGGGAAAGCCAAGAAACTTCCTGGACTTAGGGGGCACTGACAGCGTAGACACAGTGGTCAATGCATTCGAAATGGTCATGAAAGCAAACCCAAAAGCAATTCTTGTCAATATTTTCGGCGGAGTGACAAAATGCGACACTGTTGCCAATGGTATTGTGGAAGCGAAGAAGAGGCTCAGCATCAACAAACCAATAGTTGTAAGATTGAGTGGCGTTCATGAGGAAGAGGGAAGGAAGATTCTCGCAGACAATGGCATAGAATCTCACCCGGGAATGATGCAGGCTATTGAGGGTGTCGTCCAAAAAGTAGGAGGTAATTGAAATGTCAGTCATAGTCGACAAAAACACCAGAGTAATTGTTCAGGGAATAACCGGGCACCAGGGATCCTTCCATGCTGGTGAGATGCTTAAGTTTGGAACCAATATTGTAGCGGGAGTCTCACCAGGCAAGGGAGGGCAAAAGTTCCAGGACAAGGTGCCGATCCACAACTCAGTTCATGAGACATTGCAGTACAAACCAAATGCCACAATGATCTCAGTGCCAGCACCCTTGGTGAAGGATGCGGCTTTTGAAGCCATGGATGCGGGAATGAAAGTTGTCTACATACTGACAGAGCACGTTCCGTTTCACGACTCCATGGTGATTGTCCACCAGGCCAGAAGGTTTGGTGCTACTGTAATCGGTCCAAACGGTCCTGGCATCACCATACCGGGAGTATGCAAGATGGGAATAATGCCAAACCAGATATTCAGAGAGGGAGATGTGGCCGTTGCATCCCGCAGTGGTACTCTGACATATGAGATTGTTGAGGCGATTACAAAGAGCGGGTATGGCGAGAGTGCAGTCATTGGCCTTGGCGGAGATCCTGTTGTCGGGCTTACCTTTGTGGAAGTGTTAGACCTTTTCGAATCAGACCCAAGAACGAAGAAAATTGTCCTAGTAGGAGAAATAGGTGGAAACAACGAGGAGAAGGCAGCAGAATACATCAAAGACCACGTTTCAAAGAAAGTAGTGGCTTACATCACCGGAAGGAGCGCACCACCAGGAAAGAGAATGGGACATGCAGGAGCGATCATAGAGAAAGGTGTAGGGACAGCTGATTCGAAGATAAAAGCCTTCAATGCTGCTGGCGTGAAAGTCGCAGACTATCCGCAGGACGTCCCAAAGTTGTTGGGGTGAGATATTGAAGAGAGATATAATCTCAGTAATGGACATGGAGCATGATCTGGGGGACATAATAGATCTCTCCATCAAATTGAAAAAAAACAGATACGAGTCACAACCACACACAAAGAACAGGGTACTTGGAATGATATTCGAGAAGCCCAGTACCAGGACCAGAGTATCTCTGGAGACGGCCATGGACCAACTTGGGGGTCACGCCATATATCTGAATCCCAATGACATGCAGATGGGAAGGGGAGAGACGGTATCCGATACAGCCCACGTACTTTCCGGGTTTGTCGATGTAATTTCCTACAGGGCATTTAGCCACAACAATGTAACCGAGCTCGCAAGAAATGCATCGGTGCCGGTCATAAATGCACTTGACGACAGGGAGCATCCTGTTCAGATAATTGCCGATTTCATGACAATTGCAGAGAACAAGGGGCACCTTGAGGGCTTAAAGCTGGCTTATCTTGGTGATGGAAATAATGTTGCCAATTCACTTTTGCTTGGAGGCGCTCTCATGGGGATTAACACACACATTGGTTGCCCGCCAGGTTACGAGCCTAATAAGGAGATAGTTGAAAAAGCCAGGCAGATTTCCAAGAAAACTGGTGCGGAAATAGTAATCACATCAAATGCCAGAGAGGCAGTGAATAACGCTGATGTATTGTACACTGATGTCTGGGCCTCGATGGGCGATGAGTCTGTAAAAGAAAAGAAGGAAAAGGACCTCAAGGGGTATCAGGTCAACAAAGAGCTTGTTTCAAATGCTAGTGTTGATTTCATTTTCCTTCACTGCCTGCCCGCGCACCGTGGGCTCGAAGTAACTTCAGAAGTCATCGACGGCATCCACAGTCGTGTTTTCCAGGAGGCTGAAAACAGGCTGCATACCGCAAAAGGATTGCTATACACTCTCCTGAAATAACACCAAAACCCTATTTTTCCACAATCTTTTGATCATTGTCTGACAAAGGGGAAGGTTTTAATAATTCCTAAATATAGAACTACATGCCTATGCCCTCCAAGCTGAGAAAGAGGAATGACATAAACAGCGTTATATCCCAAATCAGGAAGGAAAACGAGCTGAAAGATATTCCTGGAGTCCTTGTTCCACTCTGGCAGCTCAAAATTAGGGAAAGATTTGGGATAAATCTGGACAGGGAGATAGCTGAGTATGTTGTTCTTGCGGCCCATGAAAGGGGAACTTGGAAGAAACAGCGCGCCATCAGGAAAATAGAAAAGATTTTGCAAGGCAGGGGCGAATCCAGTGAAAACTCAAGTAAGATAGCCAATGAGATAGTTCAGCTGGCTGTTGGGCAGAACACTCAGTAACGGGCTAATGTGTGAAGGGGAAGAAACAGCTCGAGATTTATCTTCAGAATCTGGGAAGTACTGGTAAAGGGAACAATTCTCTGGAACAGTATCCAACTGACGCATCTGCCGCATCATACATCCTGAACCTTGCATATGAGGACGGAAATATAAGGGGCAAAAGGGTTCTGGACCTTGGTTGTGGGAACGGAATATTTTCCTGCGGAGCAGCAGCTTTAGGGGCGCTTTCTGTAACAGGGTTCGACATAGATCCAGATCAAATTGAGGCAGCAAGGAAAAATTGTGGATCAGAAAAAGTGACCTTCCATGCGGAAAGCGTTGAACTTGTTCACGGCGAATACGACACTGTTATCATGAACCCACCATTTGGATCAGTGGTTGCACACGCTGATTTGCCCTTTCTTGAGAAAGCAATTGCCACTGGGAATTTCATTTATTCCCTGCACAACGCAAAGTCCGCAGATTTTGTTGCTTCTTTTTATCGTACAAATGGCACCATATTCAGGAAGGAATCTATTGGCTTACGAATAGGGCGAATATACGGACATCATAAGAAGGACCAAATGATAATCGAAGCTGTTCTTTTCTGCGTCAGGACCAAATCAGAGGATCGTGCTTCTCGAAACAATAATTAAGAGAGACCCTATCACACGAGCATTCATGGCCGGGATGGGGTAGTGGATATCCTTGGGGATTGTGGATCCCCGGACCCGGGTTCAATTCCCGGTCCCGGCCTTATTAGTTCGGCGAGAAAATGTGACTCATTCTCTCCCACACTGGAAAAGAGCAGGATATCTTTTTCACGCCATGATTCTTCTCACAATGAACTTCTGGATCCAATTACCCCCGTCATGACTGCGTTGTGATAGTAAATACGTAGTGTTAAAACTTATAAGCATCTGTCAACTTGTAAGCGCATCAAGGGCAGGCAAAGTGGTAAGGATTAGAGAAATATCATATGTGAAACCTTCGAGAAAAGCTTGGCTCATTCTAGGTTTGACGGTAGCTGCTATTGTGCTAATCATATTTTTCTCACACAGCTTCACCATAGTTTACTATGTGACATTGCTGGCGGTCTTGAACGTTAACGTGATACTTCTCCTTGTCAGTTTTTTCATTGGCGAAAATATTTACTCGCACATCTGGAGAATTGCAAAGAGACGATTTCGCGGTTCACTTCAGTGAATCCACATTCAGCAATATTCGGTCACCCTCTTATCATAATGCCGATTATCTTCCGTATTCTCAGGCTTCTGAGCGGAAATAGTGACATTATAAGCTCCCTGTCCTCGCCTGAAAATACTTTCAAGTATCTTGCGGAAAGAAGGAAAACCACTGTGCCAAGAATTATGTAAAGTGGAAGCAGGACTCCATCAAAACCTGTCATGACTACGGTGAAATGGACGACAACAAACATTATTGCTGAAGAGGCCCAAACCTTGAGAATCCCAGGTATGTCCAACTTGGCAACACCATTCTTCATGGCGTAGAAATAAAGAATAGAAAAGGTTGAAGTGTATACTGACACAAATCCAATGGCAGCACCAATTGTCCCAAATATCGGTATTAGCAGAAATGAAATCGCGATGTTCGCCCCCAATGAAACAGTTCCCGACAGGAGGAAGAGTTTCGTCTTCCTTATTGATGCAAGAGCCTGAATAGCTATGTTCTGAACTACAAATGCAGCTCCGGCAATTATTATAATGTCAAGAGGAAGAACCCCAGAAAGATATTCAGGCCCAGCAAGCAATTTTATTAACACCTCAGCAAGTGAAGCTATTCCGACCGCGGCGGGTACAAAAAGTGAGGATAACAGCAGAGAAGAAGCCCTGAAGTTATCTCTTATGGTCTCCTTCATACCTTTCCCATACCATTCGGAAAATTTGGGGAGAAGAATGTTGTTGAATGGAGCAGCTATGAAACCGATGGAAGTGGCGATAAGAAGCGCAAGATTGTATACTCCAAGCTGTGACAGGCTCATCAAACCTGCGACCACGAATCTGTCGGCGTATGAAGCGCCATATCCTATAATGGAGGAAAGAAGAATAGGAAGAGAATATGCCAGAATAACATTGCCTTCTGTCCCTCTACTATTCCCACTGTATCCAGCCACTGCCTTGAGGACAAATATCAACTCGAGAACAACACCGGATGAAATGCCTATTATCCAGCCAATTATGATTTGGTCTAAATCTCTAACGAAGGTTGCGAGAAGTATTGCCCCGAAGTAATATGATATCCAGATGATGACATTTATTATGGCTGAAAGTCTGAAATTCTGCATTCCAAGAAGTGATCCGTTCAAGACTCCGAAAAGGATGTTCCCTAGAACTACTATGCTTAGTAAACGGACAAATGGCGCGTATACAGTGCTATGCAGAAAAATGAGGGAAATGCTGGAACTAAGTCCGAAGAGGAAGGAGAAACCTAGCAATGAAAGAAGGAATCCGAAAATGACAATTTTTTGTATAACTTTCCTTGCCGAAGCTAGGTCGTTCCTGCCCAGGTGAAAGGAAGTGAAATGCTGAGCGGCATTTCCAAGTCCAAACTGGAAGACTATGTTAAACATCCCTATTATGGCAACAAAGAGGGCAATTGCTCCAACCACAGTGGTTGAGAAAAGTCTAGTTACAATGATATAGAAAACAGTACCTGAAAACAGTTGAACACCCGCTCCAGTGTACTGGAATATAGCATCTATGCCTATCGATCTTACACCCGGTGATTCATTCATACTAGATCTTGGATGAGGGGTCGATCGCGATGGGCTTTAAATTTATTTCTCAGCTAAGTCAGACGAAAAAAGGTATTTGGAATTTGCTACTTGACATAACATTCTCAGATTATGACTGCCAGCAGCGAAAGTCGTTTGCAACCCCTAAAATGTAATTTGGGTTCAGAAGGGTAAGAGCTCAGCCAGGAGAAATGCCTGTGTCACCTGATCCAATCTGTTTTTCCCTTTACAGTTGGCATAAAATTTCAGGGCAGAAATTTAGGTAAGGAGTTACATATCGACAAGCAAAGCTTTCATGCAACTTTAAGTGCTTTCCAATCACTCTTTGCTGGAGGTTTTCCCCTCTTTCTCTGAATGTAATTATAAGCAGACAAAGCAGCAATCGAACCTTGACCGGCAGAAATAACCGCTTGCTTGTAGGGGACATCAGTTACGTCGCCGGCTGCAAAAATACCATCTGCAGAGGTCTTGCAGTGTTTATCAACTACAATTTCTCCCTGTTTGTTAAGCTCGACAAGATCCTTAATGAATTCAGTCTTAGTGATATATCCGTTTTCGATGAAGACACCTGAGATATCAATTGATTGTTCCTTTCCATCTGAGTCTGCGATGTGCAGCGATTCTGCAGAAAAGCCGCCATCTATTGACTTCACCTTAGAACCGTTGATGAAGGAGACATTTCCCCTGCTGTTCAGACTATCAATCATCTCTTGGTCGCCCATGACTTTCTTGGAACTCTGGACGACATATACTCTTTCAGTTATGCCAGAAAGGTAATTTGCGGCTTCTATGGCTTGATCGCCGTTGCCAACGACTGCCACCTTAGATCCTTTGAATAGAGGCCCATCGCATACAGCGCAATAAGAAACTCCCTTTCCCTTGTAGTTTTCCTCACCTGGGACGTTCAGATCTCGGGGAGTCTTCCCGAAGGCCAGTATAAGGGCTTCTGCGTCAAAACTTGAGAAATTGGTCCTGAGGTTAAAGCCGGAATCCTCATACTTTGAAATTTCTACAACCTCATCGTAAGAAAATTCAACGCCATACTTCAGTACCTGCTCCTGAAATTTGCTCATCAACTCGAATCCGCCTATCTGAACAAATCCAGGATAATTCTGGATATCATTCGTCAGCAGAGCCTGCCCGCCGATGTCCTTGGTTACTACAAGTGTGCTTAGCCCCTGCCTTCCTGTATAGAGGGCTGCAGTCAGGCCCGCTGAGGCACCGCCTACTATTACTACATCGAACTTTTTCGTGTCCATAGGTTTTCCTTTGGACTAGCTAACGTGTGGCTGAATCTTTGCTTCAATCTGAGCTTTAGGGGCTGCGCCTAGAATCCCATCCACGACTTTTCCGTCCTTGAATACCAACAGGGTGGGTATGCTTCTTATCTGGAAAAGTTGAGCTATTGAGGGGTTTTCGTCAACATTGAGTCTTCCAAATGTGAACTTGCCTGCATACTCCTTGGCTAGTTCATCAATTACAGGAGATACCATTCTGCAAGGGCCACACCATTCCGCCCAGAAATCAACTAGTATTGCTCTGTTTTTCCCTATCTCATCTCTGAAGTTAGAATCAGTTAGCGTAATTGGCTCAGCGCCAAAAGATCCTGACATATTTTCTTCGTTTCTATTAGAACCTTCCATTTCGTTCATCATCTCCATCATTTTTCTTTGTCTTATTTCTTCAAGTTCTTTATCTGAATCCATTTTTTCAACTCCTTACTCAGTCACGCCATTTATAGTTTATTAATCTGGCAGGATTCAGCATCTCTTCATTACCTGTATTAGAGGCAATTTGGAACCCTTCCCGCTTGAAAGCGTAATCCTGAATGTGGAATACGCATAAATATTTCACGGTATTGCAAAGACCACACAATACTTATATCTTTTGTTGGCATAACGATTTAATGCAGGATATCAGTGCGATCAGAAAAGAGGGTTCTTCGTGCACTGAGTTGATTGAATGTTTCTTTGGTCTAAGCAAGAGTGAATGTTTTGCCTTTTACCTTATGGCGGCCAAGGAGAGCGTTACACTTGACGAGTTGTCGAACAAGATAGGAAGGGACAGAAGCACTACACACCGGCTCCTGCAAAAGCTTGTAAACCTAGGTCTGTGTTACAAGGAAAAAATAACGATTCCCAGAGGAGGGTATGTCCACAAGTACAGCTCAGTCAGCATATCGAGACTGAAGGAAGACTTGGAGGGAAGAATCAACACTTACGTGAAAGATATTGAAAATCTTCTCTCTTGCCTCGATGGAGACCTTGAAAAGAAGATAGGGCAGTTTAAGGATAAGGAACTTGCCCAGTCCTAAAATTGCCAAGTTACTTTGGAACAATCCTGACTACGTTGCTTCCTCTTATTACAACTGTCCCAAGTTTTCGAGTAAGGCTTTCTGCATTCTCCTCGACATCTTCAAGGACCATGTTCATGTATTCGTCATAGCCTGAAAGCATTCCTTCCAAAACACGGTTATCTTTCAGGAGCAGAGCTACTCTCTTGTTTAAGCTGTCTTCAAGCATTTTCATAGGCATTATCATCAGTCTTCACCTCAGTTGTATTCGTCTTCGTCAAGGCCCTCTTCTCGGCTCATTATCACTTGAATCAGGCCCTTAAGAACCTCCTTGACGTCATCAAGTTCTCTTCTCATCACGGACAGCTCGTTGTTGAGCTTCTCCACATCCTTGATTTTGTTCGAATTATTATTACCTTTCATCAGCATCACCAAACTGAACTATGTTTCCGTAGTCATCTGCCATTTTTCGCATTTCAGTCCTTTCGCAGTTGTCGCAATAGAGGGATCCATCCTTCACTATTAGTGGCTTCCTGCACCGGCTGCAGAGTGACTTGACAACACCGTAGTGCACCCCCATCACTCCAACTTCAAAGTACGGTGAGACCCTAGTGAACTTCCCCCTTATCAAGTCTCCTACCCTGAACATATTTCCATTGCCAGATTCCCTGCCTCTACCTCTTTGTCCAGGGCTCCTCAGATTGGCGTCTATATTGACTTCCTTAAGAATACCGTCCGACCCACATAATGCACCAATCCTGACAGTATCGTGGCGGCCATCAATCTTGATTATTTGACCGTAAGCTACATCACCATTTCTGGCTCTGACTCTTTTCTTTGTTGGTTCAACTGATATCACAAGGTTCTCTTCATCCCTCTTTACGCGTCCGCTGGCCAGCGAAACAATCTTTCCTTGGCTGTCTTCAGTGAATTTTCCAGGAACATATTCTTCCGCTGTTGACAGTATGTCACCCGGAAGTGCCCATTCTCCAGAACTCTTCTTTTGCTCGTCTGAACCCATTGAAATACCTTCAAAAGCTATTTGGAATTGTTATTAACGGATGTTATTTAAATCTCTGCGATCAGGCATCCGGTTTCGCTTGTGGCAGCAAAGTAAGGATTTGAAAGCATCTTATATATGGACATTTGCAGCATAGGATGTTTTTCATTGCGGAAATAATATTACTGCTACCCAAATTGCGGTCAGAATGATCAAGGATGACGCTTTTTTCTGTCTGGCAAGGACCGGTCAAATCGAGGTATTTAGTTATCCTGGAATGCTAGAAAGTGGCAGAAATGATGAATTGAATGTAGAAGGTCCCAACCTTAATATTCTTGGCAGGCCAGTAGAAAAGCAGATTTTTTACCCTGATCATTTGAAGTACTCTGGAAATGATCGATATTTCACAACAAATGATATTGTCATTATTCCAAATGGAATAGAACTTCTACAGCGGCCTAGGAATTTGATCGAAAGGATATTCCAAGCTAGGAAAATGAATGGGTATTCTAAACTCATTTATGTGCAAGGAGTTGCAGACCCATACATCGTGCCTGTGTTAGTATACGCAGGCGTCCAGATATTCGATGATTCATATCCTATTACTGAAGGAATGAATAGAATCGCATACACCATTTTTGGAAAATCTAGGGTTGATCATGACACATCAGAGGATAACATTGCATTTCTTAGGGACGAGTTTCGTAACCTAGGTCTGGCCATCAGAAACGGCACTTTGAGGGAAGTTGTTGAGAAATTTTCCTTCTCCAGCAAAGCAGTGGAAATTCTCAGGATTCTTGACAATTACTATTATGCTGAGATGGAAAGTACCTATCCCACAAGGACATCCTATATCAAAGCAAACGGAGTTGAATCTCTAAACAGGCCTGACCTCATACGGTACAGAAATAAGATCTCCGAAGAGTTCCAAAAACCAAGTGAGATAAAGCTGGCCCTCGTTCTTCCCTGTTCTGCAAGAAAGCCATACTCTAATTCCAAATCACATCAGGCCATTCTTGGTAAGATATCAAAGTACAGGAAATACTTGCACGAAATCATAGTAACATCTCCTGTAGGCTTGGTACCAAGGGAATTGGAGGAGTCTTACCCAGCAAGATTTTATGACATTCCAGTCATAGGTCTTTGGTTCGAAGAAGAAAAGAATATGATGGTTGACCTAGCCAGGAAATATTTCGAGAATAACCATTACGACAAGGTAGTAGCATTCATACCGGACGATCTTGACTTTATTATTCCTGCACTGCCAGAAAATACATCTGTAATAAGGGGAGGGCCAACAATTCAGGAGAATTACAACTTGCTCCTGGAGAAACTGGAAGAATTTTCAAGGGAAACCGGAAGATCTAGAACGCAGGACAGAAAGCTTGAAAGCTACAGAATAATAGCAAAATTCCAGTTTGGTGAATGGATAGGAAAGTATCTGACTGAGGTGAAGATTATAAACAGCTACAATCAGGATATGCTTTCATCTAGGGGAAAAATTCTCCTGGTCTATAACAAGGAACTGGGGAAATTTACAATTAACAAGTCCTCTGGAGAATTTTTCAAAGCTGAAGGAAAATTCATGGTGGAAATAGACGATTTCAATCCTACATCCAATGTCTACGCAGTTGGGGTATTGAACTGCACCAGAGACGTTAGACAGGAGGACGAAGTTGTACTCATTCACAATGGCGAAGTGCGTGGTGTAGGGATTGCAAAAATGCCCGCTGAAGCAATGGTAGAACTGCAGAAAGGAATTGCAGTCAAAGTTCGAAATTAGGTTTTTTGATACGTGTTTCGTCCCATTTCGCACCCGTTATCCGGGAAAATATAATATACTAATTTTGACTCGAATTATGTTGGCGCCAAAATCTATCGCCCTGCTTGTTGCAGGAATTATCATAATCACAGCGCTCTTCAGCGTATTCCATGTCACGTACCCTACGGGAGATCCAGTTTTGCCACCCATCAAACTCAATCATTACCAGCTTTTCAAATACCAGATACCCAACAATAACTTCTTTGGCAATTCAACCACCAGTTTTACCCCAACTTCTAACGGTACAGTCACAATTGAAGGTTATGTTTATGGCACAAACTCCACTGGAACCGCAGCACTAGGTTCCAAGATGCTTTACGTTGCGGCTTACCCAGCAGAGACAGATGTGCTCACTTCTCAAAACGGCTTCTACCAAATAACTCTCCTAAAGTATGGTAAAGGAACCTTTGTTTTTCAGGTCCCAGGATATAACCCTGATTATGTGAAACTAAACATTCTTGGAGGCTCATATTTCTGGCTCAATCTGACACTGCACCAAGCAGAAAAATATACCCTAAGCGGCAAAGTAGTGGACACAAGTGGTAATAATATATCTTCTGTGGGCCTCTTATTCAATGGCATACCAAGTGCCAATAATACTACGACGAGTTCTGGTTCTTACAACGTCTCGCTTTACAATGGAACCTATCTCATAACAGCCACAAAGAAGGGATACTCCTCAACTCCTGTGCCAGATATGGTCACTATCAGTGGCAAATCTAGGGCCAACTTCACCATTACCCTGCAACCTTTAACTAAACTCGTTTATTATGTGAGCGGTTACATAAAGAGCACTAAGGGCCAGCTTATCAATGGTGCAGTCGTAACATCCAACATGGCGAACAATTACACAACTTCAAATTCTTCGGGCTTTTACAAGCTGCATGTTGGTACAGGCCTTAATATAATTACTGCGGCAGCCTTGGGGTATGGTCAGAACTATACGCAAGTGCTTGTGCAGCAAAACATGACTGATATCAACTTGACCCTTCCAACAAAGAATCCATTTCCAAGCTCAGGATCAGGTTCCACTGGCTCAGGACTCTCTGGCTTGCCTCCTGGAGCAGCAACCAATATCACCGGAACGCTTGGAAACGCCACCGGCGGGGGATCCTCACAGATCAATTATGGAAATAATACTTCACAGGGATCTGGCTCTAAATTGACTTTGAGCGGTAATGTCACTGACAAGAACAACTCTGCACCAGTTGCATTGACTGGTCTTTATTTCTATATCAATGTAAATGGATCATACTTCTACAGTCAGGTAGTTACTAACCCATTGGGCCATTACGTTCTCAATCTGAACTACACAGGTCATTACGTCTTCTTCGTGTATTCGCCTTTGTATGAAAATTACACTTTCAGTATTTGGATCAATTCCAGCCAGACTAAGGATTTCCAGTTGATTCCGCTTCTAGGTCATAATTTCTTGGTTCACGGGCACATGAGTGATGCATCTACCGGTACTGCCATCACAGGAAGCGTCACGGCCTATTTGTATAACACAAACGACCCCGTGCTTATGACGAATACCAATGCAAGTGGAAGTTACAGCTTCTACTTGGTAGAGGGCAACTACACATTTTTGGCAGCCGCAGTAGGCTATTCACCCGCAAGCAATAGCACTTCAAGCCATCCACTGCTTTCTGATGTATACGAAAACTTCTCATTGACAAAGCAGACTTCACTGGGCTCAAACATTACTCAGTGGGGAGGAACTGGATCTACAGGACTTCCCGGAGTATCTTCTGGGAACATATCTTCGCAACTGGGCAACGCTTCAGGAGGAAGTTCGCCTCCGACAGGAGGGAATCCACTGCAGGTCACACTGAACCTGAAGGACGCTTCAAACGGTCAGAATCTTTCAAACCTGGCTTTTGAGTTGTACATAAAATTCAACTCCCAAAACTACATAGTAAACAACACGACCAACGCAAAGGGCAATTCCACAATCGACCTTCCTTATGAAGGCAATTACACTTTCCTTGTGGAATCAACTTATTATTATGGGTTAGCTGAGTCTTACAATATCACTGGAGACATGAATATATCCATGAATCTCTTCCCGCGAGCAGTTCACCAACTGTCGGTGCTGCTCGTAAACGGATATAACTATTCTAGATCAAATGGGAACCTTGCAGTCCCAGCGAACACACTATACATAAATAACTACAAACAGGGGTTAAATACGCCATCTGCTGTTGAGGTAACGGGTGTTGGAACGTACTTTAACTACAGTGCTCCTGATGGAAATTACACTTTTGTTTACGACAACGTAAATTATGTAGCGCACACTCCATTCAATGTAAACATCAGCGGTGCTTCCAACAGCACGACACAGTACATCAAGCCCTATTTGATTGTGCTGAACTCATCATCGGTAACCCAGTACACCTTTACACTTTCACCGCTTGTCACGACACCACTGCCAATAAACGCAGGCTCTTCAATATCCTATGCGCCTGGAACTGCCTCCACGACTTACGTCTTCACTGCTTCCCTTGGTAATGACAATATTGCTTCTAGGAATTTCACTCTTACATCAACAACACCAGTTGAGTTGCTCAATCTCACAGTGGGTCAGAATTCGGCGACCGTTGGTGAGAGCAATATTAACGTAAATCAGACGCGGCTCGAGCTCAATGTATCCTACAATTATTCAGTTTCTGAAAACGGGTACATATACAGCTTGTTCCAGGATTACGTCTCGGGAAAGAACGGTTTGCTATACATGGGGAGTAGCGATCAGACTTCCGAAGTTAGGCAGACAAACATAACATCTGGCACATATTTCAACTTCACAAAGTACTATTCGCAAACAGGGGGAAGCAACTTCATCATCAAGAGCGAGTCTTCCTATGGCAGCACATCATTTTGGCAAAGCCAGTTCAATAGGGCTGTCGGCTCTAATATGACTGTATATTATTACACATCCAACTTTGTAGCAACTTCAAATTCAGGAGGTAAGTAATTGGCACTCTTCGGAGAAAGATCAAAGAACAATGAGAACGGAAACGGCAAGAAATCAAAAAAGAAAAAACCAAAGGAACAAACATCAAATGTCAAGACCGTGATTGAGATCAAGACAGTAGGCGACATCCCTCCGATTGTGGAGGCAAGGCAGAAGATAAGTGATGGGGAGCTAAATGAAGCCGCAATTGACGGATACAGGGCCCTAAAGCGGGATTATATTAGATACTTCAGAGTCGACCCTCAGGCCAACGCAAGCAATAGGGATTTTATAATCAGGACTCTGAAAGATCTGGGATATGAGGCCGGAGAAAACGCATCTGTAGACAATACTGCCATACTCGACCTATTCAATGGAGGAAAAGATGTGGATTCTGCAATTAAGTCCAAGTATAGCGCCTTGAAAAAACTGGCAACTTTCTACCTCGATTACTACGAAAAAGCTAGATTTTCGGAGAATCTACATGGCGATGGCGAGGACATAGTAGATAGGATGATAGATGTCTACAACTACATGGACATAATGTACCTATATTTCCCGGAGACCAGCACGAGGAAGGTAAAGGAGAATGATTCTTAGCATTTTTGGAAGTTTTCAGGGTGTATTCGGCACATTTGAGCAGAACGTCTCTGCATATCCATTGCTCATATTACGATTCCTTGTGCCAGTCCTACTCCTCTTTGTTGCTACGCTGGCAGTTCAAAGGGTTTCAAAGAAGGAGAAGATAGACTCTGCTCCAACTGTGGAACAGAAAAGGGAGCAGTTTGTGACTCCTGATGACTTTTTCAACAGGGAAGTTGAATTCATTAAAAAGGACGATTATGAGCACTATCTGCAGCCCATGGAAATAGAGTTCAAGCGGATACGTGAAACTCTGGAACAATTCAAGGTCCTCGACAAGCTTTACAAGAAGTATGATGCGAGAACCAACTCACCATATAAGAAGCGCAGAAATAGAGCCATGACGCTTAGAAAGGAAGTCTTTGAGCAGATAATGGACCTTTATAATTATCTAAGGCAGCTCAAGCTTTCAGTTGTAGAATATGAAGTTAAAGAGGAGGAGAGACAATGACAGAATTAACCGAAGGCAGCCTTTTGGAACTGAGAAATAACGTACTCAGCATTCAGAAAGCGATTGGACAGAAAGTGATAGGGTCAGAGCGCATAGTTAGGTTCATGTTCATAGCCCTTATGAGCGACAACCATGTTCTCCTGGAAGGAGTTCCAGGCTTGGCCAAGACCATGCTTGCGAGTGAGTTTTCACGCCACTTGGGGATGGACTTTAAAAGAATCCAGTTCACTCCTGATATGCTTCCTTCTGACGTTACGGGAAGCATTGTCTTCAATCTTGAGACAAGAAAGATGGAATTCAGGAAGGGACCAATCTTTGCAAATGTTCTACTGGCAGATGAAATAAACAGAACTCCACCAAAGGTGCATTCCGCCCTTCTCGAAGCCATGGAAGAAAAGCAGGTCTCAGTTGGGGGGAACAGTGAAAGAGTTCCGCAGCCCTTTCTGGTTATAGCAACGCAGAACCCCATTGAGCAGGAAGGAACGTTTCCACTTGCAGAGGCTTTGATGGACAGATTCCTCTTCAGGTACATACTAACATATCCTTCAAGAAGGGAAGAGCTTGACATACTAAAGGCATCAACAATTTATGAAGAACCTGCAGAACATGAGCTGGGGCCCGAAATGATAATGAGGCTCAGGGATGAAGTGAAGGAAGTATATGCCTCCGAGGAGATCATGAACTACATAGTGAACATCTCCAGAAAAACCAGGGAGCATGAGATGGTCTATATAGGGGCAAGCCCGAGGACGACGGCAAAGTATCTCAAGGCTTGCAAGGCAAATGCGCTCATAAACGGAAGAAATTATGTCATACCTGAGGACGTCACTTACATTTGCACAGAAATTCTGAACCACAGGATCATCCTGAAGCCAGAAGCAATTATCGACAGTGGAACAGATCTTATTTCGTCTGTAAAGAGAATCATAAGAAGGATAGTATCGGAAGTTGAATCACCGCAATGATAAGAAAAACGGGTTGGTTGTTACTTTCAGTGACTTCCTACGGAGTCCTGGAGTCCATGCTTCTTGGATACAGCTACTACATAATATTCACCATGATCCTGTTCTTCATTATTGCTTCAGACATCGTTCTCTTCAACATTTCTGACATTAAGGATTTGACTCTTGTAGAAGTGGAAAGGACGATTCAAAGCGGAAGTGTAAGAAAGTACCAGGAGAGAGAGGTTACTCTCAGGTTTACCAATCAATCCAAAAAGACCCTTTATTTTCACTATTTTGACACCCTTTCTGATGTGTTCAAGGCCAGAGAAGAATATGAGGGCGCAATGAGCATCAAGGGAGGCGAAACAATCGAGAAAACCTATTTCCTTTCGTCCACCGCTATTGGAAAATACAATGTAGGTCCTGTTAAACTGTATTCTGAAGATCCCATGAAGCTTTGCCTTGGAATGAGGGAAGTACGCGCACTTAACGAGTTCAAGGTCGCCCCTGCAATAGCTGAGATACACACGCAGAGAAGTGAGCGCCTCAGCAACTTCGTTTTTACGCAGGGAATGCACTTTTCCCGCAAAATAGGCCAGGGTTATGATTTCTTTGGAATCAGGGACTACGACCAGTCTGATGACATGAGGTATGTGGCATGGAGCAGATACGGTCTAGTCACAGGCGAAGAGCTCTATGTGAAACAAATGGAGGAAGAGCGGCAGATAGATGTCCTCTTCGTTCTAGATTACAGCATTAACGTCAATCAGGGTACATCGGACAAAAGGATGTACGACTCAATGATAACTACTGTCATCAATGCATCATATGCCATTCTTAAGAATCACGATGGTGTCGGATTTAGCGTTGATTCATCCTTGCACGATTATTTCATAAAGCCATCCAAGGGTGAAACAGGCATCAGGCAATTCGAGAAAATAATATCTGACATCAGGCCCATGGGGCAATTCTACCTTTCACAAGTGCTTGACAAAATCAAGAAGCAGCTGAAAAAGAATGCGCTTGTTCTCATTATATCGCCATTTTCGTACGCTGATGAACTTGACAGTAGACTTGATTTCAAAATAGGGAAAAGGCTCTTCATGTTCCTACTTGATCCTTACGACTTCGTTGAAATGAGACAAGAAGACGATGTCTACAAAAGGCTAGTGGAAAGCACAGAAGCCAAGCACTGGAGATACCTGACCGGAATATCGTCATTCTTCAACAGCGTGGGAGTCAAGACCACAATTTCCCGCAGGAAGGATCTCTTCCTGAGGCTAATGACAGAGTACGGTTACGGGAAGATGACAAACGAGGGGGCATGATGGAGAAATACGATTTCACCAGGCTCTTGATGAACGTTGTCATAATGATTCCTTCCCTATTCATTCTGGTCTATGTGTTGCCATACAACGCTTCCCAGTTTGATTACCCAATAGTTTTCTCGCTCGTGGCCATACCATTCATCAAATTCTTTATGCCCAAAAATTTCAAAGAAGCAGTGTACCCAGTCGCTGCGATAGTTTTCCTTCTACTGGTCCTCATCACTTTGCTCACCAACTATACCACTGTCCTCTCAGGGCCTGTAGCAAACTTCTTCTCGCTTCCTCTGAAGATATCGACCTTTGTTTCAGTAATTATGGCACTTAGCATGATAATGATTGCAGAGGGGATATTCTCTGAAAGGCTTCCAAGAACGGTTGCGCTTCTTATTCTTTCACTGGCCAGTCTATTGGATCAACTTGCCATTGTAACATCCATGATAACAAGTGGCTCCTCCTATTTCGTAGCATACGAGTACATCAACGGAGAAGAGCTGTATTCCCTGTACACTCTCATAGTTTACGGATATCAGCTTGTCCTACCGCTGGCAAACCTCACCATACCCATAAGCAACCTTGTGCTTGGAACATTTGTCGTCTCTTTGGGCGGTATACTGGCAGCACTTTACAGGAGAGGTATACATAACAGTCCTGAAACGCTCAACAGGTTTGGTTACCCCGTGTTCATAGGAGGAATCATGGGGGCAGCGGCCTTCCTCGCAATAAGGGAAGTCACCGTTTACAACATTCAGTTGCTTGCAGTGTCAATTTCCATCGTGCTGACTATGTTTATTGTCGGATACACTTCAAGAAGAACAAAGAGGTTATTGAAGAGTTAAAGTAGTTTACGCTAATTCAAGGGGAGATGGAATCCACACTTATTGAGGACATTCTCATAGTTTCCCAGAATTCAAAGAGAGATATTTTCAAAGGAAACATCCTAGTGGAAGGCGATTCCATCTCTTACGTAGGAAAAAAACGCGTGAAGGGGGATAGTGTCATATCTGGAAACGGAAAAGCAGCAATTCCGGGAATGATCAACACACATCAGCACGCTCCAATGGGCCACTACAAAGGAAAACTTGACGACATGAGCCTGGAGGATTTTCTTGAGAAAACGTTCAAGCTTGATTCAGAGAGAAGCGATGGCGGAGTGTTTAACTCATCGAGACTCAGCATGCTTGAGATGTTAGATTCTGGCATCACTTCCTTTGCAGACCTATACTACTCTGAAGACCAAGTTGCGAGGGCGGCAAAAAGCACTGGAATTCGTTCTTTCCTTTCTTGGGTCACGCTAGACAAGGAATTCACAACCCAAAAAGGTAACCCACTGCAAAATGCGGAAACCTTCATAAGAGGACTCAGGGATGACCCACTGATAATTCCATCTGTCGGGGTACAGGGCATCTATGTCTCATCGGATGAGAATTATATTGCTGCCTTTGACCTTGCTGAAAAGTACGGAACAATTGTACATACACACCTGGCAGAGACAAGAAAGGAAGTATATGACTTTGTGAAAAAGAGCGGCGGTAAGCGGCCGATTGAACATCTGGCAGAGATCGGCGCGCTTCGGCCTAATCTTTTGGCGGCCCATTGCGTTTGGGCTACACTGAGGGAAGTCAAGCTCCTCGCAAAGGGTAAAGTAAAGGTGTCATGGAACGCAGTCAGCAATTCAAAGCTGGGAGTGGGAGGTATCGCCCCAGTGCCTGAGATGCTTGAAAATGGGGTCTTGGTTTCATTAGGCACGGACGGTAATGGAAGCAATAACAGCTTAAACCCATTTGAAAGCATGAAATTTGCATCGCTGGCGGTAAAGAATGAACGGTGGGATGCCTCCAGAATAAGTGCCAGGGAAGTATTTGACATGTCCAACATAAATGGTGCAGTCGCCTTAGGTCGCGATGATATAGGATCCATTGAAGCTGGAAAGAAAGCCGACATAGTACTTCTGGACCTTAGAAAACCCAACCTTATTCCCACTGATGAATCCAATGTAATTTCCAACATTGTCTACTCCGCCAATCCTGGCAATGTCGATACTGTCATGGTCGGTGGCAGGCTGTTAAAGCAAGGTGGAAAACTTCTGGATTCCAACCTGGACGATCTGTCTGGAGCGGAATTCAACTGATTGCATTAATATCAGGATTAGAGAATAAATTCGCTAAACTATATAAAGCGACTCCATATCAGGAAGGTGAAATACTATGAGTTGGCAAGACGTTGAGGTCAGAGAGCTCAAAGTGGGCCGTTACATGCTTATTGATGACATACCTTGCAAAATCATGGAGATAACAACCTCCAAACCTGGCAAACACGGTGAAGCCAAGGCCAGGATTGTCGCTATCGGCATTTTTGAAAACCAGAAGAAGAGTGTAGTGTTTCCGGTGAAGCACAAGGTCAAGGTTCCCATAATCGAGAAGAAGAATGCGCAGGTGCTTCACGTGAACAATAATGAAGCGCAGCTCATGGACAGTGAAACCTACGAGACCTTCATAATTCAGATTGATCCCGGAGACGAGGACAAGGTGAAGGCGGGAACGGAGGTATCATATTGGGAGACCATGGGCGTAAGGAAGATTATGCTGCAGAACTGAGTTTGCATTTCTCTCACAGAAAAATTCCCGACGCGCTATCACCCTATAATGAGGCCAAGTATGTCATATTTGGCGTCCCCTTTGATGGAACTTCCAGCTACAGGAGAGGGTCAAGGTTGGCCCCTGACTCCATAAGGCAGGCATATGACAACCTCGAGTCATTTGACGTGGCTTACAACCTGGACTTCACTGATGTACCTATATGCGATATGGGTGACTTGGCAGAGTCTGAGGATGTTAAGCAGGTTCTGGATGAAGTGGAGCATGTTACAGGAAGGATCATCAGCGACGGAAAGATCCCCGTTATGCTGGGTGGAGAGCATTCAATCACTGTAGGAGCTATCAGAAACATGAAAGACTCTTCCATGATCATAATAGATGCACACTCCGACTTCAGGGACGAATACATGGGAAACGAGTACAACCATGCATGCGTCACAAGGAGAGCATTGGACCTTCTGGGGCCTGACAAGATTGTGTCCGTAGGAACGAGATCCACATCAAAGGAAGAGTACAATTCAGAAAGAATGAAGGATGTGTGGTTTCTTCCAGCCTCAGAAGTGAGAGCAAAGGGAATTGAGACCCTATGCACAAAAATAGAAAACTATCTGACAGAAAATGTGTACTTCTCAATAGACATGGATGGAATTGACCCTGCTTTCGCCCCCGGTGTTGGAACACCCGAGCCATACGGGCTGAGGGACACAGATGTGCAGTACCTGATTAGGAAACTTGCGAAAAGGGTATCAGCTTTTGACATTGTGGAGATGACGCCTGTGTATGACAATGGAAACACTTCCATGCTAGGGGCTAAACTCATACAGGATTTCATTGGCTCTCGTGAAGGGAGGGGCATACCTTATTAGGTGTGTACAGGTAAAGGCACGGTAAGATGGCAACTTCAAGCAGAACAGTTGATGGGACGCAAGGAACGGTCTATAACCAGACCTTCGCAATACTCAGTCATAGAAGGGACTTCTTCATTACCCAGCAGAACCCAAACACCAGTATTTTCGCTGTAGGAAGGAAAGTGACAAACATGCTTATCATTGTCTCTTTGGGTATTTTTGCAGTTGTGCTTCTTTTCCTATTTACGCTCCTGGCCCTTGTCATTATGATTCTTATGGCCGGACTATACGCATCTAGCCAAAATAACTCAATTCACGTTTTTATCTCAGAGGCAGGAGAAAACAGGTGCAAAGTAACTTTCACTGTCATAGGGAAAGAATCTGTGAATCTTGCAAGGTATATGGCCCAAAAACTGGGGAGCTCGGATGAAGCAAATCAACCCGCGGTCCCCAAGAAATCTATATCAGATAACGGAGCAGTAGAGACTGATAAAGAAGAAGACTCCGATGAAAACTGACATTCATAAACTAATGGGAATGGAAACTTCACCGCACAAACTGCTTTAGCAATTTTTTGTTAAATTTTTCACAGACCTAGCCTGCCAGCCAGGTCTTTGCCCTTGGTGATCTCAATTTTGCAGGGAGTTGGAAGTTTGATTGATGCCTTGTGGAGTGCGTCACGAAGTCTTCTGGCCTGTTCTGCATTTGTCCTGGCAACCATTATTATATCGCTGCTCTGAACTCTGGCTGCAGTTCCTACCGGCCTTCCAAAAGCTCTTCTCATTCCACTTGAAATTCTGTCGGCTCCTGCTCCAGTTGCCATCTTGTGCTCTCTTATGACCTGATGCGGGTACGGCCTGATCTGGAGAAAGTAATTATCCTGCCCTGTTCCCTCTGTCATCTTTCTGTTAATCGAAATTCTAGCCGCTTCCAGAGCAATATGCCTTATCTGGCAGGATTCCTCAGCTATTAGCCTGAATTCTATATCGAAGTTTCTCTTCTGGTTTCCCTGTACGAAGGTAGTGATCTTGGGATAGGGTACTCCTCCCATGAATTCTTTCCTGGTGTAGGCGGGACCGGAAATCTTAGTGTACATTCTCGCCGGTTTTCTAGCCATCGATATCCTGCGGACATTTCAAATGAATATAAAAGAGTCTCTGTTTGCTATTTCACCAAGTCTTTCTCCCTTCAGGTGAATTGACATTTTTGCACTTTTGTCCCAGATTGCAATTATGACCATAACACGTAACAAAGGTAATTATACCAATATGAAATTTTCCACTAATGATCAAGAAGCCCATCATTGATGTAACTCATATTTCAGCACGCGGGACTTCGTACAGGATTACGCTGCCAAAGAAGATAATAAAGAGGCTCAATCTAAGCGAGGATGACATAATTGCATTCTTTGAAGACGATGGAGTCAAAATAGACAAGATTCAGTAAGCATTGGAAGCTGATATGATTCACTATTCGGAAACATTTTGAGTGGTCAGCCTCTAACAGTTGAACCGAGGTGGATTAACTCTGAGAAATTCATTCAGGCTATTGGCGTCAAGCACCATGTTCTCAATCGGGCTTTTTAGTCTGGTATTCAGCTTTCCGCTTCTGGCAACTTCTTACGGCTACAGTTACTTTTTCATCGGTTTCTTGGGTTTTGTCTTGGCACTTCCCTTTATTGCCGTTGCAGCACTTTATACTCGGCTGGAATACAAATATCTAAGGCCTGGAACAATATTCTCCTATGCCGGCTCTTCTGCCATGGCATTAGCTTTGATCTTCCGAACTCAGTATATATTCATATTCATTTACATTGTCTCCAGCCTAGTACAGGCATTCTGGTGGATCACCTCGGAGATCTCGCTTGCACTAGTCCAAGGTGAAGGAAACGCTGAAAAGTATTCAGCAGGCTGGGGAGTTCCCAATGCAGTGGTCCCAATGGTCGCAGGGGTAGTCTTACAGTACCTCGGATTCGACATCCTATTTGTCGCTGCAGCGATCTCATTTGCACTTGGACTCTTCTTCATACCAAAGTACGAATTCAAACCCGTGAATGTTGTTTTTTCCCACATAAAACTCAGGTATGTCCTGTCGCTTCTCTTTTCTGGAATCTCCATGGGTTTTGTTTTCTTTGTAATCGTTCCAGTGCTCAAGTATTACAGCATTCCAGTATCAGTGATTGGTGTGATAGTTGGCCTTTTTGGAGCCTCTTCAGCAGCAGGTTATGTGCTCATGAACTTTGTAAAAAATAAGACTGTGAGATTCTACTCTATTCTCTCCTCGGCCCTTGTATTTCCGACTTTCCTCTTCGGCCTATCCCACTCAGTATACCTAGTTTCTGCACTTATGGTATCAATGGGGCTGGGAACTTCGGTTGCAATGTCAAAGATACTGGCTTATGTCTCAGAATCAGCATCAGTGCGTATAGGCGTTTTTTACTACGAAACTATATTTGGAATTGGCACAATGGTAGGATCACTGGGTGGAGGAGTACTTTTTCAGTACTTTGGTGGAAATTCGATAGTAATTCTCTTCGTGCTGCCAATAATATACATCGTAGCGCTGTTAATGATGGATAGAAACCCAGATTGATCTCGCAATAAGAAAAGAAAGAGAAGATCTAGCCCTGTGCCTCTGTGGCCTTTGAAAGCCTGATGTTGAACTCACCGACTGCATCTCTGTCTATCTTCTGCTGGCAGTTCTTGCACTCTAGCGACATGTCATCAAGCAGTTGGAAGTTGTAATTACCGCAACTTGGGCATGCACTCCTGATCCAGAGGTTCTCGGGTCTGCTCAGTGCATTTTGCAACTGACGGGTTTGTCTGCTTGCTATTTCTGGTCTCTCTCCCTCTTCATTCTCAGCTTGTTCCTCAGAACTTACCCTATCTTTCTGGCGTTCCAGAGTCTTGGCAGTGAATATTGATATGGCCCCAAACATTCCCAAGAGGGACCATATAACCAGGAATCCATACATTATGTATGGAATGTAGAATCCGGGATACACTTGCAGAAGAAGGTTGAACTGTGATATTGCGAAACCAGAGACAAGGGCACGTGATGCTCCGAACTTCACGTATATTATGTCAAGAAGCAGAAGTCCCACAAAATTAATTGCAGCGCCTATTATTCCGCCAGAGATCAGGACAGATCCAAAAATAGCCGAAATGATAATTATTGGTGCAATTGCGCCTTCGAGGTTCTGGTCTAGATTCAAGAAAGAATTCCAGCTAAGCTTGCCTCTCATTGCTAGATAAACCAAGGACATAACGCTGATTGGAAGGAACTGTTCTACGACGTTCTGGGAAAGTGACGATGTCAAATAGACAAAGTTCTGAACGGCAAAAGGCATAGAAAGAACAGGGCTGTTGGCCAGTGAAGGTCTTACATAAGGCACAATGAATGACAGTATTAGTTCGACAAGAACAAAAATGGAGAGATATCTATAAAATTCCCCCCTATTGTCCATTCTTGTCCCAGAGGAGAATCCCTTTGACCTTACGAATAGAGCAAATACGGCTGCGGTGACAGCTGCAGCACTAATGCCCAGCAATATAGTTGTGCCTAACTCAGTGGCTGCTAAGTTGATTAGAAAATAATCATATGGATTAAGTGCAACTATACTGCGAACTGAAGAAATAGTGTTTGGAAGGTAAATGTAAAGAGAGATGATAGAAAATAATACACCCAACATCCCTGCCACTGAGATTACCTTAAGGAGAATATT
Source organism: Thermoplasmataceae archaeon (assembly GCA_046704405.1). Taxonomy (GTDB): domain Archaea; phylum Thermoplasmatota; class Thermoplasmata; order Thermoplasmatales; family Thermoplasmataceae. The sequence goes on along the minus strand of JBJKSA010000014.1, from coordinate 214,771 downwards.
TCCAGAAAGCTGCTTCTTTGATGGGGGATTCTGCTCTTTTTCCATTTACATATCAACTAACTCTGACTAATAGACTTTACTTGCATCTCCCTGGTAAACATAGCAAATGCTATTGCACTCGCTAAATCATATTGCATCCTGATTTTGTTAGAACATAGAGGGTTTGGAGACATCTGTTTAGAAGATCCAAATGGGATTGCTGGAGGTCACTCCAGGAACACTGTGATCCTCTTGCTGATTTTTCCTTTCACTAGGGAGGTCTTGAATTTCACGTTGCCCACTTCGCCAGTTTTTTTCACATTGGTTCCAATTTCATGCTGAAGAGGAAGTTCGCCTATCTTCAGTACCCTTATCTTTTCGAAGTCAGGTACTTCATTCTTGCTTATGGCCATGAGATCCTTGTCATTCTTGAACTCCTCCCTGGATAGATAAAAAGTCTCAGTTTCCAGGTCACTTCTGAGATTCTTGTTAGACTCCTCCTCCAGTTCTTTCACCATGTCCTCGTTTATCTCGTCAACTTCAAGATCGATCCATGCCTGATCTTCATATGTCTGGTTAAGTCTATTAGATGCTCCGTAGAGTTGGTATGCTGTCGATGTAATAACCTTCAGTGCAGTCCTGAATTTCATATGCCCGTACCGAACGTCCCAGTCTATTATCTGGTGGACCGGCTTCCCTTTGATGTCCTCTGAATATGTATCCATGGACATAATGTGCACATCTGTCCCGTCCTGCCAGGTATCATTTATGATATACTCTTTGCCATCTATGATCACCTTACCTTTATCGTTAGGCTGCCCTCCCCCGGTAGGATAAAAGACTGTTCTGTCAACTATAAGATCCGTGAATTCAAACCACCTTACAGTTCCGTCGCACTCTTTCAAGTATGAATCATCGAGATAGAGAAGTTCTGTGTCCATGTCCGCTTGATTGCCCCTCTTTTATTAAATTTTTCAGATTATTTGATGTAAAACCCAGATGATCTGGTTGGCTACATACTGGCAAGGCAGAGGATAAGGTGTAAAAATTGATAAAGATGGGAGGACTGAACAATTCGAACTGTGGTGATAACTTCGGATTGCATTGTGGTTGAAAATGTAACCAAGACATACGACAAGAACGTCGCACTTCAAAATCTAAGCATGAGAATACCCTGTGGAGCAAGATATGCTCTTCTCGGACCAAACGGTGCAGGAAAGTCTACGACACTGAAACTGCTTGTTGGACTGCTTTATCCAGATAGCGGAAGCATCGAGATTATGGGTAATGATCCACAATCAATGGCTGCAAAAGAGATACTCGGTTATCTTCCGGAAGATGCGTCTCCTTATGTTAACCTGTCAGTTCGAGAGAATCTGGAGTACATTGGTTCATTGCGCAGAATTGGCGATGTGAGGGACCGTGCAGACGAATTGATGGATCAGTTGACTCTCAGGGAATACGAGAAATACAAGGTGAACAAGCTTTCAAGAGGCAACAGGCAGAAACTCTCAATCGGTCTCTCCATTATGCATAAGCCAAAGGTGATCTTACTGGACGAACCTCTCAATTATCTCGATATACCCACTCAGGAAACTGTAACTACAATTCTAAATTCCTTGAATTCCACAATACTCTGCTCTACTCACATAATGTCCATAGCAGAAAAACTCACTGAGAACATATTGATAATAGCCAGAGGGAATGTTGTCTGGACTGGTAGCATGGAGCAGCTCAAGCAATTGGGATCAGGCACCGAATCTGTTGAACATATTGTTTCAAAGTTGATGGTAAGTGTTAGGTAAGATTCTACTTTTCATGCTGAGGACTAGGTTTACCACAGCATTCCTTGTGATGATAGGCTTCTTCATCCTCTATGATCTTTACATTTCCCTGACTCTGGTCAATTCATCCAACCTGACTTCAACTCTGATAGGCGTATCCTTCTACATCTTTCTGTTGAACATGCTGATATTCTTTGGAACATTTGGGGGAAGCAAGTCAGACAGGGACTTCCTCTTTGCACTGCCACTGCCTAAGAGAAGTCTAGTGTTTTCCCTGTACATAACTAGGATTCTGTCTATTGGTATTATCTTCATCTTCATAACTGGCTATATAATACCGGGCCTCCACCTGAATACGGCGGGTAAGGTCATAGTGATCCTTAATGTGACGCTCGGTGCTCTTCTTCTAACGGCTGTTGCTACAGCCGCAACAACCATGCCAGTGGCCCAGAAAGCCATCATGTCCGGAATTTTTACAGTCTGGGGAGGTCTAGCCTTACCTTTCTTCAATTTCCAGTATTCCTATCTTTCATCGCTTACGGGCCACCTGATTACCGGGACAATATTCATGGTGGCAGTCAGTATTCCAATGAATATTTTTGCTTTAAGGAGAGTGTACGATGTGGAGTTGGGAACTGCAAGAAGTAGTTTTCTGGCTTCATCAGAAGTCAAGGGTAAGTCAGCGACTTTCGGCTCTACCCCTGCATCAAGCATATTCAAGTTCTACTTCTCAAACATTAATATTTCCGGAAGGACCAATATGGGAGGGAATGTGACAGTCACATCCCGTGGATTCAAAATCAGAAATGGTGTTATGTTCACCACGGCACTTGCAGCGGTATATTTCTTCCTAGCCTTGAGGTTTCCATACGGGCAGGGCTCACCCTTCAATACTGTAGTTTTCCTGGCCACCGGCTATATGGGTGTATTTGCACCACTTATGCTCAGCATGGGGGTAATGTCTTTTGAAAGGGCTTGGCTTTCATTTGTGACTCTTCCTCCTGGTTTTTATATGAAGAATCTAGTGTTCGGAAAGATGATGCAAGTTTTTGTCTTGCTTCTCCCTTTCACTGTGGCAAGCATTATTCTGGAAGGAGTGGGCATCACAGGTTCAATAAATTCTGCGGTCGTCTCATCAGTCCTGGCACCGATGTCAACCGCGATTTTTCTCTATCTTTCCACCAAGCTGACCGTTGTGCAGATCAAGGACACTGAAATGATGCCAGCACGATTCAGCATAAGGCAAACTCTTCAGATTCTTCCTACGGTGGTGCTCTTTGGTGTCTCCTTTATCTCGGCGATTTTCCTCATTGCTGCAGTTCTATCATCAGTTGTAATCGCTGCGATTTCAGCATATCTGACATTTGACGGCAAGATATGGCAGAAATCTGCAACAAAGCTCACAGAGAGAGGCTTCATCTGAATGGCTGCTTTTTCTAGAGTGATCAAGTATTTTTAAGCCCTTCCAATTACCATTGGTGCTTGACACAGAGCTTGCCTACCTGTATAATCTAATGAGGGAGGGGATCAAGCTAGATCTTGGTATTATGAGAGCATTCGCAGATAGTCTGGGGCATCCTGAGAATGACTTCAAGTCCATACATGTGGCAGGGACAAATGGAAAGGGTTCCACTGCAGCCTACATCTTCAACATAATGAGGCAGAAGCAAAACGCAGGTTTGTACACCTCTCCACACCTGGTAAGGTTTAACGAGAGGATAATCTTCAACCAAAATCAGATCCGGGACTCTGACATCAGGGACTTCATTTCATCTAACAGGCCAACGATAGACAGACTGGCGCTTGAAAACAGAAACCCTACGTTTTTTGAAGCGACTACCATGATGGCCTTCCAGTATTTCTCAAAGAAGAAAGCTGATTACGCTTCCATAGAAGTGGGTCTGGGAGGGAGGTTGGATTCCACCAATATCATAACCCCTGAGGTGAGCGTGATCACACAGATAGGGTACGAGCATGCTGACAAGTTGGGATGCTCCCTGACTTCAATAGCAACAGAAAAGGGGGGAATAATAAAGAAGAACGTACCGGTGGTGCTTTCTGACACAAAGCCTGAAGTTGTCCGTACAATCAAGAGCATCTGCTCCATTAGAGATGCTGAGCTTATCCTTTCCGAGCAACAGTGCACCGTGGAAAATCTACATCTCACTGAAGATGGCACTAGTTTCTCGCTCCGCACTCCCAAAGATAAGTACGAAATTTCAACCCCCCTCCTAGGGGAATTCCAGGTAAGCAACATAGCAACCTCGGTACTGGCAGTTGAGAGTACCGAGTCTGCGTTCTCATCAAAGAAGGATATAGAAAAAGGTGTGAAAGAAACCAGATGGCCTGGGAGAATGGAAGTTATTAGGAAAGACCCCAAGGTGATTCTAGACTGCTCCCACAACCCTCCGGCAGCAGTATCATTAGTTAACACCTTCAGCAAGATTTTTGGAAGAAAACCAGTCATAGTGACCGGTATGCTGTCGGATAAGGACTCATACTCATACATTAATGTGATAAGGAAAATTTCCGACGAAGTAATATTTACAACCCCTAATGATGAGGGAAGGGCAGTTGACCCAGCTAAGCTGGACAGGCTTTATGGTCATCTCTTTGCGAAACATCAGGCCATAAATGATCCCATAGATGCGTACAGAAAAGCCCTCGGAAGTGCTCCTTTGATACTAGTAACAGGGTCGATATACCTAGTGGGAGTTATAAAAGATTTCGAAGAAGGAAACGCCATGCCTTTTGTTCTTAATTAAGTTCCGGTAACATTCATGGTCAGGAACGTGGTGCAAAAACTATTTTGTAGTTCCATCTAATAAGAAGTTCTGCTGGTATTCTATGGACAACCCTTTTACTAAATACTCTGGCAGGAAATCCTTTCTTGTGGGCAACCTTTCAACTCTTGGCGGCTCTTTTCAACCCGATTCTTTACCACACAGAGAAAAGCAGATTGACCTAATGGTAAACACTCTAAGCAGTATTGTTATGGGAACGCGGCCCTCTAACATGCTGCTCTATGGCAAAACTGGAAGTGGAAAAACCACTGCAGCCTCACATGTAACAAATATGCTTAAGGAAGCAACAGAGGACAATGTTGTGGTCTATTACGTCAACTGCCAGATATACGATTCGCCTTACTCCATAATGGTCTCTCTCGTAAACCTATTCTCCGCTACAAAAGAGGAAGAGATTCCTCCACTAGGGTGGCCGCAAGACAGGATATACACAGAACTTCTGAACAGGATACGCTCTAGTGGTAAGTATATCATTCTAATATTCGACGAGGTCGACAAACTAATCAAGAAGAGCGGAGGAGACTCTCTCTACGTTCTGCTTAAGCTGCTAGACGATTCTGAAAACGCCAAAACGTCCATACTTGGAATAACCAATGACACTGGATTCATGGACTCACTTGATGCAAGGGTCAGGAGTCGGTTGAATCAAGAGAGCATTCTATTCCCTCCATATAATGCATCTGAACTCAGGGACATTCTGGAATACAGGATAAGTGGAATAGTGAGGAAAGAGTCCATCGAGGAGTCGGCAATTAATTTGTGTGCGGCCATAGGCGCCCAGGAGCATGGAGATGCGCGGAAAGCGATTGACCTTATGAGAATTTCAATAGAGATGGCCATAAGGGCAGAAAAGGAAAGAGTCTCCGAAGAGGATGTCATGAAAGCCAGGGGGAAGTTCGAGATGGACGTCATGAGGGAAGCTGTCACTACCCTTCCGTTACAATCAAAAGTACTACTGCTAAGCGCTGTGATATCCCAGGAGATCGATAACTCTAAGCTGGTAACTGGAGAAATATATGAAAATTACAAGAGTATCTGTCATGAAATCGGGTTCGTGCCTCTCAGTTCAAGGAGAATCAGCGACATACTGTCTGAGTTGGAGGATTTCGGCCTTCTTACCGCAAAGACTAAGAGCCTGGGGAGGTATGGCAGGACTAGGTGGATAAGGGTTATAGGCGACTACAAATCCATGAAAAGATATCTTCTAGAAGATGACCACTTCTCAGCATTCAGTGGTGCTAGGATGATCCGGCAGACACGAATTTCAATGAACTCGGAGGATACAAGCGAATGGGATTACCTTAGTGGAAATGAAGTATCCGAGAAACTCCAAGATTACGCCACCAGTTCAAGTGATGCTGAAAAATCAGCATCATGAGTAAAATTTCTGATCTTTTACTCTGAGATCTTCTTGAAAATAAAGCACATGTCATCTTCCACGTGATAGAGTTCAAGTCCATGTTTTTCGCAAAAATCATCTGGGGCATCGCTCCAGTTGAAATTGTCAATTATTATGAGAAAATCATGCGAAGCATGGCTGATGAAGGCCTCAAGCTCAAACATTACGTGCTCGTATGTGTGATCTGAGTCGTGAAAGAATATGTCTATAGGTCCTATTTTGCCAATTTGCTCCGGCAGAGTTTTCTTAGAATCGCCAAGAAACAAATTCCAATTTTTCTTCAGTTCTACTGGGACAACATGTCCGACAGGGATCTCCTCATCCTCACCAAATCTCTCTCCAAGGTCAAAGCTGTAAAGTTTCCCCCCATATTTTCCCATGGCAGTCAAAATAGCTGTGCTTGTAGTTCCTGGACCCACTCCAGTTTCCACCATAACACTAGGTTTCTTGATCCTGATGGCGGCATACATGGATCTCAACTCGTCATAGGAAACCTGCCAGTAGTTCTTCCCTCCAATTTTGCTCTCAATGTAGTCTATGACGGGTTGAGCCTCAGCCTCAAGTGCGTTGAATTTCTCTTCATCAGTGTTGAGAAACCTGAAGAAATCACTCTTTGCCGAGTTGCTTTTTGTCAATTCTCACCACTTCTTCGACACGTGGAACGAGTACGTTCACCTGATGCTTCTCTTCCGTAGTTTTCTTGAATCTCTGCGGATCTGCCTTGATTAGGTCGAAGGTGTTGTAATGCATCGGTATCACGTAGGGTGATTTCAGAAGACCAACTGCATAGGTAGCCTCATATTCACTCATTGTGTAAAATCCACCTATTGGCAAAAGGGAAACGTCAGGGTGGTAAAGGTCTGCTATGATGCTCATGTCACCGAAAACACCCGTGTCTCCTGCGTGGTATACAGTAATGCCATCGCTGATAACCATTCCCGCTGGATTTCCCGCGTACTTTCCATCAAGGCTTGAGGAATGGAAGGCAGGAACCGCAGTGATTCTTATACCCTGGACCTCAGTAGAACCGCTATAGTTTATTGCTCTTATATCAAGATCTTCGTTCTGCTCATTAAGCATCCACCCAAGTTCCACAAATGTGACAATTGGTGCCTTGTTCTTCCTAGCAATCTCAACCGCATTACCAAGGTGATCAGAATGGCCATGTGTTACAACGACAACGTCGGCCTTAACGTCTTCTTTCTTGATCTGTGCCTTGGGATTTCCCTCTATAAAAGGGTCTATAACAACTTTCTTCCCAAAATCTAGGGTAAAGCTTGCGTGCCCATGCCAGGTTATCTCAACCTTGTCTGCCATATTTCTAAATGACGCCAGCTATAAATCCATTTTCGGTCGCCCTCTTTTCATTTGAGGCATGTTTAAAATCGCACTTGAGACTTAACCCTCTGTGAATTCAGTACTAGTGGCGCTTCTTGGTATGGTCTTGGGCGTCTCTCTGGCAGGTCCACCGGGACCTGTCACTGCGGTTATGGTCAGGAGGGCTTCAGATAGCATCATGAGGGGCGTTATCGTAGGAATGGGCGCAATGACAGCTGACTTCACTCTAATGATACTCACTTTCATTTTCAGGTCCAAGGTGGGCCTTTCTTCGTATGATCCCGTGATCTATCTTGTGGGTGCATTTTTCTTCGTCCTCCTGGCCATTCTCATATTAAGATCCAAGGAAGGCGCACCTCCAAGAAATTATAGTTCAGGCTACCTCGCAGGACTCTCCATTGGTTTGATTAACCCGCTCCAGATTGGATGGTGGCTTACAGCGGGGCTGAGTTTCTACACAAAATTTGGCTTGTTACCTTTTTACTTCCTCTTTGTTGGAATAGTCTTCTGGGTCATCTTTCTCTCTGTTCTTGTTTACAAATTCTCCACAAAATACGGCAGACTGGTCAACTTCGGCATAAAGATATTCAGCTTTGCATCCTTGATTGCCTTTGGGATATACTTTGCCTATCTAGGCATGCAGCTTATTACATAGAAAATGAAAATGGGTATTCAGTGGATTAGTTTGTCTTTGAACGTATCCACTGCATCAACTAGCGTATATCCGTCTGGTCCTGCAATAGCCTGATTTGCAGGGGGGTTTGAAAGGTAGTCTGGAAGGTTCTTTTCTATTCTCTTGGTAAAGGGAGGCACCGTCCTGTTGTCCAGAAAAACTCCTGTGGGAATTCTGTCTCCCCATTCCAGTCCCTTCTGATACGCCGCCGTGAACTTATCCTTGATTGAATCTATGTTTTTCTCCGTTATCAAGGGGTCCCAGGTTTTGTCGTCCTCAAGCTTATACACCCTCTGCCTGAAGAAGTCCATTGTGTTGATGTTGTTGTATGTCGGGCAGGGCTGGAGTACATCTATCAGCGAGGATCCGCCTTCATGCTCCAGTCCCTTCTTTATGATCTCCTTCAGCTGCTTTATGTCTGAGGTAAAGCCTCTTGCGACAAATGTGTAACCTGTTGTCAGGGCAAGTGTGATTGGATTCACCTTCCCAAAGATATTGGGCCTGGGCAGGCTCTTGGTTTGCTCACCCAAAGTCATGGTGGGTGCTGCCTGTCCCTTTGTCAGTCCGTAAACTGCGTTGTCGAAAAGTATGATTGTGAGTCCTGAATTCCTTCTTCCTTCTGCCACAAGGTGTCCAGCACCAATGCCCATAAGGTCTCCGTCACCACCTGTGACAAGAACCTTCAGGTTCGGATTTGCAAGCTTTACACCCGTAGCGTAAGGTATGGCTCGGCCATGAAGGGTGTGTACGCCGGCTATATTGAGATAATGTGGAGTCTTACCAGAGCACCCTATCCCAGAGACTGCTACAACTCCCTTTGGATCCAGATCCAGTTCACCCAATGCCTGTGTAAGAGCGCTTACAATGCCAAAGTCCCCGCAGCCAGGGCACCAATCTATGGCTACTTCGCTTCTAAAATTATGCGCCATTTTGCAACACCACCATTTGATCCTTTTTACCTATCAGATTTTTCACTCCTCTCAAAATTTCATCTTCAGTCATGTGTCTTCCGTTGTATTTCAGAATGTTGTCCTTAATCTCGATACCTGTGTGCAATTTTATAACTCTTGCTGCTTGTCCCAGCATGTTGCTCTCAATATTCACCACTCGTTTAGCATTCTTGAGGACATCATTAACGAATTCCACAGGAAATGGCTCGAACATCTTCAGGTAAAGGAGGTTTGCCGATACACCTTCTTCCTTGAGGTCATCAATGACATCAAGAATAGGACCCTTCTGACTCCCCCATGTAACAAAGGTGAGTTCAGCATTCTTCTCTCCAAAGAGTTCTGCCTGTTCTTCACGAGGTATCTCCCTTTCAGCAGTCTCCAGTTTCTTGAATCTCTTCTCCATCATTCTGTCCCTGATTATCGTATCCTCGGTAACATGACCGTGCTCGTCATGCTCGTCTCCTGTCATCCAGAAAATCTCCTTTCCGAATACTCCCATTGGGGAAACCCCGTCTTCTACGTCCAGTGAATATCTCTTGAAATCGTCTTTATCCTCAATTCTTACTCCATTCTGGACTGCGACTTTCTTGAGGTCGATATTTGGCACCATATCCAGGGTATTTGCAAGGTTCTTGTCAATCAAGTGAATAACAGGAACCTGGTACCTCTGAGCGTAATTTAATGCCCTCATTGCATCATAAATGCATTCTTCCACATCGCCTGAAGAGAACACGATTCTGGGGAATTCGCCGTGGCCGGTGTTAAGTGCAAAAAGCAGATCTGACTGGCCATTTCTTGTGGGAAGACCTGTGCTTGGGCCACCCCTCTGATAGAGGGTAATCACAAGTGGGACCTCATCCATTCCCGCAAAAGAAATTGCTTCTGCCATTAAGGAAAATCCTGGTCCTGAAGTGGCAGTGGAACTCCTTACTCCTGTCAGGGCTGCTCCGATTGCCATTGTCACGGCGGAGAGCTCATCCTCGGATTGAACTACAACTACGCCTCCCTTGGCAAGTTTTTCATTCTCCTTTGAAAGCCAGCTTATATGCTCGTGCTCCTCGATTATTGTGCTCTCATCACTGGCTGGAGTAATTGGATAATAAGTCTGGAATCGAAGACCACCCATCATCTTTCCAATAGCTGAACCGTCATTCCCTGTCATCAGGAGTCTGGCTTTGGACTCCTTCCTTTCAAGATGCTTTCCGTTTACCTTGTTCTCGTCCACATGCCTGTAGGCAGCAGCAACGACGTCAATATTGGAAGGAATTACATTCTCCTTTGATGAGAAAATTATTTTTATGGCCTTTTCAGCGAAATCCTGATCAACTCCGCTAATTGCCAAAGTTATGGCTGATCCAAGTGTATTGAAGTATCTTGAGGGCGTCCCTTCGGTTATGGCTGAAGTGACTAAATCACTGAACGGAACTTCGATTGGTATGCCACCCTTGCTTTTCATGTAATTCACAGCTCCGGCAACATTTGTGTCGAAGCCGTTGCCTTTTAGAGTTTCTCGTATCTTGGCAGCAGTATCATTTGTGATCATTCTCGCCTTCGAGAGTTCCGAGGTCTCGAAGCTTGCGTCATATATGATCTTTGTATTTTCACCCACATCCTCAATGTGTTCAAAAATAGTGTCAGCATCAAGTGCCACAAGAATGTCGAGAGGGTACCTTAATGATCTGGGCCTCTCTTCTTTTATCCTCATATGAGTGTAGCTGTGTCTGCCTTTAATGTTGGAGTGGTACTCCCTTACACTGAAAACATTGTAACCAGCATAGGCGAATGCCCTGCTTACCATATTGGAAGAGGTATCGATACCGCCTCCCTGTGGCCCCCCTATCGTGAGACTAATGTCCACTTTTGACATATGGGTGACGGTATTTCGTTCTAATTAAAAACTTTTAGGGGGTAGTATTTCGCAGAATCTGCAAAATACAAAATCATGAGACATTTTAGGGCAATATCATGAACGTTATACAACTGGGCCATGGTTCTTATCGCCATGCTGCAGCCAAATGCGAAGGTGTATGAGAAATCATCCTGAATCCGCGGTACATTGGACAAACAACCTTATTTAAGCATGAAAACAATCCCAACCAGCTGTGACGGTTAGAATCTGTCCCAGGCGCGCTTCCACACGAGAGCGGAAGATGATATTAAATGATGATAGTCACGGGAATGCCGGGAGCCGGCAAAGATGAATTCATTAAGGTTGCCAATGCAATTGGCATAAAGGACGTTCACATGGGAAATTCTGTCCGTAAATTCGCCCAATTAAGCAATATTTCCTCAACTGATGGCAGTATAGGTGATTTTGCAACAGGGGAAAGGAGCAAATTCGGTATGGATATATGGGCCAGAAGGACTGCAGAATCGATATCCGATCCCGAAAATACCGTTGTGGATGGTCTCAGAAACTATGAAGAATTAATTTACTTTCAGGAGCACTACAACGATCTTAAGGTCGTAGCTGTCTTCGCAAACAGGGCACAGAGGCTCGAAAGGATTCTTAGGCGTGGAAGAGAAGATGATGTAAGAAACAGGGTGGAGCTTATAAAGAGGGACGAGCGAGAGCTATCGTGGGGGATAGGCAACGTCATCGCTCTCGCAGATTTTATGATCGTCAACGACTCTACTCTGGAAGAATTTAGAAAAGAGTCTGAAATTCTGATTAGGGAGAAAATAAGGCCATAGGACCTATTTAGCTATTACAGATCTCTTAATGTATCTAACTATTGAGTCATAGAAAGGTTTTCCGGTTCCATACTCGGATTCACGTTCCCTTCCTAGCATTTGGTACCCGTAGTAAACCCTCTCTGGATGTGGCATGAGGCCCACGACATTCCCAGAGACGTTTGTTATGGAGGCAATCGATTGAACTGATCCATTGGGATTCCAAGGATAATCGTCTGAAGTGCCATCAGGATTCGTGTACTTGAAAAGAATTTGGTCATTATCCTTCATTCTTTGAATGTTATCCTCTTTATCAAGAACTACGATTCTGCCTTCAGAATGTGCCACAGGCACCTGGAACGGTTTTCCGAGTTCCATGAGCTCACTGAATATTTCGTTCCCGCCAACTCTCTTGATATAGGTGTACCTGCATTCGAAACGGCTAGAGTTATTAAATGTCAGTGAAACAGTCTTCTTCCAGTCCCCGTCGAGATCGGGGATCACCCCTAGCTCCGCGAGCACCTGGAATCCGTTGCACACACCAACAAGAGGCTTGCCTTCCTCAATAAATCTTACAAGGTCCCTTCTGGAAGAGTCAAGAAGCCTGGCAGCAAATATTGCTCCTCCCCGGACATAATCTCCGGCTGAAAAACCTCCTGGAATTATTGCGCCTTCGAAGTCATTTAGTGACTTTGACCCGGATTCAAGATGTGTGATATGAACATATTCTGGAGAGGCACCGCTTCGCTTGAATGAAAGGTATGCCTCCTCTTCATTGTTTGTACCCTCCATCCTGATTACTGCTATCCTTGGAAGGTAGGAGGTATCCGTTACTGTCCGCCTCTCCTTTCCTTAGCCTTGAATCTTAACTCGGTGTAACCGCATTTTCTGCAACGCTTAGCAGTTGGTGCATTTCGGGCGTCGCATCGCATGCATATCTTCTTGTTCAGTCTTCTTTCGACTGCTTCTGCAAACGGCATTTATATCATCCTTTATCAATTGCCTGAACGGCGCAGGCACACGATCTGCGATGACTAAAGGGTATATATGGATTGGCTCCAAGAGATGAAATTCCCTCTGAATGAACTGGAGGTTTGCGCTCTCGCTTCATATTGATCATATAATCCTAGGCACTATGATTACCCAGAGGAAGAGGAAAATTACTATTATGTTCAGGGCAGACATGATTCTGTTCAGGACTGAAGTATTACTCAGCCAGGAAAGGTGCTTACGTCTCCCCGCAATGAGGAAGGTATCTGTGAAGAACTGGTTCCCGTCTAGTATTAGCAATGGAAGTGCGTTCGTCGCTCCCAGGACAAAATTAACCCAATAGAGCCAGTATATCATATTCAAAGAACCCCAAAAGAAGGTCGGGTTTATGGCAGTGTGAAACATCTCAGTGAGATGATGGGGAACTGGCGAGAGACCTGAAAAAGGGAGCGCGATTGATGAGAGAAATCCATACCATGGATCTGTGAATAACGTTCTCAGGAATATGGTTGGCTTTACGTCGTTCAGGGAAATGCCCGAGCTTATGCCAATGTAACTTGTTGTCACACCCACAAAGCTCTGATTCTTGAAGGATTCTTGGTTGGCGCTTGGATCACTTTTTGAATAATAGGTATACTTTGAAGCAGTTGTTATGTTGTAGTAATTGTAGCTCTTGTTCATTGACTGCAAGGTTCCGCTGTAACTGATTGTAACGACTGGTATGTTGCTGCCAGGAGTAATATTGTCCAGTACAGATTCCATGGTATCCAAGCTGTAAATGAGTGTTCCATTGATCGTGTATACGATTGAACCAACTTTGAATCCCGCAGTCTCAGCTGGGTATCCCTGTAGCGTTGACATTATCTGGAGTCCCGCTGGGTATACCACTGTCCGTTCTGATGTCCCGTTAAACAATACGACCGAAGCATTGGCGCCCGGGGCTATGTTTGAACTCGTAAAGGCTTGAGTAACATTATTTCCAGTGTAATTTCCTAAGGAGATTATTTCGTCTCCTGGGTGAATAATCTGCGAAAGCGGTCCGCTTGACGAAACACCTTGCACATAAAAACCGTCATGCACAGGTTGGGCACCAGGCATCATAATGAAGCTTAGAACGAGTACCATTGCTATGCCAATGACCATGTTTATCCCGGCTCCAGCGCCATAAACCCTTCTTCGGACTACCGGGTCAGCGTTCTTCAGTTCCTCCTCATCGGGCTCAACAAAAGCTCCTATGGGAGCTACAAACAGGAGGGTTCCAACTGACCTGACTTTCATATTGTGTTTCCTTGCAACTATTCCGTGAAAAATTTCATGAACAACAACAGAGACTATGAACGCAGGGATCCCGTAGGTCACTGGTATTATGGGGTTTATGCCTGGGAGACCTACGTAGTAGCTGAGTGGAGTGCTGGTGGCAACTGTCATAAAAGAGCTCAGATAAGCGCCGTACAGAAGGAAGAATATGGAAAACACTCCTGTTACAAGTACCAAGGCAACAGAAAATCTCGAGAAACCTATTGCAGGAAATCTGTCGGCGAGCTTGTCAAGGACTCCTCTAGGCTTTATGGATTTGATCATCAGGAGGGGCCCAATGAGTGACAGCCTCTCGCTCTTTTTTATCCTAGGGGCAAGGGCCATCATCAGGAAAATCCACGCGAAAATGATGATGACAGCTATTAGGAGACCATTGTTCATCTGCAGTCTGATTTAGGTGACTATAATAACCCTTTTCCTGTTACTTCGGCAGTATTTAGGATCAATTACCACCAAAGCAGAATGTTTTTCACATTTAGACGTCATTTGACGAATATATTAAGCATAATAATTAGCATATGCCGAACATGAAGATGCCCCTACGAAAAAGTTTTAGTAATGAACTGGATAGGAACTGCATGAAGGTTACTATTTCCCACATAAAAGCAGACATTGGAAGCCTACCTGGTCATACCACGGTACACCCAGACGTTATGGATGAAGTCAAAAGATATGTCAAAGAAAAGGGCGCAAGCCTGCTTTCAGATTTTCATGTGAGCAACGTTGGAGATGACATTCAGATTACGATGATACATGACAGAGGTGTTGACGATCCCCAGGTACACGGACTTGCGTGGGATGCTTTCAAGTCAGGAACAAATGTCGCCAAGAAACTGGGCTTGTACGGTGCCGGGCAAGATCTCCTCAAGGACTCATTCTCAGGAAACATAAAGGGAATGGGACCGGGAGTCGCAGAAATGGAAATAACTCCGAGAAAGTCAGAACCATTCATTGTGTACATGATGGACAAGACAGAACCAGGAGCCTTCAACTTCCCAATATACAAGATGTTTGCTGACCCATTTAACACCCCTGGTCTTGTCATAGACCAGAACATGAACAGCGGATTTATTTTCGAGATATGGGACATTGTGGAGGGCAAGAAAATATTTCTGGAGGCTCCGCAACGGAGTTATGACATTCTCGCGATGATTGGCTCAAAGAGCAGGTACGTCGTTAAGCATGTATTTACAAAGGAAGACCACGAAAAGCTTCCAGACGAGAACGTGGCGGTAATATCCACTGACAAGCTCTCATTCATTGCAGGTGAATACGTAGGGAAGGATGATCCAGCAGGCATCGTAAGGATACAATCTGGACTTCCTGCTTCAGGGGAGGCTCTCGAGGCATTTTCGCATCCATATCTTGTCTCTGGATGGATGAGGGGTTCCCACAACGGACCGCTTATGCCTGTAGGCCAGAAGGACGCAAAAATGACAAGATTTGATGGACCGCCTAGGGTTGTAGCCCTTGGTTTCGTCCTCAAGGACGGAAAGTTGTCAGGGCCTGTAGACATGTTTGACGATACTGCTTTTGACGGAGCAAGGAAGAAGGCAGTTGAAATAGTCGACTACCTGAGAAGAATGGGGCCATTTGAGCCTCACAGACTTCCGGAGGAAGACATGGAGTACACTTCGCTTCCAAGAGTCCTAGAGAAGCATAAGTCTAGCTTTGTGCCTATTGAAAACGCACAGAAGAAAAAGAAGGAAATCAAGATCAGCAGCAAAGATGTTGACTGATTATCCAACACCATATTTTTTTGACAATTAAAGCACGCCCTCAACAGGGAACTCATTCCCATTTTTGTACAAAGAAGAGGAGAATGCTGGAGACCATCAATCAGCAGTTCCTCAGATATACAGTTTATATAGAGACCGGAAAATCATAGGTCTGCGACGCATTCGCTCTCTAGAAAAGTTAAATAATTTCGAACTATTAGGCGAATACATGCATAAGAATACAAAGATATTTACGATGTTCGGAATAGTCTCCGTCGTCGTTGGTTTTGTATCTTACTATATTCTCTCATATGCGTTTTCAATGTTTTTTGTGGGATATCCGGGTCAAATAACGGCTGAGAACGCGGCCTATTTTGTAGCCACCGGAATTGGCGTTGGATTCTTCACGATTGCGACGCTTATTTACCCGGTTTATAAGAAGGTGGACAGGTCCCACGACTGGGAGGATTTCAGATGATTGATTTGCTGGAGGTATACGAGTGAAAAGCAAGACAAAAATTGAAGCAATCTTCATGGCCATAGTTATTGCGATCCTGGCATTCTTTGCAGCGCAGCAAGCCTACGTAACATCGCACGAGATACCGACGGCTGTAGCGACCCGTTATACAGGGAATCAGAGTGGTGCTATACCGATTCAGGTGGATGGCGCTCAATGGAGCTGGACTTTCACATATCAGAACGGTAGCAGAAGTGTGGATAACCTTACCTTAAAGGCAAATACCACTTACCAACTTGTGGTGACCTCAAGTGATGTCATACACGATCTGTATATAGGTCACTTTGGAGCACAGGTATATGCAGTTCCTGGGCGAACTAACACCCTCACTTTCACTACGCCAAGCTCACCTGGAACTTACTTCTTTGAGTGTGTTGAGTATTGCGGACAAGACCATTATCTTATGAGGGGAACATTGACGGTGACTTGAAATGGGGGTTTTTTCACTACTAGTTGAAACCGTTGTTGTACTTTCGGTGGTTTTTGTCATACTTGCCTATCTTTACTACAGGTACAGCAGTGCCAAGATGGAAGTTGAAAGAGAAGCAGATGCTAAGGGATATGAGGATTCTGAGTCCTACATCTCTGCTTTCATGGCAGGAAAGCCAAGAAGGCTCGATTGGTCCATACTCTATTACAATGACGCAAAGAGCATAGGCCTTAGATTCATGATGGCCTCTTTCATCTTTCTGTTCATAGCTGGTTCCTTTGGGGTGCTGATGAGGCTCAGCCTTACTGCTCCGTATCCCACAATTGTTCCTCCAGATATCTACAACATACTTCTCACAGAACATGCGACCCTTATGATCTACATGTTCACGATAGGAATGTCCCTCGGGCTTGGGTTCTACCTAATCCCGACACAGATAAAGGCCGTAAGAGACAACATGGGCAACATAACCTCGGCCGCCTTCTGGCTCTACCTTGTGGGAGGCATTCTCTTCGTACTATCCAGATCAGCCTTCAGGTGGTATCTGTACCCACCTCTCTCACTTCAGCTTGGAGCATTTGGAGCAGGCACTGAAGCTTGGCTTGGGATTCTTTCCATGGAGATCATTTTCACAGGTATTACTATTGCAAGCATTGTGGCCCTCAAGGTAATCTTCCTAGACCGGTCAAGTGAAGTTCCGCTGGGAAAAATGCCTCTGTTCACCTGGTCCATTGTCTTCACCCTAATAATGCTGGTATCCTCGGATCCGCCAATTATGGTTGCTCTGGGCATGCTGTTCTACGATTACTTCAACCCAATTTTCTTCGTTGCAAATTCCCACAACGTCCTGTTGTTTGCAGATCTCTTCTGGTTCTGGGGACATCCTATCGTATACATAGCTATACTGCCATTCTTCGGGATCATTTATGAACTACTTCCAACATTCACTGGAACAAAGATCTACAGCTACAATTCCGGCGTTTTCGGCCTGGGTCTTCTTATGGTACTCAGCGAGCTTGTTTGGGGGCACCATCTTCAGAATTCCGGTCTGGGCCTAAATTGGGACCTTTTCTTCTCTATTGTATCCTTTGCTGTTGTGATTCCATCAGCCATTACGGTCTTCAACTGGATCGCAACATTGTGGACCGCAAATAAGATACGTCTTACCACTCCAATGCTCTTCGTACTCAACGGTATCGTTGATTTCATCATAGGGGGTATCACTGGAGTTATGCTGGCGGATACAAGCGTGAACGAGATCCTTCATGGCACCTATGCAGTTACCAGCCACTTCCATTACGTGTTCGTAGGAATTTCGCTGGGAATATCTATGGCCGCATTTTACGTCATTTTCCCCACCATTTCCGGTGGAAGGACATATGATGAAAGGCTGGCCAAATGGCACGCTTACTTGCTTGCCTTCGGCTCTCTTCTGATGTCAACATCATGGCAGATAGGGGGATGGCTTGGCATGCCAAGAGCTGTGGATGGTTACTTTGCATGGTTCCAGCCATATCAGATCGGCGCAATCCTTGGTGGTGTGATAATAGGCATAGCTCAGCTCGTATTTCTCTACAATATTGCTGTAAGCTGGTATAAGGCTCCTTCTACGGACACAAATAACATTATTGAGAATCCTCCTGAAATTCCCTCGGAAGCACCTAGTGGTGCAGTTGGAGGGGGGAGGTAAGGATGCAAGGAAACAAAGCAGGAGTTGGAATAGTCATCATAGTCGCCGTAGTCGTCGCACTCAGCTTCTCCTACGTGCTTACTAGCCCAACAGGTGGAAGCAAAATCACAATTCCAAGCAATCCTGCATACACAAATACAACCAATCTCTGGGCTGATGCTGCCGGATGGAACTACGGCCACGGCACAATAAACCCGTCTCTTAACTACAGCGTAGGTACGGTAGTGACGTTCCATGTTACTGAGGAAGACACGGCTCCCCATACTCTCTATATAGTGAGTGCCCCCTCTTCACCGACACAGGGTCCGATTAGCTATGAAAACCAGGGTAATGGGTATCAAATTCTAAGCACATCTCAGATCACTCAAACGAAGGGACATACAGTTGATGGTCAATATTACTTCAACAAAGCAGGCGTATACGTCTACTGGTGCACAATACACCCCCAGACAATGGTTGGGTGGCTCTATGTCAACGCCACATCATCATCTTCCACCACCTCATTGTCGGCAGCACATTCAGCTTCAGGCACTGGAATATCGAACTCGCACATGACACCTCCCGGATTCTTCGCGTCCCTCAGCTTTGCCGGCAATCTGGGAACAAAGGCACTTTCTAATTTGGAAGGCACATTCTCACTCGAAAACATACCGTCAAACATTAATTCCGATCTGCAATACCCAACGTACCTGGATATGAGTACTGTATCTGGTACAACTGGTGGATCTGTTGAACTTTAGGCAATTCTCAAAACTTTCAAAACTAGAAATCACCATACTGATAGACGTAGTCGCAATTGCTGCATTTCTTTCTGTGCCTGGATCCTTTCTAAACATAGTTCTTATTGTGCCTTTAATCTTCTCGGGAACACTTGCATCGATGTCTGCATCCATGATGAATAATGCATATGACGTGGACATAGACAACGAAATGAAGAGAACCAGCTACAGAAGGGAAATCATAAGCCCAGAGAATCGCAACTTCTTTGTTATTCTAGCGTCCCTAATGCTGCTTCTTTCCATGATCTCTGCCTATGTATTCCTGAATCTTCTGACTATGCTATTCATCCTGGGGGGATTCCTGAGTTACGTTTTCCTCTATACTGTGTTTCTGAAAAGAAGGACAACTTGGAATATTGTTATAGGAGGTATCGCAGGAAGTTTTCCAGCATTGGCCGGCTGGGCAGCTTTGATGAATGATGTATCATTAACATCGCTCTTCATTGCGTTCCTTGTTTTCCTATGGACTCCTACACATTTCTGGAGCCTGGCAACTGGCAACTTGGAAGATTACAAGACTGCAAAGGTACCAATGCTACCGGCAATTGTAGGCATAAAGAAGGGGGGGCTCTGGATCCTTGTTAACACCTTGATTCTTGTCGCCTATTCAGCAATTCCATTTTTTGTCCATTCAATTCAGCTGGGGACCGCATACTACTTCATCGCTGGTGCAATGGATATTCTCATGATATATTTTGTTGCCAAGCCATATTTCAGAAATGCAGAAGTGGGGTACAGGCAGGCTTTCCACTTTTCCAATTTCTACCTGCTTTTTATCCTTGTATCAATCTGGTTTGCCCATGTGGGCGCATAACTTGATTGTGTAACATTGAAATTGGAAGTTGCAATCAATTAAACGCGGCAGGGTTCTAATGGCTAAGAATTCAAGGCTCAAGAGGCAATCAATATTTGTTGGGCTTGAAGCTCTACTCTTTTTTCTCTTCTGGGAATCCCTCAATCCATCCTTCTCTGTTCTCCCGTTTTACCTCTACATAGGAATATTCCCTGTGATTCTTGTAACCTTGGTGTACATCAGTGATGTTGCAAGGAACGAGATAAAATCCCTGTTACTCTCCAAAGACATGATAATCTTCTTCTCGGTTGTAGCATTCTGGCTTTACATTTACGCCTTGGAGGGGCTTTCTATTACGTATGCCTTTTCCACTCTCTATTTTCCCGTTCTCATTGAAGAGCTTAATTTTAGGTTCATTATCACAAATTATCTGACTGAGATCATGCCACTATCCAAGGCTGTCGTCATTCAGGCATTTTTATACGCACTCTTCTATTCGGGCTATCTTGTAATGGAGCCTGGATCCTATCCCGGACTCTACCTGCCACTATTTCTTATTGACATGATTGCAGTGGGCCTGATATATGGAGGAGTTTACTTTTTCAGAAAGAACGTCTACATTGATATGTCGATCCATGCCAGTTTATGGCTTATGGCAGCTGTAGTGCCAAGCCTCCTGATATGGATACCCTATACGATGGCACCAACCTGAGGGCTCAGATCAAGTTTTTGAAACTCTCAGGGATTTTCTGCTTTCTTCCTTCAGAATCCACAGGAACTCCGACAGTTATTCCAGTCGCAAAATTTCTTTCAGGATCATCTGAATCAATAAGATCATGAGTGAAGGTGAAACTTGTATTGCCCAGCTTGGTAATTCTTGTGACTACTTCCACCTTGCTGTCCAGGAATATAGGCTTCCTGTAGTCAACCTCTGAATGAACGAGGACAAATCCCGCATTTGAGGGGTCCAATCCTTCAAAGAAACGGTTGAAGAAATCAACCCGTCCCATCTCGAAATATGTCAGATAAACAGCATTATTTACGTGCCCCATGCTGTCCAGGTCGTTCAGCCTGACCTGAACCTTGAGCTTGGAGACCTTAGCACTCATCGAATAGTAGATTCTTAAGTAGACTAAAAAATTGTGCGGTCTTGTTCAAGTAAAGGGCGTGTTTTCCACCCTTTATCACGTGAAGTGAAGAACCCGCTATGTGATCATGATATCTCCTTCCGTAGGAAATGTCAATTGTTGAATCTTCGGTTCCCCAAATTAGGTGTATAGGGCAGTTTATTCTGTAAAGTTCAGGTTTGAGTGCCGCGAACCCTGCCGGAGCAACTGCAATTACCTTCTCCACAAGTTCAGGAAGATCTATCGAGGCTCTGATAGCTATTGCACCACCCATGGATGGGCCGAGGACAATGATCCTGTTCAACCCTAGCTCTGTGCACAGGTCACGAATGAAAGAAGACGACACAGTGTAATCGGCCCCTGAGATATCGTAGAAGGCATTCTCACTGGAGTTTCCGAATCCCGGGTAGTCAATGGCGATAACCCGGTATCCCCACTGGCTGATTTTTCTCAGAGCGTCAATTTGGGTCCAATTATCAGAAGAAAAGCTCATTCCGTGGAGGAGCAGAATTGTCTCACTTTCATGAGTATTTTCCTGCAAGAGGAATACTTTACCACCGTTCAAGTAAATGCTCGATTCTTCCATTCACATGGACATGCTACATATTCCTATCTATATTTTTTCAGCTGATTTGAACATCGATACAATTGGAAGACCCTAAAAAAATTAGAACCAAAGAGCCATTCTGTTCTATATGCACCTGAAACAGTCATCTCTGGATTTTTACGCCTTCATAAACTTCTATAGAGAAAGACTAGTGAACTCCTTTATCAAGAAGGTATATCAGGTGGGCGCCAACGAATTCTTGCTCCAGATCTACAGGTCAGATTACAAAAAAGCGCATCTATTCATCTCGCTGACCAAAGGAATTTCATTCATGGACTCCGAAAGACCAGATGAGGCTTCCCCTCTGGCAATAAGTCTTAGAAGAATGCTTTCAGAAAGAAGGATAACAGCAGTTGAGCAGATAAATTTCGACAGGGTTGTCAAGATTACCTTGCACACTGGGCAGGAGTTGATACTCGAGCTTTTCAGGGAAGGTAACCTTATTATTACTAACGAGGGGAAGATCGAGTTCGCCTTCAACCAGAGGGAGTGGAAAAACAGGAAAATTATCAAGGGGGAACAATACAAACCTCCAATGGAAAACAACCCCCTTGAGATGGACGAGAAGGAATTCTCAGAGAGAATAGCAAGCAGTAAGGCATCCATAGTACAAACGCTGGCAACAAGGTTCAACCTCGGAGGCGAAAATTCTGAAGAGATAGCATACAGGCTAGGAATCGATAAGGAGCGGCCCGCGAAGGAATCAACTGAAGTTGTGCCCAAGCTGAAAGCAGAAATAGATGTTCTTCTGGAGGAATCTCTAAGGGGGAAGGCTTACCTTTACGAGGAAAAAGAAGTTCTGTCCCCGATCGAGCTAAAGCACATAAAGGAGACACCAGACAAATCATTCGAAGACCTCTCCCAGGGATTTTCCTACTACATTGAGCACTTTTCAAACAATTCAGAACAAAAAACGCCCATGGAGAGAAGGATAGACTCACAGAGAAAGGCAATTGAACAGTTCAAGTTAAAACAGGTGGAGTTTTCAACCAAGGGAACTGCAATAATGAAGGACTTGCCACTGGTGCAACGGATAATAGATGAACTTGGGAAGAGGGTTAGAAATGAACCCCTGGATAAGATAACAAGTGTACAGAATTATAGTGTTAACTCTATTGACCCAGTGAAGAAGACGGCCGAAATAGAACTCGGAGACCTTATTCTAGAAATAGACTACACGAAATCTGCAGGAGAAAATGGAAGTCTGATGTTCAATACTTCCAAAGACTTCCGCAGTAAAATCTCAGGTGCTTTATCTGCCATTGAGGACACAAAGAGAAATATCATTAAGGAGCAGGAGAAACCGAAACCAAAGAAAAGGACCAAGCAGTGGTTCGAAATATACCACTGGTTCCATTCAAGCGAAGGGTTCTTGATACTAAGCGGAAGGGATGCGAAGACCAATGAAAAGCTGGTTAAAAAGCATCTTAAGGAAAAGGATATATATCTTCACGCGGATTTTTACGGGGCTCCCAGTACAGTAATAAAGGTGGAGGGGGACCAGGGGCCATCTGAAGAGACACTGAGACAGGCAGGTTCCTTTGCGGTTTCGTTTTCAAGAGGCTGGGCCGCAGGTATGGCAACTGGATCGGCATATTGGGTTTTCCCATCCCAAGTGAGCAAGACTCCTGAATCCGGTGAATATATTGCAACCGGCTCTTGGGTCATAAGAGGTAAGAGGAACTACATACTGGATGTTCCACTATCTCTTGAGATTGGCTTCACAACCATGAAGAATGAAGATATACCAATGATATGTCCAGCTGGGGTCCTAGACCCCGAAAAATCGAAAGTAGTCAGGATTCTCCCGGGTGGGGAAAAAAGAGCTATTGTTTCTCGCAAAATTGCAGAGATGCTTAATGTTACCAGGGAAGAAATAGAGTCCATCCTACCGCCTGGAAATTCCAAGATCGTCGAATGATCAGCTTATCATTTTTTTGAGCTTCTCTATGGGCGTTACATCTCTAGGGTCCTTCCCTCTCACTATTGAGAGATGGTAAGATAGGTAATCGCCATAATGTATGAGATAGAAGAGTCTCTCTATCACGCTCTTTCCTCGCGCCTCTATTCTGTTAATCTTAATACCGCCAACTGATTCAGTGGCATCTATCCTTTTCCGTATGGCTTCTGGCATGTCACAGTCAAAGGTGTAGAACCTGAAAATCTCAGATCTGTAGGTACTGGGAAGTGGAACTATCTCATTGTGGTCCAACTCAGGAAAATATGAGGAAGCAGCAAGTACCTTAGAGTTTTCATTGAACTGAGTCCTCCACCTGTAAGCAACATTACGGTAGGGTGAAAACCCGTAAATGACGGGAATGGCCTTCTCGCGATAAATATGCTCTGCTTCTTCTCTAATGTAAGAATTGTCGCCATCCATCTCATCCAGAAGACCAGCGGCGTTGTCCAGTATTTCTTCCTGAGGATCAAGGAAGGTCCTTATCAAAGGCAGAAGCATGTATCCCAGTGAAGATCTAGGCTGCAGTCCCTTAGGTAGCTTGATCACTCTTTTGGAAATTTCCGAGAGTCTCCCGCCTGATGTAAAGGCCACGACTTCTGCACCCTTCTTGAGTGCTTGCGCCGTCGCCGAAAGGACTTCTTCTGTATTGCCTGAGTAACTCATAGGTATGAAGAGAGTGGAAGAATCAACGAAGTCAGGTATTCTGTAGTCATCCACGTTTACGATTGGTACACCAGAATAGAGTTCGCTGAAAATCTTACCTGCAATACCTGAGCCTCCCATCCCTGCGATTACGATTTTATTAAAAACCTCCACATTCTCAATGATGGCAGAATACTTTACTTGGACCTTAAGGTCCCTCAACTCGTCAAGAAATTCCATTAGCTGTCAATAAAGAAATAAGGATATTTACTCGTTTGCATGAAAAACATTCAATAAAATCGTGATATTTTTAATGTTGGGAAAGCAAATGCAGCATCTACCTTTGAAAGGACGGGCGATCAGACTCCAAAAGCTATTACCACGTAACCCAAGAAGGCTGTAACGGGAGTAACAATGGCAGCAGCCAGAAGCAGTGCCTTAATTTTCTGTGAACCAGTCATACTTTTCTATCAAGATTAGGTATTTAATTCTTGTGTGTTGGAAATGTATCCGTATAGTATCCTGAGGCAGATTTTTACCAAAGGGCAATATATCTGAAGCTTACCAGGGTGAATTTTACACTTGAAAGTTTATCGCCATGTCGGATAGACTGGGAATAATAACCTATGATGAATGAACAGCAAGCTCCTTAGATCTTATTTCTGAGTCAACGGGTCAAAATACGGAATTAACCAGAAAAGGAGCATATCCGCTATAGCAAAATGTTTATGTTCTATCTTTAATTTACGGGACATCCAAAAATAGGATATAGTTAAATAAATCCTTATATTTTGGTCATATCTAGCGTAAGCGAACAGTTAGGTGAAACTAAATGGCAACACAAAAACCACACATAAATCTGGTTACAATAGGTCATGTGGATCATGGAAAATCTACACTTGTAGGTAGGCTGCTCTTTGAGCATGGAGAAATTCCTCAACACATTATTGACGAGTATAGAAAGCAGGCTGAAGAGAAAGGTAAGGCAACCTTTGAATTTGCCTGGGTAATGGATAAGTACAAAGAAGAGAGGGAGAGGGGAGTTACCATTGATCTTGCCCACAGAAAATTCGAGACCGACAAATACTACTTCACTCTCATTGATGCCCCTGGTCACAGGGACTTTGTAAAGAATATGATAACTGGAACAAGTCAGGCAGATGCTGCTATTCTCGTTGTGTCTTGCAGAGATGGTGAAGGAGTAATGGCTCAGACAAGGGAACATGCTTTTCTCTCCAGAACACTTGGAGTGCAACAGCTTATTGTAGCCCTCAACAAAATGGACGCAACGCAACCAGCTTACAGCCAGGACAGATACAACAAGGTTAAGGAAGATGTGGAGAAACTCCTCAAGAGCATTGGATTCAAGGACGTCCCAATTATCCCAATTAGCGGTTACAAAGGTGACAACATCATAAAGAACACAGACAATCTAAAGTGGTACTCTGGTCCAACACTACTTCAGTCGCTCGATAACCTCAAGGTTCCCGACAAACCTGTTGACAAGCCTCTTAGGCTTCCAATTCAGGATGTATACTCCATTACGGGAATAGGAACTGTTCCAGTAGGAAGAATAGAAACCGGTGTCTTGAAAGTCAATGATAAGGTGGTTTTCCTTCCAGCAAACAAGCAGGGAGAGGTAAAGTCAATAGAAATGCACCACGAGTCAATCCCAAACGCTGAACCAGGTGACAATGTCGGATTCAATGTCAGGGGAATTGCCAAAAACGATATCCGAAGAGGTGACGTCTGTGGACCACAATCCGCTCCTCCGACAGTAGCAAAGGAATTTACTGCTCAGATTGTTGTGCTCAATCATCCCAGTGTGATAGCACCAGGCTACAAGCCAGTCTTCCACGTTCACACGACACAGATTGCATGCAGAATCGAGCAAATTCTCAGAACACTTAACCCCAAGGACGGAACGACTCTGAAGGAGAATCCAGACTTTATCAAGACAGGGGATATCGCAATTGTCAAGGTGATTCCGGACCATCCCTTTGTCATTGAAAAGGTCAAGGATATTCCTCAGCTGGGCCGATTCGCTGTCAGAGACATGGGTCAGACCGTGGCTGCTGGTCAGTGTGTTGACCTCGTGACAAAGTAAGGTGAATGAACTTGGCGTCATACAGAGCAAGAATATCATTGAGCGGCACTGAACACAAAGTCGTTGACGTTGTTTGCGAAGAGATCAAGGGAATAGCTAAGAGAACTGGCGTCGAAGTTCATGGACCTGTGCCTCTACCAACAAAGAGGCTCGTAGTTCCTGTCAGGAAGAGTCCAGATGGAGAAGGGTCGGCAACTTGGGACCGATGGGAAATGCGAGTTCACAAAAGGTTGATAGATGTCGATGCCGATGAAAGGACACTCAGACAACTTATGAGGATCCCAATTCCAGATGGCGTACAAATAGAAATTCAAATCAAGTCATAGGCTATATTTAGTCCCTAAAACCTTTATTTAATCCTAAATTAGGCTAATTTATATTCTTCCAAAGAAGTCTTTTATTGGGGAATATTTACTAGGTAATCTTCTCATATGACCTGCTCATCATCTGGCAATTCTGCGATATGGTCGCTAAGCTATTACGGTCGGCGGTCCGGGGAAGCATTGTACAGCGGCACCCTAGTATGGTTATATAAGTAGTTTGTATATCCGTCTGTCAAATTTACCAAGGTGTCATAAGAATGGGTAGAAAGGAAGACAATATTGCCAAGGCACAGAAACTAGTAGAAAGACCCGAAAGGATCAGAAATATGGGTATTGCCGCTCACATAGATCACGGAAAGACAACACTCAGTGACAATCTGATTGCTGGCGCGGGAATGATGAGTGAAGATCTAGCGGGCAAGCAACTTATGCTCGACTATGATGAGCAAGAGCAGGCAAGAGGAATTACAATAAACGCAGCAACAGCTTCAATGGTTCATGATTATAATGGTGAGGAGTACCTAATCAATCTTATAGATACACCAGGCCATGTGGACTTCGGCGGCGATGTAACGCGTGCTATGAGGGCGGTTGACGGTTGCATTATAGTTGTTGACTCTGTGGAAGGAGTGATGCCTCAAACAGAGACCGTAATACGGCAGGCCCTAAGAGAACGAGTTAAGCCAGTTCTCTTTATCAATAAGGTTGACAGGCTAATCAACGAGCTGAAGCTTAACGAAGACGAGATGCAGAAGAAATTTGTCCGAATCATAACAGATGTTAACAGGTTACTAACCAAGTATGCACCAAACGAATTCAAACAATCCTGGCAATTGAACGTCCAGGATGGGAAGGTTGCATTCGGTTCAGCTTACAACAACTGGGCAATATCAGTGCCTGCCATGAAGACATACAATGTTTCGTTCAAGGATATATTCCAGCTAGTTAAGGAGGGCAAGCAGAAAGAGCTCTCGAAGAAGGCTCAACTCCACAGAATTGTCCTTAATATGGTAATAAAGCATCTCCCAAATCCAAAGGAAGCTCAAAAGTATAGGATTCCTCAGATTTGGAGAGGAGATGAAGACACACCACTCGGGAAATCCATGATGGACTGTGACAGGAGCGGACCAATCACCATAATGATAACTAAGATCATTATTGACCCGCATGCCGGCGAGATTGCTGTAGGAAGGATTTTCAGTGGAACACTTAGAAAAGGTAGTGAAGTCTATGTTTCTAGGGGAGGAAACCAGAAATTCAAGGTACAGCTTCTTTCCATGATGGTAGGTCCTGATAGGATCCAGGTGGATGAAATGTCTGCAGGAAATATTGCTGCAATGGTGGGCATAAAATCTGCAATTGCAGGTTCCACAGTTTCATCAGACCCAAACATGGATGCGTTTGAACCAATGACGCATTACACAGATCCTGTCGTAACATTGGCAATTGAGGCAAAACACACTGCAGATCTCCCGAAACTAATAGAGGTCCTTCGTAACGTATCGAAGGCTGATCCATCGATACAGATCGACATAAATCAAGAGACAGGCGAGCACCTAATATCTGGTATGGGAGAGCTCCATCTTGAGATAACGATGTATAGGATACAGCACGATTACAAAATCGAAGTCTCCACATCCGACCCGATAGTTGTGTACAGGGAAACCATAGAGGGAAGCGGAGGTCCCTTCGAGGGAAAATCTCCGAACAAGCACAATAGGTTTTACTTTGAGGTTGAACCGCTTGAAGAAGGAGTCATCCAGCTAATAAAGGACGGGGACCTTCCACAGGGCTCTAAGTTCAAGGACAAGAAGACTCTCATTGAGAAGCTACAGGAAAATGGCCTTTCTCGGGAAGAAGCCAGAGGTCTCGAAATGGTAGAGGGGATGAACATACTTACCGACGTAACAAAGGGAATTCAGTACTTGGATGAAACTATGGAACTTTTGATAGAGTCCTTCAAGGAAGTCATAGCACGTGGGCCCTTCGCTAATGAGAGGGTATACGGAATAAAAGCCAGGCTCGTTGATGCTAAACTCCATGAAGATAGCATACACAGGGGACCAGCACAGGTAATACCAGCTGGAAGAAATTCTATTTACGGCGCAATGTGCGAGGCAAAGAGGATTTTGATGGAACCAGTACAGAAGGTCTTCATAAGCGTACCTCAAGAGGTAATGGGCTCGGTCACAAATGAAATTCAGCAAAGGCGCGGTGTTGTAGAAGAGATGAACCAGGAAGGCGACGAGGTAGTCATAGTTTCCAGGGTGCCCGTTGCGGGAATGTTCGGCTTCGCTTCTGCAATAAGAAGCGCAACTGGTGGAAAGGTGCTCTGGAGTTCAGAGAATGCAGGTTACCAGAAGGTACCTACAGAATTACAGTTTGAGGTTGCATCCAAGATTCGCGAAAGAAAAGGACTCAAACCTGAGCCATATGGCGTAGAGTATTACGCCACACTATAATCAAATATTGGCAAAAGATCTCCTACATTTTTCCTTTTATTAAGAGATCCAGTCAATCCCTATTTTGGCAAAGTTAAATCCAATGTTATTCAATCTCCATAGGTATGAAACCAATCTGCATGTCGTGTGGAGCGGAAAGGGTCGAGCTTGAATTTAAATGTCACAAATGCGGTGGGTTATTCGATCTCAAACCTGACTTCAAGTATTGGGGAAGGGAGAGAGACAACTTTCCTTACATAAGGGAATGGCTAGATCTTGGTGAGGTGCAGACTCCCTTAACCAAAAAAGGAGGAGCTTTTCTCAAGCTTGACTATTTTTCTCCCACATTTTCATACAAGGATCGAGGGGCTAGAACACTGGTTTCCTTTCTCAATCAGGTGAAGAAGAAATATGGCTTTGACTCAATCAATGAAGATTCTTCTGGTAATGCCGGAGCTTCAATTGCTGCATACGGAGCAGATGCTGGTCTTAAAGTGAAAATATTTGTTCCTGAAAGGACCTCTCAAGCGAAGATAGGGCAGATAAGATCATACGGGGCCGAGATAATCAAAGTGAAAGGTTCACGAGAAACAGTTCAAAGTGAAGCAGAGAATGCAAAGGGCATTTACGCAAGCCACGTTAAAATGCCAGAATTTCGGGATGGAATCAGGTCACTCGCATATGAGATATTTCAGCAGTTAAATAAAGCGCCTGACCATATTCTGGTGCCCGTATCCGCAGGCACTCTACTACTTGGTGTCTATTCCGGCTTCAAACACTTACTAGAGAGTGGTGAAATAGGAGTTATGCCTGATATTGTTGCTGTACAGACCGAAGCAGTATCTCCTCTCTGTGCAAGGCTCTCTGGCAGGAATTTTGATGACAATAAGCAAGTTGAGTCCGTCGCAGATGCTTTGGTGTCGCTTAAGCCACCATTGATGGATAAAATGGCAGAAGCAGTTAGCCCAGATTCCTGCATTACGGTGAGTGAGGAGGAGATCATTGCATCTAGAGTAAATTTGGCCAGGTCAGGTTACTTTGTTGAGTACAGCTCGGCTACCGTCCATGCGGCGTTCCAAAAGAAAAAATTCGACGGTTCCACGGTTCTAGTTATGACCGGTAACGGACTCAAGAACGTTCCTGATACAGCTCAAGCCGGGACAGGTTCCTCGGGCTCCTCAGTGCCATAACTCTTTCCATTTATGCTGAAATCGTAACTGAAGTGAGTTCCGCCTCTCCTTGCCAGTATAGATACAGAACAGTACTTGGAGAGTGAAAGGTTAATCGCTTTTCTCATCTTTTCCGGACTAACGTTTCCCGTGACTGAATAGCTTATGTGCACTGCACGAAGGACCTTCGGAGGTTCATGCTCTCTGTGACCCTCTATATCTACGGAGAGCATCTTTAGTTCTTCTCTCATTTTTCCGAGAATATTGACGACATCATCGCTTGTACAAGTTGCCATGCTAAAAAGCGATAATTCTGTCGGGGAAAAGTTTCGAGAATTATTTGAGATCGAGTTTTTAATCTTAAGCACATCTTTACCATCAACAGTGCTGACAAATCCCTCATTCTCATCTAGCCTGAATGAAACCTTTATCATAACCCACCTCTTTGGATTCCTTGATACACGAATTTAATCGTTCTTGACTTTCTGCAAAGACTTTCCCAGTTCCTTGAGCATGTTCAGCACCGCTGTGAGCCCTGATGCTATTTCAGGATCCTTGGTCATAGCAAATAGCCTCATCATTGACATTCTCTCTGGGTTCTTTGCTCCGTCGATCATTGCATCTACCAGTCCTTCGGAATCGAACATTAACGCCTTTAAGGCGTCTGAAGTGCTTTCCCTAGAGAGTGCATACATCAAGCCCAGCATAGTGTTTGCTGACTTTAGCACACCATAGGTGAATTCTCTTGATGAAAGGAACTTGCCAATAAATTCAATATCTGAAGGAAGGTAGTCATCGGACACCTGGTCTATGAAGTCAACAATTCCTGCTTGTTTGAGCTTCCTGAACATAACAAGCATAGATTGAATTGCATCTTTGCTCTCAAGGAAATCCTTTATTAGTGGCTCAAGATCATCTTCCTCTTCCAAGTCCGCAGGGTTTGGAACTGATTGTGCGGGCATTCTTTCGGTTTGTTTAGTGGGTTTCTCCTCTGTAGGTTTCGACTCGGGCTTAGGTTCGGATTTCTTCGCTTCATCGGTTGCCTCCTTCGTCTTAGATTCGGCATCCTGATTTGAAGCCTGTTTGACTTTAGAGTCTTTCTTTATTTCCGCATCACTTTTTGCGGTTTCAGTGGGTTTATCCTTTTCTGATTTTTTATCGTCAGCCACTTTCTCACCTCACAATATTCCTCTGATCATTCCTGAAAAATAGGTATCTGCAGATGCCCATTTCAGGAGGTAATCTGCTTTGCTTGCAAAGGACACCCTTGGTTCTTTGGTATAGGAGAAATAAAGGCTCAGGGCTCGATCATCTCCTACCAAGGTAGTCCAGTAAACGTCTCCATTGTACTCTGACTGATATGGGTTCCCAACTATTTCATGAGCAAGCCTGTTGGCCAGATACTCAGCTTGGGATTTTGCGGAAGCTCCTGATTTAGCCATTGGAAGATTTGCCGCATCGCCAATTGCAAAAACATCATCGTAATCTTTGTAGTTCAATTTGGTCTTATCTACCGTAATGAATCCGTCATCTCCAGCGAGTCCAGAGTCAGTAGCAAATCTCTGTCCTTTGTGGGGAGGCACAAGAATCAGAAGCCCATATTTGACTGTCTCACCACTTTCTGAGGCAATTTCCTTGTTTTTCGCGTTTATTGAACTCACTTTGAAATTTTTCACCAGTTCTACGTTCTTTTCCTGGAATTTCTCCTCTACATGGTCAGAGACCCCTTTTAGTTCAAATGCCCTGTCTCCCGGTGTCACAAAGTGAACATTTGTCTTGTCTCTTACCTCATTTCTCCTAAGGTATTCATCCAATACCATGGTAAACTCATAGGGTCCAGGCGGGTACTGGAAAGGACCGTCGGGCTGCGCCACGACTATGTCTCCAGAACGCACTGTTTTCAGGTGTTCCTTTAGGTTAAGTGCTTCCTGCAATCCATAGAAGTGTTTAGCTTCCCCCTCATATCCAGGAATATCCTCGTAAGCGAATCTGGTGCCTGATGCCATAACCAGATAGTCATATCTGTAAACTCTTCCCGAAGAACCGGTAATTGAACGCTGTTCATTATCCACATTGGTTACTTCATCCTCAATGTAATCTATTCCGTAGTTTAGCAGGAATCTCGTCTGTTTTGTGCTATCCTTGTATCTTTTGAGTCCTACTGGTATTGTGACTCCGTCGGCTTTAAAGTAGTGGGTTGTTGATTTCCCTATTACAGCTATGTTTACTTCGGCAGGCCTCAAAATAAATCTCAATTTGTTGGCCAGCATCAGGCCAGCTGTTCCATCTCCGATGATGACAATTTTTGTTGGGGCGTACATTCACTTTTCACCTGTTAATTTTCTTACAGTTACTTCGTAAAATCCTTCTCGGTCTATGTTTCCCATAAACTCATTTCCTGATTTCATCGCCCATGCCTTACAGTCCACCTTTGCCCCTTCATCAGTTGAAAACACAGTGACTATTTCTCCAATGTTCATTCCTTCGATTGCATTGACCAACTTTAAGAGTGGTCCTGGGCATGGTGTCCCCCTTGCATCTATGACTTTCCGGGCATTGGGAGAAGGACTACAATCCATCGCACACATATTGTTAACTTAATAATAAAGTATTTTCTTATATTATTAGTGATCTCGAATGAAAATAGCAACTTGTCTACTATATTAATACTGTCCTTTGTAAAAGGCAATTCGATTCTCTAATATCCCAAGAGTTTTTATACTTCACTCACACAAATACTGTCGTTCCGTTATCGTTTTAAGGAAAGCCTCATAAAGCAAAGCCTCATTAAATTAATTGAATAGAGGTGTTTCATTGACCGTTAGAATGGCTTGCAAGGATATGGGCAATGACTATGGTTTCGTCGCTGAAGCAGCTACGAGAGAGGAGTTAATGCCCAAGATAGCGGAACACGCAAAGTTAGTTCATGGGATGGAGACTATTCCCGACGATGTACTGGGTAAGGTAAATGCAGCAATAAAGGAGCAATAGGCATGGTCCGACTCGACTGTAGGTTTTTCCTCCTTACTTTTTTGATTCAACACTCTTTGTCGTTTTTTGCTAATTTTCCTGATATCTAATGTAATGGGACCATTCTAAACATCAAGCTTTCTGGCAATACTGTCCTGGATGGCTTGTAACAAAATATTGCACTACCAGCCACACCAATAACTGAAATCCATAAATAGCCCTTAAATATGCAGATGTATGGATTCCCAGTTCAGGGTAGTATCCAAAGACAAGGATGCTATAGTATTTGAAATGTTGAATTACGATAACACTCTGCTTCGACCATTAGTGGAGGAACTGTTGCGTGATGAGCAGGTAGAGGAATCGAAGTATTACATAAAGCACCCTGTAATAGACAATCCTCAGATTTTCATAAAGGTCAAGTCTGGTAAGCCTCAAGCCGCCTTAAAACGTTCATTGAAAAGGCTTAGCAAGATTTATGAAGGACTTTCCACAGATCTTGCGAAGGAGCTTAAGGAGAAGAACGGAAAACAGGCCTGAGCAAGTGAATAATGGATGACTCATTTCTAGTAGAATTCAGTCATGAAAATTCTGAAGCAGCCTTCGCAGAAATAAGGGCAGTAGAATCTTCTGGTAGGCATTTTGAAATTATAGAATCCAACACTGACTATGCAATTGTGAAAGGAAATCCTGATAACCTGAAGGCTTGCTCATTTGTCAGTTATGTTTCAAAGATTGAGCAAGAGAAGGACTCATGGGAGGACTTTCTTCCCATAAATGACCGTTCTGGAGCATTCTACCTGAGAATAAAGGATTTCAATGGATGTCACAACAGTGATGACGAACCCATCTTAGGGAATACCGTCAAGGGAAGCAACAAGGTGCGATTCAGGGAACCAGACTTTAAATTGAGAGCTGTCCATGGGAAGAAGTGGTACCTCGGGACCTTAATCCATACGAGAGATAATATGGGGTTTGAGACTCGAAGGGCCCCGCTGAGGCCATTTTTTTCGCCTGTTGCTATTCACCCAAAATATGCCAGGTTCTTGGTCAACTTGACAAGAACAGTCCCTGGAGAGGTTATATTTGATCCCTTTTGCGGTACTGGCGGTATTCTTCTCGAAGCGGCACTCATGGGCAGAGCAACAATTGGAAATGATATCTCCCTTAACATGGTGAAGGGGGCCAGGCTTAACCTCAAATATTTTGGCATTAAAGACTTCGAAATCTATAACAAAGACACAGCCTCCCTATCCCTCAAGGGAAAAGTGGACGGAATCGCCACGGATTTACCATATGGCCGGAATTCGAACATGAGCTCCAGTTCACTCAGCGAACTCTACAGTATGGCATTTGAAAGGTTTTCTGAATGGCTGAAACCAGGAAAGTATTGTGCGGTGATTCTTTCAGACACTGCTTTGCTCAAACATTCCAGGAGTTTCTTTAACATAGTGAACAAAGTCGCAGTTCCTCAACATAGATCCCTGACTAGATATTTTGTGGGAATGAGCAAACTGTGAACTAGTGTCACAGGTTAAGTTTATGTAGAAGAACAAATATACCATCGAGATGCCTGAGAATACAGACGCTTTGAATTCCCTAGTTGATCCAGTAACAGCTGAGACTGTAAGTTCTAAGAATAGGCAGGGAAGATTTGCCTCACTGATGGTGGAAAAGTCTCTCAAGACCATTGATTCACTTCTCAATGAAGTGGCATACTACAAAGAGAGGTACATAAGGCAAAGGGCTGATATGGACAACTATACGAAAGCCAAGGAAAGAGAGGCAATATCCATAAGAGAATATGCAAATGGTGATCTGATAAAAGGATTACTTCCCGTCCTTGATGCTGCAGATTCAGCATTAATGCATGAAAAGGATTCTCAGGTAGCCTCTCTGTTGAGAGGGCAGATCTTAAAAACACTGTCGCAATATGGATTGAAGCCTATAGAGACAGAAGGGGCAAAGTTTGATCCTAACTTCCATGAAGCTGTTTCTGTAACAGAAAACGGTGAAGATGGAATGATAGTGGAAGAGGTACAGAAGGGGTACATGCTCAAGAACGCGGTAATCAGAACATCAAAAGTCATAGTAGGAAAGAGGTGAAAATTTTGGGTAAAATAATTGGAATTGATCTAGGAACAAGCAACTCTGCTGCAGCAGCAGTGATATCTGGAAAGGCAACTATAATACCGAGCGCTGAAGGGGTATCACTAGGGGGAAAATCATTCCCTAGCTACGTCGCCATGACTAAGGACGGCGATCTGCTGGTGGGCGAGCCAGCCAGGAGACAGGCTCTAATGAACCCCGAGGGAACAGTATATGCAGCAAAAAGAAAAATGGGAACAGACTATAAATTCAAGGTTTATGGCAAGGAATACACACCACAGCAGATATCTGCATTCATCCTTCAAAAGATAAAGAAAGACGCAGAAAACTACCTGGGGGAAGAAGTGAAAGAAGCCGTCATTACGGTTCCGGCATATTTTAACGACAATCAGAGGCAGGCAACGAAAGATGCTGGCTCAATTGCTGGTCTGGAGGTCAAGAGAATTATCAACGAACCTACCGCTGCATCTTTGGCATACGGCATTGACAAGACAAATGAGTCACAAAAAATACTGGTATTTGACTTTGGAGGAGGAACGCTTGATGTTACTATAATGGACTTTGGAGATGGGGTCTTTGAGGTGGTCTCCACTTCAGGAGACACAAGCCTTGGAGGCACAGATATGGATGAGGCAATAGTGAAGTTCCTGGCTGATGATTTCAAGAAGAAGGAAGGGATTGACCTCATAAACGACCGGGCAGCATACATCAGGCTCAAAGATGCTGCTGAGAAGGCGAAGATTGAGCTATCCACAACCAAGACGACAGAAATAGACATTCCGTATATTACACAGTCGAAGGATGGGCCGAAACACCTCAAGAAAGAGCTTTCTAGGTCCAAGTTGGAGGAACTCATCTCCCCAATAGTAGATAGGGCGTCTAAACCAATTGATGACGCTATCAAGGCTGGAAACCTCTCCAAGGATGACTTGACGAGGATTATCTTAGTGGGTGGCCCGACAAGAATTCCTTACGTTAGAAAATTTGTTGAAGACCATATTGGTAAGAAAATAGAGGGCGGTGTTGACCCAATGGAATGTGTTGCATTAGGAGCAGCACTACAGGGAGCTGTTCTGTCAGGAGACATTAAGGACATTGTGCTCTTGGATGTTACTCCCCTTACGCTTGGGATTGAGACTCTGGGAGGAGTAGTTACGCCTCTCATACCGGCGAACACTACAATACCTGCAAAGAAGTCCCAGACATTCACTACAGCAGCGGATATGCAGACTGCAGTAACTGTGCACGTTGTCCAAGGAGAGAGACCAATGGCATCGGACAATGTCTCTCTTGGAATGTTCAATCTCACCGGAATCCCAGCTGCACCAAGGGGAATCCCACAGATAGAGGTCACATTTGACATAGACGCCAATGGGATCATAAATGTATCAGCAATAGACAAAGGGACAGGAAAGAAGCAAGGAATTGCCATCACAGCTTCAAACAAATTATCCAAGGATGAAATAGATCAGATGAAGCAACAAGCAGAAGAGTTCTCCGAACAGGATAAAAAGAGGAAGGAAGAGGTAGAACAAGTAAACAATGCTGAATCACTTGCATACACTGTAGAAAAGACAGTCAACGAGGCCGGAGACAAACTGGATAGTGATACAAAGAGCAAGATAATGGCCTCAGTGGCAGATCTAAAGAAGGCCGCATCTGAAAAGGATCTTGACAAGATCAAGGAACTTACGGAAAGCCTCAGCAAAGAGATACAGGAAATTGGTGCAAAGATGTATCAAGGAGCTGGTCCAGAGGCTGCTCAACCAGGCTCTGAAGAGCAATCTCAGGAAGCTCAGCAGGAAAGCCAGGGAGACGGAGACAGTGAGAACGTCGTCGACGCAGAATATAAGGATAAGAAGTAATCTGAGTACGTCTGATTAAATGGCAAAGGACTATTACCAAGTACTGGGCGTTTCCAAGGAAGCCTCCCAGGACGAAATAAAGAAGGCCTTCAGGGTACTTGCCAGAAAGTACCATCCGGATGCCAACCCGGACAACCGTAAGGAATCCGAGGAAAAGTTCAAAGAGATCGGGGAAGCATACGAAGTACTGTCAGATACAAACAAAAGAAGGATGTACGACCAGACAGGTTCGGTTGACTTTGGTTCCGGTAGGCAAGATTTCACTTGGCAGGACTTCTCTCATTTTAACGATTTCAGCGACCTGGGAGACATCTTCAGGAATATATTTGGTGGCGGTGGCGGTTTTGGCGATTTCTTTTCTGGAGGCTTTGGCAACCGAGGCCCGGATCTTGACATGGCAATGCAGCTCAGTGTATCGCTTGAGGACGCATACAGAGGTTCAACCAAGAACATAAAATACAGACGGAACGCCCCGTGCCAAGCATGCAAGGGAACCGGAGGCAAGGACGGTAAAGTAACCACTTGCAGGACTTGCAATGGAACAGGTCAGCAGCGAATAGTACAGGGACAGGGATTCTTCAGGATGGTTCAGGTTACCACTTGCAGGACTTGCAATGGAAAGGGGAGAACTCCTGTGGAGAATTGCCCAGTCTGCAAAGGAAACGGGTCAAACACAATCACAGAAGAGCTGAACATCACAGTCCCCAAAGGTGCCGCAGACAATCTTCGGCTGAGGTTAAGGGGAAAGGGCCAGTCTCACAACGGATCAACCGGAGACCTTTATGTAGTCCTTAGAGTGGATCAAGACAAATCGCTCAAGAGGAGGAATGACGACATCATTCTCGACAGAATTGTATCTTTCCCTGAGGCAGCACTTGGTACTTCCCTTGAGGTAAGTGTTTTCGGCAACAGTTATGAAATCAAAGTTCCCCAGGGAACTCAACCCGGTGAAGTACTAAGGATAAGAGGAGCAGGAATGCCTCACATGAACTCACGCGGAAGTGGGGACCTGCTGGTAAAGATCAACGTAGAGGTGCCGAAGCATCTAAGCTCTAAGCAGAAAGATCTGCTACAGCAGCTAATGGAAGAATCAGGCAAGAAGAAAGGTTGGTTTCATAACAACTGAATTTGTGCAGTTGAGGCGTGCGGATGAAGTTGCTTCAGATTGCAAATAAGGCGCTTATCACTCCTGCGACATGCTGTGCAACTTGTTGACACTGTAAATCTGTACCACGAAAAATTATAAATGCTTCACGAATAATAGTTCTGAGATGAAAGTACTCATCGCCTTTGACAATTCCCAAGCATCAAAGAACGCGCTTAATTTTGCGCTAAGGATGAAACCTATTGTGGACGAGTATCTAATTGCATATGTAACTCCAACTGTCATAGGTGCTGGGCCAACCTTCGACGCTTACGTTCCTGCATCTGTATACCAGCGTCAAGAACAAACTGCGGATAACGTCCTTTTGGCAGCTAAGGAAATAATGGAAAGGAAAGGAGTAACTGCCACGTTCCTCAAGCTAGACGCATCAGGAGACCAGGTGGCAAGGGTCGTAGTAAACACAGCAAGGGAGAATGGTGTCGATCTCATAATCACAGGTACCAGAAAGTTGACCGGACTCAGCAGAGTTCTTCTAGGTTCCGTCAGCACGGAGATTATAAAGGTATCCGAGATCCCAACTCTCGTGGCTCCACCACTTGAAGAAGCAGTCGAAAAATGAGACGTTTTTTATATGCCGCAAGCATAATGGGGTAGATTTGGATGGGAAGCATCAGACCTTCGAATATCAAGAGAATTGCAGAAGAATTTGCAGAAAAACATTCTGACAAGTTCACAGAGGATTTCAACAACAACAAAGAGATTATAAAAAAGTCAATAAATGGCATTTCTAAGAAAACGGCAAACATTATTGCCGGATACATCACAAGATATGTTGTGAAGAAGAAGGAAAAGCAACAGAGGGAAATGGAAGAGAACGTAGCGGCATAATTTTACCATTCCTGCATCACCATACTAAAGAAACCTTAGTAATAATATCCGAAAAAGGATATATTCCGCTGCCCGATACAGCCTCGATTGTTATGGAGGACGTATTCATCGTTTCTGCCAAGAGAACACCTATCGGGAAGTTTGGCAAATCACTTTCAACTCTGACAGCTCCTGAACTTGGGGCAAAAGCAATTTCCGGAGCAATCTCCGACTCTGGCCTCAATCCTGAATTGGTTGAGGAAGTAATCATGGGAAATGTCATACAGGCCGGGGTGGGGCAAAATCCTGCAGGACAGGCTTCCAAGCTGGCCGGCCTAAGTGACGAAGTCACCAAATACACGGTCAATGTAGTATGTGCCTCTGGAATGCTTGCCATAGAATCAGCCCAAAGGGAGATCGCTCTTGGTGAGAGAGACATAATCGTCGCAGGCGGAATGGAGAGCATGACAAATGCCCCCTTCCTGCTACCATCATACCTTAGATGGGGGCCGAGGCAACTTCTTAACAAGAATTACAAGGTAGATGATGCAATGCTTGTAGACGGCCTCATGGACGCGTTCTATTTCGAGCACATGGGTAAGTCTGCTGAAAGCACGGCACTCAAATTCGGGGTAACTAGGGAACAGGCTGACAGGTTTTCAGTGGAAAGCCAGGAGAAGGCGCTCAAGGCGACTGAAAAAGGGATTCTCAGCAAGGAGATAGTTGAGCTTGACGAACTCAAGACTGATGAAGGCATCCGGGATACAACAATGGAGAACCTCGCAAAGTTGATACCAGCATTCGACAGAAAGGGAATCCTAACCGCCGGAAATTCATCACAACTCTCTGATGGGGGGTCTGCTCTTCTTTTAGCATCAGGAAAGGCAGTCAAGGATCATGGATTGCAACCGATCGCTAGGATACTTGGATACGAGTCTGCCTCCCTAGACCCAAGGGATTACGTCCTAGCGCCGGTCCCCGCGACTAAGAAGCTTATGAATAAATTAGGTAAGGATATAACTTACTTCGACCTAGTGGAGCATAATGAAGCATTCTCTGTCGCATCTATAATAGTCAGAGATGAACTCAAGATCTCTCCGGACAGATTCAACGTCAACGGGGATGCAATAGCACTTGGTCATCCGCTTGGAAACAGTGGCTCAAGGATTGTAGTCACTTTGCTTAATGCATTGAGATCAAGGAAAGAGAGGACGGGACTGGCCACCCTATGCCATGGGGGTGGGGGAGCGCATTCAATGGCACTGGAGGTTTTAGGATGAAAGTAACGGTTGTTGGGGCAGGTACAATGGGGAACGGAATTGCTCAGGTGTTTGCACAATCAGGACATGAAGTAGTACTGACTGATATAATTGAACCAATTCTCGAGAAGGCAAAGAGTACAATTTCGAAGTCACTTGACAGGTTGGCGAAGAAAGACCTCATAAAAGAGGATCCAGAGACTGTTAAGGGAAGGATAAAATTCTCCAAGTCCATCAAAGACGGGTCGGGTTCAGACGTTTTCGTCGAAGCAATAGTTGAAAAAGTTGAACTGAAGAAGGAGGTATTGAAACAGATCGATGAAATCTCAAAGGAAGACACTATCATAGCAACAAACACTTCTTCCATTTCTGTCAATCTTCTCTCAGGTTTCGTTAAGCATCCTGAGAATTTCCTCGGTATGCATTTTTTTAATCCTCCTCCTGTCATGAAGCTAATCGAGATCGTTACTGGTGTGAAGACATCAGGTAGTACGGTTGCAAAGATAAGGAAGTTATCTCAATCGCTGGGAAAAGAGCCAGTTGTAGTCAAGGACTACCCTGGGTTTGTAGCAAACAGGATACTTATGCCTCTTATCAGGGAGGCAATTGTAGCATACGAGGAAGGAGTGGCCAGCAAGGAAGACATTGATAAGACTATCAGGCTGGGTCTGAATCACCCAATGGGTCCATTGGAACTGGCGGACTTTGTTGGACTCGATGTGACATATGATGTTATGAAGGTACTTTACGACGAGTTCGGCGACCCGAGGTACAAACCTCCGATTGTACTCAGAAACATGATAAGCGCAGGAATGCTCGGAAGGAAATCTGGAGAAGGTTTCTACAAGTACTGAGGGATTGGATGAAATATCTGGAAATAGAAGAAAAGCCCAAAATTAGAGTTGTAAAAATATGTGCAGAAAACTCCCTCAATCCCCTCACAATCGATATTCTGAAAGAAATAGGTGAGGCGGTGAAGGAATCTGAAAAAGTTGTTGTCCTTGCAGGAAATGGCAGGGCATTTTCTGCTGGTGCCGATATAAAGAACTTTACCAAGATGTCATCAAGGGACGCATACCATTTCGCCACTGAGGGGCATGACATCATGGATTCGATTTCATCAGCTTCAGTACCGGTAATTGCTGCAATACATGGATTTGCCCTGGGAGGCGGATTTGAACTAGCACTTGCCTGTGACTTCCGGATATCGACTCCAGATGCCAAACTAGGTTTGCCCGAGATAAACTTGGGAATACTCCCTGGTTTTGGAGGGACGCAGAGGCTTTCGGCAATAGCTGGGGAGGGAAGGGCCCTTCAGTTAATTTCGACAGGCAGGACAATCACCGGGGAAGAAGCACTTAGGATGGGCATAGTGAATGCTGTTTCCGCAGATTACCTGGGAGAAGCTACAAAGTTTGCGGAAGAATTATCTGAAAAGCCGCCTGTCTCGTTGAAATATGTTAAGAATCTTATTAGAGCACTTCCAGACGAGAGATTTGAGGATGAAAAGGAAAAATTTGCGGCTCTTTTCGATACAGAGGACAGCAAAGAAGGGTTTGATGCTTTCCTAGGCAAAAGGAAGCCAACATTCAAGGGCAGATAATTTCCGAAAGGATCAAACAAGTGTAATAGCTGCTTGAGGGATTTCGATGAAATATCTCATGTTCTCGTCATATTCCTCTTCGGTAAAAACTCCCTTCTCCACATATAAGTTCCTGTATTTCTCAGCGCTGTCTGGAAACACTGTGAGTATGTTACCCTTCTTGATTGTTGCAGCAAGTTTCTTTGCGCCTGCAAGGCTAGCGCCAGAAGATGTGCCCAGAAAAACATTGTGGTGTTCAAGGAGAAAGCGTACCTCCCTGTAAGCCTCTTCTTCAGTAACCGTGATAAAGTTGTCTATCTTGTCAAGGTTGTCATTCAGTAGTTTCTTCTCCCTGGCCCTTTCGAAGTTCCTTATGCCTTGTATGTAGCTGTCCGGGTCACTCTGGACAGCAGACACCTTCACCTCAGGGTTTCGGCTCTTGAGATAACTCGACAGGCCTATTATGGTACCTCCAGTACCCATGCCAATAGCTGCAAATTCCGGAACTATGCCGGTTGCCTCTTCAACTTCAGGTCCTGTGGTGTAGTAGTGTGCCAATGCATTGGAAATGTTGCCGTGCTGGAATGGGTTGTAGTAGAATTCCGGCCTATCTGAGGAAAGCTTTCTTGCCATTGCGATTGCATTCGCAGTACTGCCCCTGGACCCAGGAGTTCCATCATCCTCAGTTTCAACAACATTTGCGCCCGTATCCTTGAGTCTTTGTTTAGTGCCCTCGCTTACCCCTGGGGGAATAATGATCTCTATTCCGATCCCTAGGTCTTTGGCAATACTGGCCATAGCTATTCCGGTGTTGCCAGATGTTCCTTCCACAATCATTCCCTCCTTTTTTATGAGACCATCATATTGTGCTTTCTTGATCATGAAGAAAGAACCTCTGTCCTTGACAGATCTGTACTTATTGAAATGCTCAAGTTTGGCAAGTATATTCACACCCTCCCTCACGGGAATTTTTAGAATCGGGGTTCTGCCAATTCCAGCGGCATATGCCTCTTCTCTTATTCTTCTGTAAAGCGCATCATCGGAGGTGGCGATCATTTGCAACGGTATGATAGAACCGTTATTAGTCTTGTTGGAAAGGAATTATCTATTTCTTCTGCAACTCTCTTGGGTATGGACAAATGATTCGAAAGGGCTTTATGAAAGAACCCATTAAAATAACCTGTCAAACCCTTCACAGCGGCTAAATATAAAAATATTTAAATATATGGAATCGCCTTTAGGTACGACAATCGTCTGACAAAATGATCAAAATGATGATCGAAAGCCTTGAACTGGACAATTTCAAGTCGTTTGGAAACAGGAGAAAGATACTTTTTAGGAAGGGTTTTACTGTCATAAGTGGACCCAATGGAAGCGGAAAAAGCAACATTGGTGATTCTATGCTCTTTGTGCTAGGGGTTAGATCGTCCAAAGCAGTTAGAGCAGACAGGCTGGCTGATCTAATACACAAGGCATCAACTCCAGCCAAACAGAAGAATAACTGTCGAGTTACAATTACCTTCAACAGCGAAGATCCAGAGCTATCGGAGGACGAAAAGAGAACAAGACTTACAAGAGAACTTACCTCAGATGGTGAAAACTACCATTCAAATTACTATATCAACGGTGAGCGAGTCAGGCATATGGATGTAGAGAGGCTCTTGGACTCGCTCCACATATACTTGGATTCTTACAGTTTCGTGCTCCAGGGAGATATAAACAACATAATCAAAATGACCGGAGTCGAAAGAAGGAAACTTCTTGAGTCAATTTCTGGCATTGAGAGCTTTGATGTCCAAATTGAGAAAGCAAAGACAGATATTGACGCTATATCCGGTAACTTGGGGAAACTGGAACTCCTGTATGAGGAAGCCAAGAGAAGGCTTGAAGAACTTAAAATAGATAAAGAAAACGCTGAGGCTTATAACTCATATTCTCAGAGAATTCAGGATCTCAGGGCAACTCAGCTAAATTATGAACTGACCAGGCTCAACAGGGATATGGAATCTGTGGAAACCCAGATATCTAACCTCTCGGGAGAAATAGACACTCTGAACGCTCACAATTCTGGCATACAGCTTGAGGTAGAGGACAAGAAGTCAACCTTAAGGAAACTGGAGAAAGAGAGGGATGAAATTTCCGGTTCCGAAATGGGTGAAATCAGAAAGCAGATTTCAGATTTGAGGGTTAGAATTGCAGAGCAGAGGATGAAGAAGGATGATAAGGGAGAACAGATCGAGCAGCTCGAGTCTGAAATATCTGAAAGTGTGAGTGATTCTGAAGAAACTAGGAACGGTATAACGACAAACAGTGAGGAACTGGAGGCAAAAGAGTCCGAACTCCTGAAGGTGCAGAACAGGATGAGGGAGATCGAACAAAAACTTACAGAAATAAGGTCCGATTTGAAGGACACAACAAAGTCCACTAAGAAACTCCAGGATAGGCTCGTGGAGATTGATTCTGAAATCTCCCAGATAACTGGCGAAAACGATGGACTGAAGGAAGAGTATAATTCCCTTAGCCAGGAGAAGTCCAGAGTCATGCAGGACCTCGTGGCGAAAGAAGAGAAGAAGAAGGATCTAGAATTTCAGATTAAGGATGCACAGTGGAGACTCAAGGACATTCTTGGGACAGACCAGACCAAGAGGAAAAATTTCGAAGACTTAAGGAAACAATATTATGACGTAAAGAACGAAC
The DNA here is from genome assembly GCA_046704405.1 of Thermoplasmataceae archaeon. Lineage (GTDB taxonomy): Archaea > Thermoplasmatota > Thermoplasmata > Thermoplasmatales > Thermoplasmataceae. The sequence goes on along the minus strand of JBJKSA010000014.1, from coordinate 170,107 downwards.
TTGAAAACAACCAGAAGGAAAGGGAAGACAAGAAGGACCGGCTGTCCGCATTATCAAGAGAATATGACAAACTGAGCATGACACTACAGGGAAGCAAGGGTCCAGGGTCCAGGACACTCTCAGCGATCATAGCTGCAAGGAACCAGAACCTCATAGAAGGCATACATGGCCCCATCAGGGACCTTATTGGTTTTGATGAGAAGTACAGGAGTGCAGTGGAATCCACAGCAGGGGGGAGATTGAACGCTGTAGTAGTTGAAAATGATCTCGTAGCTGAAAAATGTCTGGAATATCTAAGGAGAGAGAAAATAGGGAAACTCACATTCCTGCCCCTCAACAAGATAAGTATAGGTAGGCCGAGAGGCAAGGCTATTATCGTGCACGGCTCGGAAGGTTCTGAGGGTTATGTCTTTGAGCATGTACGCTCAGAATCAGTCTACGAGGCTGCAGTCTGGTACGCATTCCAGGATACCGTTATTGTAGATACTGTTCAGACTGCGCGGAAGTACATGGTAGGAGTAAGGCTCGTTACTCTCGATGGAGACATTTTCGAGGCAAGTGGAGCAATTACCGGAGGATACACGGAAAAAGGGAGAAGCAACGTAGCCTCTGAGGCAAAGTTGTCACAGCTATCGACCGAGATTAATGATCTTAACGAAATGCTTGGTATCCTGACCGCAAAGGTAGAGGAAGGCAAGCGCCTTCTTGATGAACTTACCAGTGAACTCACTGAAATGTCAAAGGAAGAAGGCTCAAAATCAAAGGAAGTGGACCAGCTCAGAGAAATCTCTGAAAAAGCTGAGAAACAAATAAAGGACGTCCAAGGTCAGGTCGCGGAACTTGAAGAATCCATGAGAAGGAATGAGAATCACCTTAAGACACTGAACGAGGAAATTCTTGAAAACGGTGACAAGATAGACCAGCTTTCCAAAGAGAAAACGGAGATTCACGAAAAGCTCAAGACACTGTCGCCTGAAACGGTAGACATGCAGAATGACTTGGAAGGGGAATTCTCGGAGCTCAGAAAGGTCGAACAGGAATATCTGGATCGAATATCTTCAATAAGATCCGACCTGAAGCATATGGATAGGAAGCTTCAAGACAATTCCAAGTCCATAGAGTCCAGCAAGAATGAAATCGAGGACATTCAGAAAGAAATCGCAGAGATTGACAGAATCGTAACACAGGACAACTCAGAACTTGAAAAGTTGAGGAAAATAGAAGAAGAAATGGACCTGAAAACCAGGGAGCAGACTGAAAAAATACATGCGGCAGAGAATGATGTGGAAAGGCTCCTAGGGAAGATAGAGAGCAATAGATCATTGATTTCAACAAAACATGATGTTATCATTACCCTAAGTTCTAGAATGGAAACATATAAGTCCAAGATTACAGAGACCGAGGAGCTGATATCATCTGTGGGCGGCAATGTGATAGATGAAAAACTCTCGGCAGCTGAAATAAAGGCAAGCATAGGGAACTTAGAAACTAAGATCGAGCAGCTTGGCCCAATCAACCATAAGGCTATTTCCGAATATACAGAGGTTGACAAGGAGTGTGTCAGCATATCTGAGGAAACCAGGCGACTCAATGAGGAGAAGAAAAGTCTGGAAGAACTTACTGACAGGCTCAACGAACAGAAGAAGACAATATTTCTGAACTTATATCACTCTATCAATACACATATGGGTGAAATATATTCAAGACTCTCGGCAGGAGGGGAAGCAATGCTTACTCTCTCAGATGAGAATGATCCACTAAACGGCGAAGTTTCCATAAGGGCAAGACCTAAGGGGAAGAATTTCAGCAAACTTCATGCCCTCAGTGGAGGAGAAAAGAGCCTTACAGCTCTTTCTTTTATAATGGCTGTTCAGAGAATAAACCCCTCCCCCGTTTATTATCTGGACGAAGTGGACATGTTTCTAGATGGCGCCAACGTGGAACGGATAGGGAACATGTTCAGGGCAAATTCCAACACTTCTCAGATTCTCGTTGTTTCTCTGAGAAAGGCAATGCTGAAATATTCTGAGAACATAATTGGGGTGACAAGCTTTGACGAAGAGAATACTGAGGTTTTCGAAAAGTCCCTAGGTGCAGAGGAGGCAGCGTGATGGATACAGACAGGATCTTAAGGGACATAGTTGTGCAGGGCACACTTCTTGACTACAATACAGATGCTTACGCTTCCATATTGGCGAGGATGCAGACAACAAGAGACTTCAAAGATCCATTCGCAAGGCTTGTGGCATCCGCCTTCACCATGTGCGAGGAGGGTGTGCTCGACCCGTGGAATGTAGACCTGAAAGGCTTCAGCCGTGTCTTTCTTTCAATTATAGACGAGTCATTTGACAAGTTCGGAATGGCTGGTTATCTGATAGGCCAGGCTTGGCATATTCTCTACGAAAAGACTGAGAAGTCGCTCACTAAACGCAACAGGCCAGAAGACTTTTCCATGGATGTAGATCAGGGAATCTTTGAAGATCTGGATATCTCCTACTTCAACCAGGGGCCAGAGACAGGTACCATAGAACTCGAGGAGCCAGTGAGGCACAAAGAGAAGAGACCAGTTATGCTTGTGGAACTCCTTGAGGCAATCAGGATTGCCGCCAAGAAAGAAGAGAAGAGGTCAAGGACTAGGGTAGAACCGCAGTTCACTGATGAATCAGCAATGGAGGAGCTCATATTTGAGCTGCATTCCGAAGAGCCTGAGAGGGAAATAGAAGAAACCTACAGGCAAATATTGTCGCAGATCTCAGAGATATTTTACATGGAGGAAGTTTGGGGTTCAGATATCGAATCCAAGTGGGGTTTTCTGGTCTACTGCCTGTTTCTGATGAGGGACAAGAAGATCATTCTCAGGCAGGAAGGCGACTTTGGCAAAATAAGCATCGAAAAGCTCCCAAAAGAGGAGACCCAAACTATCAATGCCTGAACTTAACAAGCAGGGAGGCGCTAAATGAAAAGTGATGGAAGCGTCAGCGCATCAGAGATTTCTCAGTACTCGTTCTGCAGCGTGGCGTGGTATATGGACGATAATGGCTATCCCAGGAGCACATATTCTTCAAGAAGAATGGAGCATGGCAGAGAAATGCACGAGAAGCTAGAACCAAGGTACAAAAGGTCTGGTGTTGTTTCAAAGATCTCCCTGGCGGCTATCCTTGTGGTTGTAGCACTTTTTGTATCGCTTGCTCTTGGACTGGTGTAAGTGTCCACTGATGAGGTATATGTCGTCCTTTCAGTTCTTCTCACCTTCTTAATCCTAATTGCATTATATTCAACGAGAAAAAAAGCAAGTTTTGCCATGCCGTCGGGGTATCCGGTATATGGAGACCTCAGATCCGAGGGAAAAATTCTCAGGTCCCTAAAATATGGAATAACAGGGAAGCCCGACAAAGTAATGCAGGGCCCAGAGGGCCTTGTACCATACGAGTACAAGACAACAGATTCAACCACTCCAAGGGAGGGCCATATGTTGCAGATGGCGGCGTACTTCTTGATTCTGGAAGAGAATTTTCCGGCAGCAAACGTATCACACGGTGTGTTGAAGTATAGAAACACTGCATTCAGAATTGAAAATTCTAGTGAGCTAAGGATGGAGCTCCTGAATGTTGTTGAGCGAATCAGGGAAGGTCGTGGCATGCCTGAAAGGAATCACAACAGTCCGAGACGATGCGTATTTTGCAGTTTTCGAGAAACCTGCCCGCAAAAATTAATTAAATAACACAAGATGCGCGCAAATCAATGGACAGGCTCGAGTTACTGACAAGGAACATGGTCGAAACAATTACTGAAGACGAAGCAAAAGAAGTGCTTGATAAACCTGGAACCAAAGCTTACCAGGGGTTTGAACCTTCTGGCCTCCCCCATCTAGGCACAGGTCTACTTTGGCCAAGAAAATTGAATGATCTTGTGGAACTTGGCATAGACACTACTGTACTGCTTGCAGACTGGCATGCAAAAGTCAACGACAAGCTCGGCGGGGATATTGAGATGATCAGGAAGAGTGGCAGAATACTCCAGAAGAGCATGAAAGCAATGGGTATCAGTGATAAAGTCAAGTTCGTATGGACAACAGATGTTGTTTCTGATCCAGAGTACTGGAGCCTGTTGTTAAGTGTTGCAAAGGCGACAAACCTTGCACGAGTCAGACGAGCACTTCCGATTATGGGAAGAACGGAAGACGAAGCGGACAAGGATTTCAGCAAGTACATTTACCCATTGATGCAGGTAACCGACATCTTCTACATGGATCTGGACTTTGCCTTTGGTGCAATGGACCAAAGGCATGCACACATGCTGGCAAGAGATGTCGCTGAAAAAATGGGCAGGAAGAAGATAATCTCAATCCATGGCCCACTTCTTGGAAGCCTATCTGGCTCAGGAAGAATGGACTCTTTCAAGAAAATGTCAAAGAGTGAGCCTTCCTCCGCAATATTCATATTCGACTCCACTGAGGTCCTTAGATCAAAGATAAAGAAGGCCTTCTGCCCCATGAAGGAGGTCGAAGGAAATCCATTGATTGATATTGTAAGGCATATTGTAATTCCTTACTACCATAAGCCGTTTATAATCGACAGGCCTGCTAGCAAGGGCGGCCCCATAGAACCATCAGGGTACAAGGATTTCAGTCATCTCTACAAAAGCGGGGAAATTCATCCGGTTGACTTGAAGGAATCAGTATTTCATGTTTTAGACGAAATGATGGCACCTGCTAGAAAGCTTGCTGAAACCGAGGATATGACACTAGGCAACGTCAAGGCGTAAACGGCACTACTTTATTCTTTCAATAATGACCGAATCTCCGTCGTAGTAAAATCCAAGAATGTCCTCGGGCCTGACGCTCAGCTTTTCTGTCACCTTTTTTGGAAGTGTGATGCGAAGTGAACTTCCTCGCTTCGAAACGTGGGAAACATCGAGCAGCAGTTTCTGTTTTTCCGTAAGTATATATTATTTTACAACTATTTAAAGAATAGTTATTTTTACAATTTCGGTATAATGTTAAGAATATGTAACTTTGTTTAGAAAAATGAGTCAAGGTTTGCCTGTGACGTCCTTTTATATGCCTTCTCAAGAGTCTCCACGAATGGTGTCACTCTTTGTTCAGTGAAATTGTGCTCTTCACAGAGGAACTCGATAATGCCAGCCTTGTCAGGTCGGTTGAATGCTATATCGTAATGCTCTGTAACATCTGGATTCATGAATAGATCAATCAATCTCTCCAAGTTCTCAATCTGTGTATCCTTTGCCTTCAGGACTTCTGCTATGTCACCATGTTTCTTTATCAGCTTAAGTGCAGTCTTAGCTCCGATACCCCTGATCCCTTTATTGAAATCGGTGCCAACAAGAATTCCTATTTGAATCAGCTGTTCATGTGTTATTTCGTTAATCCTTAGGGTTTCCTCCAGCTCAATGTACTCGGGTTGAACATTGAGGTAGATATTTCTTCCGGGGACCTTCCTTCTGCCAAAAACCGCAAAATTCCTCAGTAGTTTTGTAGCTCCAAAAAGCAGGCAGTCAAGGTCCTGGGAAATAACACCTCCCACATCTCCTTTCCCATTCATGTACGAAGCTTGCGCCTCACCCTCGGAGGGAGCATTGACAAATGGCAGTCCCATTAGGCTTAGGAGTTGTTTCGTTTCATTCACAGTTTCCTGGCTGACATAGTTAATTCGGCCGGACAGGGACCTCACTCTTTCCATGTCACCTTCTTCTCTCGCCTGAGCAAGCTCGACCCTGGCTTTTTCTTTTGCCAGTTTCCTCACTTCTATCGTCCTGTTCTTTAATTCAGTGGGCTTTCCGTCAAAGACGTAGACTGGCCTTATCCCTCCATCTAGGAGGCTTGTGGTTCTGTAAAAAATACCCGACAGGTGCGATGTCACCCTTCCTTTCCTATCCATTAAGGGAGTACCATCTTGTTGTCGTATGCTGCTCAGAAACTGGTAGAGAATATTGTAAGCATCGACAGTAAGGACAGAGCCTGCAAAATCCTTCAACGATGTAGGGTGCTTGACAACCAGATCCGAAATATCGACACCCATTTCTATACCTCACATGTAACGCCGTAGTCCATGATTCTGAAATCTGCTCTCTTTCCTTCAGGCATGGATCTGTGCTTTACGACCGACATTCTCCGCTTACCATCTGGAAGTTTTTCTAGCCTGAATATGGCCTTCATAGAGTGATCTACTATGAACCCGCCGAAAGGCTGAAGAATCTTTGATTCAACGTCCTGGTAGATCTGGTTTGTAATCAATACGGGTATGTTGCCTCGAAGTGCTAGTGAAGATAGCAATCCAAGCTGTTTCTGGAATCCTGCGGTTCTAGCCGACGAATCTGAAGTCTTCTCGAGGCGAAAATATTCTGTAAATGAATCTACGATTACTACACCTATTTTCTTATTCTTCTCCATCATCTTCGAAATCCTCATAATTGAGAGTTCCTGATCGTCGAGAGAAGTTACGCGGTAAAGCATCAAATTTTCAGCGGGTTCTGTAGAGTTTCCGCAAATTTGCAGGAATCTATCGGATGAAAATCCTTCCGTGTCCAAGAAGACGGCATTCTTTCCGCCTTTTATTGCTGACAAAGCAAAAAGCATGGATAGGTTGGATTTCCCTGACCCACCTTCACCGTATAATTCAGTGATCACCCCAGCTTCAAGGCCGCCGCCCGTCAGTGTATCGATGCAATCAACGCCTATGGGTAGCTTTTCATGTCTCTGGGCGGCGTCAACCTTTTCCATGATTTCCTAATACCAAGGGTGGATAATGAGTCTTACGACCTGATCAGGCAGTTTTCTTCAATAATCTTGGCAAGTTCAAGCAAGTTGTTGGACTCCAAGCTTGTCGACGCACTACGCTTCACCTCATCCTCTCTTGAATTGAAGCCCACTGAAAAAATTGAATTCTTGAACATTGGTATGTCTTGAACGGAGTCGCCTACAGAGATCGTGTTGCTCTTCCCTATTCCGATCCTCTCCTGAAGCTGTCTGACCACTAATCCTTTTTTCAAGGGGTCTACGACGGACGTTCCATGGGGCAGTACATCGCCAGTTGCGCTGGTGCTAAGTGTGTTTGAGAATACATAGTCAAATGTGAAAATCTCGTTTATTCTATCTGATAGCCATGAAATTCCAGCAGATACTATTGCAAGGCATGTGTCATATCCCTTTAGAGAAGACATAGCTTCACTGAGATTTTCGCGAATGGGAATTTTGCTCAGGTATTCCTGTATGTCTGATTTCTTCAGAGTGCCCACCCTTTCTTTCCAGAGCTTCACGTCACTTTCCAGAAAATCCTGATAACTCAGTTTCCTACCCTTAAAGAGTTCATAATTCTCCCTGTTATTGACGCCAATGCAGTCATGTACAAATTGCCAACTGCTGTAATGTTGTGTCAGGACACCGTCCATGTCGAATATGATCAATGACTTGTCTGCTCTATTCATGACTCTGGTGGGGGTATCCTCAGAATGATGTTGTCCTTGAATATAACAAAATCGCGTTACGCGCGGTTAGTCTGCAGTCAGTAAGACTTAGAGAACACGGAAAGTACTCCGGGTTTCCCACATGATACGCATTGTCCTGTTTCCGGCGAGTCTATCAACTGACCCAGCGGGGTGAGATCAGCTATTTCATCAATCTTGTCAGAACAATCCTTTGAACCGCACCAGAATGCAATTGAAGCACCCTTGACACCCTTCATCTCTGACAGGGAATTCGATCTGATCAGGAGCGAGTCAAACTGTGCCTTTGCCCTTTCTTTGATGGAATCTTTGACTTCGTCCAGAGTTCTTTCTGGAGATTTTAGAAACTCCTCTCTACTGATTGTTCTTTTCCCTTTTTTTCCTCTGAGTGAAAGGGTGACTGTCCCATTAGAAACTTCTCTAGATCCTATCTCTATCCTAACGGGCACTCCCCTCATCTCCCAGTCATTATACTTATAGCCGGGAGTATAGTTCTCCCTTCCATCAACCTTGGACCTGAACTGCTTGTACTTAAGGTCATCATGCAGCTTACTCGCGTATCCTTCGGTGTCTGAGGTATCAGACGGTATGGGAACAATTACAAACTGGATAGGTGCAATTGAAGGTGGTAATATGAGACCAATATCGTCTCCGTGGACACCAATTATGGCTGCGAGAAGCCTTTCGCTCATTCCGAATGTAGTCTGACTGACAAAGTGGTGGTCCCCCTCATCATCTGAGTAACTTACTTCATAGTTCTTGGAAAAATTGGTACCGTACTGATGTATGGTTCCAACCTGCAACGACCTATGGCTCGGTAGCAGTGTATCAAATGCAAGAGTGTACATTGCGCCTGGAAATTTATCCCAATCAGGTCGCTTGTTTGTCAAAAATGGAAGGCAAAGGCTGTCTGCAAGTTCTTCCCATATCCTTCGGTACTGTGTCATCTGTGACTCAGCGTCATCATAAGTAGCATGGGCGGTGTGTGCCTCGAAGAAGTGTATTTCTCTAATTCTGATGAAAGATCTTGTATGTTTAGTCTCGTGCCGATAAACGCTCACTATTTGGTATAGTTTCATCGGGAGATCCGCATGTGATCTAATCCAAAGTGAAAGCATGGGGTACATTGCAGCTTCACTCGTCGGTCTAAGTGCAAGTTCCACATCTAGCTCCTCATGCCCACCTCTGGTGATCCAGTAGAGCTCGCCTTCGAATCCTTTCACATGCTCGAATTCAACCATCAACTGATCCTTAGTTATGAGCACTGGGAAGCTTACTTCCTCAAATTCTTCCTCGTCCACCAGTGTTCTTATTATACGGTCGATGTTCTGCATGAGTTTCAGACCATAGGGCCTCCAGACATTCATGCCCTTGACGTCGTATCTCTTATCGCTCATTTCAGCCATTTCTACGATCTCGTTGTACCACTCGCTGAATTCAGCCTTCCTGTTCTCCATCTGAAGCTACGAAGTGACTTGTTCATAATTAATTTTCCTTAGCAGATGGTGTATATCACCCACGCAGGCAGAAAAATGATATATTATCTGGGAATAGCTCAGCGTGATACCTGATCCCCTTCAGAATGAGGAAAAGAAGTATATTGTTGACGTTGCCAATAGACTAATACCAATCAAGTCCATTTCTCCGGAATCAGGGGGATCTGGCGAATCCGAAAGAGCTAACGAAATATGCAGATTACTTGAGGAGCTTGGCATAAAGAATTACTCAAGGTATGACACCGAGGACACAAGCGGATGCACCAGATCGAATGTTGTTGTGAAGACCGGATTCCAGTCCAAAACCCTCTGGATAATTGCTCATATTGACACAGTTCCTGAGGGAGACAGATCTCTGTGGAGCAAACATCCCTTCAAAGCTACTCTCGAGAATGGCAAGCTCTATGGTAGAGGCGTATCAGACAATGGTCAGGCAATTCTCCTCTCACTCCTTCTCCTGAAGAACCTCAAAAGGGATCAGCTGAAGTATAACCTAGGAGTTGCATTCGTTGCTGATGAAGAAACTGGCAGCCAATATGGAATCCAATATCTCTTAAAGAAGGACATCTTCAGGCAAGATGACCTAATACTGGTTCCAGATGCTGGTAAGGAGTCAGGAGACGAGATCGAGGTTGCTGAGAAAAGCATTCTCTGGCTGAAGTTTACTGTATCCGGAAAGCAATATCACGCAAGTATGCCATTCAACGCAATAAATGCATCAAGAGAAGGCATGAAATTTATCCTCGAACTGGACAGCCTTCTCCACGAAAAATTTGGTGACAGTGTGGATATATTCCTACCCCCTTACTCCACTTTTGAGCCCACTAAGCATGAAAAGAACGTGGACAACATAAACACTATTCCTGGGGTCGATGTGCAATATTTGGACTGCAGAATTCTACCCAGGTATGATCTTGATGTGGTTTTAGACCAAATAAACCTTAAGATAAGAGAGTTCGAAAGGAACAGCAAAGCAAGGATCACAGTAGAGACAGTTCAGAAGGAACAGGCACCTCCTCCTACGCCGCAGAATTCCGAAATTGTAACAAAACTGAAGGAATCTATAAAGAACAAGAGGGGTGTTGATCCCAAGGTCATAGGAATCGGCGGAGGCACGTGTGCAGCTTATTTTAGGAAGAAGGGTTTTGACGCCGCTGTTTGGTGCACTACTGTTGCTGAGTCTGCCCACAAACCTGACGAGTACATGATTTTGGATCACGTCCTACTGGACGTGGAAGTGATCGAGGGCGTGCTTTACGGTTGAAAATAGTGAGAATGGCTTAATCTGACCCATCGTCTTCATCTGTCTTGGTCAGGTCCACCATTCTGTTTACTCCGTCTATTTCATTTATTATTTCAGCGACTGTCTCAGGAACCGCAGATTCCCATTCGCCCCCTCTAAGGATTTTCTCTCTGATTTTTGTTCCGGACCATACATTCCTGTTTATGAGCTTGAATGCCCTTGTGTCGTACCCTTTCTCAAAGAAAAGTCTGCTTACAAGCGGGTTGTTTGTGTATACTGTCCTGAATCTAGGAGTGAGAGATTCAACATGTGCAACCCAAAGGGGGTTTGAGTTCACATCTTCAATAGGAACCAGATAGAAGTTATGTATACCTTCCTTTTCCAGCGCAGAGGCAATCATAAGGTATCTTTCCCCCGCGGTAAAGGGGTCCTTTAGTGTATGAGAATACTGGGCACTACCAATACCTATGATAACTGATGGACTGGCCCTAAGAACTTCCTTTATTATCTCTAAATGCCCTTTATGGAAGGGCTGGAAACGTCCGACAATAAAAGACCTCATTCACGGTTGTATTGCTAAGTTTAAATAAAACCTTTACCCGGTACCTCAGGAGAATGGAGGAAATTACGTATGATCATGCAGGCTCAATTCCAATGGTGACTTTTTCACCATTTATGTCCCACTCTTTGCCTTTTTCGCTCTTTTCATCTTCTATTTCGATGCTAAGCGTCTCGTCCTGTATGTTTCGTCCGAATTTTCTGACAGTATTGGAAATTATCTTTCCCCCGGATATGGTGGTCTTGATCTTCTGGTCATACTCTAGATTCAGGTCCTTCCTCATTACCTGAATTCTTCTGATCAGTTCTCTTGCTGAACCTTCTAGCATGAGATCCTCGTTTATCTCACAGTTTACAAATACCTCTATGTCGGTCTTGGAGTCAGCTGTAAAACCGTAGGGAGCGCTCTCCTTTTCTACTATTTGGACAATTGCAGAATCCACTTCAATGCCATCGACAGTTATCTTTCCTGTCTCTTTGAGTTCTTTGATCAAGGAAGCTGCTTCAGCCTCATCCAAATAATCTTGTACCTTCTTAAGATTGCTTCTGAGGACGGGTGCAGCCTCTGAAACGACAAGTTCAACAGTCCTGACAATTGGCCTTTCATCAGCAGATATGAATTTCATCTCCCTGCAGTTAGTTTCAGACTTCAGCAGTTCGACCATTTCGGCCTCAAGTGAACCCGTTCCACCAACCAAGATTTCAGTCACTGGCTGCCTTCCCTTGACATTCCTCAACTGCCTAATTCTTCTCACCGACTCAATGATCGAAGACGCCTTGAGAAACTCGTTCTCCAGAACAGGATCCATAAATCTTTCGTCATATGCCGGAAAATCCTCTTCATGAACACTGTTTCTATCATTAGTCAGCATAAGATATACATAGTCTGTTGTGAAAGGGGCAATTGGAGCGAGCATTTTCAAAGTAGCATCCAACGCGTAATATAGGGTGCTGTAGGCTCTCCTCTTCTCGTCATCCATACCCTCAGACCAGAACCTCCTCCTCGAGAGCCTTAGATAGAAGTTGGAGATTTTGTCGATCAACTCCTGTATGCTTCTTAAAGCAGAGTGAAGCTGGTAAGAGTCCATCTTGTTGGTGACATCACGTATGGTTGAATTTACCTCAGAAGTTATCCATCTATCCAACAGATTTCCAGAGGGTTCGAGCCTGTCGAATTTGTAGCCGTCCAGGCTGGCATTTGACGCGAAAAATGAATAAACATTCATCAATGTTCCAAGAGTCTTGCTGGAAGTCTCTGTTATGAGTTTCTTGTCAATAGACTTTGCTTTCCACGGAGCACCAGTGAGGAAAAAGAGTCTCATTGGATCCGGGCCTATTTCCTTGACAAAATCTAGGGCATAAACTGAGTTCCCCTTGCTCTTGCTCATTTTCCTGCCCTGCTCATCCAGCACGAAATCTATGGTAAGAGCATTTCTGTAAGCATTTGTATCAAAAAGTAGGGAAGAAATCACATGCATGGTGTAGAACCATCCTCTAGTCTGATCTATTGCCTCCGTGATGAAGTCTATTGGGAAGTACACTTCTGGTGAAAACTCTCTCTCAAATGGAAAGTGGAGAGCGGCGTATGGTGAACTGCCTGAGTCAAACCATGTATCTATCACGTATTGCTCTCTATTCATCTCCTGTCCACATTTTTTGCATTTCAGTACAACTTCATCTATGAAAGGCCTATGAAAATCCTCTGGAACTTTTCCCCCATTGTCTATAATATCTTGTTTCCCTCCAATGGCAATGAAGTGATCGTTTTCACATTTCCAAACAGGAAGCGGAGTACCCCAATACCTGTTTCTACTTAGCGCCCAGTCTTTTGCTTCTGATAGGAAATTCCCAAAGCGGCCCTCTTTTAAATGTTCTGGGAGCCAGTTGATTTTCTCATTGTTCGAGATGAGTTTGTCTCTTATTGTAGATACTTCTATGAACCAAGCCTCAAGTGGATAGTACAAAAGAGGAGTCCCGCACCTGTAACAGAATGGGTATGTATGCTCTACCTTTTCACTCTTGAAAACAAGTCCCCTTGACTTCAGGTATTTAAGTATCTCGACGTCTGCATCCTTTACGAAGAGACCTTTCCAGGGAAGCCTTTCGTCTGAAAATTTCCCAGATACATTTACAGGATTTAGTATTTCGACTCCTTCTCGTTTGCCTACTTCAAAGTCATCTGCACCAAAAGCAGGTGAGGTGTGCACCACTCCCGTTCCTTCCGTCACTACCACATGGGTGCCAGAAACCACTCTCATGGTGTTCTTAGGCTTTCCAAGGAACGGTATTAATTGCTCGTACTCCTTCCCAGCAAGGTCCTGACCTTTGTATTTCTTCAAGACCTCATATTTACCCTTGAATAATTTACCCGCCATATCGCTAGCAATGTAAAATTTTTCATCTCCCACTGAAACGAGAGAATATTCCACATCAGGATTGACAGAAAGAAACTCATTTGACGGAAGCGTCCAGGGGGTAGTAGTCCAAGCAAGAAAGTAGGTATTCTCTTCTCCTTTTTCTTTGAACTTAACATAAACCGAGGGATCTTTTACTTCATCATAGCCTTGAGAGACTTCATGGGAACTGAGTGATGTCTCACATCTCGGGCAGTATGGTACTATCTTGTAATCCTTGATGAGTAGGCCATTTTCAAACATAGACTTAAGTGCCCACCACTCGCTCTCTATGTAATCATTACGTAATGTTATGTACGCATTGTCGTGGTCTATCCAAAATCCCAAAAGATCGTCAACTGACATCCACTCATCTATGTACCTGAATATACTCTCGCGACAATATTGGTTGAATTTATCTATGCCGAAATCTTCTATTTCCTTCTTGGTTTTAAAGCCAAAGTGCTTCTCAGCTTCAAGTTCAACAGGCAAGCCATGACAATCCCAACCGGCGGTTCTCCTACGGATGTCGTACCCCCTCATGTATCTGTATCTCAGGACTGTGTCCTTGATTGTCCTGGTCATTGCATGCCCTACATGAGGGCGACCATTTGCGGTAGGTGGACCTTCTAGAAATACAAAATTCTTTTCCCCTATTTCTCGGCGAAACACTTTGTCCTTTAGTTCTTTTTCTTTCCATATACTTAGGACTTCTTCCGCAAGGGAAAAGAAAGATTTTCGCGTGTCAGGTTTTTTGTATGTTACTTGGCTCATTTGACAATTTTCCAAAAGCCAACAAGACTATTTATCAGTTTCTTGGAGCCTGCACAATACCACATCATTTGAGAAATGGTAAATTAATTAACTAAAATAGTAGGAAGTCAAACTTGGAGCAAGGTAATCCGAGGAATTTTCCCATATTTTTTTCTATATTTTTTGATGAGTTTTTGCTCTTTCTTTATAATCCAGTTGAGATAATAGCCGTATAAATTGGAATTCTCCTTCCTTAGTCTAATTATCCCTATTCTCTCCTGAGCAAGCGTATCCAAATCTCTAAGCATCTTGTTCTTGTCTGACAACATTTCTTCCAATTCTCCCATTCTTAGTTAACAATTTCGCAAGATATGATAAGTTTTTTACTAAGAAAAAAAATGAGAAAATGAGCAAATAGCGGCTAAAACAATAGGTTCCTGATATATCACAATTCTAGCGAAATTTCGTCTGTCGTTCTCTTCGAGGAATGTATCTTTAGCTGCTACAAACTTGTGCAATGTCTAAACAGAGTTCACTTCTGTGAGAATCCGTATTTTGTTGGGTTTGGCATTATGTCAGACATTGGCGGATGTATAATTTTTCGCTAATACTTGTTCTTGTATATAACTCAAAATATTTATAAACTTAGAACGCTTTGATAATTATGTTTAAGGACTTTTTCCACAAAATTACCGTTTCGGTTAAGGAGGAAACGGGCAGGATTCGGTCTGTTATGCATGAACAACTCGATATATCAATGCTAGATTCAGACAACGATAAAGGAAGCCAGAAGTAAGAAATCTAAACTCTTTATTTGATCCTTCCAAGGGGCGGCTTTGCCAAAAAATGCTCATACCCCCTTTGAGTAATTACTTCCCACTTCTCGCCATCGAAGATCATGTTGTCACCATCCCACGCTTGACCTATGATTGTAACTTCGATGCCCTCAGATTCCATTGCACTCAGGAACTCACCGTAATTATCGTTATCTAAAGTGAAGAGGAGTTCGTAATCTCCTCCATAAGAGAATAGGATATCTCTCAGGGAAGCTCCTGAAAGTTCCTGGGCCTTCTCTACGTTCTTGTCGGGAGGAACAGAATCTTCAACAAGCTTGAATCCAATTCCATAGTCATTCTTTACTTGGCTTACCGATGAAAATATGCCATCCGACAAATCCATCATGAACTTTCCTCCATTCTTGCTGATAGCCTGAGCTTCCCTTATCCTAGCGCTTATCCCTAACATGAGATCGATTCCATAGGACTTCCTGTACCCACTCTTGAAAAAAATGTATCCAGAGGCAGCTTTCCCAATAGAGTTGGTGACACCGATAATTTGCCCCTCTTTAATATCTGCTCTCCTCCTAATGAGTTCATTTTTCTGTTTTCCCAGGGCAATGCCAGTCATTGTTAAGCTCTTGCCCTCCTTCAGATCTCCTCCAAGATGTTCAAGGTCGTACTTGTTTAGAACCTTGTTGACTCCAGTCTCAACTCCTTCTAGAAATTCTATCTCCGTTTCAGCCGGAAGTGTGTAGGCAGAAAGAAAACCTTGTGGAACACCTGCCATGGCTGCAATATCACTTAGTGTAATGTTTGCAAAGAACTCTCCAATTTGCGCACTATTGCTTCCTTTGGGGAGATGGGACGCAGGTGTAATTGAGTCTGTGGATATCATGAAACTCTCTTTGTCCCCCTTTATAATGGAGCAATCATCCTTAGGCTGTTGCCTTGAATGCTTAGCCATTAACCTGTTTATTGCCTCCCTCTCCCCAAGGTCCTTCAGCATCACATCATAACGATGCAAGAAATTGTGATTAATCTTTTCCAGTAATTCCTATAGGAATGAAACTGACGATGACACTCTGTTAACAAGTCTCGAGTAATCAGGCTGGAAAAGCATTGTATCCTCCACATTAACACGCTTCTCGTAATCACCTTTCTCGTGTCCCGCAAAATATGACTCCAATTCATCGAAATTCTGAGAAAGAGAAGAGTCAAAAATTAGCTCTAGAAGCTTTCGGTCATGCTCTTCGTTGTGTATGCCTCTGATCTTGTCGCCGCCGGTAGGATAGGATACAACTGGAACGCCGAATGTTCTGCTACTGAGCAAAATCTCGGCCAAGCTCCATAGTCTTGGGGGTCTGTAAAGGCCAGCCTTCCAAAGCTTCTCAACCATTGTGTTTTTCTGAATATTCATAGGGTTGACTGACACGTCATCCGAATAAGGTGATACTGCCTTGATTGAATTCAGTGAGTCCATTATTGCTGTTTTCTCGGATATGAAAGGGGGTTTGAATAACAAGTATGTTCTTAGTTCAAGTCCTAAGTTTTTCAGGGACTTGACCGAATCCATGAATTTCCTGAAAGTACTTCCCTTGTTCACTGAATATTTCATGATGTAATCATCCGCGCTTTCCAAGCCTATGGCAACTCTGGTGGGTAATTCAGAGGAGCTCAATCCCACCAAGTTCTTTTCTGTTACATATTCAGTTCTGGACTCCACTAGGACCTTCTCTACCTTTCCTGCAATGGAATTGTAGAAATAGTCCCTGACTTCCATTGGAACTTCTATGGGGTCGAAAAAGCTACCCGAAGTGAAAACTTTGAGGACCTTTGAGCCAGAAAGAGAAGATGTCATAAAATCAATCTGCTTGAAAAGGTCTTCTTTAGTAACTTTGCTTGACACATCGTTAAAGTAGCCGCACATGGAACAAGAGGAGAAATTAAACCATGAGCAGCCACGGGTCCTGAATATGACTACAGTGGTCTGTTCTGGAAAACCTCTTAGCCTGTCAAGTTCCTTCCATAGCGATACAGGTCGCTCTAGGTCAGTGCCACGTTCCCTGGCTGGCATGAGCTGTTTTATTGAATCCGCGTACTCTCTGTTTATCATGGTTCAGGCACCGACCCATACAAATATCATTTATTAGCTTGATCTGTTGGGCCCTTTCCCTTCTAGCCCTGCATCATTTCCGTTGTTTCCATGCAAGAAAACATCTCTCCTTGGGACAGCAATCTTGATTCCATTCCTTTCGAATTCTTTCTTGATATTGAGCAATGATTCCTTCTCAAGGTACCAATTATCATTCTGATCCTTGGCTCTACCAAGTGCCCTAAGTTGAATTCCAAACTCATTGTATTCCATTATTAGTACGCTGGGCAAGCCTTCTGCTGGGAAAAAAAGCGGATGTCCGGCAATAACATCCTTCATGATATCCATTGCCTTTTCAACATCGCTTTCCAAGGTAATCTGTATATAAATCACAGCCAGTTTGGTTGTATCTACCGCGTTGTAATTCACTATGGTAGTACTCAGAAACTGATTGTTTGGTACCATAAGGCGTCTCCCATCCCACGTTCTAAGGACAGTGAAGACAAGTCGTATATCCTCGACAAAACAGTAGTTGTTATCAAAGATTATGGCATCGTTGATTTGGAAAGGCTGGGCGAACGAAATAACACCTCCAGCTATGAGATTTGAAAGGCTGGATTGTGCAGCAAGGCCTATCACAATCGAGGTAAAACCGGCTGCTACAAAGAGGGATGCTATGGCTCCTGAGGCCTGTGGAAATGCAGCGAACCCAGCCGCAGCGACGCCCAGAAGTCCTATGGCCCCAACGATAACCCTTCTTCCGAAAGCTATGGTAGTGTGCAGCTGTGGCTTGTTATCCTTTACAGCTGACTGATACCTAATCAAGATTAGGTTGATCAAGTACACAACGAGATAAGTGATAACTATCCCAGTTATGAAGCCTACAATCTGGAACGCATTTTGAGTCAGGGAAGTGTTGACAGGGGATGTGAATATTATGTAGAATAGCGCAACCAATCCGATGGAATAAATTCCCAGCAACAGGAATCTACGCCCTGCATCTCCAAGTTTCAGGAGTTCTTTCACCAATAAGGTACTTATTTTCCTGGCCGCGTTGATTGATGCTAGAAGAAAAACAAGTTCCACAATGAACGTGACATAACCAGGCTGAAGGTATGGGAGAAACAACTTGGGTTGCTCCTTTTCTATTATAATTAAGGCTGTACCTATTAGGGCGACAGAAACCGGGCCTCTGATTATAATCATTATCGACTTCTTGAATTCAATAGCTCTGTTCGATTTGCTAAGTGCAATTCTAACAGAGAAATACACCCCAACTAAAGTCCCTATTGAGATTAATATCGGTAAAACCAGTATAAAAAAGTACTTCCTGACTAGGTCAAGAATGACTGTAAGATCCATTAAACTCTACTCCATACTTTGTCGCTAATCCTTCTAATTCCCGTGTTTACCATTGACGATCCAACCATTACTTAAATGGTTTGCCGGTTATAACCTATAAGAACTGAGTTAATGGGAACTTAGCACCGAGTGGATTTATATTTATCGTGCGATTGCAACTAATGGTTTCCTCTAGGCTTGATCTTATCAATGAGTCACCGACAATAAGTTTGTCCAATCAGGCAGCTGAAATGAAAAGGATGGGGAAGAAAGTTTTCAACTTTGGGGTCGGTGAGCCAGATTTCACTACACCAGAAAATGTGATAGAATCCGGCTTTGAATGGGCGAGAAATGGGAAGACACACTACACCCCTTCCAGGGGTATAATTGAATTGAGAGAAGGTATAGCAGGGGAGATAAAATCACAGGACGGGATAGATGCGTCCCCTTCTAATCTTCTCATATCCTCCGCAAAATTCGCCATAAACATGGGGCTCTTAACAATACTTGAACAAGGGGAGGAGGTCCTGCTGCCCCAGCCCTATTATTCTTCTTATCCAGATATTGTCAAACTCTGTGGGGGGAAACCAGTGCCAGTCAATACTACCGAGGACTTCGAATTTGACTTCGATGAGATGTCCTCTTTGACTGGACCGAAAACGAGAGCTATTATCATAAGCAACCCGACAAACCCAACAGGAAAAGTGTACTCAAGAAGTTCAATAAAGAAATTGACCGATTTCGTTCTTGAGCATGACCTTTACCTCATTTCGGATGAGATTTACTCTCAACTAATATATGAGGGCAAGATGGTTCCAGCTGCCTCGATGAAGGAAGCAAAGCATCGGGTCCTCACGATAGGGGGCTTTTCAAAGAGTCATGCAATGACAGGCTGGAGAATCGGTTATCTCTTTGCCAGTGATGAAATAATAAACGCTGCTGACAAGATACAGCAGCAGACGGTTACTTGTGCCCCTTCAATATCGCAATATGCTGCTTTGGAAGCACTCAGGGACAAGGAAAGCCCGCGAAGGATGAAGGAAGAATTTGCAAGCCGAAGAAACCTTGTGATGAAACTCCTTTCGGAAACAGGAAAACTACGAATAAGGCCACCCGAGGGAACATTTTATTTCTTTCCTGGTTTTGAATCCAATTTGAGTTCAAAGAAATTCTGCGAGAAACTTCTGGCGGATAAACAAGTAATAACAACCCCAGGAATTGCATTTGGAGAACAAGGCGAGAAGCACTTCAGATTATCATTTGCTGCATCTAAGGAAGAATTGACCGAAGGAATAACGAGGCTCAACTCCTTTATTTCGTGAAGGTTATTTCAAGACTTCCTTCGCAGAAGTATAAGACTGTGTCCGTCTACGCTTTGGTTTTCAGGCACGTTTGCAGTGACTGTGTTACCTTTCCTGAATCCCAGTATTATCCTGCCTGGCGTGTCAAAATCTTCATAGACTGATTCGAAAGTCTTTCCAGCATACTTTCTGAGAGAAATTTCGGTGACCTGATAATCGCTCGTTCCGGATATTAAGTTCTTGAGGACCTTAGTTACACCTGGAGAAATTATTGAGCCTGAGATAAGTCTTGATGCAAGGCGTCCCTTGACCATGGCTTCATCAATGCCAGAAGCAAGTGCGTGGGTCTCATTTGCAGTATCCAGAATCTCAGCGATCACATAAACATCCGGGTTCTTCCTCTTTAGTGTCATTCCCATAAGGATGGTTCTTGCATCGACTTCTGCCATTTCTTCATCCAGTACGGATCTGCCTGCTAGGATAACTGCGGTATCACAGTTCGATATTCCCGCGTTTGTCAAGGACTCGTCATCTAAGCAACTCCCCTTTACGTAATTAAATTCCAGACCATCCTCAGAGACCTCTTTCCTCGCAACAATAACGACAGGATAGGACTTGTCATTTAGATCCCTGATTATATCCTTTCCTGCGGAGTCGAAATTACAGATCACCACGTGTTTTCTCAATCTTAGTCTCACCCTTCCAATCTTTTGTGAAATCCTTGAATTGACTATATTTGCAGAGACAGATGCAAGAAGGTAACCAATGCTTCCGATTCCGATTACCATTATTATGATTGCATTCAGTCTTCCAAGATACCCATAAACCGGCGTGTCTCCATAACCCACAGTGGTGAGTGTCTGCATTGTCCACCATAGACTGTCGAAGAGACTATGGATGCCGGAGTTGCTAATTGGATTCTCCAAGTAGTATTCTGAGATCGTCCCGTATATTACGACTAAGATGGTGCTCAGAGATGATCCCACAATTCCCTTTTTTATGGTCTTTCCAAGCTTCCTTAGGAAAATCCAAATGGGTATCATCTGTCCTCTTAACATCAGCATCTAGTTCATAGTTTTGTTGCTGGGGTCACTAAGGTCATTCACGCCCTGTACACGGTGCATGTGAATTGCCTCATTGAATTTCTTTACCGCCTGGAGCCCTTCTTTCTAAGCAGTTTGAAAAGATCAGATAGGGAAAGGACACTGAAAATGAGGCCTATAAGGAGTGATAGGAAAAAGAAAACCTCAATTTGAGTAAAGTATGCACTATCATTCCCGGGGATAATGCTGTTTGTAAAATCAATGATCATAAGTATTATCCCAATGAAAATGGTGAAGAGAAAAACTCGGTTCACTTGACTGAATATTGGTTGTTGAAGGCTGTCATAGTGAAAATTTGGTATAAGGGCTACAAGAACTGCATATGAAGCGAGAAGCAGTCCTATAAGAGTTCCATAAAAGGACAATAGATTTGGGTTCTGGAAGAAAACATAAAAGTTCTGTTGCATATCTGGAAGGTAGATCGGGAAGTATTTTGTAGGAAGATAGTTGGTGGCCAATACAAGTGTAACTATGAATGCGAGAATCAGGATTGTCCGCACTTTAAAAAGAGACTCTACTCTCCCAACAAGCTTGATTCCAGCCATTATAAAGTAGCGGCAGTAAATAGATAAATATATGTTTTCGGCGTTCCATGGACCGAATAATTTAATTGATAGTGAGATTCAAGAAAGCATCCGGGTGAGGCATGATTGCAAATCCTCCTTCTTGAAGCAGGGCTTATTTCTGCAGCCGTTTCCTTCGTGGTCTCTTACGCTACCGTAAAGTACATCGAACCTGGAAGGAAGAAGTTTGTGTCCATGCTAAACCATATGAGAACGGGGCAGATGTTTTCTGAGGCACGAAAACCTCTTCCGCCTAAGGCAAGGGAGAAAGAAAAGAGCAAGAGAATGGAATTCGAGACCACACCTGAGCACAGTGCCGTTCTAAGAAGGGTTGCTTCAGACATGAAGTCTCAGCTCAAGGGATACTCGGACTCAATTTCAAGGGTACCTATGCCTGTGGTGATCCCAGAGATCTCAACCATGTCATTGTGGTCAGACTTGATTAGAAATCACCTTACTGAAGACGAAAATGACTTCGAACGGAGCTGGTACAGGTACGCTGAACTCTTGAGGGAACACTCTAGACTAGAATCAAACCTTTACATAGATATGGAAGGCCTTGTTAAAGAAAAACTTGTAAGCTACAACGCCTTGGGGAGTGACAACCTTAACCTTTCTCCTCCAGAGAACTCTGCGTATTATAACTCAGAGATGATTGGGTCAATTATCAGGAACTGGCTCGACGGCATCAGGGGAAACGAACTCCACTACAAACTGGACAATGGCACCGATCTCGGGATGGAAGATGCTAAGAAGTACGTGAAAGTACCAGATGCAAGATTTCTTACTCTTTACAACAGAAGGATTGCATCAGGCCCAGAATTCGTAGTGGAAGAACTGGAAAGGGTGGTCCGCCTCCTTCTCTTAGATTTCAGAGAGACCTCCTTATATGACAGATACGCTACAAACTTACAAAGGAATGAAAAGGAAATAGATCAACTGGAGGAAAAACTTAAGGAAATCTTGGAAAAACTGGAAACTGTCCCAGTGTTTAAGGGAATATGCCAGTATTCAAGATAGGCACTTGTGGTTACCTTCTCAGCCACTGCATTATCATGATTGCCAGAATAATGATTCCTGCGGCAAAGAGCACTAGTCCTGAAATGAGAACAGCCTCATTGATGCTGCCTATGATTGCAGAGATTACTCTTCCAATCAAATAACCTCCAAGGACAGTGATCACTATTCCTACTATGAAAACGATGAGCTTAACGGGGACTCCACCAATACGACCTTCTAGAGCCATTGTATCGAGTGCTATCAACAAGGCTGGCTTAATAAATTCTTTGTCTAGATCGATGGAGATGGTGAATGTTGAGCAAACTGTAATTTTCTCTCATAGACTGTTGCACTATAGGTCATTTAGATTCCTATAAGGCTCAATGTGGGTCATGAGCTTATACCCGGGCCACTTAACCCTGAATTTCTCATCAATTTCATGTGCTATGGAATGAGCCTTTTCAAGGGTGATACCAGGGGAGAATGCTAGATGTACCTCTGCAACTGATGTTCCAAGGGACTCATGTATTTCAAGTCCGTGGTGGCCCTTTATTTCGGTGTATGATGAAACAAGGGAAAAAATCGACCTCTCTACCTCATCCATGAGGCTTGTTCTCCTAGTATCAACATGTGTGTGTGCAGAATAAAACCCATTATCTGTCAGAATGTCCTGGACCTTGTGAGATATTGTGTGAGCGGAGGACGCATCAAGATTTCCGGATAGAACAATTGTGATGTTTACTATCACTCGTTCACCATATTCGTGCACTTCGATGTTGCCAACCTCTCTCACGCCATTCACTTTAAGTGCCAAGTTCCGGGCCTTTTCAATTAGCTCAGACTTTTGCTGCCCTCCCATAAGGAGTGTGACACTTTTCCTCCCATAGGTAATACCAAGATAGACCAGAAAAGCAGCAATAGCGGCACCAAGAAGTGGGTCCACGATTGGATATCCCTTTGCACTGATTATGATGCCCACGATGACCACCGCAGTGACAAGGTTATCAGACTGCTCATGCCAGTTATCAGCAGCCAGGAAGTCAGCATCATGCTTTCTTCCGAGTCTGGAAGCATAAACTCCTAGAAGAAACTTCACAGGAATAGTGAGTGCAATTATAACAATATAGAAAAGTGAATATCGAACGGTCGTCGGATTCCTTAGTTCTATGAACACTCCGAACAGGATTGATAAGCCCGTGCCGACCAGTATTGCAGCCAGAATGAAGAGAATAACGTGCTCTGCCCTGCCATGGCCAAACGCATGCTCCTCGTCTGGAGGTTTGTATGCATATGTTACCCCAGCGATCATGGAAATGCCTATCATTGCATCTGTCAAAGAATTGAAAGAATCCGAAATAAGTGCGTAGCTGTGGATGAAAAAACCGAGTATGAGTTTATACGCAAAGAGGATGAAATTCACTGCAAGAATGATTAAAGAACCAGTTCTGAGTGCCTTTTCTCTATCCACAATTCGTGATGTTTGAGCCCCAATTAAATTTGTCCGCTCTTTTCCAATACGAGGTTTGTACTTCGATTTAGGAGCGAGCAAACAACGCCTATGAAAAGAAACATTTAATGAGGATATTCATTCTTGCAGAATGAGGCGAGTTGGATGGCACTTTCAGATCGAACTGTAGTAAGCACAGATTGGCTCTCGAAACATCTGGGAGGTGACAGCATTATAATTGCTGACTGCAGATACAACTTGATGGACCATTCTGAAGGGAGAAGGAAATATCTCGACGGACACATCCCTGGAGCTTACTTCATCGACATGGAAACCGACCTGACAGGTGAGAAAAAGGAACATGGAGGACGCCATCCCATTCCGAACAAACCGGACTTTGCCCAACGGATGTCTTCATATGGTGTGGAGACAGGGAAAACAGTGGTAGCTTATGATGATGATCTCTCTGGCGCGGCCAGACTGTGGTGGCTACTTAATTACTTCGGGCATGAGGATGTCTACGTTTTGGATGGTGGGATAGGAAAATGGATTCAGGAAGGGCACATGGTTACCAAGACCCTCCCTAAGGAGAGAACAGGGAAATTTGAACCTGATGTGAAAACTGCTTTGGCAGTTGATGTGGAAGAAGTGAGAACCCTTAAGGGCCAAAGAACCTTAATAGATGCAAGGGCGCCTATAAGATATGAAGGAAAAGAAGAACCTATTGACATAGTGGCAGGTCACATTCCGGGAGCTGTGAATATTCACTTTAAGGATATTATGAAACCAGATGGGCTATTAAGAAGCAGAGAGGACCTCAGGAAAATGTTCAAAAAGATCGGTCCAAAGCCAATTGTCTATTGCGGATCCGGAGTGACTTCCTGCGTAGATATTCTTGGTTTAGCAGCAATTGGAATCGATTCACTGCTGTACCCGGGAAGCTGGAGTGACTGGATAAGCTACAAGGAAAATGACATTGCTACCGGAACAAGTTAAATAGTCTATAATCGCTCAAATGATACTTCCTCATTGGTCGAATGGCATGCTGCGTATACAGATACTCACCATGAGATCGTCCCAGTCCTCTTTCCTTATCTTATTGCATACTAGATAAGTTCCAGTGGCATCCTCAGATTCTATGCGGCAGAACTTGCTGTATTTTCCTCCTGATTCATGGTCTGTCTCCATATAACCTAGTTTTTCCTTTCCGAAAATGTAAATGGCCCTGTAGTTGGATCTCCTGACGAATGTCTTTTCCTCTTCATCTACGGAAAAGTCCTCATCGCCTTCCCAGATAATTCGTATGCTTTTAATGCGATAGAATTTCTTCAGTACTTTTCTGATATGTATGCGAAGAATCTCTTCCATCTCTTCCTCTGCTTTCCCCCATATTATTCCCCTCCCCTTCTCAGACGAAATAGAACGGCATAGGGACGGGGCGAATCTTGAGCCAATGAAAAAAGAACCGTTCTCTATTTCATCAGAGTACACCATAATTCCTCTTACAAGAGCGCAATTCTGCACGGGCACGATAAATGTGGGATCGGACTTACGTAATTAAATTTCGCCAAGCAACCCTGACGGGTAGCCTCCTAATAAGAAACCCATAAGCTTGCGCTCAATGATTGGACCTGTTGATCACCGTTATTGATCTGGTTACAAATATACTAATTAGGGTCAGAGTGCGAATCATCGGACATTTCCGAGTAGTCCTTCTGCAAAGATCTGGATAACATCTGGTAAGACAAAGCCAGGAGTCCCGAAACAACAGCCATGAGTATCCATGCTGAATAAACATGCATTGCAAAAATTCCGAAAACCAGTGGGAATGAAGCTGAAGAGATTGCAATTCCTGATCTTGAGAAAGCGAAGTAATACCCCTGGTAAGTGCCTCTGTTATATTCCCGAGAGAACAGAGTGATGACCACCTGTGTGGGTACGGCGACCATAATTTCGCCAACAGTGGTAAGTATAATGGACAGAAGTAGCCCAGTCAATCCGCTCGAAAAACCGATCCCTACGAAACCCACTGCCATTATGGCCGATCCCAAGGCAATCGGAAAAAGCCTCAGTCGACGCTCGATCCCAATCAACTTCGAGAATCTTACTTGCAACAGAGTAATTAGGAGGCCATTGGCACTAAGGACAATACCAACCTTTATTGTTGAAAGCGACAAATAGCTTGTTTCATAAACTGCCAGAGGTATTGCCTGGAAACCGATGGCAAACCAGGACAATAGTATTAGTGTGAAAAATATGAGTAGTGAACTGGTCAATTTTACAGTCCCTTTCCCAGAGGTCTTACCTATAGGGGTACGCAGTGCATATTTGGGGTTTATCTTTATTCCAACAAAAGCCACAATGGCGGATGCCATTGTGGTCAACAAGCCAAAGGTGAAGATGGAACTGTAACCAAGGTAGGCTGCAAGGTAGCCACCTGATACAGGTCCTATTGTGAACCCAAGGTTTGCACCAGCATAAAGCAGTGACATACCATTGGCCATTCTGGCCTTCGGTCTGTCAGATATATGTGATGATAGGGCCAGTTGAGCAAGATTGTTGAAAAGGCTCAAAATCGGGTATGAAATCATTATTAGATAGGAAGAAGCGTTGTAAGTTACAAAGAAGGCGAGCAGGCCGTAGAAAGCGCCAGACACAGCGAGTCCAAGCACAGTAATAGCTTTCGTTCCAAGCAGATCAGAGATTTTGCCACCAGCGATCTGTCCCAGTATTCCAAGCAATCCAGAAGCAAGGTAGAGCAATGCAACTTCCGTTTGAGGCACATGCCTCACTTGAATCAGAAAAACTGCCAAAAAAGGAAAACTTGAGCTAAATCCTGTGTAAGCGATTGTGACGCTACTAAATATGACATAGTCTTCTCGCCTAGTTTCGAACTCTGAGTATGAAGAGGGACTTCCACTCGAATCCCTCAGGGTAACGGCACCCCTTTCCCTAAGAACAATGAGCCAAGAGGGTTGAGAATGAAAAACATGCCGTAACCTTGACTGCAAAGCACGGGAGACTTAAGTAAATTTACTATCTCAGGTGGGTTTGGGACATCAAGTGGAGGATTCTTAGAATTTGTACAGAAAGTAAATGGAAGTGACATCATCATTTATCTCTGTTCAAAGCCGATAACTCATAGATAATTCGGTCCTGTTGTCAGAAGTTGAACATAGCTTTCATTTTGACAAGCATAAAAGCAAGTTAAGAAAAGAATTAAGCAGCACTCGTAATTTCATCACATGAAGTATTTTGCCTTCGGCTCCAACATGAATTTGGATCAGATGAAAAAAAGGTGCCCAGGCAGTACCTTTCTAACTTCGGCAACCCTTGAGGATTTCAGATTTGTATATGATGGAAAATCTGACAGATGGGGTGGTGCAGTCGGTAATATTGTGCCCTCTGAGGGAGAATCTGTGAAAGGAGCACTATTCGAAATAAACGATGGGGATCTGCTGTCTTTGGATCAATATGAAGGCTTTCCTAACAGGTATAAGAGGAGGGAGTTGCCAGTGAAGAGCACTGATAATATGAAAATCATGGCAATTCTTTATTTCCGGGACAATGAATCTGTAGGTTCACCCTCAGAGGCATACAAAGAAACTGTGATCAGTGGGGCCCGTGAATGTGGGATTCCAGAAGATTATATCCAGAAATATCTTGACGCCAAATAGGCTCGATTCTTAGAGTCTATGGTAACTATTGATTTGGGGCGTTTTCCAAGCAAGGGATGTGGGTTCTCCCTCTTATGGAAAAGCGCCCGGAACGGGATTTGGACCCGTGTCACGGGCTCGACAGGCCCGTATGATCGGCCGCTACACTATCCGGGCGTATTGCGTAAATAGGAAGGATTTATTAAAAGATTAGCAGATGAATTGAGCCCTTAGAAAAATTTGGAAAACTCTCTGCTTTTGGAAAACCTGCTAAATAACAGATCCCCTAAAATATAAGGTAGATATCCATGATCAGTAATAGATAGTGATCGTATGAAGTTGGGTGGATCTCTGAAATTACTTGCTTGGAACCAGAAAGATTCATACAGGTCGCTTGAAGAGGTCCTGAGAATTCCAGTAGAAGAATGGAAATCCATTCTTTCGAATGAGGGGATTGAGAATTTTGTAATAGTCTCAACTTGCAACAGGTTTGAAATTTATTATCATTCAGACCGAGTTCTCGAAGGAGTAAAGAATGAAGAATATTCGAATAAGCTTCAAGACTCGGATGTTATTTCACATCTTTTCAAAGTCACTGCTGGCCTAGATTCAATGTCAGTGGGGGAAAATGAGATACTGCACCAGATTAAGGAGTCCTTTGATAAAGCCCTAGACGAGGGTCATGTGAAAGACCCCCTGGCCTTCGTTTTCCGGAAATCTATCAGCTCTGGAAAGCTTGTACGAAGAGATACAGCAATCTCTCGAGGCAAGGTTTCGATCCCCGCGCTTGCCGTTGATCTGCTCGAAAGGCAATATGGGGTATCTGGCAAAAGAGTTTCAGTAATAGGGACCGGAAAGATGGCATCTGACATCATAAAATACCTGTCTAAGGCGAAACCCTATGAACTTTCTGTAATAGGGCGTAATTATGAACGTTATTCTTCCCTTCCGAAAAATGCCATTACAAGATGGGCTCCTTTCTCCGATCTTGCAAAAGAAATAGAAAATAGCGATATTATTGTAGCTGCTACGACATCCAAAGAGGTTATTGTGACAAGAGACCAGATCGCTGATTCTGGGCAGAAGAAAGTGATTCTTGATGTGTCAAACCCAAGAAACGTGGAAGAGCCAGAAAATGGCGAATATCATTTGATTGACTTGAAAACTCTATCCACTGTCCTTGAAAAAAACAGGGAAAGAAAAAATTTGGAAGTAAAGGATGCAGAGAAAATCGTCAGCAAACAAAGTGAATCTGCCATTTCGATCCTCGCCAGATTAGAAGTGGAAAAACTCATTGGTGAAATTTACAAGAATGCAGACGAGGTAAGGAAGAAGGAAATCTCAAGGTTCAAGAGAGCACTCGCATCTGGAGTGGATATAGATAAGGCTGTGGACTCAATGTCCTCATCATTGATCAAGAGGATACTTGCATCACAGACTGAAATAATAAGGAATGTTCATGGTTCAGAAATAACGGATGACTTGAGGAACGCTGTTAGCAATGCATTTTCATCCAATGTCAACGATACTTCTTCGGAGGAATCTCAAGATCGCCAAGATATCCGAAGTCGACAAGCCCGAACTCCTCGGTGATTCCAAAAACTCTGAATTTTCTGGCATTTGTCCGTTTAAGGACAGGCGTGAAGTGCTCTTCGCTCAGGAGAGACTGTGTTACATCCGTGCCTGATGAAAAGAAGCTCATGGCAGGAGTCACAAGGACGTTCGACTCGCTGTTGTAAATGAACGCAGGAACCTTGTACACACCACCAATTCTGTCCCTCATTACGAAGGATGGATGCTCATGTCCAAGTATTGTCAACTTTTTCAGAGACCTGTCGCGGTCGCCGTGGTAAATGTAATACCTATCCGTTTCGTGCGTTTCATGAAGTTCTATGCCTCTGTTCTTTAGTATGGTCATTAGGTAGTTGTCATGGTTTCCCCTGACAAAGATAAGCTTTATGTTTTTCCTGTACCGGTCGATGAAGTGCTTTATGTCCTCCCATTCCTGAGGGAGATTCTTTGAGAACTCGTGCTTAAAGTCACCATTGATTATGAGTTTGTCAATCTTGTATCTGTCTATTATCCTGTCCACAATTGACTCTACATGGTCTCTTTGCAGCCTTGGAAGAAAGAGGCCATGCAGATTCATTTCCTCCTCAAACCCAAGATGCAAGTCCGAAACCACAGCAGCATTCTCATCTCTGAGGTAAATGCAGTGCAAGTCCGAAACGAACACATCCTTTGTAATCTGAATCTCCTGCAATTCCTTTCGCCATTGATCCCTGTGGAATAATCTTTTCAGTCCGGCAATCTCAATATGCTATGGAGGGCTCTACCAACATGGTTGAAATCAGGAAGGGGAATAGCATTGCTCGAGTAGAAGAAAAGGGGGCATACCTTTCTTCCCTGGTGCTAGATGGTGTTGATGTACTCAAGAAATCGATGGACGGAGAACAGACACATGGAGGTTCTGCTGTTCTCATTCCATACGCAGGTAGAGTTAGGGAAGCAGCCTACATCTTTGACGGAAAAATGTACAGCCTTCCGAAAAATAATGGGGAAAACAGTATTCACGGATTCTTAAAGGACATAGAATGGCATATTACAGCCTCCTCAGAAAATGATGTTTCAATTGAATGCGACTTCGATAACAGTGGGTACCCGTCCAGTCTTCACACGAGTATCAAGTACTCCATTGGAAAAAAGCTATTGATGGTAGATGCTACCGTAAAGAACACAGGAGGAAAAAGCTCACCACTTCTTGTAGGGTTTCACCCCTACTTCCTTACGGATGGAAAGTACAACTTTAGACACAGTGAGGGCCTAAGGGAGCTGAATTTCCTAGACCAGTACTTTCCTGATGGCTCTTCAGAGAAGGTTGATTTCAACAATGATCCTGAATTCAGTGCTAGGGAATTTGATAATGCGTTCGTTGGCGGTGGAGTCTTAGAACTGGTTTGCACATCGTACACTTTAGAGATTGCCAGGAATAATATGGGGTATCTTGTCATTTACAATGGTAAGTATGCCGAAAAGAACTCTGTTGCAGTCGAACCGATGACCGGTGCACCAGACGCATACAATAACGGGTTAGGTTTGATTAGGCTCTCACCTGGGGAAGTTTACAAATGCGGCTTTAGTGTATCTATTCGAAGTGCAATGAGAAATTAATGAATCAATGTATCCATATTGTTCCTAGAAAAAAAAGACTCTAAGCCTCATCCTTCCATGATGGAGTGAAGGTCAGTTGCAATATCAAAGTGAAATATTGGCACACGAAATTCAGTTTTACTTTTACTGCAGGATGGAGAGCCATAAATTCAAAGATATTTATTCAGGTGCGCGAAAGACAACTTCAAGGGATCTATTTAATGCGATGGGCATGAGTTCCAGAAGAATTGCAAGGACCAGAAAAAAAAGAAAAAATGTGTTGGTTAGATCACATCTTTTCGCCTGAATGCTCTATCCACTTCAACCCCGAGTAATACCCGAAATAGAAGAATCCTAATGTTACGACTATGAACATTACAATGTCATAGGGGAAGATGATCAAATTCCTTCCTCCAAAGAAACTGCTTCCGAAATATGACATTGCCATAATCGCTAGGAAATAAATCGGCATCCAGAGCCCGTAAATGATAGGTTTACCTTCCATCTGCCTGTTTCTGCTGTAAAAAGCGATCAATACTACCCCAAAAATGTCAACAGGGATGATCACCCTCACCGCTGTCCAACCTGACCAATAGACAAGCAGATTTGCGATGACAAAAGTGTAAGGTGAGAAGAATTTAATCGCAGGCAACTTGAATGGCCTCTTCTGATCAGGATATGCTTTTCTTAGAACTGCCAGGCTGACGCATCCTGCTCCGTACCCCACTATGAGCGCATCAACAGCAATGGATATTATGGAGGCAAGAGATCTGCCCAGTGCAAGAAGAACTATGGTTATTCCGAAGATTAAGTAAATTGTGTAAATTGGGAGGCCCTTTTCATTGAGGTGGGAGAGGCGACTCGGGAAGTAGTGATCCTCTTTTGCAAGGGTGTGTGCAACTCTGGCGGATCCGCCATAGTAAATGTAACCGTCCTTGAATGTGGCTATAATTGCTACTACTATGGCAATCACTATAATTATTGGAAGCCCAAGGGTCTGCGCCTCTGTTGCGTAGGGAGAGCTGTATTGGAAGAAGGCAGCCCAGTTTCCCGCTGAGAGATTGAAACCCGCAAAATTGACAGCACCTGCAAACACAAATGCCTCAATTGAAAATATGATTGCTGCAGATACAATAGAAAGGACAATTGCGAGAGGTATGCTCTTTCCAGGGTCCTTAACTTCTTCTGAATAGTCAATTGGCTGCCTGAATCCTGCGTAACCGAAAACAGTGAGTGTTATGGCAGCAAATAGCCCAGTTGCACCGTATGGAGTGAAACCTCCTAGGGCCGCGGATGTTAGGTTTGAAGGCTTTACATACAGACCTATGCCTATAATCATAACGGTGAGGAGAATTATAGTAATAACAGTCAGTATTGAATTAATGTTTCCCATGTGTTTGATCCGAAGAATGTTGACTATGAAAATTAGAAGCAGCACACCCTCAGCGGCGAGAATACCGAGAATAGTGAGTGTTCCGTTGGCATAAAAAGCCGGGTAGTAAAAGCTGAGATACTCTACTATTGCGAATATTATGACAGGCCCGCTCAGAGTATATCCAACAAATGATGCCCACCCGTTGATAGCTCCAACTAGAGGGCCATTGCTTTTGTGAGGATAATAGGCCACTCCTCCTGCTTTTGGCCAGGCTGTTCCAAGTTCCGCATACACAAGCGCTAGAGGTATTATCAGCACCATCGCTATGGGCCATGCGAGTATTCCTGAGGGACCTGCCAGTGCAACAGTGTAGACTGGTGCAAATGCAATAGCAGGTCCTAGGATGGCACCAATGGTGAAGAATACCACGTGCCACACTCCCAGGTCTTTCTTGTACTGCCTGGTGCTCTTAGGTTCATCTGAGCTAGTTACACTCATGCTAGGTAAGAACTCAAGGATCTATTTAAATGATATTTATGAGATACTTGCTGCAAGCAAAGTTATATTATCGTTTAATGTGAATCTTCCATCCAGTCAAATGCATTATACACTTGTAAGGAGCGGTTCGAATGGGTGTACTAAATTGTTCGATAGATCTTAAGCAGTTTGAACAATCACTAAAAATATCTAACTGGGGTGCCACAGACTTTGATAACGCTAAAGACAAATTTGGATTTGTATTACATACTTAGTCTTCATTGCATATCCTCTAGACACAGTACCGGCACGATTTAATAAGTGGAATCATTTTTTAGATGAAAGGAATGAAATGTACCGTTTGTTCGTATATGGATAATAGGGCTGATTTTTTGGGTCTTAGCAATCATTTCACAAGAATGGCTTCTGAAAGTGAAGCGGAGCATGTTATGTGGCTCAACAGATTCATAACAAAGAAAAAAACGGAAAAAGCGCGACTATCAGAACTTCTTGAAGGTTTCTTCAGCTTTCAAGGTGTTGGTCTGAAGGGCTGGATAATAGATCGTTTCGTCAAGAACTTCTTTACAGAGCCCCCGCACCCTTTCATAGCAGCGATGCAGAAACCTGACAGATCGGTATTGATCGGATATGCCATGGAACATCATCACTTCCTCAGGCAGTGGATTAGATCCTGTGCCTATATAATAGCTAAGACTGATCATGAGGATGTTCAGTCCTATGAACTTGAAAACATAATGACCGAGCTCCATGGATTCGGCTCGAAGAACCCGTCT
Source organism: Thermoplasmataceae archaeon (assembly GCA_046704405.1). Classification (GTDB taxonomy): domain Archaea; phylum Thermoplasmatota; class Thermoplasmata; order Thermoplasmatales; family Thermoplasmataceae. Next base: position 137,126 of record JBJKSA010000014.1, on the reverse strand, counting down.
CACCATGAGCTTCTTATAAAAATGGGTGAGTCCCTGGGTATTGAAAGGGTAAGCATAATTGATTCCAAGCCACTTCCAGCAACTAGTCAGGCAATTTCCACCTGGATGCAGATAGCTGAAAATTGCGACTGGATAGAGACGATGGCAGCAATGCATTCCCTCGAACTCATAGCTACACGTGGTCTTGAGAAATATGGAGCAAAATACCCTTATTTCAGGCCAGAACTGTTTAATATGAATGATTTCACCCAGGCCACTAAGGACTTCCTTAGAGAGGGATATGAAGCAGACATCTCGCATTCTGAGCGGGCTCTGAACTTAGTAGAAAAGTATTCAAGTGAGAACGGCAATGTTCAGGCGATTCAGGCAACCTTTGTCAGATCAATGGTAGCATTTGATTCTTATCTAAATGCAAGACTTGAAAGAGGTTTGATTTATGAAAACAAATTATGAGGGGTGTGCTCTTTGCGATGCCACCTGGGGGGAATACTGGAGAGAAATAGAGGGAGAGAACATGTTCTTCTGCTGCAACATTTGTGCAGATGCATATGAAAACATGATTAAGGAAGTCAAGAATTCCACAGGCTGGGAAAAATTGGATTATGTAGAGATCTCAGGGAATTACAGGCTTGGGCGAATTTGCCGCGCAACTAGCGGACAAGATGAGTTAAATTACTTCTTCAGACATGAAAACGGTAAAATAACGGAGTTTGAGAAAAGGTAATCAAAACCTTATTCCCACTTGTCCAAGCTTTTCCCTTACAAAATTGAATGATTCCTCTACAAAGCCTATTTTCTCAGGTGGAAGTACACCAGTTCCGTTGATTTTGCCTTCGGCTACTCCTTCGGCAATAATTGCTGCAGTATAACCAGTCATTCTGCTCATTGAACTAACACCTTCGGACTCGTCATAATAATCCACGCAGGAGAACTCCGAGGTTTCCTTACCCACTCCTCTGACAATAAGCACGCATACGTCCTTTTCTCCCGTCCTGAGGCGTTCAAGAAGCCCCTCAGATATGACTCTAGGTGAAACACCACCAATGTCCTCTGAAGAAAAGTAGCCAAGATCCCTCAGCAACTTCACCCTGTCGAGATGCCCCTTGAATCTTAGAGTCTTTTCAAACATGTCTACGCCATCAAGAGTCTTAAGCAGTGTCCTCAGTCCATCTGAATAGAAAGCTTCGAAATCCCCAAGTCCCTCGACGTGGTAACAGCTAATATTCTCCAAGGGGTCCATTGTTTTCTCCCTCCCATCCTGAATAATTCTTGCTGGTCTCGTGTACTCATCGATCAATCCCTCCACGGACCAATTTACAGTGTAAAAAAGCGGTTCCTTTGGCTCCTGGGGGAGACCCGCGCAGTAAATTTCTATTCTGCTGTATTTTCCGCTATTGTAAAGCCTCCCTGCAAGAATGTTAGAGATACCGGGCGCAAAACCAGCATCAGGGATTAGAAGTGCTTTATTTTTCTTTGCAGTTTCATCCAGCTCCATTGGATCTATGTCGGAAAAAGATATATCGACAACTTTCTTTCCCCAGAGGATAAGTTTCTTCACAACCCCAAAAGCAATACCTCCTGGCAATGCAACTATAACAACCTCTGCTGACTTCACAGTTTCCTGATGCTCCTCTATGGTTCCCTTCAGCTTCTTGACGTTCCTTAAATGATCCAAGCTCTCCTGGCTCAGATCTATCACGGAAACCTCCTGTTTTTGGCTTAGGTAATCCGCTATCGTCTTTCCTATAGCGCCAGCGCCAACAATGCAAATCATGCAAAGCAATCGAGTAATTCTATTAATCAGAATCGCACTACTAATAAAAGATAAAGAATCACTGGGAAATACAATGATGTGAGCTCTTCTCCCACACCCCTTGAAATGTTAGTAGAAATTCTTAACGACAACAGAACCGGATCTACAGGACTTGCGTTGAAGACTATTGAATTCTTTTCATCTATCAAAGGGAAAAACAGGAAATTCTTGAAATCGGTACGTGACAGGTTAAACTCCGCACACGCGGGTCTTGGGCTGGTCAGAAATGTCAGTGATCAGATGTACAAAGCACTAATAGATTCGGAAAAAGTAGAGGATAAAGCTATCAGACTGAGGCTTGCCATTGAAAATCAAATAGAGGAAGCATTGTCACGTGTTGGAAGCATGTTGCACAAAGGATGCACCATTTGTACGATCAGCAACAGCTCTATGGTCAGGAAAGCACTTATTGCAAATAGGGAAAAGATATCGGAGGTGCTGGTCATGGAAAGTAGGCCCCTGCTTGAAGGGCAGGAATTATCTCTATATCTTGAAAAGAAAGGGCTCAAATCAACAGTAGTTCTTGATTCAGCAATTCGTGTGATCACCGACAGATGCGACTTAGCACTTGTTGGGTCAGACTCAGTTTTAGGTGATTTGTCACTTATTCACAAAGTTGGCACGTTTCCTCTGCTGATGGCTATGAAGCATCTAGGGAAGGAGATTATTTCACTAACAATTGATCTGAAGTTTGAGAGTGAATTCACTTCGAGGACATATCCAGAGTTTAGGAGACACAGCGAAAGGGAAATAGTCAGCAGGAATCAAAGAGCCTTAAACGAATATTTTGACATAACTCCGGGAGGTATTGTTGGAACATATATTTCCAACTCAGGCATAGTCAAAGTTGGAGAGAACGGGAACCTTAATAGTGGTGAAATTCTTTGACTGGACGTATCACTTCATGGCAAACTCAATCCTTAACTTACTATCCAAGTTCATAAGCAATCCCCTTGGAGCACTGAACTTGCCCAATATACAGATCTTTCAGTTTTCCATTGTTACAATAATAGTAGTATTATATGTTTTAGCCAGAATTATCATGTCCGCAATAGGAAGGCGTTATACCACACCAAGAGTATTCATCGGGCCTATAATCATGATCCTCTTGGTGGCATACAACTATTATTTTTCTTATATCGCTTCATCGACCTTGAATATCGACATTCTACTAAGGATTGAGACATTAGTAGTACCTGTGATAGTCCTCGTGGGGTTGGTTGTAGGGCACAGAGCAGCAAAAGGAGATAGAGTATTCCTTAAGAAGGGGAAAGCACACTATAGAAGTTCGATCGCTATCACTTTGCTCTGGGCAATTTCCTTTCTTGTAAAAATGGGAATGGTAGCTTTCATACCCACCATCCTGCTCGAGGTGGGCATTACTTTCTCGATAGTTCTTGATATTACAACAGGACTCATACTGGGCGAAGCACTCAAGATACATCATATTTACAGGGAACAGTTTTCAGGCACCACAGGTTCATAGGCATGATAACGGGCGAAAAATTTCGAAAGTTTGAATTTCGCATGCGAAGAGATGTCAGACAAATGTATGTATCACGGTAAGTCCGTCTATATGCTGACCTGTATGACTCAATGCTCTGCAGGACAATCTAGACCGTTCTTTTCGGACGAAAGATTTATTATAATAGCGCAGTTCTGACACATCGCCCTGGCGGCTGTGATGTGAATGAAGAAGGTAGTACTCAAAAATGACAAAGCTGTTTCACCAATAATCGCAACAATTCTGTTGATAGCTATTACTGTGGTTCTTGCAGCGACACTCTACACAATCCTCGGCGGTTATACTACATTTCTAGGGGCGTCCACTCCTTCTGCATCAGTTCAGGTCCAGAATTCGTCTTCTTCTGATCTGCCCTTTTACTTCGTATATGTGAACCAGTTTGGCGGAAATGTATCACTAAATGATGTTCAGCTTCGGATAACAGAATCAAACAACTCCATCTACAATCTCCCAATGAATTTGGGAACTACAGACAATATCGCTGGTAACCTATGGAATCTGACAGTGAAAGGCTCAGACTACCTTAGTGCATCGACATCCTTGACAATTCAAGGAAACAAATCCGCACCAACTTTGCCTTTCATCAAACAGATACAGTTCATTGACCTAAAGACAAACGGTGTAATATCCACGAATACGGTCCAATGACCCGGGTAATGAATTGCAAAAAGGGGTCTGCCTTGGCCTAAAAATATCGGCCAGGGCCAATTATTTCTCTATCTCTGAAATTAATTTCATTAGATCTTCAGACTCATGAACAGGAGGAAAACATTTCTCTTCCGTGCAGACGTATGCCACAGTTCCCTTAGAGTCCAACTTGGTTCTTCTGGCCATTGCAGAGAGGTCTCTTATTTTCTGGTCTTTGCCATCATACATTAGTGTCACCTTGTTTGGAAGGTAGTGCTGTCTAAGCTCATCGATGAAATCAACAGTCTGAGCTGCTTCTTTCTTTCCTACCACTGTCACTTCATAGGATGGTCCAATTGCGAAGTCTATGGCAGTTGCGAGGAAGGTGTGGAACATCGGCCCCTTCTTCATGTCCTCGGCCACTGAACTTGCGATCTGCAGTGCTTTTTCCTTTATTTCATTGTCACCGGTAATAAGGGATATCCTCAGCATGTTGAGCATCATTACAGAGTTTCCAGAAGGCATTGCACCGTCATGCGTCTCCTTGGTCCTTATCAGTTCATAGGAAGCATCGTCAGAAGTGTAGAAGAAGCCGCCGCTTTTCTCATCCCAGAAATGCTCCTGCGTGTGTTTGCAGAGGTTTAAGGCATGTTCGAGGTATTGTGTGTCAAAAGTAGCCTCATAGAGTTCCAGTAGACCCCAAATCAAGAAGGCGTAATCATCTATGAAACCGTCTACAAATGCATCATTGTCCCGGAATCTGTGAAGAAGCCTGTCACCCTTAAGCATTTTTTCGAGTATGAAGTCTGCAGATCTAGTTGCAAGGTCCAGATAGTTGTCATCAGAAAACTTCTGGTAGGCCCTGGAAAGGGCAGCTATCATGAGGCCGTTCATGTCAGTCAGGATCTTGTCGTCCTTATGGGGGTATATCCTCTTGGATCTCTCTTTCAGGATTTTGCCCCTGAGTGATATGACCCGTGAGAAGAGCTCCTCTTCATCCTCGCCGGTTTTGTTTGCCAGATGCATCAAAGGCTCTTCCAGGTGTAAAATATTCTTCCCTGTGCTCCTGCCACTTGCCTCATCTACGTAATTGCCGTCTTTTTCAGCCTGGTACAACTCCGCGAAGAATTTTCCATCCTCCTCGCCCAGGATCTTCAGTATTTCTGACCACTTCCAGGTGTAGAACTTACCTTCCTCATTTTCACTGTCTGCATCAATGGCAGTGTAAAATCCACCTTCCGGGGATACCATTTCTCTCTTCAGGAATTCTGTGATCTCGTCTACAACATGCTTGTAAACGTCGTTGCCCGTCAAGACAAAAGCATCTGTGTAGGCCATCATCAGGACAGCTTGGTCATAGATCATTTTCTCGAAGTGCGGAAGAAACCATCCTGCGTCTGTAGAATATCTGTGGAAACCGAAGCCGATCTGATCATAAACTCCGCCCAGCCTCATCTTGATAAGAGTTCTCTCCACCATATCGAGACTCTCTTTGTCTCCATGACGCTTGAAATATCTCATAAGAAAGATCAAATTGTGGGCGGACGGAAACTTAGGTGCACCGCCAAAACCACCAAATTCTGTGTCGTAGTTCTTCTTCAGGCTTGAGAACACACTTTCCAAGGTTTCTGTATTGATTATGTCCCCTTTTTGCTCCCTTACCACTAGCTTCATATTGGATATTATCTCGTCAGCCTTTGCCTCGAGATCATCTCTCCCTTCTTTCCAGAGTTCCTTTACTCCTCTTGCTAACTCGATTATTCCCATCATTCCACGCCTGCTCTCTCTTGGAATGTAAGTTAGTGCAAAAATAGGCTTTTTGTCAGGAGTCATTATTATGTTGAGGGGCCAGCCGCCTGTTCCAGTCATCATCTGGCTCACGATCATATACGTGCTGTCAAGGTCCGGTCTTTCTTCCCTGTCGACCTTGATGCATACAAAGGCATCATTGAGTTCTTTTGCCACTTCCTCATCCTCGAATGATTCCCTTTCCATTACATGGCACCAGTGGCAGGTCGAATATCCAATACTAAGAAAGACGGGTTTATTTTCCTTCCTGGCCACTTCAAATGCTTCATTTGACCAAGGGAACCAATTAACTGGGTTGTGGGCGTGCTGAAGAAGATATGGGCTCTTCTCTCCTATAAGTCTGTTAGTGTGTTCTTCCATAATCCAGTCCCGTTTCATGATTTAATTCTCGTATTAACCTTTGACTAGCGCAAAATGCTGAAACCTAATTCAAAGGTCCCATGACGCAAATAACATTTTCCAGTATTTTGTTTATAAGGTTCAACCCGATCTGTTTCAGAATGGATTCGGTTATTCTAGTAAGACATGCACAGAGTACTGCAAACGTCCAGAGAATCGTGACATCAGATTATGAGGGCTACCCACTGACTTCCAGGGGCAGAGTCCAGGCAGACAAACTTGCAACACAACTTGCAGGGGCAAGAATAGACGGCATAATTTCATCTCCAGTTCAGAGAGCCAGAGAAACAAGCAGGATCATAGGAGACAAGTTGGGGCTGGATTACAGCATAGATGAAAGAATACAGGAGTCAGGGCTTGGAAAATTCAACAATTTCAGATTTACCAGCATGCCCGATAGGCTTCACAGCGATCTAGGGATGGAACCTTGGGAGTCACATATTCAGAGATTTATTTCCCTCATGGACTCTTTAGATGGTAGGTTCATCCTAGTCTCGCACGCATATCCCATCAGAGCCGTGATAAGCACTTATCTTAACTTGGGGGAACACGAAAGCGCAGGAGTTGAAGTCAAGAACGCAACTGCCTCTGTCATAGACCTAATCAAGGGTAGTGTCCTCTGTATTGGATCCGTTGTTCTGACTGAGAAAGTTCTTGATTTTATAAGCTAGTAAGCAACAGGATTGATCAATTAACTCTTGTCGGAAGCTTCTTTCACCATAGGGCTGATTATCGAAGCAACATCGGCTAGAAAGCTTTCATCATCATCTGTGAATGCTGATTCTCTGTCAGAATCTATGTCAAGCTCACCGACAGGAACACCATCGCTATTTATCGGCACAACAATTTCGGATTTTGTCGAGGGGAAACATGCCAAGTACTTGGAGTTTCCTTTCACATCCGATTCATTGACTATTGCATTTGTGACGATTGCTTGGCTGCAAAGACCTTCTCCAAGAGCAATGACTTCGTGCTCCGTCTTTTCCCCATGGAATGCATCAAGCACCAGTTTCTCGCCCCTGAGAACATATATGCCCACCCAATTGTAATCTTTATTGACCATCGGTAATTCAGTACAAATGAAGTTGAATAGGTCCTTTTTGTCGAAGTGAAGTTTTGACCTGAGCGTCTCCATGAAGTTGTCCTTTGAAAGCATACTGATAGATGTGGAACTTGCTCTTTTCGTTTTCCTCAAGTTGCAGTAACCAATTACTTTCAAGCTGCCAGAAAATAGATTAATTAGAGGTACCTGTATTCACACACAATTCACATGCTCCTGCACGACACGAAACATAGAGACCTTGTGGAATTCAAACCACTTCACAAGGGAAGAGTAACCCTCTTTGTATGTGGCCCAACTGTACAGGATCACTTCCACGTGGGTCATGCCAGGACCTATATATTCTTCGACATGCTGGCAAAATATCTCAGGGCCATAGGGTATTCTGTATTCTACGTGCAGAATATAACCGATATAGACGACAAGATCATTAACAGAGCCAAGGAAGAAAATGTAGATCCTATCAAACTGGCCAAGGAGTACACCGAAGAATACTTCGCCCAAATGAGGGCACTAAGGGTGGACAGTGTTAATTTTTATGCAAGGGCAACAGACCACATTCCTGAAATAATCTCAGAGATAAAGCGACTAATATCTAGGGGATTTGCTTATGAAGCGGAAGACGGGGTGTATTTCGAAGTGCGGAAATTCACTGAATATGGTGAGATTTCGGGGCAGAATCTCGATCAGATCAGGCACGGAGTAAGGGCTGAGTTGAGTGAGAGCAAAAGGAACCCGGAAGATTTCGCGATTTGGAAAAGGAAAAAACCAGGCGAACCCTGGTGGGATTCTCCCTGGGGAGCAGGAAGGCCTGGCTGGCACGTTGAGGATACTGCTATCACAGAACTTTACCTTGGTGAGGAGTATGACATTCACGGTGCTGGCACCGATTTGATTTTCCCCCATCATGAGGCTGAAAATGCAATAGCGCGTTCACTCTCCGGAAGGAAGTTCCTGGCCAAGTACTGGATACATTCAGGCATGCTTAACGTGAACAGCGAAAAAATGTCTAAATCTCTTAAGAATTTCACAACAATATCTGAAGTCCTCAAAAACTTCAGACCTGAGGCGGTGAGATACGCAATGCTGAATGCAGGCCATCGCACTATGCTGGATTTTTCTGAAGAAATGATGAGCAGCTCTAAGGAGAATGTTGAATATCTCGGCATTCTCTATAGGAAATTGCGGTTGATTGAAAGAAGCAAAGGAAATTATGTCTTCCATGAGCCCCGTGAGTGGGATAAAATAACAAAGATAATGGATAATGACCTGGATTCTCGTGGAGTCCTAAAAGAGCTGCTTGCGCTTGCTTCTGACGTAAACAAGAACCTGAACGATGTTTCAACCGAAACAGCAGCCTCGATCCTGCATTTCCTGGACAGGATTAACAGCTTTCTGGGAGTGATAGGAACAATGACTACCGAAATCAGTCCGTCCCTTATTTCCGCAATATTGGAGATAAGGAGGTTTCTCAGGGAAAAGAAAGAGTTTGATTTATCCGACAGAATTAGGGCAGAATTAAAAACAAGCGGAATATATATAGAGGATACCACAGAGGGCACAGATTGGTGGATAGAGTAGCCTGCAGGTAATTGTAATGACAACTCAGGGAAAAAGGGCGATTGTTGTTGTGGACCTGGTTAACGACTTTGTTACAGGAGTACTTGGTTCAAGGCAAGCAGAACAGACAGCAAAGAAAGCGGCTTCAGTCATAGAAAAGGTTCAAGGCAAGATAGATGTGATATATACAAAGGACTCTCACCTCAAGAACGACCCGGAATTCAAAGTGTGGGGGACACACTGTGTAGATGGCACCCCAGGATCAGAACTTTACGGCCCGTTGATGAAATTAAGAGGATACCACATAAAGAAAGGGCATTTTGACTCTTTTCATGACTCAGACCTCGATGGACTGCTTAGAGCATTGGGCGTTGAAGATCTCTACATCTGTGGTATAAGCACAGATATATGCGTCCTACACACCGCATCTGGTGCATTTTTCAGGTATTACGGCATAACAATTATCGCAGACCTCTGCGCCGCAATAGATGAAGCTCACCACGAACGTGCGTTGGAAGACATGAAGAGAAATTACGGGGCAAGGATAATCGATTCAGAAAGACTCATTGAGGAGGTTCATTAAAAATGGAGTTGTCTATAGCTGATACGAAGAAGGAACTGGACGCAGTTGTGGCTCAAGAGAGAATGTTCAATATTGCAACTGACGAGGAAATACTAGACGGTGAAGCTTCCGACGTCTATTTCAGACGTAGCATAGCCGGCCTTATGCAAAAAGGGTTTGACAGCGAAGTATCTGCAGAATTCACTGTTTCTAGTCCACTTGATACGTGGCTAGACTTCTCTGGTCTGGATGAAGTTATTTCCGCTCTTAGGGGAAGAAATGTTACAGTTTACGCAATTCCCGAAGGAACAATCTTGATTCCCAGGGACTCTGTCGGTACACCGGTCCCCTTTATGAGAATCGAGGGGAAATACAGTGAATTTGGTGAAATGGAGACTTCAATAATAGGTTTCATTAGCCAGGCAACAGGCATTTCTACTGAGGCTGCTCGAGTCAGGATTGCCGCCGCGGACAAACCATTCTTCTCATTCGGAATCAGGCGAATGCATCCCGGCATCTCACCCATGGTAGACAGGGCAGCTTACGTCGGAGGTGCAGACGGAGTATCAGGTATATTGGGAGCGAGACTCATTGGAACCGAACCACTTGGTACGATGCCGCATTCAATCTCGCTGCTAGCAGGCGATGAGGAGGCCTGGGCAATATCTATTTCGAGCTCTCCAAAGGGGCAGAAGAAAGTCCTACTGATCGACACTTTCATGGATGAGAAGTTCGCAGCAATTAAGGCAGCTGAAATGTTTCCCAATGCAGATTACATAAGACTTGACACCCCAGGCTCTCGAAGAGGGAATTTTCCCGCTCTAGTCCGGGAGATTAGGTGGGAGCTTGACATAAGGGGTCATGAAGGCATAAGGATAATGGTGTCTGGAGGGCTAAACAGCCATACTGTGAAAGAACTGAGAGAGGCAGGGGCAGACGCATTCGGGGTTGGCACATCAATCTCGTCAGCAAGTCCGTTTGATTTTGCAATGGATATAGTTGAGATCAAGGGGAAACCGCTCACAAAAAGGGGAAAGCTTTCAGGTAAGAAAGGGGTTTTTAGATGCGGCTCATGCGGCAGAGTTGCAGTAACTCTCGCATCTACTAAGGCAAAAACTTGCGAGTGTGGGCATAAGATGGACCCTATGATGAAGAAATACATAGAGCATGGCAAGGAAAGCAAGGAATATGAGAAGCCAAATGTGATTAGGGGACGCTCCCTTGAAGAGATTTCAAAGTACAGCCCAATTTACGAGGCTGAATTTCAGGATTGACACTCTCTGATGAAGTCATCATAGTTCTCCAGAATTTCTCTCAAAACTGAGGCATTATTCCGTACTTCCTCTCTGGATGCATAAAGCAGAAGTAAATCGCCCTCTCCTGCCATTTTGAGGAGATCGATAAGCTTCGCACTTCCGCAAAGCTCTGCCCTGTATCTCCTCCTGAACTCTTCCCAGTGTTCGGGCTTATGGGCAAATGATTTTCTCAGCTCATTTGAAGGAGACAAATCTCTTGCCCAAAGATCAAGGGAGAGGGTATCCTTTGATATGCCCCTTGGCCACAGTCTGTCAACAAGTATCCTCTTCTCGCCATCTCTACGTGAATTATCATAGACACGAGATATCCGGATAGTCATTGACTAAGAACATCTTATCAGTCGTATCTATTTTCCGGTAAGTTTGGGACAGCTTTCGCGCATTAGGATTCGGAATGAAGGAAAGAGATGGCGATGTATCCTGTGAATATGCGGTGTGGACCGTTGACAAAGTACTAGAAGTTCTGAAGTCCAGGTCTTCGATCAGACGCAAGGAGGGAGCAGAATCTTTCGGCATAAATGCACAAAATTCCTTAGGAATCTCTGTCCCTGAAATAAGGAAACTATCCACACTTATTGGAAGGAACCATGATCTTGCTGCAGCTTTATGGAGCACAGGAATCCACGAGGCAAGGCTTCTTTCTCCGATGATCGCCGATCCGGTCGAGTTAAGCGAAAAGCAAATGGATAGCTACGTTTCCGAGATAAAATCTTGGGACATTTGCGACAATATTTGCGGTGAGCTTTTCAGGAATTCTCCTCTGGCCGAGAAAAAGATATACCAATTGGCGGGCCGGGAATAAGAAATCGTAAGGCGGGCAGCTTTTGTACTAATTGCAAACTTCGCCGTCCATAGGAAGGACCTTGAGGATAACTATTTCGTCAGATTTTTTGATCTTACAAGTCAGTGTACCACAGACGAAAGAAAATATGTCAAGAAGGGAGTGGACTGGGCACTTAGGCAAATAGGGAAGGGGAGTGCATACCTGAACAGGAAGGCAATACAAGTTGCTGAGAAAATAAAGAAAATAGATTCCAGATCAGCAAGATGTATAGGGTCTGATTCTTTGCGTGAACTCAGATCAGAAAATGTTCAGAACAGAATAAAAAATGGAAAGGGAAGATTAGGAAGAGACATTGGAGGATGAGCTGGAAGGCGTTTCTACCTTGTCACTCGAATCCATCCAGTTAGGTATGTAACCGAATCTCTTCTTGAATTGTGCTCTCAAAAATCTCAGGATGTAGCCGCTGATTGCATACGTTCCCATTATTGTGCCCAGCCTTGAGATCATGTTAAAGCTCTGAGTTGCGAGCCAGATGCTGTCCGCAAATTCCCTAGCATTGTGCTTCCAAGCTGTATAGTAAAGCTTCCAATGGTTCTCCGTCATCATGTCGTAATCCATGGTCCTATCTGGCTTGTAATAGTCAACATAGAGCAGTGGCGCTACTATGCCCTTCATTTTGTCCTTCCTTGAAATAGTGTTTATGAAGTCAGTGGTCATGTCTACTTCGTCAGGCTCTTCATCTGGGTGCCCAACTACAAGTGTTATGGCAGGATAGTAGTAGTTCCTGTTCATGATCTTAATCGCTTTTCTTATGGTCTCAGGGTATTCGTCTGGTGTGTATGGCTTCATCTTGTGTGGCATGTATCTCTTGACAAGCCTGGGGGAGATCCATTCAAGGCCCGGTTGTACCCCCATCCACTCATCAGGGCTTAACTCATTGATCTGCGACAGTTTGTGAATCGTTTCTTCAGCCGCCCTCACTCCTGCAAAAGTCCAGTGTGTTGAGCCTATTCTTCTGGCGCCTGCCTCTTTTAGTGCCTTGAAAAGCCCGACGATTGCATCTCCATTGGGGACCTTGTCCTTGTTGTCGCATCCGTACAAAGTTAGTTCTTCAGTTAAGAGCCATATTGCATCCTGCCCCAGTTTCAAGTTGACTTTGGCCTCGCGGACAAGTCTCTCTATGGGAAAATCTCTCTTTGTTCTAAGGTTTGGAGCGCAGAAATCGCATCCCCTCCCACAACCTCTCATTATCTCGAGGGTACCGGTGAGCGTGCCTCTCTTGATCTCAGGGATTTCATCCATATCGCTTATACTGTTTGTCATTGATCTTATGACTTCAGGTGCCTCGCCGTTCTCGATTTCTTCGAAAATTCTAGGCGCGGTTACGTCTGCCTCACCTTCAATAACGTGGTCGACTCCCAACTCTTCCTTTACCCACGGGTCTATTGTCTGGGATTTTCCCTTTCCATTGTTTCCTTCCTCATATTGTGAAGCATCCCTTCCCAGAGGTGTAAGTTGCCTCCTCATGTAATTGGTGAAGGGGTTTAAGAGCTGCCATGATCCCGGGCCGCCTACCGCGACCTTGAAACCGTACTTTTCCTTGAGCTTCTTCAGTTTCTTGGTCAATCTGGTAAACCACATTCTATTCCAAGGGTCATTGTTCCAGCTAATTGCAGTGTCAACTGTTCCAATCCCGAGGGGACTCATTTCAGTGAGGCCAACTACCTTGGTGTTTTCGTCAATTGTTTTTTCCAGCTGAAAGGGATGTTGGGCTACAACAGCTTCGGAACCGTAATTGTTTTCTATTGACTGTTGAATCCTCCGGAGCCCTAGGGGAGCGAGGATCATTCTACCTGTTTTCTTATTGTATGTATCGCTTGTCGGGCATATCATCGAATAAATTGGACCCGGAGATACTTTTGCAGGACCGCAGGAAAGAAAACCGAAGAGGAAGTTACCTCTGAAATTTGAAACCTGTGAACGGTCTGCACTCATAACATATTTTCTTCCAGACATCATTTCACTTCACATTATATATGCTATTATATTATTAATAATATTACGATTAATTAAATCCCAAAAAAGCTTAATTTCCACAGATCAAGAATATAGGGAAAGCTTGCTGGATTATAGTACTTTTTAGTATAGTTCATATTTTAACAAATTATGATCTTGTACTATTTCTTCTTAGAAATAGTATCATTAGAGCTTTTTAATCTCTTGTATAAGTCTCGTGATGGACTCCGATGCATCTCCGTATAGCATTCTTGTTTTCACGTTGGTGAACAGTTCATTAGTAATACCGGAAAAACCCCTTCCCGAACCCCTCTTGAGTACTATTATGCTCTTTGCCTCATCGGCCTCAAGTATGGGCATCCCATGGAGCGGGCTGTCTGGCCTCCTCGCAGACGGGTTTACAACGTCATTTGCCCCTACTATAAGTGCAACATCTGTGCTGGGAAAATCTCTATTCGCATCGTCCAGGTCAATGAGCAGCTCATAAGGAACCCCGGCCTCAGCCAAGAGGACGTTCATATGGCCCGGCATCCTCCCTGCAACAGGGTGAATTGCAAAGCTTACGGTCACTTTCCTTACAGAGAGAAGATCAAGCAATTCCTTGAGTTTGAACTGAGCCTGGGAGGCAGCCATTCCAAATCCAGGTACAATCATAACCCTCTCTGCATAGGCCAGCATAATGGCTGCATCAGGTGCTTCGATGGGCCTGAGAGAGCCATCTTCCTTTGATACACTTTGAACATCCTTTCCAAACGAACCGAAAAGAACATTCAGGAGAGACCTGTTCATCGCCTTTGCCATGGCCATGGTCAGGATAGTGCCTGCTGCTCCAACTAGTAATCCAGCCACCACCATGGCATAGTTTGAAATTGAAAACCCATCGAATGCCACTGCAAGTCCAGTCATTGCGTTAAACAATGCTATCACTACAGGCATGTCTGCACCACCAATTGGCAAAGCCATTAGAAATCCGTACGTTATTACAAGAACAAAGAAGGGAACAAGGAAGGAGAAACCCGCATAAGAATGCCCGTAATGATTTACGTATGCGATACCGAAAGCAATACCCACAACAATGATTGCAATGTTGAAAATCTGCTGTCCAGCAAAAGTGACTGGTTTCTGCTCAATCCAGCCCTGCAATTTGAGGAATGCGATAATGCTTCCTGATATTGACACACTTCCTATAGTCGCACCCGCAAATGCTAGATAGATATCTGAAGGGGAGGCACTTAGATTAATGAGCTCAATAGAGGCTATAGCAGCAGCGGCACCTGCTCCCATGCCGTTATAGATTGCCACCATCTGTGGCATATTGGTCATGGCAACTCTCATGGCAGCGACCCATCCGAGTCCGCCTCCCAGCGCAATGCCAAGCAGAATGAGTGGAATGTTCTCTATTCCCGGGATAGAAAAAGTCACTGCCACAGCTAGTGCCATTGCAATTCCGGCCCACATAATTCCTGATCTTGCAGTTTTTGGACTCCCCATCCTAATAAGTGCCACAATGAACGCCGCTACTGCCACTAAATACAGGGGGTCTTGGAAATCTGCCAAATTACTCACCTTTCTTTTTCACAAACATGGCAAGCATTCTCTCAGTGACAGCGTAACCACCTGTAACATTCAGCGATGCCATTACCACAGCAGCAAACCCTATGCTCAGTTCTAATTCGGACCTGGCAAAACCTAGTGTTATGATGGCACCAACCAAGACAATGCCATGAATAAAATTCGATCCAGACATCAGGGGGGTGTGCAGAATTACTGGGACTCTGCTAATGACCTCATAGCCTACAAAGACTGAAAGTATGACAATATAGAAAACACTCCAGACATCAAGCGCCATAAAATCACTCACCTCCCGCAATTCCAGGTTGGACAGTTTTACCTTTACGCGTTATGAGGCAACTTGCCAAAATCTGGTCCGTGAAGTCATCTCTGCTGACTTTAAGTGATGATGTAAGCAGTTCAATGAAAGAAAGCATGTTCCGGGAGTACATTTGGCTTGAGGAATATGCCACTTCTGCGGGGAGGTTAGCTGGCCCTATGATTTTCACTCCCTTATGCATAATGGTCTTGGAGAGCTGCGTAAGGTCGCAGTTTCCGCCCGAGTCCGCTGCCACGTCTACAATAACTGAGCCATGCTGCATACTTTCCACCATCTCAGCACTTACAATCCTAGGGGCAGTCTTCCCAGGTACGCTTGCTGCAGTGATTACTATATCGGATTGAGAAACAGCATTTTCAAGAAGCTCTTTCTGCTCAGTCTCCTCTTCTTTGTTAAGATCTCGTGCGTAACCACCACTTCCGGATGCATCTATGGATGTCTCAAGAAAACGCGCTCCTAAGCTTCTTACATCCTCTCCTGCACTTTTCCTGACATCAAAAGCAGATACACTAGCTCCAAGTCGCTTACCTGTGGCTATGGCCATCAGTCCAGCAACTCCAGCCCCGATCACAAGCATCTTCGCTGGCCTGATAGTGCCTGCTGCAGTAGTGATCATGGGAAAAAGTCGGGGGGAATTCTCAGCAGCGAGAACAGCAGCATGATATCCTGCAACAGATGCTTGGGAGGAGAGCACGTCCATAGACTGCGCCCTCGTTATCCTTGGAATAAGTTCCAGGGAGAAAGCTGTAACTTTGGCCTTGGACAGCCTTTCTACGATTTCAGGGTATCTCAAAGGATATAATGTCCCCACTACAATTGCCCCTTCTTTCATAACTTCAATGTCATCTAAAGAGGGTCTTTGGACAAAGGAAAGTATGTCAGATTTCTCCATTAAATCCTCTCTTTTTTCCACTATTGTGGCACCACTCTCTTCGAATGATTGATCAAAGTAAAATGCATCTTCTCCGGCCCCTCTCTCGACTAGAATAGTAAGATCCAGAGATTTTGCTCTGGCAATAGATTCAGGGACAACAGAAACTCTCTTCTCGAATTCTTGGTATTCTTTCGGTATTCCTAATACAATACCCATCTAGATGACGCCCTTTGGAATTGATACACCATAAGCTTTTAAATAAGTTCCCAAAAAAGGCAATCCTGGTTCTGCAAATATCTACAGGAAAGGGGCAGGACATCTTCCTGCTCAAATGGGATAATAGGCTATAAGAAAGGTTCTGCCTAAAAACGTTGAATGCGGGTGCCGGGCATTATATCAAGAGTCCAATGCGTATACATGAGTTTATAACGAACCCTACCATAGACAATTATGATATACAGGGACACTGTGGACAAGGAATTAGAGCGGAATAAGAGACTCATCAGTGATTCCAAGGCCAGAGACAGGATAAAGGCATTCTCAGCCGATCTAAAGGTCGAAGAGGGTCTTACTAATCATAGGGTCATATTCTACATAATTCGGCTAAGAACGGTCTACAACCTCATGCCCGATACATTTCTTAATCCGACTAAGCAAAGTATCAAGGAACTTATAACAAAGGTATCTGAAAGGGATGTTTCACCTCGGACAATTGAGGACTACAAACAGGCAATTCGAAAATTCTACTCATGGCATCTTACCAGGAAAGCATACAATCAGAATGTGGCATGGGTAAGGGTCAGGAATAACGTTAACAGGCTGAAAAAACCTGAACAGATGATCACATCTGACGAAATGCAGAGGATAAGCGACAATCTCATGAATGTCCGGGATAAAGCATTATTCAGTCTCATGTATGATTCCGGCGCGCGAATCGGCGAGATACTAACCATGAAGATTGAGGATCTGGGTTTCGATCAATATGGCGCTAAGTGCAGGGTCTCAGGTAAAACGGGATTCAGGACTATCAGGATTGTAGGCGATTCCGTCGCGTTTCTGCGCGATTGGATAAAGACTCATCCTAATGGTTCAAATCCTGAATCGTGGTTATTTGTAGGCATAGCGGGCAATAATTACGGCCAGCAGATGGAATACGATCAGGTAAGATCATCTCTGCGCAAGGCATGCAAAAGAGCAGGCATAACAAAGAGAATACATCCGCACCTATTCAGACATTCAAGAGCTACCGAGTTATCGAGCGTTTTATCTGACACTGTTCTCAAATCTCATTTTGGATGGTCTGGGAGCAGCAGAATGGCAGGCGTGTATACCCACATAAACGACACTGAAACGGACAATGCAATTCTGAAAGCTCATGGCATTCAGGTAACTGAATCACGGACGCTTGAAACTGCAAAGTTTCAGACATGCACCAGATGTCATTCAGAAATGCCCAGTTATGCCAAGATATGCAGTAATTGTTTCATGATCCTCGATCAGGCGACTGCGATAAAGACAGAATTTAGCATGGATGTTGAACTTGACAAGAAACAGGATAAAGAGGGATGGGTAACAGGAAAGATCAACAACTACGATGAGATCAAACCTTTACTTTTGATCATGCAAGAAATGCAGAAATCTATCGATGAGCTGAAAAAACAGATCAAACAGTAAATTAGAGAATTATGTTCTCGCTTTAAAAAAACAGAGCACATTTATAGGAACAAAATAAAAAATTGTTTAAAAAATTTGAGAAACAACTTTTATTAACCTCTTTTACGTCCTACCATTGACGATGGCAAGGAACGCGCCAAGTAGTACAAACAGCACTCCGGCGAGTTCAATCCGGCCACCGAGAATGTGGACTCCAACGGAGAGCCCCAAAAATAGGGCACCAATACCTATGCATGCAACTGCAGGGCTCTGGGTGGAAAACTCCATGTTCGTCATTTTTTTCACCTCCTTTTTGCTTCTCCGTTCTTTGTTACAGATTGATCTGTGAACAGATAAACTAATCAATCTGCAGATCTAATAATATGCTTTTTGTTACTTGACTCTTTATTAGCTTATAAAACAAATTTGATAATATATACCTCATCAACTATTTTACCAAGTTTGGATCCATACTTCAAATCACTCATTGTAGGTAATAGACAGACATACAGTGAAAATAACATCAATGCTACATGAAGCCTATTCTCATGTTCACTCCATCAAAATCTTGTATACAAGTCTGTTTTTTTGTAAGTCTGAAAATATTATAAAGTGATTTTAGATTTCACTTTTATGGTATTTAGTAAAGAGGATAAGGATAAAATAAACGACATTCAAAGAAGCGTTTGGATACCACCTGAGGAGTTCCGTAAGAAACTTATAGAAAACGAGGGAATAGGTGTTAAGCTGCAGCTCAAAGGCGAGAAAAACAGATACGTAACTATCAGCGATGTATCCGAAGATCAAGTCAAATTAACTGATTACAATGGGAAAACAATTACTGTAGCATTGTCAGAAATAGGTGGTTTTACAACTATTACTGACTGGTATAGGCAAAGGAAGACTAAGAAGTGATGTTATTACTCCCAAATTATCCTGCTTCTATACGCCCTAATAAGGCATTGCATGCACGACAACATAATCCCCTGATTTCTCCCGTGTAGTGATTGTGATCCATAATTGCAAGTGGAAATATTGATTTCTTGGTGAAGCCAAGTTGGGCTCCACAACGATAACATTCACCCTTGTTCTGCTTTATCCAAAGCTTCTTTTTAATCTCTAATTTCTTTTCTCCATGTACTTTGACTTTGGGAAAAGGGTATCTTTCCTCATCGAGGTGCATGGCATGATGTTTGAACCAGTCTCCCGTGATAATTCTCTTACATTTATCACATTCTTTGAAATGTCTCTCTATTATGTGGTCCGTAAGCTTCGATACGGATGGAAAAAGGGAAAACCCAAAATTAAGAATGAGGTTGGTTCTTCTATTAAGGAAGTATTCGTTCACGCAATAATAACAACATAGCGTTCCATCGTTTTTCATATTCTATCCTCTATGCTTTACCGTTAACCGAAACTTTAGCATTGATTTTTCTAGGCATGATAGCACAAATAATTTTCTTTTTTTGAGTTACATCATGTTCAAACAGAACGCAATGAACAGACTAGCCATGAATCATGGGATGCCCCATACCCCCGGATATGATCCTATGCCATGAGTATGGACAGGTGCAATGCTCCAGTACCGCCGTATTTTGAAAAGGGGTAGGGTAGTATTATAGGTCAATCGTAGCAAAAATGACTTAAAATCAATTGTAAATGATTCACTGGATAAAAACAGCGTGCCAAAATTTGAAGTTGCTTTGATTCATTGTAATCAGTCTGAGGTGTCAAGTTCTCTTTCTAAACTCTATAATTCATTAATTTCGGAAAGACAGAAGTTCTCGTTCAGCTACTACTATTTGGCGGTAGTCCCGCTCATAGTTTTCTTTCTCTACCGCCCGAGTCTTCTATTTGGACTAATTAACAATGGTCTATGGATTAGCTCTTTTGACTATAAGAGTGCAGTATTCCCCGTCACATACGGAACCGCGATCTTTGTGTTTGTGATCGTATTTCTATTGTCCTATAGTAGGCTAGGGATTATACTTTCCATATTCTTTGGCGTAACGCTGGACTTAGGTGCCATAGGAGTCTTTGAGTCCTACTTTGATATCTTCCAACCCAACAGCATACCATATTTTCACTTAGGAATGTCGCTCTTTGCACTAGCTGGGATAACCTCGTTCAAAATGTGGAAAATTGACCGCTGGACAATGTATATGATAGTAGCCTTCATAATGGCTTTTAATTTCTGGTATATTCACGGTAACAGCATACCAACTTCTTACCAGAACACGATCCCCTTCCTTTTCAACGTGATCACAAAGGTGCTGGCATTTGCAATATTTGTGATTCCTTACTATCGTGGAATTTGTTCAAGCAATAATCGACTTCAAGCATGCGGATGAAATAATACATCAAAAGGTGTTTGCTGTTCCTCAACGTGTCGCATGGATTATGCAACATGCCAATTCAATGTAAGAATATTTTATATAAACCAAGTGATCGATTTCTATGCGTGCGAGAACGGGCGCGATTATTGCCGCACTAGTTGTGATACTGGCAATCGTGCTGATATCAGTCAACCTTCCTCCCAGCAAGAATCAGTTGAAACTTACTGTAAAAAGCCTTTCGGTCGATCATGCAGATGAAATCTTTGCAGGACATCAAAAACAGACATCATACATTTTTGACATATCAATATCCTATAACGGTTCAGGTAGCATACAAATTAATCCGTCCGATTTTTACATAGTTACTTCTAATGGTACATATCAGGCCGATTCTAGCGGATTTTTTTCATACGTAAGTAATCCTCTTAATTCTTTATCGCTATCTAGTGGACAGTCTGTTAGCGGACAAATATACGACGCATTTTCACAGGGTACAAGCATTTCTACCGTGAATTACAAATATAGCGGTGCAACGTACAGTTCAAACGTTCCTGCTGCTTCTGCTTGGGTTTCGTATGTTGAGGGAGTAAATGTGACTGATTCAGACAACAGTGTTTTCGTAGATTCATTCTCATTTCCCGGGGATGTCGTTTCTGGAAACTATTTTACGGTTAATATCTCCTTTTCAAACGACCATTCCTTTTATTCGGTAAACGTAACTTCAATAACAGCAAACGCTCCATTTACCGTTTATTCAGTAAAGCCTGCCATAGGTTCTTTTATTTCAGCCGGAGACCAGGTATATTATGATGTAAAGGTAAAGCCTCCGACCCAAAGTTACTACGGATATCTTGACCTCGTTGTATCGGACAGTACTTGAGGTCACCAGAGACCAATGCCGGGTGGCTTACGCAACACAGTTGCTGTTTTTTACACTAGATTTGCACCACAATTTAGAGTATGTTGATACATTTCAGTCCATTTTTACAGTTGATAACTGGGGCTGAAAGTGACTTGTTTTTACACGCGCAGGCGTAAATTCCCGCATTGGCGGTGTTGGACTTACCTCCGCCTGCTGTGCTGCATACCCAGCGTTTATCTTCTCTGACGCCTGCGCTGGTGTTTCACCAATGTATGGCAGATCAAAACCCGCATTTCCGTTATGATCAACAATCTTGCGCGGTGCCGGCGGTGAAGTTTGCTTTTTTACCGGCGGCTTGTTCGGGTTGTACGCTTTCCATTGCGTTGCAATGTTGTCTAAAAATTGACTCGCAATCCTTGGCCTATTGGACAGTATGGAACCGCCAAACATACTTTTTATTAACTCTCCAACCATTTTTAATACCTCGAGGTTTGGTGAAATAAATGTTTGCCCTTGACGCCGGGCACGCGGATATATATGGTTTCCACATATCGAGAATGAAGGTAGTCGATCAGACTACTTGGGTATCCCTCCTTTCATGTTTGTGCAAAACATTTTGTTTCACCGTTCATTATTACGCCGAAGCGCTATTTAACTGTTTTTCCCGGCACTTTTTGAGCCCTTCGTGCTGCTCTCAGCACTTTTGTGTACCCCTATTGGGACACCGTGATCCGTGCCAATTCCGGTGAATTTGAGTTCAGGTATAGTGAACACCATGTGATCCTCATTGGGCACAGGTTCAATTTTATTCTCTGGTTCGGATTTCGGATTTTCGGGTTGTTTTGATCCCATGTCCTGCTGGACGCCTGCATTGCGATCCAAACTCCGCTCAATCGCGATCATTTGCTCCTCAGTCGGGTCTAGGACTTGGCCTGCGCGCTTGTTGCGAACCTGTTGAATTTTCTCTTTTACAAACTGATCGGCGTGCCCGGTTAGAGCTGGCAGAACGCCGTCGATTAATGTTTTCGTGTTGCCTTGCAACTGGGCGAGTCGGCTGTCTATCCTGTTTAATGTTGTATTGGCTGCATGCTCTTGGAAACTGGCTTTCTTAATTGCTAGGTCGTCACGGATATTCGAGCCCTTAAAAAAGCCCCATTTTTCCGCCTTGGTAGATAGTTTGTCCATGGCCTCCTCTGCTGTGTCGAGCGGGTCGCGTGAAATGGCATAATTAAGTTTTGATTCAATGTCAGCTTTCCATTTATCATCAATGGTTTTTTCCAATCTGGCATTCTGCTCTTTTAGCAAGCGGATTGTTTCACTTTCGCCGTCATTGTCCTTACTGCCGGACTTGCCTCTAATGGCCTGCACCTGGTAATAGATTTGCAGCATATCCTTGTAATCTTGGGCTGTACCCTGAAAACTTGTGCCATCGGGCAAAACCCATGATTTCTCGCGGTTCTGGGCTGTCTGTCCATTAAACTGCCTGAGCTGCGATTCCAGTCTGGCCTTCTTGACAGACAATTCAAGTTGCCGAATCTCAAGCTCCTCCTGCCTAAGCTGTTCCTTATCCTCATCGGTCAATAGGGTTGAGGACTTTGGTGTTGTGGTACCCCCTCCCCCCTTACTTGTTGAACTGCCTTTATTTTTCTTTGTATGTCCCTGTTCACGGGCGTGTTGCCCTAATTCTGCAAGACCTTCAAACTCGTCGCCGCATACTGAACACGTGTAACTCATACCTTGATAACTGCACAGGTTCAATTAAAGTTAACTGTAACGGCTGTAATAGCCAATTATTAATTAAAATATCAAGGTTCCTCGTCTGAATGCCTGTTCTTGATACCTAATAACAATGTGATCCATGGAAATTCGTGAAAAACTATCTGCTAGAGATAAAGTGATTAGCACGTTGGATAGTAAAAAATAGGATATTGGTGAAATTACTGATACATCCTGTCCTTTCCATTATTGCATGGGTGTTCCAGATGGTGTACACGTTTTTTCAGATTACTAAAAT
Organism: Thermoplasmataceae archaeon; assembly: GCA_046704405.1. Classification (GTDB taxonomy): domain Archaea; phylum Thermoplasmatota; class Thermoplasmata; order Thermoplasmatales; family Thermoplasmataceae. The sequence continues at coordinate 114,025 of JBJKSA010000014.1, read as the reverse complement.
CACGCCCTTATTTCCGTAAAACCATACGTCCCTTTATATACTAACTGTATGTTTTTCTGTATTTCCATACCGTATTTCCGTAAAACCATACGGTTGCCTTATATATGTGTGTATGAACCATTTCAAAATTGACAATTTTCTCCTAATTGCTGGATCGTATCTGGAACGCCTTTTAGCTTTTACATATGACGCAATAGACTGCTTGGCTGAACGATTACAGGGTGTTCCAGATAGTGTACACATGTCCTCGCGCGCGCGCGCATGCGAGGAATAAAAAAAGTGAAATTTTTTTTCCTCATGCGCGTAGCGGGTTCGTAAATAATATGTACACTATCTGGAACACCCCATTAATACACGCATGAATGGCAAATATGTAGGATAGCATGACGATTTAATTCTGTTCCAGATTGGTTTGTATCTCTTGTTCTTCGGCTTTCAGTTCATCATAAAATACTACATCAGCGAATACCCAGGTTGGTTTACCACCGATCCGCCGCCGTTCCTTTTTGTATGTCTTCTGAAAATTGAGAGTGAATGTTCTCTGTGCAACTGGTGGTATACCTTTTGCAGTAAGCCATGCTAATAATTTCCGGTACGCCTTATCGACCGGGGTTGGTTCTACGCCGGGTAAGAACGTTGTCTCATCCTCGATAAAGTTAGTCACCGGATTTGACAATCTATCGAATTCCTGAGCCAGGGATTCTGTATCTGTCTGGCCCAACATTTTAAAATCGCGATGGATAAGTCCGCGCAGGTAGTGCATAAGGACAGTAACAATTACATTACGTTCCTCGAGCATGAGTAAGTGTATCTCTCGTATGTCTGCTGTTGCGCGTTTGTCTTTTGTTACGACCAAGCTAATCCGTGACAGGGCTGCTGGTTCAGCAATATAAAGCGCTGGCAAATTCCCGATAAAAATACCCTTGTATGAACCCCTCTGGTTGGTACCCTCTTTAAATTTTGCCTCAAGCTGGTACGTATCCGAACCAAACAGTTGCAGAAAGTTCCGCCAATTGGGCGTAATGCCTCGGCGATATTTTCTTTGAATCTCAGTGTCAACAAGTACATTTTTGTCCGTTATTCCGGTATATTGAAACCTCTCTTGCAGCAGGAGTTTCGTAAGTTCTATCGCGGCGTATCTATCTGGAATAAGCGATTCAATCAGCCTGGGGATTACGCCCTTCCCAATTCTGGGCGGCCCAAAAATCCAAAGTGTTTTATCTACCGGCGTACGAGAATATAGGCAATATGCGAGATACTCCAGAATTTTGGGAATATCAGTGGGTTTATACAAATCGGTCAGGTACCTAAATGTAGCTTGCATGTACTCTGGTGGCAAGGGCGCGTTGTCATCGTAAAAGTCCGCGTGGATTTGATAAGTGAATATTAACTCGGAGGTGTGCTGTTCCAGTCGCCATGTTTTCAAATTCAGATTACCATTCCAGAATGGAATATGAGACGCCGGATTGACCGTTAGATTATGTGTAGCTGTTCGCCTTGCAATATAATCGAGTAAATCTTTAAGAAACGTACCCGATACCCCGTTTTTGATATTCTGGGCAGCGCGTGTCCTAACCTTATCCCGATCTTTAGAGTCATCCCACGTACCTATGGGCACGCTATTACATTTGTCAATCGTTATTTGCATGGCGGCGCGGTACTCATCATCGATAAGTTCACTTATCAGTCGTTTTGCATTTTCATATACTCCGGTGTTATGATTGTACATTAGTGGAATGCCTAGATCGCCGTTTGTCTGCAACGGGGTTACAATGCAGTTAAAAGCAATAATAGAATCCCCGATATCTCTGACGCCCGGCAAAACAATGGTTTCAGTGTGGTTCTGAAACCCAAACTTTATCTTCTCGTTCACATTATTTTGATCAGACATGGTGTCCTCCATGTTTGGCGCTTGCTGGATAAACCGACGGCTACGCGCTGGGCCCCTTCACCGGGGTCTCTTTTTCCCTCAACTTCTGCCTTATAAGCTCTTGGACGCTCACATATCCAAGCTTCTCAGCTTCGTTCACGAGCCGTCGGAAGACCTTATCCGGTAGCGTCAGGCTAAGTTGCACTCTGTCCTCTATCATGAACACCAAAGTACGTTGTCGTATTTAATAATTTACACAGACCCTAGAAAACACCGGCTCTCTATGTTCCCAAAAGAGAACATTGGGACGATACCTTATATACTACCCTACCCATGTAAACATGCTTTCTTCCCCACAGCCGGGGGAGGGCAATTGGGCAAGCCCCGTTGGCACGCGAGCAGCCGACGGGGCAATAAACCATTACCGGTGTGTAACCCATACAGTATTTGTGTATCAATCTCATCGGACGATGTGTCCGACGGGATTGTTTTTATTAATCAATGGTCGGTACTCGCTCTGCCGTTTCTCGGGCACATTAAATCTCTCTGATACCTCCTTGCGGGTATCTATCTTTTCCATTGATTGCATGTTCGTGTCTTTATTTTCAGGCATTTCTGGGGAGTTGAACATATCGGCCACAGTGTCCGATATGTTCGCTCCGTCGCTTGCCGGACACTGTGTCCGGGAAGCGACAATCAGGTTTCAATACTAGCAAGTTAAACTCATACGGGATTTATTCGATTCGGACACTGTGCCCGAATCGTATTCCGTATTGGATTTCTCTCCAGCATCGATCTGTAGCTTCTCGGACACATTGACCGACGGGCTATTCCATATTTTCGGGTATTTCTGGGGATTTGAACATACCGGACACTGTGTCCGATATGTTCAAGAGGTTTATACTTGCCGGACACTGTGGCCGACAAGTATTCCATATTTTCAGGCAGCTTAGTAGGTCCAATTTCGGACCAATCTCTCTTTTTTTCTTTTCTTTTTAAATACGTATTTAAAAAAAAGCTGTTGTACATGCTCTTTTTTGCTTTGATGGGATCCGGCTCCATGGCCTTGGCAGGTAGAAGAACAAGGATAAGAGACAGTCTTAACCTGTTCCAGTCAGATATACTTAAACTCTATCTTGGTTCTGGCCTGATAAATCGAATGGAAACCCGCTCCGATTCGGACTTTTGTAGAAATGCGGGTGCCGGGATTTGGACCCGAGGCACGAGCTTGGCAAGCTCGCGTGTTACCAGGCTACACCACACCCGCCTGCACCCGAATTGATTTTGTGGTATTTGTTTTTACGCTTTTAAACCAATATCAACTAATAATAAAACGAAATTTCAATTTGGTGTGCCTTTAAATACTGCTTGTCTAGAAAAAGGAAAAAAGATATATGCTATAAAAGTCTCAATGTTTGATAAAACCGCAGCTATAAGGTATTTAGAAAAGACTCATATCATAAAAATAATCGACCAATATGTAGGATTGTGAACTAAAAAGGGAAATAGCGAATTAGCGACTATTCCGACAAAACTGTTTTAATATATCCAAATTTACTCTTACAAAGCAGGTGATACCAAACATGATTGTATCTGAGGAAAGAGATAGGTATCCGGAGGTCAGATTCGCCAACGACTTCGAACTGAGCAAGAACGCTCCGTTCACCGCAGTTGACGAGTTCGTCAGCACGATGGGGCATCTGATTAATCCAGAAATGATGATTCTTAGGGTTACTCTTAGTCTATGTCCTATATGTGTCGATGATGAAAAGTTTGACCAAATGAGGATACCGGCGATTGTATATGAAAACGCAGGTGAGGTCAAACTCATTAAGGAATGTGCAGAGCACGGTGTAACAGAAGAGAAGTACTGGGAAGACTACGAGATGTACCAGGAAGCCAAGAAGTGGCTAGACCCTGGTGTCAAGATTCTCAACCCACACGTTGCCTACCTTGAGTCAAAGATCAAGTGCCCAACGCACTGTGGCCTTTGTGTCAAGCACAAGTCACACACTGGACTGGGCAACGTTGTAGTGACTAACAGATGCGATCTCTCTTGCTGGTATTGTTTCTTCTATGCAAAGGAAGATGAACCTATCTATGAGCCATCACAAGATCAGGTAAGAATGATGCTCAGAAGGATGAGGAACGAAAAGCCAGTAGGTGCAAATGCTGTTCAAATTACAGGCGGAGAGCCAGCAATCAGAGACGATATTATAGATATCATAAAGATTGCAAGGGAAGAGGGTTATGAGCACATTCAGCTAAACACAAACAGTGTTAGAGCTGCTTTTGATCCAGATTTCCCGAAGAAAATCAGGGGAGCTGGTTCAAACGTCATTTACACGAGTTTCGACGGTCCAACGCCAAGGTCAAACCCGAAGAACTTCTGGGAGATTCCAGCAGCACTGGAAAACTACAAGAAAGCTCCACTGGGTGTCGTCCTTGTCCCCACTGTCATTGGCGGGATAAACGACATGTACCTTGGAGACATGATAAAGTTCGGTCTCTCTAACATTGACGTTGTAAGGGCAGTTAACTTCCAGCCTGTCAGCCTTGTGGGCAGAATGCCCGAGAGGATGAGGGCGAAGCAGAGAGTGACTATTCCTGGAGCTATCAAAAAGATTGAGCAGCAGACAGATGGAATGATAGGAAGGGAAGACTTCTTTACTGTTCCGTCAACTGCAAAGGTCTCTAACTTTGTAGAGCAGCTCAAGGGCAAAGAGATGTATAAGCTGTCAATCCACTTTGCTTGTGGAATGGGAACCTATATCTTCAAGGATGACGACAGAATCATACCCATAACAAGGTTCATCGATGTCAAGGGAATGTTCGAGTACATAGGAGAACTCGCTGATGAGATGAAGAATTCCTCATTCAAGAAGATAAGGAAGGTTACGTCTGCCTCAAAGCTGCTCCTCAGTCTGAGAAAGTTTGTGGACTACGAAAAGGCTCCTACGGACTTCAAGTTGAAGGATATGGTCTATAATGCTTTCACGGACGGAGACTACCACGGACTCAAGGCATTCCACTACAAGTCCATGTTCATTGGTTTCATGCACTTCATGGACCCATACACATACGATGTGGACAGAGTAGAAAGGTGTGATATCCACTACGCCATGCCAGATGGCAGAGTAGTTCCGTTCTGCGCATTCAACGTGATACCTGAAATGTACAGGGACGCCACTCAGAGGAAATATTCTGTTCCTGCCAAAACATACGAAGAGAGAACCGGAAAGATCCTCAAGAAGGACAAGTACTTCAGGGATTATAGTATGGAGGACAAGCGCAGGATTATAGACTTCTATAACAAGAGCATAGGCAGAGAACTCTCAGAGAGCGAAATCGGCCTAAACCTCAAGAAGCCAATACCTGTGATACAGTCCACAAGACCGGATGAGCAACTCGAAGAGTAATCATCCACCCAACCCTTTTTTATTTTCTTTTTTATGATCCTCTAATTGAAGTACGAAGTTTTTGAACATACTGCAGACCTCGGGATCAAGGTGTTCGGAAGATCTTATGAAGAACTTCTTTCCAATTCTGTCGAAGCATTTGCCGACATAATCATTGATACAAGGCCACTTGTTCCTAGTGCAGTGCATCATGTATCCTTCTCATCAAGGAGGCCTGATTTCTTGCTTGTCGATCTCCTTTCGGATTTACTTCTGGAATTTGAGACCACTGGCTACATGTATTTTGAACCGCACCTGAGATATTCTGAAGAACTTGTTCGAATTGAAGGGGAAATAAGGGGTGCACCTACTACTGAGGACATGGAATTCAGGAATATTATCAAGGCAGTGACATATCACAACCTGGAGGTAGCTCCTGAACTAGGTTACGCCAAGATAGTTTTTGATTTATAAGACGCGGTGGTTTTTCGGGAAATATATTAATGAATCAACACTATTAGGCTGCTATGCCACCCTTTGTCCCAAAGAAGATCTTCTTCACCAGGGGAGTTGGAAGAGGCGAAAGCCAATTACAGTCATTCGAAGAAGCCCTGAGGGATGCAGGCATAGCGGAATTCAACCTTTCAAGCATCAGCTCAATCTTCCCTCCTTACGCAGAAGTAATTGACAGAAGAGATGGACTTAAACTCCTCTCACCTGGCCAGATACTTTTTTCAGTTCTCGCAAGGAACTCATCAAATGAACTCAACAGGATGATATCTTCTGCAATTGGTTATGCCATCCCCACGGACAGGTCTAAATGGGGGTATCTGAGCGAACACCACAGCTTTGGTGAGACAGAAAAAGTGGCTGGATACTTCGCTGAAAAACTTGCAGCAGAGATGCTTGCAAGCACAATGGGCGAATCTGGCAATCTGGTATGGGACAAGGAGAAAGAAGAGTACGTTCTCGGAGACAGAATACTAACTTCAAGAAACATCTGTTCAACAGCAGTAGTTCTGAGGTCAGGTGAATGGACAACAACGATTGCTTCTGCGGTGCTAATAGTATAGTGATTAACTATGGATACCTCCGTTGAGAAGAAGTGGCAGAAAGAATGGCAAGAATCAAGGATCTTCGAGCCTGTGCCTGACGATAAAAGAAAGAAATTCTTTATTACAGTTCCTTGGCCCTATGTAAACGGGTCTCTTCATGTGGGACATGGAAGGACTTACACGCTGGCCGACATAATCGCCCGATACAAGAGGGCAGCTGGATATAACGTCCTTTTTCCAATGGCTTTTCATCAAAGCGGAACTCCTATTCTCGCTTTCTCTCAAAGGCTCAAGATGGGGGATGTCGGTACAAGAAATCAATACCGTGACTATGTACTGCAATATGAGGGTGAAGATGTGGTGGAGGAGCGCCTCAAAAGCTTTGAAGAGCCCAAAAATATTGCTGATTACTTCTCCAGGGCAGTGATAAGGGACTTCAATTCCCTGGGATATTCAATAGACTGGACACGTGTGTTCACGTCCGCAGACCTTCAATATCAAGACTTCGTGAAGTGGCAATTCAAAAAACTGAACTCACTAGACCTCATAAAGAAAGGTAATTACCCCGTCTTGTACAGCATTGAAGACGACAATGCGGTCGGGGAAGATGACATAAAGGACGGAGATACCAACAAGGTTTCTATTGAGGAATTCACAGGCGTTATATTCAAGGGTGACAAATTCTCGCTCATAGCTGCTTCACTGCGGCCTGAGACTATATACGGAATAACAAACATATGGGTTGGGAAGTCCTTGGACTACGTGATATGCAAGTTCTCAGGAAAGAACTTTGTCATCACAAAGCAGTCTTTTGAAAAACTCAAGTTACAAATTCATGATGCAGAGATAGTGGGTAAAGCATCAATTGAAGAGATACTTTCCCAGAAGTATGAAGTTCCTGAGACTGGGAAAAGAATAGGAGTGCTCGAAGCCACATTTGTTGACCCGGATAATGGGACTGGTGTTGTATACTCGGTGCCTGGGCACTCGGTTTGGGACTATGTGGCCCTTCCCGAGGGAGAGAGGAGGGGCTTGCCCATTGTCATAAGCATGCCTGAGAAGAGTGCTGCAACAGTGGAGAACCTGGTATCCAAGATGGGGATATCTTCGGTTGATGACAACGAAAAGATCCTGGAGGCAACTCAGTTCCTCTACAAGGAAGAGTTCTACAATGGCATTATGGATGATAACTGTGGAATTATTTCTGGCATGAAAGTTAGTGAAGGGAGGGAAAAAATAAAGAGCAAATTGATCAACGATGGCAAAGCCATTAAATTCCTCGAAACATCACGGAAAGCGGAAACCAGATCTGGTTCGAAAGTCGTTGTTGCAATCTTGAAGGATCAGTGGTTCATTGATTACTCTCCTCCTTGGCTCAAGAGTGAGGCTCACAATCTGGTTAACTCAATGTTCTATTATCCTGAATTCTACAGGAATGCGATGAATGACTCCGTCGACTGGCTCAAAGAACGCCCTTGCGCTAGGCGAAGAGGGCTTGGCACAAGATTTCCGTTCGACAAAAAGTGGATAATTGAGTCGCTTTCTGACTCCACAATATATCCTGCGGTGTATACATGCATTGCGGAACTGAAGGCAATTTATAATGATCTGGAAGAATTGCCAGAAAACCTCACTGAATTCATCTTCTCAAACGGTTCTAGGCCAACGGAGTACTCAGACGAGATCATGGCGGTTGCAGACAAAGCCAGGGAGAATTTCAACTATTGGTATGGGGTAGATATTCGACTGACTGCATATCCACATCTCTCGAATCACCTTTCCTTCTACATCATGAATCACGCAGCACTGTTTGACAAGAAGCATCAACCAGGGGGGCTGATAATTTCAGGACTGGTAGTTTCGAACGGAGCAAAGATTTCCAAGAGCAAGGGGAACGTGATATCGCTCATGAACATTGCAAACCAATATTCTGCTGACATCTACAGGTTATATGTTGCCATACAGGCGGATATACAGTCCACGCTGGATTGGAATGAAAATGACCTTAAGACTGTGATAAAAAAATACGAAAACCTGAAGGAGCTCTTCACAAGAGCCGCTTTCAAAGATAATTCCAAACCTTCACACATGGACCTATGGTTTCTGGCCAAATTCCATTCCAGAATGAAAGAGTTCAGGAGCAGCATGGACGCATACAATCTAAGGAATGCTTTCATCTCAATTTTCTACGAAGTGCTAAATGATCTTCGCAGGCTGGAAACCAGGGGCGGAAATCTTAACCTGGCAGTGAAACATATTTCCAGAGACTGGCTGGTGGCTCTTTCTGCAACCGTGCCTCACCTTTGTGAGGAACTCTGGCATTCTCATATAGAAAAGAGCTTTGTCAGCACTGCACAATTCTCGACCTCAACAGAAGAGTACCTGTCAGCGGTGTTCGGATCGATGGCAAGTGGCCTGGACGAAATATATTCCACAGGTCAGTTAACATCCATGGCAGAGGACCCTAGCAAGCTCACAGATAATGTCTTGTCTGCAGAGGAGTACCTTATGAAGATTGAGGATGACATAAGAGAGATCATAAAAGCTACAGGTATTTCTCCAAGCAAGATTGGGATCTACGTTTGCGACGATGATTTGACTGAGGCCTCCAAGCATCTTCTGAATAATGAAAAGAACAGATTGCAGGGAAAACAGAAAGGCCTCATACCTGAGTTCATGAAGGTAAGGAAAAATATATCACTCCAGCCCTTTGATGAGTACCAGTTACTTAGTGTAAACTCTCAGTATTTGGAAAAGACATTTTCTGCTCAGTTAGAAGTGAAGAAGGCTAACGCAAACCCAGGTGCAAAAAATCCATGGCCGGGAAGACCCTTAATAAAGTTGGTGTAAGGCTGCTCTTCCATTATAACAAAGCTAAATGTCTTGGTATCCAAGATTAGTTGGCGAATGCAACTTTGCCTGATCCTTTGTTGAAATATTTAAGAATTAAAAAATGAGTGAGTAAAATTAAGCGTAAAGCTTACCGGACTCTTTAAGCGTGAACTTTTCCGCCCATTTTGTGAGATGAGGAATTCTTGTTCTGATTGAATACTTGAACAGCTTCCTTTACGCTGAAATCCTCATGAACAATTGATCTGATTGCCTTTATCATAGCTACTGGATTATCATTCTGCCATATGTTTCTTCCCATATCAACGCCCACTGCGCCCTGCTCAAGAGCGTTATAAACAAGGTTGAATACGTCCTCCTCAGTCTTGAGTTTGGGTCCACCAGCAACTACCAGTGGAACAGGAGTTCCTTCAGCAACCTTGCTAAAGTTCTCACAATAATAGGTCTTGACCACATGGGCGCCTATTTCTGCGGACAACCTGCATGCAAGTGCTAGGTACTTAGCATCCCTCTTTTCCAACTCCTTCCCGACTGCTGTGATTGCCATTACGGGCATACCGTACTCCTCACCATCATCAACAAGCTTAGAGAGGTTAATCAACGACTGTTTTTCGTGGCTTGTACCGACAAATACTGAGAGCGCTACCGCGGCAACGTTCAGCCTTACAGCATCTTTCATAGACGTGGTAAGTTCTTCATCGCTGAGATCTTCCTTGAGTACGCTGGCTCCTCCAGATACCCTTAGAAGAATTGGTGTATCCCATGCAGGATCAACAGAGCTTCTGAGTACTCCTCTAGTTACGGCAAGAGTATCTGCATAGTGTACCAGAGGCTCGATAGTTTTGCGTGGATTCTCAAGGTTGTGTGTGGGCCCCATAAAATAACCATGGTCACAAGCAAGCATCACAGAGCGCCCCGTGTCCGGTTTAATCATTCTAGAAATTCGATTCTTCATTCCCCAATCCATTTCTCTCCCCTTCGAGTGTAAAGGCGGATATTGCAAGACACTTATAATTTTTCCGTACTGTTTCTAGAATTCACAGTTAGATAGTATCCAAGCAGACTTTTGATAAGTACTGTTTAAATTCTGAGAATGCACTTATGATCACTGTTATTTATGGACTATAATTACCATATTCAATGAAATTCCAGTGGTCCGAGAAGAAATTCGACGATGATCTCGACGCAAGGGTGTTCACTTCGAGGCTATTGGGCAGCGAGAACACCTTGGTTCTCCATGGAGGAGGAAATACTTCCCTTAAACGCACAGAGAAAGACCACACAGGCAGAAGCGTTCAGGTTCTAAGAGTCAAAGGCAGTGGATCAGATCTTGCGAATATTACGCGGGAAGGGTTTACTGCACTGAGAATGGATGACCTTTTGGCAGCCAAGAGCATAGAGCGGATGGAGGATGAAGAACTTGTCTCCTTTCTTAGAAAAAGCATGCTCGATCCGAGCGAACCATCACCGTCAGTAGAGACCTTCCTCCATGCCTTTCTTCCATTCGAGTTTGTGGATCACTCACATTCAGACGCAGTTCTGTCCCTGACAAATAGGAAGGGAGCCGAGAAAGATATCCAAAGTATTCTCCCGAATGTCCTGGTCGTCCCATATCATTCTCCGGGACTGGAATTAGCTAGAGCAGTCCTAGACCTAGTTCCACAGATAAGTGAAAATGTGGATGGAATTGTGCTCATGAAGCATGGCCTCTTCACCTTTGGCCATACAGCGAGAGAAAGTTACGAAAGGCACATCAGGGTAGTCGATGCTGCTGAGAAGTGGATAGAAAAGAACATTCCAGGCGAGAGGTTTAAGGAAGTCTACCCGCAAGCACAGTTGAATCAGGTAGAAGAGAGGATCCCTGAAATTAGGGGGATATTGTCAAAAAATAACAAGAAAATCCTTAACATTGACAAGGGTAAAGCAGCTAGGAAGATATCGAGGTCGGCTGAAGCTGAAAAATTTTACAATTATGGTCCTGCGACACCTGATATGCTGATTCGGACCAAACACGATTATCTGTACATTGACGATGTTCAGAAAAGCAGGGAGCTCATAGAGGAATTTGCTGAAAAATACAAGGAAGAGTTTGAAAGATATGTAAAAGGCCACACAATGCATGACCCCTACCCGGTTGCAATTGTGATTAGGGGGTACGGTCTGGTGACCGCCGCTCGATCCTCTCGGGAAGCAGAAGTTATACATGACCAGATCATGCATTCGTTTGAGGTAAACTTCAACGCATCAAGCCTTGGTGAACATGAATTTGTTAAACCTGAGAAGTCCTACTGGATGGAATATTGGCCATTGCAGGAGGCAAAGCTCAGGAAGAAAAAGCCGAAACAGCTCCAGGGGTCTGTTTCGTTTGTCTCTGGAGCTGCCAGCGGGATCGGTCTGGAGGCCTTCAGAAAGCTATCAGAACATGGGTCCATGGTTATAGCTTGCGACATAGATCCCTCTGTGAATGAAGTTGCTTTAACACTAGAAAAAGAGACTGGAGAGAGAGCTATTCCATATGTAGTTGACCTCACAGATGAAAATAAGGTGATCGAGATGCTCAAGGATGCAGTGGGAAGAGTAGGTGGTATTGACATAGTTTTCAATAATGCAGGAATTTTGAAGAGTGCACCATTTGATGAGATAGAAACCGCAGACATGGATCTGCATTACAGAGTAAACTCGAGAGGTAGTTTTATTGTCTCGAGAGAGGTCTTCAAAATCATGAAGGATCAGGGAATAGGTGGAAATTTTGTTTTCAACATTACAAAGAATCTGCTTCACCCTGGACCCGGAATGGCGTCTTATGGCTCTTCTAAGGCATTCGCAGCGCAGATCTGCCATTATATATCAAAGGAGGGCGGAAAGTACGGAATACGAGCAAATATCATCAATCCCGACAAAGTATTCAGAGGCTCCAGAATCTGGGAAAATGGAGTGCTTGAAGCTCGGGCAAAAGCAAAAGGACAGACCGTAGAGGAATATAAAACTCAGAACCTTCTGAAAAGGGAGGTGCTACCGAGCCATGTTGCGAACATGTTGCTTGCCATGGTCAATGAAGACATATTTGGGGCAACAACCGATGCTATGATACCCGTTGATGGCGGGGTCCTCTAGCTATAAGAAATGGGACACAACCCTTGAAATCTTGAAGTCCACACCGAACCCACGAAGATCCCTCCTCGCCCATTTTGCTGCCTTAAAGTCTCCTAGTCCGAGTCTTCTTCCAGTCTGCACTTTTCTGACAATTTCCCTCAGGATGGAGTAGTATCCCAGTTCGCGATTCAGCGCTTCCTGGTACCGGACTGCTGCCTCCTCCACCTTGGAGTATTTACTCATGGCTTGGAATAGCAGTTCCGCAGACCTCAAAGATGGTATAATACCTTCTCCGCTAATGGGTGATACTGTTCCAACCGCCTCGCCTACACCTATGATATTTCCTCTGTAAACGGGATCAAACAGCGGAGTAAGCCTAATTTTCCTCCCAGTTACCAGTTCTTTATCGAGCTTTGAGAGACTTTCATCTATCATTTCGGCACTGTCAGATCCAGCCCCAACATGAAACTTGTTTCCAAGTGGAAATTCCCAGAAATATCCATGGCCCTTACTGAAATAATAGAAATAGAAGTCATCATGTCCAGATTTCGAGGTAAGATATTCCCTGGCATACATCGTGTAGTCATCAGGATGCTTTCCGAGTAGTGCCCTACTAATACCTGTAGCATCTACTCTTATCTCAGCCTTTTCTCCATTGCCAACTACCCTTCCCTCTATATCTTTCACCAAGTCTTCTTCTAATTTCTTCTTGTCAATGGTGCACATTCCTGCGGAGTCGAACGAGACGCCTTCGAATCGGCTGCCCGAAAAAATCACATTCTTCGCCCTGCTTAGAATGTATTCATTGGCAGTGAGGCCCACCCTTCTAAGGAACATATCAAGCAGATGTTCGTTTGTCGCATATCCACAGGGAAGGTAGTAGTTACTCCTCTTGGGGTCGAAAGCTTCAACGTCGAAGCCAGCTTGCGAAAGTCTTCTGAATAGGTATGAACCGGCAACTCCTAGGCCTGATATGTGAATCATGAGTCTTCTGTCAATGTAGCATATTTCATTTAACTTGCTGCCATGGAACTGAGAATGCACTATCTCCTCAAGTTCGGGTACGACGGCAGAAGTTTCACAGGATATCAAAGGGGAAACGGTGACAACAGCGTGGAGGACGCCATACTTGGCATCACAAAAAAATACGGCATAGCTGATGTTATGTCAAGTGCTGCGAGGACAGACAGAGGCGTGTCAGCGGCGGGCAATGTGCTTTACCTGCGGTCAGATATGAAACCGGAAAAGATTATCGGGATCCTAAATGCCAAGACCCGCTGCATAATCTTTCACTCATACGCAAAGGTTGATAGCGATTTCAGGGTTAGGCACTCACTCCTAAAGCATTACAGATACATGATGCCACTTTCATCCATAAACTCAGAGGTATTCTCCATTTTGCTCCACAAATTTCAGGGGACTCATGATTTCTCCCTATTCTCAAGGAAGGATCACAGGTCCTCAGTAAGGTCCATAGAAAGGATAAATGCAACTGAGAAGGCGGGATTCCTGCAGATAGACATCTACGGCCCAAACTTTGTGTGGAATCAAATTCGTTCAATAGTGGGATTTGCACGGTACTTTTCCATGAGGTCTAAGGAGGTCGATCCTTTTTCCATTGCAAAGAGAACCTGGCCAGTCGCACCTGCAGAAGCCCTGATTCTTATGGATATATCTTACAAAGATGTCAAATTTAGGCAATTTGTGGGAAACAAGGAACTTGAGCTCTGGAAAACCCGGGTAAGCGATCTTTCGCTGCATGCAGCTACCCTAGGCGACATTGTTGAAGCCGCGGGAGCACCACCATCATAGTCACCTGATCAAATATATTAGTGTTTTAAAATTACCGGAAGGTGGACTACCGGGTTCAGGCGGTATCTATCAACACTGCCAGGGCTGTATATGCGCTAAACTGGTTTGACATCGCGCCCGGGCTCAAATACATCGCAGATAGTCTAAATCTTCAGATTGTCCAGTTGGGCATAGTAACCACAGGCTTTTACATTGGTCTGGCCTCTTTTCAACTATTCGGCGGGATGGTTGCTTCCAGAATTGGAAATAGAACCACTGAGACAATGGGACTCATAGTCCTTGGAATGTCCGTCATAGGCTCAGGGCTTGCCCCAAACCTCCCCATTCTCTTCCTTACAAGACTCACAGCAGGCTTCGGATCTGCTTTCTTCTTTTCTCCTGCCTTGGGCATGCTTGCAGAAATCGTCCCTGAGGAGAAATACAGCTTTTATGTTGGTTCCTTCAATGGATCTTTCAACGTAGGGGCTGCAGTGGGAGTACTCGGTTGGGTCTATATTGACCAGTTTCTAGGTTGGAGAATTGGTCTGATAATAGGCGGTTTCATGACTATATTCCTGGCTGTTGAAAACTTCCTGGTCCTGAGGGGGGTGGTAGTTCACACATCCAGGGGAAGGGATCTCCTCTCCAAAATTCGGATAACCATGCGTTCCAAGGCCATGTGGCTCCTACCAGTGGCGGGCATAGGGAGTATGGTTGCGGAGACGGTTATCGGACAGTTTTTTGTATACTATGCTGAGCAATCCCTATTTTTCACGCCTACAATCTCAGGGACGATTGAGTTCATCTTCCTCCTTCTGGGGTTTGTTGGAGGTCTTATCGGTGGGTACCAATATGGAAGGACAAGAAATAAACAGGCCACCTTTGTCTCTGTAATGGTGGTTACTGGCGTTCTGATAATGATATTGCCCTTCGTTCACTCTGCAATATTGCTTGGAGTCCTAGTGGCAGCGCTTGGAATAGTTGTGGTTGATGGCTTTTCCATACTCTATACGATAGCAGCTGGAATTGCACCTGACAGATCCATGGTATCCTTCTCCCTGTCATTTGTAAACTTCATGCAGCAGGCAGTGGGAGCAACTTTCCCCTTCATATTCACTAGCATTGTATACTTCTCAGGATATACGCTATCATGGTTCGCAATGGGGGCAATATCTACTGCATCAGTCCTGCTGTTTCCAATTGCCTATGGAAAGCATATGCCTCGCACGAGAGTCAAGAAAGTGGATTTTAATAATTCAAGATGATTTCTAAGTGTGAAATTCAGCTATGTCTCGGAGAAGTTCAATGAGCTGAGCAGTACCACTAAGAGGCTCGAACTCACATCAATTCTCAAAGAGCTCTTTTTGAATGCGGACAGCGATCTTAAGATCCTTGTATATCTAACCCTCGGGAAACTAGCTCCGGATTTTCAGGGCATTGAAATGGGCATGGGCGTTAAGCTCATGATCAAAGCATTAAGCAACGTATCAGGAAAGACTGATAAGGAGGTCTCTCAGATGTACTATAAGTCGGGAGATATTGGAAGCGTTGCACATGAAGTAACATCCGTCAAAAAGCAGAAGGCTCTGTCAAGCCAAGAAATGACAGTTCAGTATGTGTACGATTCTCTAATGAAACTATCAAGAACTAGCGGATCAGGGAGTATAAAGGAAAAGGTCAGTATATATTCAGATCTGATTTTAAATGGTTCACCGGATGATGCAATGTACATAACCAGGATCATAAACGGTAAGCTTAGGCTTGGAGTCTCAGACGCGACAGTTCTTGACTCCCTTGTGGAAGCATTTGAAGATAAATCCCTGAAGAGCGTTGTTGACAATGCTTATAATTTCCACCCAGACGCCGGATATGTTGCAGAATTGCTAAGAGATGGCAAAATTGATACACTTAGGGAAACTGGACCTACACCGCTAGTTCCCTTTAAGGTGATGCTAGCTGAGAGGCTTCCAACATTCGAGCAGATAGTTGAAAAAATGTCTGGAAGAACAGCTTTCGAATTCAAGTACGACGGTCTACGCGCTGGAATACACAAACAAGGAGAAAGTGTCAAGATATTTTCTCGAGGAAATGAGGATACTACGGGCCAGTTCCCTGACATAGTGAGTAATCTGAGGGATACTTTCAATGCGGATTCAATCATTCTTGATGGAGAAGCAGTTCCATACAACCCAGAAACTGGAGAGCTTTACCCCTTCCAGATGGCGTCACAGAGGAGAGGTAGGAAATATGACCTGGACAGCAAGACTGAAAGCATTCCCATAGTTGTTTTCCTCTTTGATATACTTTATCTCAACGGTAAGTCACTAGCATCCCTTCCATACGGTGAAAGGAGGCAGATACTGGAGTCTACATTCCAGGAAAATGACTCATTCAAGCTAGCAAGGAGGCTAGTTTCCAATGAATCCCTTGAAATCGAGAGATTCTTCGAAGAATCCATAGAGCATGGATGTGAAGGCGTTGTCGCCAAGGACACTGGAGAGGACTCCATATACAGGGCGGGCGCCAGGGGCTGGCTCTGGATTAAGCTGAAGAGGGACTACCAGGCAAAGCTCTGGGATGCTCTTGATCTGGTGGTGGTCGGCGCCTTCCATGGCCATGGCAGGAGGAAAGGAACCTACGGTGCATTGTTGATGGCCGCCTACAACAAGGACAGAGATGTATTCGAGACTGTCTGCAAACTGGGAACAGGCTTCAATGATGAAGTTCTCTTCAGTCTTCCTAAGATGTTCTCTGACCTAGTTGTGCAAAAGAAACCACCAAATCTTGAGTGCGATCTTGAGCCCGATGTCTGGATCTATCCGCAGAGAGTAATGGAGATTATTGGTGCAGAGATCACCCTCAGTCCCGTTCATACTTGTGCCTATGGCGTTGTTTCCGAAGAAGCGGGTCTTGCCCTAAGGTTCCCAAGGTTTAACGGTAAATGGAGAGATGATAAGAAACCAATAGATGCGACAACAACAATTGAAGTCATTGAAATGTATAAAAATCAGGGTAGAAAATAAAGGGTTTGTCTGGCATTCCACCAGAATTTTTGTTATAGAACTGTGAAAGATTAATCGTCAGAATTTCGGTCCGAGAACCTTCCTCTTCCTCCACCGTTGAAGTTTCTTCTTCCACCGCGGAAGCCTCTGTATTCGTTCTCGTACTCTTTCTCGCTCATGTCAAGTGACTCATTGACCTCTGGCACTTCCTCAGTCGCGTTGCTGAGGGTTCCATACTTGCCGACATTCAGCCTCATGTGACCCCTTACGAGGGATATGTAACCGTTGTCGATGTATATGTTCTGGCCGTCGGCAGCCTGGTCAGCCTGGTTTCCCCATAGAGAAAGAATGACTTTTCCGGTGTCGTCTCCAATTACCACTTCGGTAACAGACTTCTGCTCACCGAATCTGGTCTGTATTTCTTTTGGCTCTCCAACTGATACTACCTTCCCAAGAACATTAACTCGTCTTGAAGAAGGAGTAAGGTCTTTTATTTTGGTAACGCCTTCCATTTTGTATTACTTCCTTTTGTCTAAAAAAGACGACCCTTCATTTTTATTCTATATAAATACCTTCCTACCTGCGTCTGGCGAAAATAATGTCTGCAGGCTTCTCAAAGTGTCTCTTCTATTTTCTTGTTCATCCAAGGAAGTACTTCTCTTATGAAGGTAGGACCGTGATGGGCGATGAAGTCAAGAGGTCCGGGCGAAACAAAAAACCGTCCAGATCTGACTGCAGCCAAGTTGGCCCAACCACGTTTTTCCAAAAGGGATCTCCGATTAATATCTGAAAATTTAGAGTACATCTTTGGCTCGTAGAATATTATGTCAGGGTCATACTCTGATATCCCTTGCAGGTCGGGCTCTATCCACTCAGCGTCCCTCGATCCGTACATGCTGGTGACTCCAACGTGCAAAAGTGCATCTGTAATATAGCTCCTTAGCCCAAAGGTCACAGGCCCTCCTAGGTCAATCTCAAGATAGGCAGTCAAGTTCCACGATCGCCTTTCTGAGGCCATAATGCCAATAAGGTCCTTCTCGATAGTTGAAGCTTCCTCAAGTCTCTTTGTTACGACGCCGACCTTGTTCACAAGATCTATTATGCCTGATGTTGAAGATGGGAGTGGAAACATGTATACTGGAAACTTCTCAGCAAGCTTGCTCGCAAATTCCTCGGGGTATCCGGAAATGGTGAAAATAACATCAGGTTTGAGTTTCTCAATGACCTGTATTCTGGCAGATCCATAGCTTCCCACCTTCCTAATGGTCTTAGCCTCATCTGGGCGCCCACAGAACGCTGATACTCCGACAATCCTGTCTCCAAGCCCCAATTCAAAAAGGATCTCAGTCACAGCGGGGCTCAAGCTGATAATTCTTCTCGGATCCTCAGGAATATTGACAATTTCACCCATTGAAGTTACGAGTTTTCTCATAACCTAACACCTGCTTTACGCTCTCCTAGCATCGGAATCTTTCACGTTAAGCTCCACGCGCTTTTTCGAAGGCAGTAATGGCACCAGTAATACTGAAATGGCAGCAAAGATCATCATTATCCAGAACGCCTGAGTTAGCGAGAGTCTGAACAGCAGACCGCTCATAAGCGCTATTCCAACTCCACCTCCAATAGTCTGGCCAACTCCCCATACCATTGCATTAGCCTGAGTTGATAGTGCCTTTGGAACGATCTGTCCAACATAGCCAAGTAGAATAGGGAAACCACTGAATGTAAGAAACGCATATGCCCCGTAAGAAATTCCAATGAATGCGACAGCGTATAATTGCCCGTGGGCCGCGACTCCACCTGAGAAGAGAAGAAGTATGAAGAATATAAGCACAGAAAGTGCAGTAGAAATGCCCACTGTCACTTTACCTCCATACTTTGAAGTGAGATTTCCGAACCAGACCTGGCCAAAAATGGGGGGAATGAATGCTAGAGTCAGTACTGTCCCCATTATGGAAGATGATCCCACTATGTTATCGATATAAGTTGGAACGAACGTAACTACAGCGATGTTGAACATAGAGCGAAGGAAAATCACTACTGTAATTGTTACTATCATGGCCCAATAGAGTTGCATTCCCTTTTTCTTGCCAACAACTATCTCATCTTGGGCCTTGTCTTCTGTTGTCCGGTAGTCTCTTCTCCTGAAGAAATTCAATCCTGCGTATATCACTATGGAAGCTATGATGGTGTATACTGCTATGGCGCTGAGACCAGAAAAGCCCCCTACCGCCCCAACAAGTGCAACTATTATTATTGGCATGGCAGCTCTTCCAACGCTTCCAAAACTGCCGTTTACTCCCATGGCAGGCGGAGCCTTTTGACTTCCGTAAGTGTGATATATAACAGTGGCACCTAGCGGGTGATAGAAAGCCTGGCCTATTCCAAGAAGAATGGCCCCTGATATAAGGAGCCAGTAAATAAGTGAAGGATATACAAAAGGAAGAGCGAATAGAAACATAGCCGCTGCCTGTATACCGATCCCAAATCCAATAAAGAGAGGGTCCCTGTCGTATCTGTCTGCAAGAACTCCCAGAGGAGCACTTAGAGATCCTTGAAGTATGTAGTAAATCACAGCCATTATTCCGAGGGCAACAAGATGAACATTTGGGAGTTGGCTGTAAAATGTGATCAAGACAGGATATAGCAAGAAATTCCCATCATTCACAAGATGGGCCATTGAGGTGAATGTTAATGCCCTGATCTCTCTTTTCATTGCAGGTAAAGTAAAAAATCCTATTTAAGAACCCATACTTGCGGCTCCATCAAATATATTGTCCATTTCTCCTTAGGCAGGGTTAGGAGTTCACTTGTAGCTTATGTTTTCCATTCTGAAAGCCTGAGCCACATATTCTCCGTTGTTTGTGAGGATAACCTTGTTACGCTCTTTCTTGGCGTAATTGAATCTTACAAGTGTCTCAATGCACTCATATACATCAGAATCAGCCTTCACTTCATTTTTCACTCTTGCATCAGGCACTATGCCACCGTGATCTCTAACGTAAACGAGAACAGTTCTTTCATCATCGCTCAGGCCAAAATTGTCCTTCTTGCTACCAACCACTTGAACAATATTCGAAGGCGCAACGAAAACTGTATTCTTTCTCTTCAGTTCCTTTGCCATATGCACTCTGTCCCCCAGTTGATAGAGAATTGTCTGCTCACATATAAATTCAACAATTTACACTCAGATTCACGGAATAATTCAATCCGTCCGTCAAATCATGGATTTCTGGTTACTTGCAAAGTTGAATATATTGCGTTACGCTTAATGAAAAGGAACACAATGCTTGCCCGAGTGGGGTAGTCTGGATATCCTAGGGGCCTGCGGAGCCTCAGACCCGGGTTCAAATCCCGGCCCGGGCACTCTGGTCAGAATCTAATTGACTTTTCTATTCACCCCTCAGGGAGCTATCCCTTTTAGGTCTAGAGCTTATTAATATCTCACATAATATGAAACTAAGTGACTCGAAGTTGGGTTAAAAGAACTCAATAGAGAAAGGCACTTGTCTAAGTGGAAAGGTGGGGAAGGTGGAACGTGGAGTAAGACATAACGAGTATGTGCGACTTACAGCTGCTTCTATACTTGGAATAATAGCTTGGGCGCTGTTCATTCTGGTATATGCGCTGGCATGGTCAGGTTCGTATACTCTGTTTCAAAACATAGTGGTAACGATTGTCAGTCTTATAATTGCAGGGTTAATCATTGGATTGTTGTGGGTGTTGTGGGGTCCTGCAGACCAGTGGAAACACAAGTAAACAAGAGGATGCCAAAGGCAACCTCTAATTTTTTCTAAGGCTAAACTCTTTGTTGCTTTTCTTAGAAAATAAGAAATTATGATAATCCCATCCGATCGTTAAAATCTCTCATGGGGTAACAACATTCTCTAAACAGGAACTCTCGCAGCTAAATGTTTCATAGGCAAAATGTTACATTTATTCATATTATAATTTATGGTGGTAATTCCATAGAACTGATTATTAAACATCTAAGTTAACAAGGTTCGCACAAAACAATTTTTTAAAGGGAATTAAATATATATTACTAATAGTAATAAAATATTTACTATTTATAGTTTATTGAGCCATGATACTAGGTCTAACAAAGTATTAAATAAGCCGATTATGTTGAACGCTAACATGGAACGTACCGCGAAAATAGCCATCTCGGTTATAATCGTAGTAATCGTTGTTGTTGCCGGATATGAGGTAATCAATAGCGGTTTACACAAAACACCCGTTTCGGTTCCTACCATAGTTGTAGCAAGTTCTGCTACACCTTCATCTATAGATCCTGCAGTTGCATTTGATACTGCTTCGGTTCTATTCCCAGATCAGATATACAACACTCTGATCGACTATGGTACGACTACCTTTAACGGACAAAAAGTCGGCGCTCTGAACCCGGTACCGGGTTTGGCAACTAGTTGGACAGTTGCAACCAACGGCTCAGTTACATTTAACCTGAGACAAAATGTAACATTCTCAAATGGAGATCCGTTCAATGCTTCTGTTGTACAGTTTTCTCTTGACAGGGTTATAACTATGAACCAAGGACCCGCATTCCACGTAAGGCAATTCCTGAACACGTCTGGAATACATGTGCTTGGCAAGTACAAAGTCATGCTAGTTCCTTCGGCACCTTACCCATGGTTCCTTGATCTCTTCCAGCTATGGGTTACTGGTATAACTGATCCTCTCTATGTGAACGCACACGGCGGAGTCGTTGCGAACCAAACAAACACCTACATGGCAGATCATGCAATGGGAACAGGACCGTATGAACTTTCGAATTATTCACAGTCTAAGATCACACTTGTGGCCAATCCAAACTTCTGGGGACCAAAACCAGCAGTTCAGAAGATCATATATGATGTAGTTAACAGCCCAGCAACTCAGCAGACCCTGCTTCAGCAAGGCTCTGTTAACTTGGCACTTAACATACCGCTCGATCAGATGAGCACTGTAAAGAACTACTCTAATGTTCAAGTCAAAGCTGGACCCACGTCCTCTGAGTACTACATAGGACTTGACGAAAACATGACTCCCTTCAAGAACCTATCAGTAAGAAAGGCCATGGAATACGCCTTGAACACAACACAGATCACAAAGTACTCAACATTCGGTTATGGAGTTCAGATAGAAAGTGCAATGTCACCAACAATCGAGGCTTACACTCCGGCATTCAAGAACTACACATACAACCTTACAATGGCAAAGTACTATCTGAATCAAGCAAGTTCGTACTTGGAGAAGAACAAAGCAAACATCTCATATAACAGTGCGACAGGTGCTTTCACCACTTCGTTCTATTACATATCAGGCGACCCAGTGGGAACTGCAATAGCCACGATGGTGCAGAGCCAGCTTAAGCAGCTTAACATCACCGTGAACTTAAAAGAGGAAGTATCGGGAACGTTCTATGCTCAGAACGGATTGGGCATAATGCCAATGTTCTTCGACGGATGGGTAAACTTGCTAGCAACTCCTGACGACGGTCTTAGACCTCTGTTCAACGCAGCTAATCTTGGAATATACGGTAACTACAACTACTTCAACAACACAACTGTCAGCAACGATCTTGTTACTGCAGGTCAGACTCTTAACAAGAGTGTAAGAGACCCGCTCTACGTTAACGCACAGAACATAATAGCACAGCAGGCAGTGGAGGTACCATTGTTCAATGAACAGAACGTCATACCAATGACTAGCAACGTACAGGGACTGCTAATCTACCCGACGTTTGATATATTCTTTAATCAAACGAGTTTAAGTTAGTGGAATTATGAAAGCCTTTAGTAGATTTTTATTACTAAGGACTTTATCACTAATTCCCACCATTTTTGGAGTTCTGGTGATAACGTTTATTCTTTCCCACGTCGTGCCTGGGAATCCTGCTCTTGTAATCATAGGTCCTGAAAATATATCTAAGAATACACTTGCAGTTGCTGAGCAGGAAATGGGTCTGAATAAGCCTCTTTATGTTCAATTTTACATATTCATAGTTAATCTTCTTCATGGTAATTTGGGATATTCCTACATACAGGATCACTCTGTTAATTACATGATAGCTCAGAGATTTCCTGCTAGCCTTGAGCTTGCAATTGCAACCCTGCTTATCGGAATCCCAACTGCTGTTATTCTAGGAATTTTTGCTGCATTGAGAGCAAACAAGCCTGCAGATCATGCTAGCAGAGTATTCTCATTGCTAGGAATCTCAATGCCGGTCTTCTGGATAGGCATAATGCTGATCCTCATCTTCTACACTTACCTGCATATAGCCCCTGCACCCCTTGGCCAGCTAGGACCTTTGGCAAACAACCCACCAAGGATAACTGGAATGATCATTCTTGATAGCTTTCTAACCGGTGAATCAGGCAACTTCTTAGATGCCATATGGCATATCATACTACCAGCGGTAGCGCTATCCTTTGCTGGAATTGCAACAATATCAAGAGTAACAAGATCAAGCATGCTGGAAGTCTTAGGCAAAGACTATATGAGGACCGTCTTCGCAATTGGGCTACCCAGGAATGTAATAGTAAACAAATATGCACTAAGAAATGCACTTCTTCCAACAATCACAGTAGCTGCAATACAGGCAGGTGCACTTATGGGTGGAGTTGTGCTTACCGAGACAGTCTTCTCTTGGCAGGGACTAGGTCTATATGCTGTCAATTCAATTTACAATCTTGATTACCCGAGCATTATGGGAGTTGTCTTAATCTCAGCTCTGCTATTCGTGGTATTCAATTTCATAGCGGATGTGCTTTATGCATACGTTGATCCCAGGGTCTCACTGAGTTGATATTTTATGTTCAGAGCTGAAAGTTTCAACAAAAACAGATTCGAAAATCAAATAGAGATAGGGAAGCTCCTGCTCAAGTCTGGAAATGGCGTTGCAGGCCTAGTGATTATAGTTGCCTTTGTTATCATTGCGGTCTTTGCTCCATTAATTGCACCATACCCGCCCAATTTTCAGGTTCCCGCAAACCTCTTCCAGCCACCTTCGGCGGCCCACATAATGGGCACAGACAGATATGGAAGAGACGTCTTTTCCAGAGTCATTTTCGCTACAAGGATAGATCTGATGTTGGCTGTCACCTCAATTTCAATCAGCTATGTCATAGGCGTTTCTATTGGTATTGTGTCAGGTTACTTCGGAAAACTCACGGACAACATAATAATGAGGGTGAT
Source organism: Thermoplasmataceae archaeon (assembly GCA_046704405.1). Lineage (GTDB taxonomy): Archaea > Thermoplasmatota > Thermoplasmata > Thermoplasmatales > Thermoplasmataceae. The sequence continues at coordinate 89,769 of JBJKSA010000014.1, read as the reverse complement.
GGACATACTCCTATCCTTCCCTTCAATACTATTTGCAATAGCTATAGCAATATCAATAGGTGCAGGTTTCACAACAGTAGTTATTGCTGTTGCAGTTATAGCAATACCCAGCTTTGCAAGAGTTGCGAGAAGCACTGTGCTGTCTACAAAGGAAGAATTATTTGTTATGGGTGCCGTTTCCATCGGTTCCTCTAAGTGGCACGTGATGTCCCGCCATATATTGCCATCAGCGGTAGCTCCAACAGTAGTGCTTTACTCACTTAACCTGGGGTATGCAATATTAATTGCTGCGGGCCTGACTTTTCTTGGAGTCGGAATACCTCCGCCCACGGCAGAATGGGGAGGCATGATCACCGAAGGTCTACAGCAGGTAGTATCTGGAGACTGGTGGCTGACAGCTTTCCCTGGAATATTCCTAACGCTAGCTATAATGGGCTTCAACATGCTTGGAGATGCCATGAGAGAAGTTATGGACGTCACATTGAGGAGGTAAAAGAATGTTTGAAATAGCTGATCCTAAGAATTATGTCCTCTATGTGGAGGACCTCTCCATGAACTATACTGTTTCAGGGAAGAAAGTCAGGGCATTGAGAAATGTCACATTTGGCCTCAAAGAACACGAATCAGTCGGCATAGTTGGGGAAAGTGGATGTGGAAAATCCACACTTGCAATGGCAATTTCGCATGTTCTTCCTCAAAACACGGAGATCGTAGGTGGTCGGATTTACTTCAAGGGAGAGGTAATAGCTGACGCCGGCATGGGAGGGCACTTTTCCTTGAGACCAGACAGAAAACAGAACAAAGTGGAAAAGAAATTAACGCATGTTAGGTGGGGAGGAATCTCCATCGTTTTCCAAGGCGCCTTGGATTCCCTGAACCCGCTGCATACAATCAAGGAACAGATTGGAGATATATTTGTTCACAAGAAGAAGATGACAAGAGATGAAGCCAAAATAGAGACACTTGAGCTCCTGAATAGCATGGGTCTCGATGACTGGGTCATAGATGCCTACCCGCACCAGCTAAGCGGTGGCATGAAGCAGAGGGTAGTTATTGCAATGGCGATGACACTCAAGCCATCCCTGATAATAGCAGATGAACCTACTACTTCCCTTGATGTTATAACAGAATACCGAATAATCGAGGAGTTGCAGAAACTCAGGGAGAAATACAGAATAAGCATAGTCAACATCTCTCACGACATCTCCCTTGTTTCACACCTGTCAGATAGAATCATGGTGATGTATGCCGGAAAGCTTGTGGAAAAGATACCTACAAACAAGTTCGATAATGTTCAGCACCCTTACACAAGCTTGCTGATTAATTCAATGCCTTCTCTGGTCAGAACTGGCAGAAAGGTAGTATCAATCAAGGGTGCACCTCCGAGCCTTGTTGATGAAATCAGCGGATGTGCCTTTGCAGAAAGGTGCAATTACGTTCAGCAGACCTGTAGGGACGAGGGAGCAGACAAAGAACAGAGCTTGGATAAAGGGAGAATTGTCAGGTGCGCAGTCCTGCCCTTCAGATCTAAAAAGGACATTAGAGGCGAACTCGAACAAGAAAGACTGGTAAGCATACAAAACTTAGGCAGGCATGAAGTGCTTTCTGTTACAGATCTCAGAAAAGTCTTCAAGAAAAGGGCAGGCATAAGGACAAAGGCTTTATTTGGAGATGATGAAAGTGATTTCTTAGTGGCAGTGGACAATGTCAATTTCTCAATGTTTGCAGGAGAATCAGTCAGCCTGGTTGGTGAAACCGGTAGTGGCAAGACGACTATCAGTAGAATTATTGGTCTTCTGGACAACCCGACTTCGGGTAAGGTCACCGTCGGTGATGAGGAAGTAAACTTTGATGATGCAAAGGAAATAAGAAGTCACAGAAAGACTATTCAGACAATATTCCAGGATCCTTTCCAAAGCATAAACCCCCGACACAGCGTATTCAATATAGTCTCAGAACCACTTATTGTCAACAGACTTGAAAGCGATCAGGCGGTAATGCTGCAGAAGGTGAAGGACGCACTCACTACAGTTGGTCTCACGCCTTCAGAGGACTACATAAAGAAATACCCTCATCAACTAAGTGGGGGCCAGAGACAGAGAGTGGCAATTGCAAGGAGCCTAATACTGGAACCTGAAATAATAATTGCAGATGAACCCATCTCTATGCTTGATGTCTCACTTAGGGCTGGCGTACTGAACCTATTAAGGGATATGCAGAAAGAAAGGAATGTCGCCCTTTTCTACATCACACATGACATCGCATCAGCGCGATATGTGAGTAACAGGATCATGGTTCTTTATAGGGGGCAAATCGTTGAAATGGGGGACTCTGAGGAAGTAATAAAGAACTCTTCTCATCCCTACACTATTGCACTTGTCTTGGCTAGCATAGGGGTGGAAGGGGATCTGGGAGGTGTCCTGGGTGAAAGGATATTCGCCGACCAGTCAACAGCCAGCACTACTGGTTGCAGATTTTCCAATAGGTGCCCAATAGCAAAGGATCGATGCAGAGAGGAGGAGCCTCCCCTTAGAGAGGTAGTCAACGGCCACTTCAGCAGATGCCATTACGGGGCAGAGATAAACAGTGTAATATCAAAAGAAGCTAAGCGTGAGGACAAGGAAGTCATACAGGATATGTTCAGAGAAGTGCTATCTGGATTCTTATGAAATATCAAATTAGCTCCGTATCTCCGATTTTTTGTATGCCGTGTTATTTCACGGCATTGTTAAATATTTTGATTCAGTAGGGAGAGCATGCAGACTCGCTCTACAGTAATGGTTAGCAAAGCAGCAGTTACGAGCACCCATCAACTTGCCTCTTTCCATGGGGCAAGCATAATAAGGAATGGCGGAAACGTTTTTGACGCATTGATAACCACCAGTTCAGTCCTCACAGTGGTCCAGAACAACCTTTGCGGAGTTGGTGGAGATCTTTTTGCTCTACTCAGGGGGAAAGATGGAAAGATAAAGGAAATCAACGGCAGTGGAAGAGCGGCAAGCAATGCTACAATAGATCATTATGAAAGCCTCGGTCTGAAGAAGATACCCGAAAGGGGTCCTTTGGGTGGTATAACTGTCCCCGGAATAGTGCATGCCTGGGGCGAAATAAATGCAAAATACGGTACCATGGAAATTTCAGACCTGCTCAAGCCAGCAATCTCCATAGCTGAGGGAGGTTATCCCCTGACACGAAAATATGTCAATTCCATAAGGGGTACTTCGAAGTTCCTGTCAGATCAAGAAGGTTGGAAAGCTCTGTTTATGCCAGGTGGCAGGGTTCCTGAGGAGGGGGAGATCTTCAAGCAGAAATATCTGGCCGAGACACTTAAGGGAATTGCATCTGAGGGGACAGAGACATTCTACAAGGGCAACCTAATGGAGAAAATAATCTCTGGCTCAAAGGACCAAGGCGGGCTTTTCGAGGAGGAGGACTTCCGAAACCATAGCTCTACTTGGCAGAACCCGCTTAAAACAAACTATCGGGGAGTAGATGTTTACGAAACCTACCCTAACACCCAAGGAGCTACCATAATTCTCTGGTTGAACATGCTGCAAGGCAAGAGCCAGGAACTATTGGCACAGGACGAGAGCAAGACTCTTCCCACACTTTTACAGACAGGACTAAGGGCATACTTGGCAAGAGCCAGATATATTACAGATCCGGAGCACTATGATCTTCCTGAGGATTTCTCGAGCATTCAGTTCGCAGAGAGGGTAATGGATGAAGACCCTGAGAAATGGGATGCACCGCTGGCTAGGCAGGACAAGGGGGATACAACATATTTCTGCCTCACTGACAACGAAGGAAATGCCGCATCCGTCATACAGAGTAATTACATGGGATTTGGCTCTGGATTTTCGCCCACAAATACCGGATTCATAGTACACAACAGGGGTTGCTATTTTTCACTAGACAGAACACACCACAATTCCCTGAGACCAGGTAAAAGGACTTTCCACACATTATGCGCTGCCATGGGGGAAAAAGACGGCGATCTTTCTTTCACTCTGGGAACAATGGGTGGTGACATACAGCCGCAGGTCAATGTTCAGCTGATAAACAGGATAGTGGACAGAGGAATGGACGTGCAGGATGCATTGGACCACCCCCGGTGGGCATTTTTCGGTACAATCTACGAAAAGCCTGGTGTTTTGAGTGTTGAGAAATCTATGCTTCCTATGTTAAAAGGAGTGGACACAAAGGGACTTAGGGTAGAGGAGATCCCAGACATGTCATCTGCCACGGGGCATGCGCAAGGGATCATTATTGGCAAGAAAGGTGGCATTTACGCAGGTGCAGATCCAAGAGGCGACGGGAGTGCAGTTGGCTTCTGATGGCTGTACCTCAAATTTTGCCATCTGATTTTTTCTCTTTTGTCTACAAATTTGGAATATGTCACCCCACTCCCTTTTTGTTCCCAGTGGGTAAAGGTTAAGCTTTTCCAAGGTCATGTAAGTCTGCATGGAAGATGAGTCTCAACGTGGTGATGAAGAGAATATAATGTCCTCCATCCACTCAGAGATACGAAACGTCATAGAAAGTGAGAAGGCGGAGAGGAGCTTCAGAGACGTTCTGAAGTTCATGGGTTTGAGCAATTCCCCAGGGATCATATTTGGCGCTAACAAACACATACTGTATCTGAAAAGAAATGCTGCTGCAGAAAATCTCTATGAATACCTCGATGAAGTGTCGATGGCGTTTTACTTCAGCACCCTCCACGGTTCAATGTTAAACTGTGTCAGATGTATTAATGAGATTTTTGGAGAGTGGAGTGGAAATGTTGGAAAAGGGAAGATAATCACAGACCATGTTCGTGATAATGACGGGCTTGGTAAATCAAGGGCTGCTTATGCCTCGAATCATAATAGGTGGAGAAAGAGTTTCCTAGTGCAGTCAAAGGGGCAGTGCAGTACGTGTGGAACAACTAGTGATTTGGAATTGGCCCACATTACTCCAGTCGAGGACTTCTTCTACAATTACCACAAAGGTCGTAGACTAAGATATCCCACATTGAAGTTCCGTGGTGTTGAAAAATCATACAGGAATGACAACCTGATGGTTTTGTGTAAGAGATGCCATGACGCCCAAACTATGTCCTGGGGCATTGAGTATGCATTGGATAACCCCGAAGACTTCTTAGAGCTGATACATCGACGTCATATTGTTCTGGACGCCTTCGAACAGATCATAAATCAGAGGGGTTGGAGAACTGCCGAAGATCTCCACCAGCAAAAATTGCCCCAGCTTTAAAAGTTATCCGTACATGGTTTCTGCAGGACCTTTATCACTTCTCCTCGTAGCCTTTCTATACTGTTCCATCAATTCGTTCAGCTGATCGTGGAAACCCTTGACGTTTTCTTCCAGGATAGCTGTATCAATGTTGAAATGGAAAACAGAGTTCACGGTTTCAATTAGGCTCAAGACTGCTCCAGGATCTGGTATCTGAATGGGGGCTGCTGTAATTAGCGAGGTACCTATGACTTTCCTTGCGAGGCACTCATTGAGGAGTGCGCCGCCCATACCTGTTATAAGGGCGGAATGAGCAGGTTCGACTCCGTGCTCAGTAAACTGTTTTATCTTCTGGTCATTTGCAATAGAGTAAACCTTGTGCTCAGCCATGACATTTTCGACGGGAGCACCTTCAAGAACCAAGAGTTCCGAAGGATTCTTGTCTTCCAGCCAGGTCATTATGGCAGAGGAAATTTCGTAGAGTCCTTCATCTCCCATTGGTACCTCACAAATCATTACAATCAGCGTACCGCCCTTATTGGTGTATATCCTGAATGGAGTTCTCAGCTTTTTCCCAATAAAAACTGCCATGGGAGGGATGTGCTTCGACTTAACGTGTCCCACTTGATGGAGTTTCAATCTTTCAATAATATAGCTTGCTGCAATGAAACCAGTCAGGGTTGGTCCAACAAATCCCCCAATTACCACGGGGTTGTTGAAGCTGACTTTCTCTAAGTCAACAACGGAGGTGTCAATAGGGTCACTTTGATCTGCCATATAAATCAGATATACAGTTTATCTGAGTTATAAGTCTTTTTCCCAATCCTTAACAGTTTTCATAGATTTGCCTATAAGGGCATGTTTAAGCAGCCGCATGTAAATGTGAAGTAACGGTCAAAGTACCATTGTTCCATACAGGTTAATAAGTTACCCTAGATACTGATAATGCATGGGTGCACGGACACTGTCAATAATTACTGTGACAGTGGTACTGCTCGCAGTGCCAGCCGCCCTGATAGTTCTTCCACATACTTCACTTCCTACTTCGTCTGAAACGATATATGGGGACCAACATTCAGCCTCCAATCTGCCTGTAACTAAATTGAGTCAGCTACTCAGTAACCTTGACAGCAACGGGTCTACATCACCTAGGGCTGGGAGTGGTATGGCCCAAACTCAAGGCCAGTTCATGCATCGGTCCATAGTGCAGTCTTTATCGCCTAACACACTTGGAACATTTAGTGTCAAGTTCATGGAATTCGGCCTGCCCACCAATACACCATGGAATGTCCAGATCTCTGGAAGCACGTACTCTACTTCAAATTCTGCTCAAAATGTCTCGCTTCCATACGGAAACTACAACTATTCATACCGGGCGAACGGATATCTGCCCCTATCAACCCAGAACGACTTGTTCGTAAATTCCTCAGGAGAAATTGTTGATCTCTATTTCCAGTCCAATATTAACGTGAACAGCACTCTTACGATCATCAATAATACACTAATTTCCGGCAACTATGTGCCACCTATTAACACTACAAGTGCACCCTTAGGTGTAATATTCGACCCATTAAACGGTGAAACATACGTGGCAGACTCAGGCTTAAATCGAGTTCTAGTCTTAAACAAAGAGGGCCTGATCACTTCCTCAGTGAACACAGGCAAAAACCCTGTGGAGTTGGCTTTCGACACCTTCAATGGATACCTGTATGTTACAAACTCAGGATCAAACAACGTTTCAGCCATAAACTCACAGAACAAGATAGTAGGCACTTTCAATACAGGACAGTTCCCATTTGGAATATCTTATGATCCTAACAACCAGAATATCTACGTCGCAGACACTGTATCAAACAATGTGACCGTAATATCAACTGTGAATGGAGGTTCCGGCAAGGTCGTCGGAACAATACAATTTCAATCTGGAATTGAGCCTTTTTCCTCCCTTTTCGACCCGACACTGGGTTCAGTACTCTTTTCTAACTTGAACGGAAATGGCCTAATTGAAGTGACCGGGCTTCAATTTTCTAAGATAATACACGTTCAAGATTCTCCTGCGATGATGGCTTACGATCCGAACAACGGGAACGTTTACGTTACAGATTCCCGACCATCCGCAAGCACGGGAAATGGAGCACTTACCGTGATTGACAGTTCGGGAGTAGTCGTATCTAATGTAACCATAAGTGGGTTGTCCAATCCGTTCGGCATCTCATATGATGGCAACCAGAACTTACTGTACGTATCTGGTGAAAATTCCAATACGATAGTCGTTTACAATCCTTCTAATGGCCAATTTATTGACCACATCGCTGTTGGGGGGTCTCCATACGGCATATCACCAGAGCCCGGTAAGAATCTTGTTGCAGTTACAAACTTCGCATCAGGCACAGTCTCGTTCCTAAAGTACACAGGACAGGTTAGGAATATCACATTCGAAGAAACTGGATTGCCATCCCGTACTGAGTGGTCAATTAACATTAGCGGAACTGTTCAATTGACCTCGGCGAATAACATAATATTCCGGGAACCGCCTGGATCCTATGTTTATACGGCATCGAGAATAAGTGGTTATGTCTTGGCGGAGAACAACATTACTTTTAATCTGACTAGCAACGACTTGATCCTGCATGTCAAGTATGAGAAACTATACAACCTAAATTTCACAGAAACAGGGTTGCCTGATGGTACTCCCTGGGCAGTTGAAATTGGAAATGTAAATTTCACCTCAAATGGAGGAACAGTTAATATATCAGAGCCAAACGGAACCTACGATGTATCTTATTCTTCCAGCCTAAATCACACTTACGGTGCCTACAGAACAATTGTTTCAGTCAATGGTAGCAACCTAACTGTCAAGGTTGAATTTTATCGTCTCTACCTGCTCAGCATTTCAGAGAAGGGTCTCTTTTCTGGAACCACTTGGACAGCGAATGTAAGCGGAATCCTATATTCATCAAATGGTCAAACGATATCCATCTATGCGCCTAATGGAACTTACAGTTTTTCAGTCCAGTCAGTCACGGGATATGCTCTGTTAGGGGGAAACGGAAATGTGGTCGTGAACGGTTCTGCCTCAAGTGTGCTTGCCGTTTTTTCCAAGCTTTATACAATAAATTTCGTGGAGCATGGGCTTGTTAAAGGAACTACCTGGAGTATAAATTTTAACGGCACATCTCTTAACTCCTCATCAGGCGACATTTCATTCAATGTCACTAATGGCACCTACTACTATTACGCCAAAGTTCCCGAAGGGTATGAGCAAATTGGGAATTCAGGAACAATAGTCGTTTCAGGTCATGATATAACTATCGATGTCTATTATTCAAGATTGTACAGGTTGACATTCACAGAAAATGGCCTTCCAGCTGGGGTTGGGTGGTCCGTAGTTGTGGGCGGGCATGCCATAGAATCAAAGAATAACACTCTCGGGCTTAACCTAACTAATGGAACCTACAGGTATAACGCCTCTCAAGTACCTGGTTTCACAGTCCGGGATAATACTGGAAACATTACTGTAGCCGGAGAGAATGATTCTGTGGAGTTTGTATACCACAAGCTGTACACGATAAAATTTGTTGAATCTGGGCTGCCATCAAATAGCAAGTGGTCCGTTGCGTTAAACTCAAGCATGAGGAGTAATTTTTCTGGACCAATTTCCTTTAACGAAACAAATGGAACGTACAATTTCAACGTGATTCAAAGGGAAGGATTCATTTCAAACATAAGTGAAGGTTCTGTAGATGTGGAGGGCTCAAATGTAACTGTGTATATTGCATTCAATGTAGTATGTAATGTTACATTCCATGAAGAGAATGTTCCCTCGGGGCTTTTCTGGACCCTCATGATAAATGGGTCTTCATATGGTACGGATTCCAGCAGTATTTCTCTTGCACTTGCAAGTGGAAATTACACCTTTTTTGCTTCTTACCTATTGTATGGCCAAATTCTGAAAATATCAGGATCTGTTACTCTCACAGGCGGTTCGGCAAACTACACACTCAAGTTCCCTCATCTGGATACTGTTGAATTCGAGGAAACGGGATTATATGGAAACGCAACGTGGAGTGTCAACCTCACTGGCTATAACATTACTTCGTCCAATTCGTCAATTCTCTTTTACCTACCAAATGGCAGCTACAACTTCAGCATTTCATCCTCTTCTGGTCAGAATTTCCATGCAATGATAAACTACTGGGGTGCATCAGGTAGTTCAGTTTCCCCTATGATAGACAATCAAGGAAGTCATGGTGAACAAATGCCTTCAGTCAACGTGAATGGCCATAATGTTTCAGTAGATGTTCATTTTGACCATACTTCTGAAGGAGGGCACCATGGCCATCATGGTTGGCTGTGGGATATGGGCAGTTTTCTTTCTAGCATTGGCCATTACCTTTCGTACATAGGCGGAGTGATAAAATACGCAGTTACAAACATGACATTCGACTTGCGGTACTGTTATACCCATATCCCAGCAATCCTTCTCTTCTGATGAGCACAGATATCAGTGGTGGGCAAATTAAAGAGTTGTTAGCAGTGAATTTAAAATGTTGTAGGATGTAACTGCAATAAAAAAGCCATATGACAAGAAAGAAGAATAAAGGGCCAGCCTGTATAGCCTATTTTTGTCCCTGAAGAGTGAAATCAGGTAAGTGACACTAAGTATTAGAACTCCCAGTATAATGTATAGCAGGATTTCACCGTATTCAGTGTAGGCTCTGAACCAGTTGAAGGAAGGGGTAAGCAGTGATGCTGTGAAAACGAATGCCACCGCCAAGAGTGCATAGAACACCACTTTTCTACTGGTTCCAGTATGCATAAACAGCACAGAAATTCCACTTTCGAATACAGTAATCCCAAAGAGGATCACAATGACTAAGTTCAAGTTGTTGTTTGCAAAGTGCGGTATGAAGACAAAGATCTGCTGGTAAGGGGTAAGAAGGAGAAGAATTCCTGCCCAAATGGAAACTGAGAAGAAGGAAACGAATGCGTCATAAATATTCTTCCTGTATCTCAGCTCCGGAAAATGCACTCTTGTGCTTGGTGCCTTGAATGACAGAGCGTTCTTGTGGAGAAGGCTGGAGTGGTCCAGAAAATAACTAGCACCCCTGAGTTCAGTCCTGAGATCTGTGCTAGGTATGCCCCTGGCCACTTTTCCAGATGAAAGAATTGTGAATGTTAGTGCCACCTCTTTCAGTGCAGTCTCAACAGAACAGAAAAAATTCTGCCCAATGAGTTCAACCTGAAGTGCAAACTTAAGGGGAGAACGAGAAACAATGAATTCCGGCTTCAGGCTAAACCTCCTCTTCCACAGTGAATAAAATACATAACCAGATACCAGAGTTGCCACTAGGTATTGTATGATGAAGGAAGATAACTTGCTTAATTCGATAGAGAATACCATTTCAATTCCCCACAGTACTTTGGTTTTCCATTAACCTAGAACCACCTCTGTCAGTGATAAATTTACAATTTCTTGCAAGTACACCCCTCCGGTTCCTGGGGTATAGGCAACAACTTCTAGGGTAATTGATTGATGATAGAAGTGGAGTATTTTGCTTTCAGAACTGTTTGCATGGAACGATATGGAAAAATTGAGCTGATTTGAGCTGCCAAACTGAACTGGGACCCTCAAGTCTTTCCATCCCGATTCAGTGAAATATGATTCCAGGACACCGGGGGATTGGGATTGGTTCAGGTATAGTCTTGGACTGGAAATATTCATATTCCCTTTGTATGAAGAAACGAACAAATATGAGTCTGCGGACTGCCCCTTGAATAAGGCAAGCGCTATGAATCCGTTTATATTCTGGTAACTGGTGTCGTTAGACCTTGTCCAGGTTGCACTTATTGATATGTTAGCCTCCGTTCCTTGCTGATTCACAAGAGTGGAAGTAGAAGCAAGAGGCGATGTTCTATTCGTAAACTGTGCAAACGATTGTGTTTGATTGATGTTGCTATGAAGCGGATTGTTCACAAACACGCTGCCAAGTGCAGGAGCAAGGAAGAGCAATGTCACTGAAACCACAATTAAGGCTGCAAAGGCATACTTTCGTTGCATTGGTATTACCTCAGGTCTTTACTGGTATGACACCTGAAGGTTAAGCTGGCCGGTTCCCGCACTAATAGTTCCGAGGAGAATGAAGCTTAGATACAGGTGTGATGAGGTGAGATGGATTGCTGTGCTAGTTTGCAACTTGTTTCCACCTGAGATAAATGTTCCTGTGTAACTCATTGGGGAATTGCTGTAATATACAGACACTCCTGTCGGCAGGGTACCATTCAGGTACAGCATGATCGCACCGTGATAACTAGAGGATGTGCTATTGACTATCTCCAAGACATTCATCAGTGTAACATTGCCACTGCCCGGAGTTCCATTTAGGTAGAGTGTTTGACCTGTGCTCGATGCCCCCCCTCCGGTGAGCCCAAGATACCCAAGCTCCTTGGCGGTCGAATAACCCTGTGCTGGAGCTAGGTATACAGGGTTTCCTTGATTGTTGTTGGTGTTTGTGCTCACCGGACTATTTACAAGTACGGCAGCCGTGGCTATTGCTGGAAGGACTGCGACGCTTAGTATGATGAGCGAAAAATATAATTTTCGATTCATTCCTATCTTATATACCAATACTGGAGTGCTATATTTCTATTTGTCAGAATAAATTATACTAGCTCTCAGGAACGATATTGAATTTATACTAGAGGAATGCCAATATTTAAATTACAGGGAGATCATAATAAAGGGAACATGACAGTACTGGGATTATGCCACGTATGCAGTTCGCCTACTAATATGCACTGCGGGCTCTGTGGAAAAACTACCTGCGTAAAGCATCTTTCAATGGTTTCAGGAATGTATGTGTGTCCATCCTGCCTCGCAAAATTCAAGCCTGGCGATCGATCTAACGGCAGGTTCATGTAACGAGCTTGAAGTTCCTGAGCCAGTCCAGATCGCTGTTGTAAATTTCTCTAATATCTGAGAGGTTATAGTATATCATTGCAAGCCTTTCAAGGCCTAGCCCCCAAGCGATTACTGGCTCCTTTAGTCCAAGAGGTTTCGTTACTTCAGGGCGGAATACCCCCGACCCCCCAAGTTCTACTTCTTTTCCCTTAATCTTTACAACCACGTCTATACTGGGCTCGGTGTAGGGATAATAGGAAGGAATGAATTTTATGTCCTTGAAGCCAAGGCTCTCGTAGAATACCCTCATCAACCATTTTAACGTGGCTACATTTGCTTCCTTGCTGTGGACCGCTCCTTCAATCTGGTGTAGTTCTGCCAGATGCTTCCAGTCTACGCTTTCATGCCTGAACACCTTCTCTACTGAGAATATAGCAAGTGGGGGCTCTTTGTTCTCATAAAGATGCCTTATGGTACTCACTGTGGTGTGCGTTCTCAAAAGGAGTTCTCTAGCCTTATCCTCGCTCCACTTGTACTGCCAGCCTGTGTACCCTTCCATGCCTTCTTCATGCACTTTGCGAAGGATCTTTATTACCTCAGGGTGCTGGAATTCGAACTTCTTATCACTTCGCAGGTAAAAGGTATCCTGCATGTCTCTGGCTGGATGGTCCTGAGGGATGAATAGTGCATCCATGTTCCAGCCTGAGTATTCCACATACTTTCCAGCCATCTCCTTGAAACCCATGGAAAGAAAGATCTGCCTTACTCGATCAATTAGATAAGTCATGGGATGCTTGGACACGCCTGTAATTTTCTCGACGGGTGAGTTAAGGTCATACGACCTGAACTTTTTCCCCTTCCACGATCGGTTTGCTATAATCTCTGGTGTCAAGGAATCAATTTTATCTCCTTCGACATGGCCACTTAGATAGGCCTCGCCTTCACTGCTGATTTCAACTGTTCTATTGGTTTGAACTTTTATGACAATAACATTTTCTCTTTTTTTGAAATGTTCCAGTATAGCCGGTTGGGAAGGATTTCCTCCATCCCTCAGCTCCTTGAGGAATTGCCTCCTTTTCTTGATCTCTTCCTCAGCTTCTTTTGTTTGGCCTAAGTGGATGACTCCAAATTTTGGCTTAATGCCAAATTTAGAGAGTTGTGCAATGGCAATTTTGCCTGCTTTGACGCCAAGCGTTTTCATGCAAGTGTCCACTGAGATTTCCTTTTTATCCTTCAAGGATGCAAGGAGTCTTTCTTCTGGAAGCCCGAGTTTCAGGTATTCTTCTCCTTCTTCTCCCAGTTGGACTTTCTCAGAAGACTCCTTAGACACATCTATCAGGGCTTTGGATTCGAGCCATGATACCGCACTCGAGATTTCCCTATCCGACATGCCGGATATTTCAATAGATCTTTCGTTCATTGGGCCAGAATTCTTGTTGCACTCGAGGTACTTCAGTACCTGCTCCTCGTTCCGGCTAATATCCATTATTCTGCCATAACATGGGTTCACTAATAAATTAATTGGAACCGTGAAAATGGGACATCGTTGGAATTTCCCACGCTTTGTGCACATATTTCTTATGAAACCTAATCATGAAAGGTATGGTAGGCTGCCTCAATGAAATGGAGTGAATTCTCAGCAATAGATGAAGAAAGCAATCTTCCTTCAGTACTTGAAAGAGGAAATTTCTGGACATCAAAGCAGAGGCAGTCCAATTCACTGCATGAGATCTCATACAGAGCATGCTTCAAGGCAGAGCTACCGGACTATTTCATAACACGCTATACATCAGTCGGTGAAACAGTATATGATCCCTTTATGGGACGCGGAACAACACCAATCCAGGCTGCCATAAGGGGAAGAGTCCCAGTTGGCATGGACATAAATCCCATTTCTGCTATTTTCACTGCTCCTAGACTGGATGTGCCAGAGCTCAGTGAAATTGAAGACCGTTTAGACCAACTGAATCTAGAATGCACTGGTGGGACGAGTGAAGACCTCACAATGTTCTACCATCCTGCTACTCTCGATGAAATTCTTGGCCTAAGGGAGTACTTGCGCAGACGAAAGGTGTCAGGAGAGGAAGATAATCTGGACTCTTTCATCAGGATGATTGCAACCAACAGGTTAACGGGCCACTCCAAAGGTTTCTTTTCAGTCTACACTCTTCCCCCCAACCAGGCTGCTTCACCCGCCTCTCAGACAAAGATCAACAAACGGCTGGGTCAGAAACCGGAATACAGGAATGTGAAGGATACAATCAAGAGGAAATCCAGATCCTTACTTCGTAACGTATCGGAAGATCTGCGGGCAAGAATTAATTCTATGGGTAAGAAAAGCAAAATATTGACGAGTGACTCGAGGGACAGTTCAAAGTACATGGATGAACGTACTGTAGATCTTACTGTCACCTCTCCTCCCTTCCTTGACACTGTTCAGTACACGGCAGATAATTGGCTCAGGGCTTGGTTCAATGGAATAACGGAAGAGGCCCAAGAGTTGAGTCCTTTTATCATAAACGACCTTGGGAAATGGTGCTCCTTCATGTCGGATATTTTTGCAGACCTCTACAGGGTGACGAAGCGGGGAGGAAGAGTGGGCTTTGAAGTGGGTGAGATAAGGAAAGGCTCCGTAAAACTCGACGCACATATCTCCAACATAGGGAAAAAGAGCGGGTTCATTCTGGAATCTGTTCTTATCAACGAACAGAAATTCACAAAGACTGCCCACATCTGGGGTGTCACGAACAACACCTACGGGACTAACACCAACAGGATAGCACTCTTCAAGAAGTTGTAGGCTCTTGAAAATTTCAAACCTTCAGGCTCTTATGCTCTTTCCTTAAAAGGTATGGGGGAATTGATTTAACCAACTAATGCAATTAATAGCTGAGCACCACAGGAAAATAGTATAGGAATGAATAGCTAGCAGTGTCATCAGCACCCTATCAGGAGTGTTTGATGCCCAGGGTCCTATCCCCAAAGGTGGAAAACACCCTTCGCAGATGACACAGCGGACTAGTATCCGTGCAGGGTTCATTCCGGTTTCTGTGGTGCTCTTTCCAATAGAATACTTAGTTGGGAAGTCAGTCCAGAAGCAATTCTTAAGTTGGCATCTTTTTAGAAGCGTTCAAGAACTATTTTCCCAATTGTATTTCCCGTCTCAATTAAGCCATGGGCCTTCCGCATATTTTCCGCGTTTATCCGTGGGAATTTTTTGGTCATGGTACACTTTACTTTCCCTTCATCTATTAATTCTGAAAGCCTATTGAGGATTTCACTCTGATAAATCATGTCTGGGGTTCTGTAATTAGGTCTAGTTGACATGAACTCCCAAGAGAATGAGACGCTTTTTGCCCATAACAGCATCATATCCAAGGGCTCCATTATTCCTACTATTGCGCATATCCTGCCGAGTGGAGACACAATTTCAGCCATGCTATTCCAATGCTCATTGATTGAATTCAAGCAAAATATGTAATCCACATATTCGAGTCCAATCTCATTCAACTGATCCTTGAATTTTCTTTTTCTATCTACATTATATTGTGCACCGTGCTCTAGAATCCATTTTGTCGATTCCGCCCTGGAAGAAGTAGCTAAGACTCTAAGCCCCGCTAAGTGGGCAAGTTGCGTTGCGATGGATCCGACGCCTCCTGCACCTCCTATCACAATGATACTTTTTCCCATGTTCAAATCAGGGTCCATCAGAATATGCATACGGTCAAACATGCCCTCCCAGGCAGTTATGGAAGTGAGTGGCATTGCAGCCGCTTCGGCATGGGAGAGAGACTTTGGTTTCTTCCCAACAATGCGCTCGTCCACAAGATGAAGTTCTGAATCGCATCCTTGAGCATTCACGTTTCCAGAATAAAATACCTCATCTCCCTCTTTGAAGTGATGACAATCAGGGCCTGATCCTTCGACGATTCCGGACACATCCCACCCTGGAATGTTCAGCTTCCCGTCGTCCGCTTTCCGCTGCCGACTTTTCACATCAACGGGGTTAACGGAAACTGCCTTGACCCTCACTAGGAGCTCCCTTTCCTTAGGCGATGGCTCAGGTACATCTACGTCAACAAGGCTTTCCGGGTTTTCAACGGGCAAACTCTTGTAGTATCCAACTGCCTTCATCAGTCACAAATAAGAGATTATCGATTTATTCTTTTCCCAGCAGATAGTAGTTTAAAGCAATTGGTGAACATATCGGAGTGATAAGGACAAGAAATCGATGAACTGTTAAAAGGAAAAAATGAAATCTGAGATCGCATAAAACTCCATTTACACTTGGTCATTGGCTAATTTCATTAGGTTTTCCATTTCCTTGACACCTTCTTTCGTGTATGCCAACAAATGATCAACGAAGAGTCACTGGCTGGGACTGGCTAGAGTCCGGCTCCACTACTACAGCGGTTCCGTACGCGAGCACCTCTGTCATTACAGAACCAATCTCTGACGTATCAAATCCAATCGAAATAACGGCGTTGGCACCTAGACTCTTGGCATGGTCGCAAAGCCTCTGTATTGATTGTTGCCTCACTTGGGCCAGAAGAGTTGTATAGACCTTAATCTCGCCTCCTCCCCAACTTCTGAAGAATGCAAATATGTTTTGCCCTAGGCCTCTTGACCTCACAATCAGACCAAAAGTGTTCCCAATTACCTTAGTAATACGATACCCTGGTACGTAAGGGGTAGTCACAACAAGCATGCCTTCTGGTGGTTCAAAAAGTTTTTCTGAATCTGCGGGAAGTTCTGTCATAATGAATTGTATGTATGATAATTATATAAACTGACCCTAAATACTGGACAGCATCCAGAATTGGTTGAAAAACAATTACAGTGAGGAAATCATGCCCCTTTATCTCTCTACAACTAAGGATAATAACTTCAACGAATTTTATATTGTAAAGCTTTGAAAACAATAGTTCGGCCAATACTTTTTGCTCTATGGAACAACCTTTGAACAGTCTGTAAATGGGTCTGCCCGGATTTGGACCGGAGTCTCCAACTCCCGAAGCTGGAAGGATGCCAGGCTACCCCACAGACCCGTTAAGCGCGTTATTGCATCTAGGACTTTTAATTTTAGCTTCTCTTCAATAATATGTTTCTATACTTGCTGTTTCGAGTTGATATTAGTACCGTCAACAAGAAAAGTGTCAAGTTTTTCATTGTAGAAACAGAAGTAACCCTTGATGGCCAGTGATTCATCGTACGGGTCTACATATGACCAAACCAGATTCCTTAGCTCTTCTCCTCCAACCTTAATATCCCAATATGAAGCTTTTCCCTTATAAGGGCAGCTTGTTTGGAGCTCAGATGGATATAGATAGTTCATTTTGACATCCTCAGCCGGTATGTAGTACCTCACCGGAAGCCCCGTTTCAAATAGCAGTCTTGGTCTTGCGGTTTCTGCTATTTTTTCCCCCTTAACTCTGACCTCAATCCTTCTATCGCTTTCCCTGACATCTATCCTTGTATATGGGTCTCTTGTATGACCGGATATGACTTCATTTTCCTCCATCCATTTGTCGATCTTATGCCAATCGAACACGACGTGATCCCTAAGGCGCTCAGCTCCACTAACTGGGGCACGGTACAAAATCGCAATTTCCTCTTTTCCAGGCACATCTTTTAGATCCAGGAGTTGATACTTGCCAATACTGTCTTCATGTTCACCGGAAATTTTTAATTGTGATATCTTAACATCATTCTTGGGGAAAGCATACTGCGGGACCGATTTGGGTCTTCTCAGTATAAGTGTCTCATCAGAATTTGCTATTTCAGATCCTCCTATGTATGCTCTTACCCTTTTTTCTGTTGGTACACAATAACCAGGTGACCCATTCACATCGAAAACAGAGTTTTTGTTAGGCAGGGATGGGGTGTACATGAGATCAAATTACATCCCAATTTTTAGCTTTTCCGGGTGAAGCTGTTTCTACGGCTTCTCCATGGAACAAGACATCTCCGAAACCAGAAAATACATCTTCCTTAAACATTTTGTGTTCGCAGTTAACATTAAGGTATTGCAGTTATAACCCTCAGAAAAATAATTTATTGATCAGAATGAACATATTCCTATCCAAAAGGGTGATACTTATGTTTATGCTCATGATGACGGCTGCTTTTCTCCTGTATACAATTACTAGCAATCCATGATCCTTGAACCTGTTTAATAAATTCAATATGGGCACCAACAAGAGTCACTCTCTGCAAATACAATTTCATTTTCGAGTGGCACTGACTTGTAGGGCATTGAAACCGTACATTATGTCGCTATCTAACCTCCTCTTCATGGGATTTCCGAGAATATTGATCTGCTTGAATTTGGCCGTCAATTCCTCAAACGCGATTTTACCCTCCAATCGTGCCAAGGGTGCACCAAGACAGAAGTGTATCCCTTCTCCAAATGCAATATGCCTGTTCTCTGTTCTCTCTATTTTAAATTCTTCAGGTTCCGGAAAGACGTTTTCATCTCTGTTCGCCGATCCGAGATAAACAAAAACAAATTCCCCCCTCTTTATGCTGAGATTTTCCAGTTCAAAGTCCTCTTTTACAATCCTCCTCGTGGACTGAACAGGTGACCTGTACCGAAGCATCTCTTCAACCGCTCCTGGTACAAGACTAGAATTTTCCATCAGTCTATCGTAGCTATCCGGATTTTCATGCAGAGTAAGAACACCATTACTGATCAGGTTTGTTGTAGTCTCATTTCCTGCAGCTAGCAGAAGAACAGCAAAACCTACTATATCCCTGTTAGCGAGTCTCTCTCCATCAATTTCAGCCTCTATTAGGAGGCTGATAAGGTCATCATCCAGATTTTTTCTCCTTTCTTCAATAAGGCTCCCAAAATACTCTGCCATATCAGCCTGCACCATGAGATCCACACCTCTCCCTAGTGATTCGGCCAGCTTGTCTGACCAAAGCTTGAACTTGCCCATGTCTTTCTCAGGAACTCCTAAAATTCTCGATATGACTATGACAGGTAAAGGAAATGAAAATTTCTTCACGAGATCAAAGGGTTCTCCTTCCTTTATATCGTTCAACAGTGATCTTGCTATTGTACGAATTTCATCTGTGTAAGACGCAACCTGCTTGGGTGTGAAAGCTTTGCTGACCAGGTTCCGCAATTTTGTATGCGCCGGCGGGTCAAGGACGAGTATACTTGGTGAGGCCATTTTGTTCAACTGCTGTGCCATCTCTGGTTCCATGAAGTCTCTGAACTGGGAAGAAAAAATTCTGTGGTTGTCCAACACGGTTCTGCATGTGTCGTATGTGAAGGCAAAAGTATTTGTGTCCTCCTTGAGAAGGTGAGCCCGCTCTCTCATCTTCCTGTACCAATTGAATGGCTCTTCATAGTATGCCGGAAAATTCACATCTTGGAATTATATGGGGGTATTTAAGCTAAAAACGGTAGCTTATAATTCGAACATAGATGAGTAAACTATCCTAGTTGGAGGTCTCGTTTTCCAACCCCCCCGACAAAGTCCCAATCCAACAAGAACATGTAAGGTTCAATGAAGTCGTAAGTAAGAGTACGCTTCCTTGAAGCTAGTTCATGTATGGAGCCGATGACTAGACTGAGCCCTTTGCCCAACAGTCATTTTTGAATTAACCTCTCCTTTTAACTGCACTTAAACGGTATGTTACCTGGCACGTACTAAAGGACGATCTGGAGCAAATGAAATCTTGATTCTCTTGTTCGGGTTAACATTTTTGTAAGTTACGGCGGTCATTCAACCATTCTTCCCTCTGATCCCTCAGTTTCACTGGCGAATTTTTGAGCTTTCTCAAAATGACCGATAAGATAACCCCCAAATGCGATTTCCCACAGGAGGATCGGATAGTATATCATTCTTTCAATTCCGCCCGGTCCCAATAGTATACCGGAACCAAAGTAGCCTGAAATATAAGATATTAAGGAGACGCATCCCAACAACAGAGATAACCAGGATAAGGTTCCTCTAGTGATACGGAATCCAATCAAGCAACTGATTGCCCCAAAAATGAAGATAAGATTTGCGCCGATGTAGTGAGGCAGCGGTCGAAGGTTCCACGGAGATGTTCCAACCATAAGAAAGCCGATCCCCACAAGATAGAAAACAACCAGCTTGATTTTTGATCCACTCCCACGAAAGAAAAGGTAGGTGCTGTAGAGCCACAGAATACCTACGATAATAACGGCAGTGTTCCAGAAAAGTTCTGTCGGTGTACCCTGTCCGCCGAGATAACTTATCGCCTGATTTCTAATGGAATAACTGGGATAGACTGCAGTAGCAGCCGTGATCGAGAGAAGTGCCAATCCGCCTCCGACAGCAAAACCAGTACCAGGGTTAAGACTTCTGTTAGTTTTCTTACTATCATCAGGCAACATCATTATGATCCCGTTGTGTGCATTCAGAGAATTGCAGCCGCAATGATTTTCCTGTTATATTAAGACTTGGTTGCTAAGTACATTCTTCCAGTAGTCTGAAGATAGCAATTGAGTGGTGACAAAGAATAGTTAAAAATCAGGGTTTATTCTTGGCAAACTCATTTTATTGGAGCCTTAATGGATGTCAGAATCCTGATCTTTGATCTATTGGGCAACAAGCTCTTCAGAGGAGTCAGATTGCCAAGACATTAAGCTTTTATAAATATGGACCGGCGGGGATTTGAACCCCGGACCTCTTCCATGCCAAGGAAGCGATCTACCTCTGATCTACCGGCCCGACTAGAACCAGCATAACATTAGATACTGGGCAGGCTTGCGAAGATACAAATTAGATTCATAAATCTTTGGCAATCAAATTCAGTGTTTTGAAAGCATTCTTATTCACAGGAATATAGCTGACTCGCTGGCGAAAACAACTATGGACTAAAATTTTAAATTATGCCGGCGATGTAATTAGCTGATGTTCGCGAAAACGCCAGGCGGAGTCCCGAGAATTACAGGCTCTCTCGACGACATAGCAATGCGAAACATCAATACAATTGAGGAATACGAAGTCATCCCGGAAACTGCCTTTGTGAGCATACTCGAAGATGAAAAGGAGCTCGAGTACATATATTTCGTCGTAGAACCCGAAATAAATCCCAGAGAAGAAAGGATAATAAGCCAAGCTACCACTGAGATTGAGCGGATGATACCACTCCTGGTGGATAGCGATTCTCTCACATCATATGAACAGCTGGAAGCACTTATTGAGGAATTTATTTCTCTTCATCACCCAGAATATGATGAAAATATGAAAAAGAAACTTGCATACTCGATAAGAAAGGGGTATGGTGGTTTTGGAAAGATGCATGTTATGGTCCAGGACAAGAATGTTGAAGACATTTCGTGCAATGGCCCTGGAAGCCCAGTTTTCGTCTATCACCGGAAGTACAGATCCCTAAAGACCAACATCTCTTATGGAAGTGAGACAGAACTCTCATCAACTTTGGTAAAATTGGCACAAATCTGTGGAAAAGAAGTGTCAGTTAACACACCCATCCTTGATGGCATAACTATGCAAGGGCATAGGGTCCAGGGAATGTACGGAAAGGAAATATCTCCAAAGGGAACTGCTCTCACAATAAGGCTGTTCCGAGAAAAGCCGTTTACCCCTGTAGACCTGGTGAAGTCAGGAGCAGCCTCCCCAGAAATGATCGCATACTTCTGGTATATGATCGAATACCTTCAATCTGCACTCATGGTGGGTCCTCCTGCAGTTGGAAAAACATCGACACTGAACTCAATTCTTATGCTAGTCCCTCCGAATACTAAAGTGTTCAGCATTGAGGAGACTAGAGAATTGAATATCATGCATCCCAACTGGGTTGCCGCTTCCACAAGAGAGTCAAATGTCAGTTCTGCTAAACTAGCAGGGTCCCCTGGTAAAATAGATCTATTCGAACTGGTGAAGATGGCAATGAGACAAAGACCAACATATCTCGTTGTTGGAGAAGTCAGAGGTAAAGAGGCATACACTCTCTTTCAAGCTATGTCCACTGGACATACAACATACTCAACAATGCATGCAGACTCGATGAGTACATTGCTAAACAGACTCGAAAGCGAACCTCTTAACGTGCCAAGAATACTCGTTGCATCACTAGGCACTGTCATTTTAAGCCATTTCATCCGCCGTGGTCAGATGTCCCTCCGAAGGATTACTGAAATCAACGAAATAGTGGGAATAGACAAGAGAACAAATGACGTGATATACAACAAGGTCTTCTCATACAACTCCGGGGAGGATTCACACTCGTTTACCGGCCAGAGTACTCTTCTCAACAGGATAGCCGAAGCTAGGAACATACCCTTGAGGAGCCTCTTGAGAGAGTTCGAAGAAAGGAGCAGAATCATTGAAAAAATGGCAGAATCGGGATACGAGGATTATTCTGCTGTATGGGAGATGATAAATGGGTATTACAACAGCCGAAAAGCAGTAGAAAAGGGAGAATCCGAGCACTGATGTTGAATAACGCTTCTGAAAGCCAACAGGATAAATTGCATTCTCCCCCGAAGCTGAGGAATCAAACAGCATTTGTCAATTTGTCCATACGTATTTTCGGCAGGTTCTTTCTAAGAGAGACTAATTTCAAGAGAGCAACCAGAGAACTGTCATTGGCAAAAATACCTCTAACCGTGAGGGAGTTCCTCTCAACTGCCGCATTTTCAACACTGATGTTTGCCTTGGCCCTGTTTTCAGTGATGGCATTTTTTTCCATACGCACTCCACATTACGCATTCCTCCTTCTTTCGGTTGGTTTCCTGGCATCAATCGCATTTCTGGCTATTTTTCTCGAAATTCCAAATTTCAGGTCGCGCTTCAGGGCGAGGGACATAAATGCCAAACTGCCTGTCGGGATAGCATTCGTTGCGACACTTGCATCCGCTAACGTTTCAGTAGATGAAATTATTCACGAACTTGGCGAGGCGCAGGAATTTGGCGAAATAGCGAGGGAATCAAAGTCTATTTCAGTATCAAGCAGATTTTTTGGAAAGGACATTCTGACTGCAATTAGAGAGGCAGCTGCCAGCTCGCCCTCACCGCGCTTTTCCGATTTTCTCCAAGGGATTGTGACGACTGTCACAACAGGCGGGAACCTCAAACAGTATTTCACTACCAAGTCAAGAGAATACTATTCAGAGCAGGAAAATCAAATAAGGAGGAACTCAGAATCTGTCGGAATTATGGCCGAGAGTTACATCACTGTTGGAGTCGCCTTTCCGCTCATACTCATGATAATCTTGGGTGTGGTGGGCGCCCTATCTCCGGTTTCTTCAAACTCAATAATTTATTTTCTCTACTTCACTGCCCTGCTTCTGATTCCTGTAATAGCAGCTTTTTTCCTTATCTTGTTAAGATCAACCCTGAAGGAGGTCGAGACTTGAGATCGTCAACAGTGGCAGTTCTTGCTTCATCAACCCTTGGAGCCTTTCTGCTGTTTATAGGAATATCCTTTCCCTACTCGTCATTTGGTATCATATCACACTCAGTTTTCGTCGTCTCAGTTTCACTCTCATTTCCCATGGTAGCGTATGGTGTGGCAGATTATCTAAGATATAGGAGAGTAAGGAACGCTGAAAAGAAATTGCCAGACCTGTTGAGAGACCTTTCAAATTACACATCCTTTGGAGTACCACTTTCGGAGGCATTCACTAGAATAGGCGGAAACAACTATGATTCCCTAAACCCGGGTGTCAGGAAAGTATCCGGCCTTGTCTCGGCCGGCGTTAACTTCAACGAAGCGGTTTCAATGCTGGGAGAAGGACTTCACTCTTCCAAGATTGCTATGGTGTCTAAAATTCTTGAAAAATCAAACGAGTCTGGAAGCAATACATCTGATGTAATATGGATTCTTTCCGAATACACAACAAGGTCAGAACTTCTCAAGGATGCACGAGAGGGGGAGATGAAAAATTATGACCGTGTCATGATCATATCATTTGCGGTGTTCCTGTTTGTCATCCTCTTTCTCGACATAAGGTTCCTCAACGTAATCTTGTCACACAGCATCGTTACAGGGTCATTCATAAGTGGTAAGATTACTAGCAGAAGTATTGAGACTGCTTTCAGCGCAGGAGTGGTTGCTCAGGCCTTCGCCATAGGTATGATATCGGGCATTTTGAGGGATATTAGAATAACCTCAGGCATTCTGCTCACAGGACTCCTTATTGGTGCTACATCTGCAATCTTTCTCGCTGTGGGGGTATACTGATGCTCAAACGGAAAAAGGATCAGGCATCGGGGGCCGAAGTTCTGTTTTCCAGAGAATTACTCTCAATGGATGGAAATTCCTCAAACCTCTTCGAATGGGAGATCGACAGAGGGAGGGTCTACTCAAGGATATACGTATCAGACTCCGACATGTCAATCCATTATGAACTGGTTGAGCCTGAAATGGATCAAGATCTTTCAAAATTGTACGGTGAGATAAGGAAAAGAATAGTTTCCTTGGTCACAGAATCTTCAGCTGCAGTAAAAGCATCTGCCATGGATTCGATCATAACAAGTGCCCTTGAGGCTTCCTCAATTGAGGAAAGGGGCAAAAGGATTCTCTATTATTACCTTATAAGAGATTTCTTGGGGTATGACGTTATAGACGGCCTCCTCAAGGATCCAAACATAGAGGACATAACCTGCGACGGTTCTGAGGTGCCTGTATACGTATATCACTCCTCTTATGGATACCTACCGACCAATGTAAGATTCAAGGATGAAGTACAGCTCAACTCCTTTGTCAGAAGGCTAGTTCAAAAGACAGGAAAGAACGTTTCAATTTCCTCCCCCCTTGCAGACTCAGTCTTACCAGATGGATCCAGGCTCCAAGCTTCGCTGGGGAGATTTGTGACCACCAATGGGCCAAGTTTCACAATTAGGAAATTTAAGCAGATTCCGCTCAGCCCAGTGGATTTGATTGCTAATGGCACGGCAAGCCCTGAGATTTTTGCCTATCTCTGGATATTAACCGAGTACGGAGCAAATATTATGATCACAGGAGGCACTGCAACCGGCAAGACAACTTTCCTCAACTCTATCCTTCTTTTTGCTCCACCCGAAAAGAAAATCGTGAGCATTGAGGACACCAAGGAGATCAATCTATATCACGAAAATTGGCTGTCAACGGTAACAAGAGGCGGATTTGGCCGTTCGGATCTTGAGGCAGGGGCTGGGGAGGTCGATATGTTCGATCTTCTTGTGGCCTCACTCAGGCACAGGCCAGATTACGTGGTAATTGGTGAAGTCAGAGGCAGGGAGACATTCACTGTTTTCCAGGCTATGTCAGTTGGAAGGTACTCCTACTGCACGTTCCACGCAGAAGACGTAGATTCACTGGTTCACAGGCTTGAGTCAAAGCCTATAGAAGTCCCGAGGACTTTGATCTCGTCGCTTGACGCCATTGTTGTCCTCTCATCCATTGAGTCAGGTGGAAAAAATCAGAGGTTGGTTTCATCTCTGTCTGAAATAAATGGTTTAGACCAGGATACTGAAGAGATAATAGTGAACAGGCTGTACAAGTGGGATATTTCATCGGGTGACTACGATACGTCCTTTTTCAGTTACGTCCTCGAAAGGATCGCATCTAGGACTGGGCAGGACACAGAAGAACTCGAGAAAGAGCTTTCCACTAGGGCGGAAATACTCAGGGAATTGCAAAAGCGAGGCATCTCAAGGTTTGATCAGTTGTCTTCTGTTGTGAAGAGGTACCATCGTGACAGTGATTCCGTGATAAACGAATTTCTCAAGCCTCGTTAGATTCATTCGCCCTTCCCGAACTGTTATCCTCTCCGCTTCCAAAGAGTTTGTTTGCAAGCAGAGGAAGGTATATTGTCTGCAATACAATTGAAAACAAGACCACCATGGAAGCAGAAACTGACAGCAAAGGCCCCCATTGCAGTAAGAGCGGAATGTTGCTTGTTTGGCCGATGGAATATGGCAGGGTGGACAGAACTACAGTTACAACCCCCCTAGGGCCAGCAAGTGAGAAGAAAAGCCTTATCCTGTTATTGAGAGGAGGCCCCCTTCCCTTTCTCCCTGAAATGGCAAGGGCAGCAAACACTGAAGCTGGCCTGGTCACAAATATCACGGCCAGGGAGAGGCCGAATCCGATCAGTGCATAGTGTGCAAGGTCCGCCCTCGTGATCTGAGTGCCTAGAAGAAGGAAAACTACTGTGGTCAAGAGGAATGAAAGGTTCTGTTGGAAATTGGACTCCCTGTTCCAGAATATGCTCTTGTCCGAAAAATTTCCAACAATGGCTCCCGTAGCAATTAATGCTGGGAAAGGTGTGATGTTAAGGGCTTCCATAGCGGTGAATTCCAGTATAACAATGCCAAGCAACAAGCCGACTATGAAATTCTCGAAATTCAGCAACTTATTTACATATATGACGGTGAAACCAACTGCAATACCCACTGCGGAGGGAACTGCAACCTGTAAGATAAAGAAGGCTACTACACCGCCTGGAAGTCCGAGATGTCCTGAAAATACATTGAATAACGAAACAAAACCGTAGCTGGATGTGGGAGCTATGAGTACTATTCCTATGGTGACAAGAATTACGCCAAGGGGATCATTGAAAAGACTTTCACCCACCAGCGTGCCAGAAATATCCTCCTTAATCCTCATCCTCCTGAATAGGGGGATAAGTGTCACAGGGTCCGTAGGCGACACGATGGCACCAAACAGAAAACCTATGAGGAAAGGGGCTCCTGTGATGAAGGAGAATAGGGTTCCAGCTACCACGGCCGTTATGACAATCCCAACTGTGTCAAGTGAAATTATCCTCCAGAAGTGCCTCCTGAGAATACGGAAATTGATGTTATGGCTTTCATAATAAAGTATGATCATCAATGCAAGATAACCGAATCCATGTCCCAGGAAACTGTTCATGAACTGAACTGCAAAAGCGTTTTGTACAAAACCAAGGACTGGACCAAAAACTATTCCAAGAACAATGAGGATAGGTATCTCAGCAACAGAGACCTTTCTGGCAATAGGGATAGCAAAAGCTGCAAATATCAAGATCAGACTTATCTGATAGTATCCCTCTGTCGTGGTCAATATCGCCATTTGTGCTGCTCATCCTCAATTATCCTTTCCCAGTGGCATTCTCCTCTTGTGTTCGGAGTTTTGAAACATCCGCATTATCTTGCTGTGACTTTCTGAAATTTCTCCAGTGTCATCATCAAACAGATCCTGCAGTATACGATCCAACTCCTCGTAGGTCATACCAAGCTCTACCTCGTCAAGCTGGTTTTCCCACAATCCTGCAGACGGCTTCTTGTCTATTATCGAATTTGGTACATTCAATGCCCTTGCTAGCTCACGAACCTCGTGTTTGTACAGGTTTATTATGGGCTCTACGTCGCATCCTCCGTCTCCATATTTGGTGAAATATCCGGTAAGGTACTCACTCCTATTTGTGGTACCTATTACTAGCCCCCCATTTATATTGGCGTAATAGTATGCTGTGACCATCCTTATTCTGGATTTTATGTTGCCAATTGCCTTTGGGTCTTCTGCAGACAGCGACTTCCGAAAGGCATCCACCAAGGGCTGGATGTTCACAGTCTTGATTTCAACGCCTGACGCTTTGGCTAGGTGCCTGACGTCCCTGATGTCGATTTCCGAGGTTCGGTCATCAGGCATGAATAACGCAATGATCTGGTTCTCTTTCAGAACCCTGGCAACGAGCATCAGAACGGTTGCACTGTCTATTCCTCCACTAATCGCGATCACCGCGCCCTTATTTGAGAGGATCCCAGACAGGAAATCTGTTATTTCACTCAGTATTCCTAGCTTATTCCTTTCTGACACACTTCAATATATTTATGCTCAACATAAATATTACTAAGTGAATTTTCAGGCTGTCTCTTGAATATTCCTCTATCATTTATAAAAATATTTGAAAATATTTTTGCTACGATATTTCAGTCTCGAAATTTTTCATTTGCACATCGGTCGCAATTAACAGGTTAGAGAATATGCAAGCTGTTGTGACAGGCCCAACTCCGCCTGGGACTGGAGAAATAGCCTTTACAGAACTACTTAAAGAATCGAAATCCGCATCTCCAGTCATCTTTTCGTCAACAAAATTTATTCCTGCATCGATCACTATGCTTCTTTCTGTGACATAATCTGAATTGAGGAAACCTGGCCTTGCAACAGCAACTACAATAACATCACTTTCTTTGCAGATTTGCTTAACATTCCTTGTCTTGCTGTGACAGACTGTCACTGTGTAATCTCTGTTCAACAGCATCATGGCAAGTGGCCTTCCAATCACAGGTGATCTGTTTATGATTGCTACTCTTGACCCCTTTGGGAGATCCTGCTTTTCAATAAGTATTCTTATAGATTCCGCCGTCGCAGGCAGCATGAATTCTCGGTTCAGCACTATCCTTCCCTGATTCACGGAAGTTATGCAATCCACGTCCTTTGACGGTGCTATCGCTTGCGCACAGTCAACATGTTTCAATTCACCAGGGAGGGGTGCTTCCAGAACAATTCCATTAACATTCTTGTCCTTTGAAATTTCTGAAAGTTCCTGCATAAGTTGTTTCTCGCTGATACCTTTGTCAAGAGCATTGTGCTCCACTCTGACTCCTATCTTTTCACCATATTTTATCTTGGATCTTATGTAAGAATTGGCTGCAGGATCGTCTCCAACTGAAACAAGTCGCAATGTGGGCGGTTTCCCTCTATTCTCGATAAGAGACTTAAAACTCTCTGCAAGCTTTTCGCGTATCTCAGATGCAACAGCTTTCCCATCGATCAACATTTGCTTGCCTTCCCGGCACTGTTCATTGCCATTTAATCACTGACTTTATCTCGCCCTGCGGCTTCTTGCTGAACAGATCGGTGTCACTGGGGTCAAATTTTCCTGTTATTATCTTGTCAAGCGTATTTCCGTGGATGTACTTCCACTTCATCAGGTATTGGATTGCTTGTTCATAATGTATTTTAGCTGCGTCAACTACTCCTGCAACCGTAATGTTGCGTTCTACAATATAGTCAATGAATCCGCCGTCTGCAGCTGCCGCAGGAGCTTTTCCGTTTGTGCCGAAAAGTAGGACTACTGAATTGTAGTTCAAGTTTCGCATGAACTTGAATATGGTACCAGGATCACCACTTGTATCAATGAGCAAGTCTATTCCTCCATCTGTTGCTCCCCTTTCGTCCTTAGTGTAATCAACAAAGTTCACACCGAATTCATTCAGCATGTGGATTCCTGTGTCTGCAATAGGATGCCTGTTGACAGTCACTGTTTCCATTCCTTTCTCTTTTGCCATGAACGAATAGAGGTACCCCTCCGTACCAGTTCCTATCACCACTGCCCTTTTCGATCCCAGAGTAGAGTCTTTGCCAGCATATACTGCCCTTTTTCTTACCACGTCAAAAACTTCAAAGCCCTTTGCAACATTTTTCAAAGGCTCCGTTAATACTGCTAGATTCGATATGTTGCTGTCCGGCACCTTGACAAGGTTCACAAGACTATCATAAAAATACTCTCTCATAAAGCCATCAAGACCCGTGATTCCAGCCTCGTGTTTATCGCCATCACTGCAGTTGTCAGGCCTTCCTATGGCACAGTTTACGCATCCGCCTGGCCTTCTTACTAAAGGAACGACAAAGTCCCCTTTCTTGAAGCCCTGATCATTCTCCTTAACGTCGAGTATTTGGCAAACAGACTCATGTCCCAAGACCAGTTTGTTCCTCCCCTCAGGGTTATACGCAAAGGGAAGTGCGCCCGCAACCATTCCTCTGTCAGTCCCGCATATGCCCGTATAAATTGGCTTCAGCTTAACTTCAAAATCAGAGGGCTCTTCAAGGTCGATTTTTTCATAATTTACGCCACCCTCTGGTGCAGTCGTGGTAATTGCCATCAAAGAACTCATGATTCCTCATGGTTTGACCGTATTAAACCGGATCTTTTTGTAATAAAGACATTCCGGCACTCAACACTGATTCTAAAGAATTAGATTATTTGGAGAAACTACATCCGTCTGAATTTCCTTAAAGGAGGTGCCCCATCCTCTTCTTCTTGGTTTCGAGATAGAACTCATCAAATTCTGTAGGGGATGATCTTATGGGGATAAGCCCTTCTATCTTGATCCCATGATCCTCAAGATACTTCACTTTGGCGGGGTTGTTGGTAATCAGCCTAATTGACTCTATTCTGAAATATCTGAGAACATTTACCACAAATTCATATTCTCTGTTGTCAGCAGGTAGTCCTAGCTTGAGGTTCGCGTCAACCGTGTCGTAACCTTCATCTTGGAGGCTATATGCCTTTATCTTGTTCAGTAGCCCTATTCCTCTCCCTTCTTGCCTGAGATAGATCATTATGCCGTAGTCTTGCTTCCCCAGGAATACCAGTGATTTTATCAACTGGTCCCTACAGTCACATCTCCTGGAACCGAAAACATCTCCAGTAACGCATTCTGAGTGAATCCTAAGAGGAACTTCGGCCTTGCCAGTGACTTCTCCTCTTACAAGA
The DNA here is from genome assembly GCA_046704405.1 of Thermoplasmataceae archaeon. Taxonomy (GTDB): domain Archaea; phylum Thermoplasmatota; class Thermoplasmata; order Thermoplasmatales; family Thermoplasmataceae. The sequence goes on along the minus strand of JBJKSA010000014.1, from coordinate 59,164 downwards.
ACAGCATGCTCATATTGACCCTCAGTCTTGAAGGTATATATTTTGAATTCACCAGCCATTGTAGGTAGTCTAGCGCTGGAGTAATACTCAAACATCTTTCCCAACAGTTAGTAATTATAGGTATAAAATGTATTGTGAAGCGGATTTTTACAACTTTCGCCAGGGCTCGCTAAATATTCCGACCTCACTTGATCGCTGTCACAACCACTCCGTCCAAAGACTTCCTAATATTGTCAGAGTCCTTTTCGCAAATTAGGAATCTTGAATGGTGCTTAAAGATATACAGCTCTTTTGATCCAGATAACTTTGCTTCAATATCGCCTTTGATCTTGTAATATTCTTCAGGTGCAAGGTGGAATCTAAGTACCACTTTTCCACAATCAAGTTTTTGAAGGGTCTCAGTGAGTTTATCCTCATTGCTAAATTCAAGATAATGGAATACATCGCCAGGAAAATATGCTGCTCCATTACTATCTGCTGTTAGTAAAACTCTGCGCTTATCCTTAGAGAGTAGTTTAAAGCTCCCCATTCTCTGCAATTTATGCAGCAGGCCAGAATAGATAAGGGCAGGATCGGGCATATAGATCATTTCCTCAGGCTCATCGGTAAGAAGAAAGGAATCCCCTCCAAGCTCGCCCGAAAGTTTCCCTCCCTTAGGTAGAATTACTGCAGAAGCCTCAGATTTTGCTAGTTTTCCTTGGTAAAGTGTAAGTCGATTAATCGAGCCTTCTATGGATATATACTCTTTCTCCCCAGAGAGGCTTATATTTTCCCACCTCATCTGTGGTGGAAGATCGAAAACATATTTCTCTGTCTTAGGGGAAAGTAGATTCCTAAGTACAATAGGAGAAGGTACTAGAGATTCCAAGGTCCTCGCCACTTCAGTGGAAGGCCTTAGGGGATCAGAGAACACCACAGTTTCGGAATTAATCTCAAGGTTATCTATAACGGATGCGTAATCTGCATTGATTATGCGGCGAAGCTTGTGCCCATAAACCGATGCATTAAGCTTGGCCATTGCTACTCTTAGGGGAGAGATCTCAACTCCTGTAACATCATTATTCTCTGCGAAAAAGATGGACTGCATGCCAGCTCCGCAGCCTATGTCGAAAATTTCACACCCTTCAAGTCGGCTTGCCCTGTACTTTCCAACCACTTCGGGTGTTGAATAACTGGCAGAGTAGTAATCAAGCCAAAGCCTGTTTGACATAGAAAACTTTTCAGAAACTGCTATTCTCGCCTTCGCTACCTCAAATGCCCCTTCGAATGTGAGCGGCCCTCTTTCAATTGAGTTCTTTAGACTTTTTTCGCTTCTCCCATTTCGTATCTCTTCGACCAGCGAATCAAGGTAAAGATTTGCTACGTCAAGCAATTCCGGGTCCTTGAGGAGCAATTGGAGTTCCTTGAGGAACTTTCTTTCGTTCTTCAACATCACAGGATCGGTGCTTGGATTAAAAGTTCTGAGAATTTCGAGCCAAAGTGGAATCCCAAGCAAGAAAGGTTTAATTATTACCAAGAATCTCGTCGCAAGATGAAACCAGTCAGGATTGGAAAAGTGAAGGAAGTATACGATGAGGGGGAAACACTCCTTTTTAAGTTCACAGATAAGATTTCTGTTTTTGACAAAATAATTCCTTCATTGATTCCAAACAAGGGTAAGTCACTCTGCCGGACTTCAGCTTACTGGTTCAAGATGGCGAAGGAATCCGCTCATGTTCAGACACACTTCAGGGAACTTGTCAAGCCAGATGAAATGCGGGTAACCAAATATTTCATCCCAGATCACAAAGGGAATCCATTTGAAGTAGAGTATGTGATACCTATCGAGTTTGTCACAAGATATTTTGTCGCGGGCTCGCTCTTTGACAGGCTTAATAACGGGGACCTTAAGCCTTACGATGTAGGTCTCAACTCCATGCCTAAGTATGGTGATGAGCTTGATGATCCATTCTTCGAGATGACGACAAAGTTCGAGAAGTTTGACAGACCAATAAACGTGGATGAAGCAAAGGATCTTGGGGGAATGAGCAATTCTGAGCTCACAGAAATTAGAGAAACTATTTTCAAAGTAGACAGAAGAATGAACAAGCAAGTTAGAAATAGGGGGCTCATACATGTGGACGGAAAAAAGGAAATAGCCTTCGGAGTGAAACGAGCACCTGTCATAATCGATACCTTTGGCACAGCAGATGAAGACAGATTCTGGGACGTCAAGGAGTATGAAAGTGGCAATATACAGGAATTAAGCAAAGAATCAGTAAGGCAGTACTATAGGGACATCGGATATCACAAGGAACTCTACGCCGCTAGGGAAAGAGGTGAAAAAGAACCTGAAATTCCCGCTCTACCCGAAGAAATGATCGAAAAAACTTCAAAATTATACATGTCAATGTTCGAGAGGATCACTGGTGAAAAATGGTGACTCGCTGATCTATTGTATTCCAAGATCAATCTGAGTCTCTATATAGTGCCAGAGTTGATGTTCAATCTCATAGGACCAAAGAGCCTCTGGAACTTCAACAAATGCCACCAGCGGACTTAGGAAAAAAGTCTCCAAGGCTGCGGCGCTGAGGTTCTTAAGCCATTTGGCAACCCCTATCCTTATCTTGAAATCATTCTTGTCGCCCTGAATTGTAACCGTGAGTGCTCTGTCCATGGCCAACAATGTTCTGAGAACACCCCCTTTCCTGGCCTGAATCAACTTGCCGTGTGATTGGGTGGCCGATTGCGTTCTAAACCCCTCCTCCTTGAAAAAATCTGTGATGAGATCCGACAGGCGTTCCAGGTTTGCATCCTTCCCCTGAAACTCTCTAATTGCACTCTTCATGGGATAGTATAGCAACAGATTACTAAATTAATTCGAAACACAGGTAGGAAATCAGGAAATCTAGATTTCCAGAAAGTTAATAATCTAGATTGCTATGTAACCATGTTAGCCATGACAGATGAAGAGAAGGAATCCGAGCAGCTGGATGACAAGAAAAGCGTATCCATCAAAGGCGTGAAAAAGGACGTCTACAACAGAATGATGAGGTTGGCCCATGAGAGCGGGAAAACATTGGGTGAACTCACCAACGATGCCTACAGAACCTTTATAGGAACCATGGAAGGCGCACGTAATGTGTCTCACAGTTTCATAGAAGGTGCAAAGGGAACAAGGATAACCAGCATTGAAAACATTAGAAATCTTGTACTTACGTCCAAGGATCTGGAAGAGATTGGACATCAAATAGACATAAGGAATGTGGATGATCTAACGCTTGAAGGCTTAAACAATGAGACTTTCGACAAATACATCAGAGGAATAACAGGAGTAAAAAACCTCACTATACCCAAGGATCTGAGCAAATCCAAGGTGTTAATAAGATCAAGATTTGTCGATAATATCATCCAGAAGAAATAGTCCTTTCAGTCATTTTTATTCTTATTTTCATTCTTACCAAATGCATTTACACATTTATTTCGAAGGGTACTATACTCTCACAATGAGACCCAAGGGTTCACATGTGTATGACTGGTACATCAAGGCAAAAGCTGACCCGGAGAAGGTCCTTGCAATAGATCTTGAGACTCTGGTAGATCCTGATATTGGATTCTTGACTGGAGAAAGGATCATTGCTGTTTCAGTAAGTTTGGGATATCCTGAAATAAAGACTGAAGTTTTCGTTTCAAATGGAGATACTCACGCAGAGGAAAACAGAATTCTGCATGAATTCGACTCCTTGCTGAGCACGATTGATCCAGAGGTCATTATAGGATACAACCACACGGGATATGACTTACCTCTGCTTCAGTTGAAGACGAGAAACAGGCAATACGATGAGCAGCTGTGGAACTTGAAATATTATCTAGGGACTTCATACACACTTGACATGATGTATGTCATTGCGCATGATCTGCAAGACTCAGGAGATAGATATAGAATCTGGAAGCTTAAGGATGCAGTGAATCATTCCGCTTACGCCAATCTACCTTTAATGAGAGTAAAGGAACTGGCTGGTTCGGAAAGCATGAACAAGGGAGAAGTAATAAGGAACTTGTGGAAAGACGACCCAGAAAACTTCCTCAGATATTGCAGAGGGGACACACACGATATCTTGAGAATTTATCATTCTATCTTCTCAGCCTGAATCATATATTTCTTACTCCTCGAGTATAGAGAAAATTAGAATATGTAAGATCGGAAATATTGCTCTTGTTTAGATGTCTCCAAACCTGCTTATGACTTCGGTGAGGTTGTCCATGTACTCTTTGAAAATTCGCAGTATGTCTTTGGATGTGACCACGCCCAGCAGTCTCCCGTTCTTCATGACCGGGATACGTCTCACTCCTCTCTCGTTCATCATTGCAACCACTTTCTCGGTCGGTGTTTCTGGAGCAACTGATATCAGATTTTTTTCCATCATTTCCCCGAGCGTGATCTCGTCAGGGCTGATGCCCTTTGAAACAATCTTAGAAATAAAATCCCATTCTGTAACGATGCCAGCAGGCACACCATTAACTTCAACCACTATGAAGCCTACGTGGTCATTTGCCATAATCTTGGATGCGTTTGAAGCATTAACGGACGAGGACAGGGCGCCGTGCGCTTTCTGCATTATGTCCTGGGCATATAGCACCATGTCCACGTAATCTTGTCGAGTTATTTAAGTCGTACTAGTGTGCTTTCATCGGTTCATTTGCTTGGTATAAGAAATATTTCCCGCGGCAGATCTTATGTGAATCGATGTTAAGTTAAAGTTCCCCTCTTCCATTCAATATTGTAGACTTAAATCTCAGTTAGGCAATTAAGATTGCAATTGGGGTTCACTAAGAACTACAAAGAAATGGTTTAATATATTGGTTAAATTATGGGTCGTTATTATGGTGGACTCTATGGAGCAAAAACTACAAACCGGAACTACCACAGTTGCAATAACGGTAAAAGATGCCGTTGTTATGGCGACTGAAAGAAGGGTCACAATGGACCACTTCATAATGCACAAAGATGGAAAAAAACTACATCAGATCGACACCTATGCAGCGATGACAATCGCCGGTCTGGTAGGAGATGCTCAGGTCCTGGTGAGATATATGTCCGCCGAACTTGAACTTTACAGGTTGCAGAAGAAGGTTAACATGCCTATTTCAGCAGCTGCTACACTTCTCTCCAACATACTCAACCAGTCCAAATTCTATCCGTATATGGTTCAGATTCTCGTTGCAGGAGTGGATAAGTCCCCCCATGTGTTTTCAGTTGATGCTGCAGGTGGATCAGTTGAAGACATATACGCAAGCACAGGATCGGGCTCACCGTTCGTGTACGGTGTTCTTGAGAACGGATACAGAAAGGGGATGTCCAAGGAAGAAGGCATAGAACTTGTGATAAGGGGAATCAGCGCTGCCAAGCAAAGGGACTCAGCTTCTGGCGGTGTGATAGATGTCGCTGTCATCGATAAGAAAGATGGCTACACTCAGCTTCCAGAACAGGATGTTCTGAGCAAGATAAACAAGCTCGAACTCAAACTCTAACCTTTATTATAAATTTCCATTTCAATTGACAACATAAGGAGCGTTTTACGCAATGTCTTTTCGAGACTACTTATCAGAAACAAGGAGTTTATTCGATAAACTCTATCCGGACAATCAGATTACTGAAGTCGACTACGAAGGGCCAAACATAGTCCTCTACACGACCAATCTAGACCTTTTTTCCAAGAGAGATGATCTAGCAAGGCAGGTAGCGCAGGAAATCAGACGCCGAGTGAACATTCGACCTGATCCCTCAATCCTAGGTGCAGAGGAGGAGGCTAAGGGTCAGATAGAATCTATAATACCGAAGGATGCCGGTCTCCACGACATATATTTTGAGCAAGACACCGGTGAGGTGGTGATAGAGGTGGATGAACCCTCAATTGTAACCTCGAAGAACTCCAACTACATATCCGAAATAAAGTCCGAGACCAAGTGGTCACCAAGAGTAGTTAGAGCTCCCCCAATCTATTCAAGAACAGTGAAGGAAATGCGGGAGCTACTCAGAGAGTTCAAGACAGACAGGAAGACCTTTCTTCACCAACTAGGTGAAAAGCTCAATGCACCGCCAATGCCCGGGGAAACATGGATCAGAATGACAGCTCTCGGTGGTCACCGGGAAGTGGGAAGAAGTGCAACACTTGTGTCTACAAATAACTCAAAGATACTCGTTGATTGTGGAATGCTGAATACCACATATGACGACCAGCCCTGGGCTGAGGCTCCATACCTCTATCTCCCTGAGATACAGCCATTCTCCAACTTGGATGCCATTATACTCACTCATGCCCACCTAGACCATTCTGGTCTGCTCCCCATCTTGTACAAGTACGGTTATGAGGGCCCGGTCTATATGACACCTCCCACAAGAGATTTGGCCGCGCTATTGCAGAATGATTACATAAAAGTCGCCCATGCAGAGGGGAAAAAGGCACCATACGAGTCAAAACATATTAGGGATGAGATAAAGCATTCCATTATGCTCAGGTACAATGAAACCACGGATATTACGAGAGATGTAAGGCTTACTTTCTATAACGCAGGCCACATCTTGGGCTCAGCCTCAGTACATCTACACTTCGGGGAAGGGATGTACAACGTAGTTCTCAGCGGTGACGTGAAGTTTGAGAAATCGTGGCTCTTTAATCCTGCGAACAATAAATTTCCGAGGGTTGAGGCTTTCATGACAGAATCCACATATGCAGGGAGAGAGGACTATACAAACTCAAGACCAGAAGCCTCTAGAACACTTGTGGATATTGTCAACAGGACGTTTGACAGGGGAGGTTCCGTCCTTGTCCCGGTGTTTGCAGTAGGAAGGTCACAGGAGGTCATGCTAGTTCTGGAAGATGCAATAAGAAATGGAACCATCAAGAACGTCCCAGTGTACCTCGACGGCATGATATGGGAGGCAACCGCTATACATGCTGCCTATCCAGAATATCTAAATAGGGAGCTAAGGGAATCCATTATGCTCAAGAGAGAAAATCCTTTCCTGAATCCTATATTCAAGAAGGTCGAATCCAAAGACCAGAGAATGGAGATTTGTGATTCCACGGAAAACCAGATAGTTTTGGCAACCTCTGGTATGATGAATGGTGGCCCGGTGATGGAATACTTCAGGAACTGGGTGGATGATTCCAGGCATTCTCTGGTATTCGTGGGCTATCAGGCAGACGGAACCCTCGGAAGGAGGATCCAGAGGGGATCAGGAGAAGTAACATTGTCGGATGGCGGGAAGCCGAACAAGTATCCAGTTAACATGGCGATAGAAACTGCAGAAGGTTTTTCAGGCCATTCAGATAAAAGGCAGCTCCTGGCGTATATTGCTACTATGCAGCCTAAGCCTCACAAAGTCCTTGTAAATCATGGAGACGGAGAGAAGGCCGCCGAATTTGCAAGACTCATCAGATCAAGGTTTGGTATCGATGCCACAGCAATGAGAAACCTGGAAACCATACGGCTATACTGAGATCATGTAAAACGTTCAGAAAATAACATTTTTCAAATGCCTCTTTCCACAAAAGGGCAATTTTACAGTATCCGCGAATGAAAAATATAAAACTGTACCAATAAATGCATATATGTAGGTTTGACTCAACCGCCTATGGCCAATAAGATTGCAATGATTGCCATTGTATTAATAATGACCATTTCAGTGATGTCAGTGGCAGCAATGGCTGCAACAGGGAACAGCATACAATCGAAGAGTATAGGTAATTACTCTTTCACAGACAATACAACGACAAGCACAGTGTACAATCTGTCATACAAGACAGATAGTGGAAGCCAGCTAATAGCGAACTCAGTTACGACTGCAGGCACAAACACATCTCTGAGTCTCTCGAGTGGGGATGACTCCAGCACACTAGCGCTGCAGAATGTGACTCTGTCGTCCGGTTCAGATGGAAATGTCCTTCTCTTTTCTGCAGGTGCATACGGTACAATTGGATCTCCAGTAGCCCCGAGTATGTCACTCAACCTGAGCGGAAATGTCTCAAAGGTAGCTCTCACAGCGTACCAGTCAGATTACCTGAGCACACATTCCAGTGGAATAATGGCCTCTTTTGTCTCAAATCAGATGTATGAAGTGCAGACAAACGGAAGCAATTTCTACGTTTTCTCTAACTCCCCTTCGACTCAGACTAACAATGTGATAGTTTTCCAGAACTCATCAGCAGCAACCCCCCTGATCGTGGGAATAAGCTCGTCTGAAGCACTCAAGGACAAGATACACCAGGAAATAGGATCACACCCCTACAACAGGTTCTTTTACAACAACACTACTGGACAGCTGACAGGCAGATTCATCTCACTTCAGTTCAACACAACCACTGGAGCAATCAACAACTTCACAGATTCGCAGCTTAACACGCAGGTCTTCAGTTCGATAACTACAGCCGGCAATGGTACCATAGGCGGCAACTACCCGGGACCCATATTCCCTACTTCACAGCCAATAGTAGTGGGAAGTGTGTTCTTCTATGCTAACAACACGGCAGTGTACCAGGTTCATGACAACCCTTCCATGGTTTCTGACTTTTACCTGAGCAACGCCACTACGACCCTACAGGTTTCTGCAGGGCTGAACGTGAGCATATTCAAGCCAACTAAGACAGACCTTTCCGGAAGTTCGAACCCGACATTAGGAACAAGCCTTACAAACTACACTAACGTGAACCTTGGAGACCAGTATGATGTTGAATCATCACCGACCGTGGTGTTCATACACAACAGTACTTTCACCTCATCACTCTTCGTCAACGGAGCCACAGTAACAGTCAATGGGAACACAGTGCAGATCCATGCAAACAAGACAGCGCATATGACATTTATTGCTCCACCTGGAATTCAGGGAAAGGGAATCACTGTCAGAAGTGCGCTGGAGTACGGAATTAACCACGGCAGAATTGCTGCTGTAATAGTTCTGGGCCAGCCTGGACAGACCCAGAGCAACCTAAGCGTAAACTACAACAGTTCCGTCCAGATCTCTGTTCAGAATGTAGCTACAAACAGCGTTTCGTTGAAGGTGAGCGGTAAGACCCACGAAGGAACAAACATAGCCATTTTCGTGCCAAACGGCGTGATAAATGCGAACTCTTCAATAACAGTGAAATTTGACAACAAATCTATCACTCTCAGCAGCGGAGTGAATGGTGTTATCAACGCAACAAGCACAACTCATGCATCATTCTATTCTGAAAAAGTGAACGGTGGTACTTTGATAATCTTACATGTTCCGCATTTCTCAACACACACTGTTCAGATTTCCACTGCTTCTGGATCGCCTAAAGCTCCACTCGGAAATGGCACAGTCCTCTATATAGGACTTGGCGCAGTGGCGGTTATAGGAATACTTGCAGGGATTGCACTGAGAAGACGCAACAAGTGAAGCTGAAGCCCTTCCACTTCAGTTTTCACTAAATTTTTTTTATTTTAATTTTTAAATTACACGATTCTCTAGAAAGGAAACTCTCCCTTCGGGGAAGCCTTATTCCAGTCATCAAGGAATCTTTTCAGCCCTTCGTCAGTCTTTGGGTGTTGAGGCAACTTCTTTAACACATCAAAGGGCAATGTTACTACATCCGCGCCTATCACTCCTGCTCTTAAGACATGAATGGGATTCCTTATGGAAGCAACAAGTATGTTTGTGTCTATGCCGTAGTTTGTAAAAATAGTCTTGATTTGATCTATGATCCTCATTCCGTCTTCCCCAATGTCATCCAGCCTGCCAACGAAAGGAGAAACATACTCTGCACCAGACTTTGCTGCAAGGAGAGCCTGTATTGGATTGAATATCAGTGTACAGTTTACTGATACGTTCTCACTCTTCAGGGACTTTATTGCCTTCAAACCATCCAAAGTCATGGGTATCTTGACCACTGCATTCTTGCCAAGCTCCACAATCTTGTGGGCTTGCTTCATCATATTGTCATAATCGGTGGCCACAACTTCCACGCTTACCGGTCCGGGAGTTATTCGCACTATTTCCCTTATGATATCCGCAATTCCCTTGCCCTTACTTGATTCTTTAGAGGCAAGTGTCGGGTTTGTCGTTACTCCATCGACCAATCCCCAGTCAAGACCTTGCTCGATCTCACCTACATTAGCAGTGTCAAGAAATATCTTCATGTTGGTTCTGATATTGCATCAAGTACTAAAAATCTAGTTCAGGTCGTGAATTGGGCTATTCTACGTAAAGACTTCATCCCTCAGGAAACAGAAACTCTAGGCTTGCAATCAGGATGCTCTCTCATATTTCTTTTCTGCTCTGAAGCATGCCTCCGCTTCCTTTACAATATCTGCCACACCCATATGGAAGTAATCGAAAAGCTCCCATGCCTTACCAGATTTACCGAAAGTGTCCTTCATTCCAACTTTCCTCACCAACACTGGGTACTCCTCTGACGTTATCTCGGAAACTCTGCTGCCAAGGCCATTGTAAACTGAATGCTCTTCTGTGGTAACTATCTTACCTGTCTCTCTGGCGGCTTTCACAATAGCTTCTCTGTCTATGGGTTTCATGGATGACATATTCAGGACTGCGGCATCAATCCCCTTTTCCTTAAGTCTGTCTGCAGCCTCGAGCGTAAGTCCCACCATTGCACCGTTCGTTAAGAGTGAAATATCGGAACCATTCTTAAGAACAGTGGATTTCCCAAGCTTAAACTCGTATCCTTCAGGGTTGACTACTGGGAATTTCTCCCTGGATAACCTTACGTAATATGGTGTAGTGGTCTTTTCAACAAGGAAATCAATGACACTCTTAGTCTCTACGGAATCTGAAGGCACAATCACTTTCATGTTCGGGAGTCCAGTCATTATCCCAACATCTTCCACGATCTGGTGGGTGGCACCATCCTCCCCGACGGTCAGTCCTGCATGAGATACTACAAATTTTACGTCGAGGTTGTTGTAGCAAATTGATTGCCTCAACTGCTCATACGCTCTTGTGAGGAATATTGCAAAGGTCGAGCCGAACACCTTTTTTCCTGATAGGGCGAGTCCCGCAGCTGTTGCGACCATAGACTGCTCTGCAATGCCCATTTCCAGGTACCTGTCTGGAAACTTCTTAGCAAAAACATTTGTCTTTGTGGAGGTAGAGGTGTCACAGTCCAAGACAACTAGTTTCTTGTGCTTTTCCCCAACTTCTGCCAGTTTCTCGCCGTATGCATCTCTCAGGCTAGCCTTTTCCATTTCATGCACCCCCAGAGAGCTCTTTCATTGCGAGTTCATATTCCGCCTCGTTTGCGGGTGGTGAACCGTGATACTTGTAGTTGTTCTCCATGTACGAGACGCCCTTTCCCTTGACAGTGTTGGCCACTATCACAGTCGGTCCTAGAGAGTAGCTTCTTGCTTCTTTCAATGCTCTAATTATTTCTTCGATGTTGTGCCCATTAATCTCAAGAGTATTCCAACCGAATGCCCTAAGCGTGGCAGGAAGATCATTGAGTGGCATGATGTCAGCGGTCTTACCGGTCTGCTGAACTGTGTTTCTGTCTATTATAACTGTTAGGTTTGACAGCTTGTACTTGAAACCTGCCATGAAAGACTCCCAAACGCTTCCCTCCTCTATTTCGCCATCCCCGAGTATAACGTAAGTCCTGTAGGATTTCTTGTCAAGTTTTGCTGCCAACGCCATTCCTACAGCGATCCCAAAGCCCTGCCCCAGAGATCCTGTGGAAGCTTCAACGCCTGGCACTCCTCGATGCACATGCCCCTCTAACTTGGAGTTGAGCTTTCTGAATCCCTGTAGCAGGTTCTCCGGGAAAAATCCCTTCATGGATAGAGTTGCATAGAATCCTGGCGAAGCATGTCCTTTACTCAAGACAACCCGGTCCCTCTCCGGATCATCTGGATTTAAAGGATCAACATGCAACTCCTTGAAATAGAGGACTGCAAGAATGTCCGCCAAGCTAAGGGAACCGCCTGCATGGCCACTCTTGGCTGTGTACACCATTTCAACGGCCTTTTTCCTGATATCCTGAGCAATTTTCTTTAGATCCGCGATAGAATACTCCTGAATCATATTAATCACCGGCAAAAAGCTTGAACTGTCTCGTGTGACTCAGGGTGAAATTGAGCAAGTCCAAATACTTCACAAAACGAGATAAGACGCTTTATTAAAAGATTTTTTAGTGCGTCCTGAAAGTTCTGCTCCTGACAGACGGCATCACGAAATGAAGTCTAGGTCGTCCTCTGGCTTTGAAAATGAAGCTAGACTCTTTCCATAATAATCGGACGATAGCCCTGTTGCAACAATGAGAATTTCCACTTTGCCATCATACTTCTCGTCAATGCTTGCTCCCCAGATGATCTTCGCATCCTTCCCGACTCGTTTCTGAACTTCCTCAGCTGCATTGTTTGCCTCTTGAAGCTGCATGTCACGGCCTCCTTTCACATTAACTATGACACCGGTGGCACTGGACATGTCAATCTGGAGGAATGGGGAATTGATTGCTTTTTCCACTGCATCTATTATCCTTGTGTCTTCGTTTTCTGTTGAAACCCCTATCCCAATCATTGCGACACCTGAATTCTGCATTATGGTCTTCAGATCGTTGAAATCAAGGTTAATCAGACCTGGGTTGGTCACAAGATCCGTCAAACCTGAGATCGCCTTAACAATTATTTCATCAGCATACTTGAATGCCTTCTCAAGGGGAAGGTCCGGCACAAGCTCCAGAAGCTTGTCATTCGGGATTATAATGACAGTGTCTGAAGACTTCAGAAGCTTTGATAAACCCCAGTTTGCATTTTGCATTCTGACAACACCTTCAGACTTGAAGGGAAGAGTTACAACTCCTATTGTGAGAGCACCAAGATTTCTGGCTATTCGGGCAATGTAGTGGGCAGTACCGGTTCCAGTACCACCACCAAGTCCAGCTGTTACGAATAGGATATCGCTCCCGCTGATATACTTCAATAATTCGCCTTCTGATTCCCTGGCCGCCTCTTCACCAACCTTTGGGTCCGCTCCTGAACCAAGGCCGCGTGTCAGATTTTTACCAAGAAGAATTTTATTATGCGATCTCACCCTGAGTAGATGGGGGGCATCAGTGTTACAGGCAATGAGGTTCGCACCCTTGATACCCTCCTTCATGAGCCTTGTTATGCTGTTGGACCCTGCACCGCCGGCTCCAAAGATCTTAATGTGGACCTTGAGGCGTTCTATTACGTTTAGAAGTTCTTCGTCTGAGGTTCTTACAACATCATTCTGTTCGTTGTAGCCGTATCTATAATCAGGCCCCGTGTCCATTTGAATGCATTCAAATAATGGAAGACACATTATTAATTCTTTTCGAAGCGGGCTTTTTCCGACTCAGAGTGATATTCCTCTGCATATGGTCTATCTGGTCATCCAGGAGTTCTGCTTCCAGAACGTAACCAGCCCGTATAGTGTAGTTGCGAACATAATTGCGAGAGCTATTGACCCAAAGGCTATTGTCTTCACACGTTCCTTGTTGATCTTAACAGCAATGGCACCAAGGAAAATTGCATTTCCCGCGACATTTAGTAAAATTAATATTGACCTTGCAAAGGAAATTATTGCACTATGAAGGTGACCTATCATAAGCAGGTCTTCCAAATGCGCGAGAGTTGTCAGTGTGACTGTTCTGTGCACACTGAATTCCAGGTACAGCCTGAATATTGCCAGAAGGACTACGGAGACGGGAAGAAGGTACATATACACCATTTCAAAAGTGTAAAAACTTCCTGCTTTCTTGGCAGTACCGTTAAAGAGTTCCTTAAAGAAATGCGTCCAGCCAACCCTCTGCCACCTGATTTGCTGTTTCACAAATTTCTTGTAATCCGTCGGTGGATCAGTAAAAACTGTCACATTATAGTCCTTTATTGCCCTGTAGCCAGATCTTGTTATGAAGCTTGTAATTTGACGGTCATCACCTAGAACGCTCTTTCTTCTGAGTACAGTATTCTTCTTGAAAGACTCAGAAAGAATATACGGCTTGACCAGGGACACCCTGTACATAGAGCATCTCCCATCTAGGACCATTACATTGCCGTGCAGAGACATAGCCCTAAAAACTACTTCCCTGGCCCTTTCTAAGAATTCTGCACTATATGAAACAGGGGACTTGTTATTTCTTACTGCGATATTTGTGCCCACACCCCCTACGTCAGGTTCCATGCATGATAGCATGCTCCTTACTGTACCCGGAGGAATTACAGTGTCACTGTCGACAAACATAACAAATTCTGTGTCGACGTGCTCCAGCAACTTACCTAGTGCAGCCCTTTTTCCTCCCCTTTTTTCCGAAAGGTAGAATGTTCCTCCATGCTCCTCAGTTATGCTCCTGTAGGGCTCGTCACTGGAGTCTCCGAGCACTATGAACCTTGCTTCCTGATTTGAGATTGCCTTGATAACTTCCCTGAATGTCTCAACGTTCTCGTTGTAAACCGGAATGGCAACCGTGACTCTTGATATGTCAACTTCAGTGCTCCTCTTTATCTCATTCTTATACAATACCGATGCGTATGAGTTTAGAATGTAGTAAGTGAAAGATATGGATGAGAATAGAAATAGGATTAGGTAAAGCATCAAGTAGTGATGAAAGAGCACAGGTTCAGATATTCAGCTCGTATTAAACATTAATGGTGCAATTGCACGGTCTCAAGATTAATTTCACTGTGTCGCAAGTTCTTTCAGTACCTTCTTGTCAATTTTGCCTGTACTGGTTTTTTGGAACTCCTCAACTCTCCTGAACTCGTCAGGAATCCAGAACTCTGCTATTCTGCCAACTTCAACATATGCCTTTAGGTGAGCTTTTATCTCATCCTCTGTTAAATCGCTGTCCCCTGTGTAAAATGCTACAGGCCGTTCACCCCACTTTGAATCACTCTTAGCGACCACAGCGGATTCTTTTATTCCTTTGCAGGTACTGATCACGTCCTCCAGAACCAGCGAAGGTATGAATTCTCCACCCGACTTCACAGCATCTTTTTCTCTGTCAACCAGGGAAATGTAACCTTGCTCATCCATTACACCCAGATCGCCAGTGTGCAGCCAACCTTGTGCCCAGAGCTTTTCAGTGGAAGTCTTATCCTTGTTATATGCCCTAGTGAGCCAAGGAGCCCTCGCCACAATTTCGCCGATGCTCTTCCCATCCTTTGGGACATCCTTACCATGTGAGTCTATGATCCTGAGCTCTACCATTGCGATCGGCAGCCCCGTCTTCAGAGTGTACTTGAGCTTCTTCTCTTCTTTCATTTCAAGAACCTGAGAGTTGAAGGTTGCTAGGGTAAGAACTGGAGCTGTCTCAGACAACCCGTAACCGGAACTCACCTTTATCCCAGCGCTTCTGGCTCTTTCAGCCAATCCCTCAGACAAAGCTGATCCTCCTATGACAACCCTCAGGTCCTGTCCGGAAAGTTGTTCCTTCAAATCCGGGACAGACAAGATGAACTGAAGAATGGTGGGGACCATGGCAGAAAATGTAACCTTTTCTTTTGCCATGAGTTTGACCAGTTCCGGATAATCGTACCTGCCAGGCAGGACATATTTCATGCCCTTCATGAGAGCAGTGTACGGGAGACCCCAAGAGTGGACATGAAACATAGGAACAAGGGACATCAAGACATCTTTGCTAGTGACTTCAAGTGGAAATTCATTGAATGAAACCGCAGTCGCTAGAGTGTGCAGTACAATCTGCCTATGTGTAAAAGACACTCCCTTTGGCATGCCTGTGGTGCCTGAAGTGTAGAAAGTAGTTGCCACTTCATCTTCATCGATATCTGGAAGGTTCTCTTCCTCGCTGGCTGACACCAGGTCATCATAATTGTAAACTGGTTCCAGTTCTGACTTCACAGTTCCATTCTCCGAATACACAATCCACCCACTTATGAAGTTGAACGCTGCCTTGTTTCTCTCGAGAAGGGGTGCGAACTCATCCCTTACTATAACGTAAGAATCACCCGCATGCTCCATCGAGTAAAATATCAATTCCGGGGGGTACCTTATGTTGACTGTATGCAAGATTGCACCAGCCATGGAGATTGCATAATATGCTTCCAGGTACCTGTTAGTGTCCCAGTCGATAACTGCCACAAAATCTCCTTTCTTGACGCCAAGTTTTACCAGGGATGACGCAAGGCGCTTCACCCGTTCATAAAACTCACTGTAGGTGTAGTTTACCCCCTTGTAGGAAATTATCTGAGTGGGGGCTCTCTTAATTGCAGTCCTTAGCATGGCGCCTATTGTCAATTGATAATCGCTTGAGGGCATGTAATCAGCAGTTACAGTTTGTGTGCGCACAAAAAGTTTTTCTCATGAGCAATAAACCGGAATGACTGATCAAATCAAAGCGAATTTACTGTTACTCCAAGATATACAATATTAACTGAGTTAAAGTTGGCTGAGTGGCTCAGGCTTATGGATAATTTCTGGCCACTTAAGTTTGCAGCAAATGGAACGCCCTTGAAGCCCCAAGAACTAAGGCTGGAAGACTGTTGGAGAGTCGCCATGCTTGAATTGAATTGCTGGTAAAGTGCATTGTTCCATTGCAGATAGTAATTTGACGTTATATTATAATAGTACGAATTCAACGTGATCGAATTCACAATGCCAGTTGTACCATTTACGGCATTCAACTTACCCACCTTAAAGAAAGTGCTGTTGACTGAAGAATAGTATAGAACTGCGATAGTAGACCCGATCGAAGAAGTTGATGTTGATTGACCACTGATATTAAGCAATTGGCTACCAAGGCTTGGCAACCCCGGACTGCTAGAGTTAAGGGCAATCGGGAGCGGCCCCATTGATACAGCCTGGTTGGAATTTCCCTGCGTTTGAATAAGTAAGCCATCCTGTAGGTCATATGAGGTTGGGGTTGTAAACTGAGTGAAGGCAGCGGTCTTGAAGACTCCACGTCCCTGCTCGGTGAAAACGAGTGTGTAGTTCGTTGGGGAACCGCCTTGCGGAGTGTAGTTAACAGAAAGGTTGAATTCCAGAGACGCCGAAAAATTGTCTAAATTTCTTGAGAAAGACACTGATGTCGGAGAAGAGGGCGAAAAAGGTGGGACCCCCTTTATTCCTGTGGGTATGGTGAAAGATGAGGTTTGACCCTGGTTAACTTGATAGTCTGATATCTTGTTCGCAAAAGACAGGAAGGAACTTTGTGTCTGCTGATCGTAAGATTGTTCGTTGGCAGTGCCTGTAGCAGGAACGTACCAGAGAATGAATGTGGTGAATAGGGAGATCGCAATGGCGAAAATTAAGATGGTCCCTATGATTTCTGCAACTGCGTCGTCCTTCTTTTTCATTCTTGCAAATATGGAATTTCTCCCTTGTGCAGGCACAGCAATCGGACAGACAAATTGACAGCAATTGATTAAACTTTCCTCGCTTATCCTTGCAAGATACGCATGTATCGGAAAAAATAATATGTCTACCGTACATCAACGGTCATGGGGGTGTCGCCTATCGACTATCGATATGGGAGAGAGGAGGTAAAGGCCATATTTTCTCAGGAGAAGAAGCTTGAATACATGCTCTCGGTAGAGAAAGCAATTGCAAAGGCTGAAAGTGAATTTGGCCTCATTCCTAGCAGCGCCTTTCAGGAAATATCCCAGGCAGTTGATTCTGGCCTAGTCACAGTAGAGCGCGTAAAAGAGATAGAGGGCGAAATCAACCATGATACCATGGCAGTTGTCCGTGCCTTGACGGAGAAGTGCAAGAAAGGGGGAAAGTATGTGCACTTTGGGGTAACGTCAAGCGATATAGTGGATACTAGCACAGCATTGCAGCTACGAGACTTCTATTCAATCCTATTGCAGGATCTTCATAAAATGCAGGAAACTCTCAGGGAAATGGTATCCAAATACAGGAAGACCCCAATGCTGGGAAGGACACATGGCCAGTGGGCAAGCCCCATTACCTTTGGTCTCAAAATTGCAGTTTTTCTTACTGAAATCAACAGGCATATCAAACGCTTAAATGAAGCGAGAAGCAGAATCCTGGTGGGAAAAATCTTAGGACCTGTTGGGACTGGTGCATCTCTAGGTGAAAAAGCGCTGGAAATTCAGGGTAAAGTAATGGAAACCCTAGGCATATACCCAGAGGACGGCGCCACTCAAGTCGTAAACAGGGATCGCTATGTTGAATACCTCTCACTTATAAACGGAATAGCAACCTCACTGGAGAAATTTGGAACGGAAATACGAAATTTACAGCGCCCTGAGTTGGGTGAGGTTTCTGAGTTTTTCGATCGGGAGAAACAGGTCGGCTCAAGCGCAATGCCAAGCAAAAGAAACCCCATCTCTTCTGAGAATGTATGCAGCTTGTCCAGACTAATCAGGAGTCTTATTATACCAGAATACGAGGCTGCTGTTACTTGGCATGAGCGTGACCTGACAAATAGTGCGCTTGAGCGGTTCACAATTCCATATGCTTCTATTCTAACAGACTACACAATACTCAGGATGGAATCTGTCTTTTCTCATCTATATGTGAATGAGAAAGCAATGTTGAATAATCTTAGCAGAGACCAAACCATAATGTCTGAGAGCATAGTATCTGCCCTTGTTAAGAAGGGAATGGGGAGGCAGGATGCACACGAACTAGTAAGGAAAGCCTCAATGGATACCTACAGCAAAAATCAGGACCTAAAGAAATCTTTAATTGAATTGGACGTCATGAAGTTCATAGACGCATCAGCACTTGAAGATGCCTTGGAACCCAAGAATTTTCTCGGAGTGTCTGAGGAGATATGCAACACTGTGCTGAAGGCAACCGCTAGATTGGGGAAGAACAGTTAGGGAGGCTTGAATGGCGGGAGACTTTGACGACGATCAATCACTAAAAGAGAAGATAATCAACGAACTCAATATAGAAGAGAAGTCTATTTCGGGACTCCAGAAGTCCTTGGAAAATAACGGGGTAAACCACCATCGCCTATATCTGACGGGCTACCTTAAGGCTCTAGTTGATGTAGGTTTGCTCAAGGAAAAGGAGATCAAGCCTGCGAGGATTTACTCTCCTATATATCGCGAATCAAAAGACATTTACGACTACACCGGAAGGGTCTCAAGGATCTTTGACGAGGAAACTTCCGGGGATAGTGCTCTCCTAATCCTATATACTCTCTTCTCAAGGCCAATATTTATGCGTGAAATTGAACGATGCAATGTCGACCTCCCTCGCAGCTATAGAAAAGTGGTAAGCCAGAGACGTGCTGACTATATCAAAAAGCTCCAGGACACTGGGATAAAGATTCCACAGAACAATATGATGGTTGAGCCAATGCACCGTGAACTATCTCAGGTCATCAACTTTCTCAAAGATATTATAGTCTCGATGTTCGACCTTAGAAGGTTCACGCTCCCAGAGGAAGGAACTCAAAGGACTCTTGATGAGTAAGCCTTCTAATCAAGGATTCCTGAATGATTCGTAGTGCGCTTTTTCGATCAGTAGATATCCGACAGACCCTTGCCAACTCCGGCTCTCTGAATCCAGTACTACCTTCCCTGATCCTTCAAGACCCACAACGAAGGTCTCATATTCTCCCCCTTCTCCGGCAATATTAATGCCAATGGTCCTGTTGAGCTCCTCCATCCTCCTGATGAATTCCCCGTCTACAGGTCTTCCCACATCGCTCTCAGTAAGACCTTCAGCTGAGACTGATACAACAATGGCACGCATTCCGGATTCTAGGATTTTCCTTAGAATGAGCCGCTGGTCCTTCCGCCATAACGGGTTATATGAAACCATCCCAAGTTCTGTGCACATCCTTTCGATCCTTGTCTTTTGATACTCGGATGCAATAGCACCAGATATCACAGCTTGGATACCACTATCTCTCTCGGATTCGATTGCATCTCTGAAGTCTTCTTCCTCAATGTGCACGACTTTCTTTCCCAGCAAGAGTGCAGGAAGATCAGATTTGGCAGCATTGGGATAGTGGAACATCATTGAGTACTCCTGAGGATCTATCGTCAGGAAATGCTGGATGTCGAATCCCTGCTCCCCAGCAATTAACGCAGACAAAAAGGAATCCTTCCCTCCAGAGAACAAGGCAACCGCTTTCATCCCGGAAACCCAAAACATCAGCATTTAATATACTTGTTCAATCACCAGTCGATAAGAATGGCATTGAACGTAGGAGATGACGCACCGGAATTCGAGGCACCAGATCAGAAGCTCAAGGTCAGAAGACTGTCAGATTTCAAGGGAAGCAATTTGGTTCTCGCATTCTACCCAGGAGCATTCACATCAGTATGTACAAAGGAACTCTGTACTTTCAGAGACTCCATGGCGAACCTTAACAGGCTTAATGCAAAGGTTCTAGGAGTCAGTGTGGATCAGCCATTTTCCAACGCTAAATTCGCAAAGGATAACAACCTCAATTTTGACCTTCTCAGTGATCTAAGGAGGGAAATTAGCAAGAAATACGGAGGGCTTCACGAAGACTTTGTGAAAGTTCCGGGACTCCAGGCCTCGAAGAGGGCGGTTTTCATAATAGACAGAAAGGGAAAAATCGCATACCAGTGGGTCACGGAAGACCCGGGCGTAGAGCCAGATTACAGGAAACTTGAGGAAGAGCTTTCCAGGCTCCAGTAATACTCTTGCCTGTTCCAGCAAATGTAACAAGCGCTGCGCATGGTGATGAAAAATGAACAAGGATCTTGCAAGGAAACTGATCGCTATCGTGGCAAGCGAAAAGAGAAGCTCGAGCCAGTACACCAAGCAGGACTTCCTTACAATACTGTCATACAAACGTTCCCTTCTAGATCCCGATGCAGTTGAAGAATTCTTAGAAAAGGGAATGGATTCTGGTCTCCTGATGAAAAAGAACGATGGCCTCTCCCCTAATTTCAGCACCTCAGGAATAGTTGTCCCGCTGGATTTTACGGTAAACAGGGAGGAACTTTTTTCAGAGTCGGTAGATAAGCCCCTTGTTGATCGCCTGCTAGACGCAGCAACCGCATCGGGTAAACTTACCAAGAAGGAAGCCATGGCACGGGCAAAGGAGTTGTTGAAGAGTATGACTTACATTAATTTCGAAATCGCTCTCCTATCTGTCCTTATAGATGAGGGAATAGAATCAGACCATTTTCTCAAGGAACTTTCAGGGTAAATTCAGGATTCTTCAAGTCTCTGGGCTATCTTGATTGCCTGTTCCACATCATTCATTTCCATAGCAATATCAGAGGCGATGTCAAATAGATAGTCGAAAGACTTTCTAAAATCTGAGCGTTCTTTTTTGTTCTTAATTTGTGATGAGATTTTGTCAATCAGGTCAAGGGATTGCATAGCCATATCCATGGCTTCCTGCTCGTTCCCTTTCTTCCTCGTAAGGGTGATTTTTCCGTGGAGAGACTCGAAATAGTTGTCCCAATCCCCAGCTTCCCTGGATTTTGAGAGCACTTTGTCGTAAATCTCCATTGCCTCTTTTCCCCTTCCCCTTTCCTTTGAAAGTAGTTCCGCCTTCGCGAGCCAGCTGATGCTGATGAGCACATCATCCTCTGCTTCTCTAGCCCGCTTTGCTGCTTCCTCAAAGTATCCAATGCTGCTATCCTTGGATCCCCCATCCATTTCAATGTAACCAAGATTGAGAAGATCCATTATCTGCATATCAACCTCTTGGCTCTTTTCATGGAGTTCCAGGGCCATTTTGCCATACTTGAGTGAATTCTCTGTATTTTTGGGCTGGAAAGCATAGTATGCTTGGGAGATCTTATAGCAGAGTTCTCCGGCCTCAGAACCTCCATTGTCCCCAACAGTTTCAAGGGCTTTTGTGTAGAATCTTATGGCATCTATGTACTTGTCACGCTGGAGACTCTTGTCCCCTGATTTCATCAGTTCGTCTACGCTTTCCATTGACTTCAGAACTCTAATTATGGCGTAATATTTATGACTTAGTCAGGCTCTCAAGTATCTCCTTGGCTCGCGACATTGTAATATTCTTTTCTGAGACCATCCTTGCCGCGACCTTGTCCACAGTATCCCCTTCTGCACCTGCTGAGAGTGCTAGTTGCCTTGCATGCAATTCCATATGGCCCCTCTGTATTCCCTCTGTGGCGAGTGCCCATACGGCTGCAAAATTCTGGGAAAGACCAACTGCCGCCAGAATGTTTGCGAACTCCTTTGAGTTCGCTACACCAAGAATCTTTCTGGCAATTCTCGCTTTTGGAACATTTGCAGTCGCTCCTCCTACTGTTCCCACTGCCATTGGAATTTCAATTGAAGCCTCGATGTTTCCCTCACTGTCCTTTTTGTATTGAGTGAGCGAGGTATAGGACTTTAGTGCCGCATAAGCGTGAGCCCCTGCCTCTACAGCTCTCCAGTCGTTCAGTGTTGCAAGCAGGACGGCATCTATTCCGTTCATTATTCCCTTGTTGTGGGTGGCAGCCCTGTAAGGATCCATGGCGGCGAACCTGTATGCACTCATTATTGCATTTACCGCATCATCGCCACCAAGATCTTCTTTCCTAAAAGTAGCTTTTGACCTCGAGATCCTGTGTGCGCTCAGATTGCTGAGTATTCTCAAATTGACCTTCGAGCTTGTAAGGTTTTCAACAAGGGGCGCTATATGCTCGCACATGCTGTTCACCACGTTGGCACCCATTGCGTCCTGGACATCAACAAGGAGATGCATGATTACCATCCTGTAGGGCTCTTCGAAAATTCTTACCTCAATATCTTTGGCCCCGGCACTTAAGTCTTTCAGGGTCTTACTTCGCGTATTAGCTTCTTCGAGAATTTTCAATTTGTTCTCTAGTATGATCCTTCTCACTTCTTCCGCTGAGTCATACTCTGTTATCTGAATCTGCCCGATCATAATCGGTTCAGAGGACTCTGACTTAAAACCTCCAGTTCTTCTGGCAAGTTTTGCAGAGTTAGAGCAGGCTGCAACTACAGAGGGCTCTTCAATTGCCATAGGTATAAGGTAGTCCCTGCCATTAATCTTGAAATTTGTAGCGATTCCGACAGGGATTTCCATGGTTGATATGGTATTCTCAATAAGGTGATCAGCCACATAAATTGGCATTGAACCGGTGTTCTGCAGTACCTTGACTTCCTCCGGGGAAAGATCGCAAAACTTCCTCACGAATTCCATTCTCTCATCGACGCTGAGATTGTAGAATCCGGAAACCTCGGATGTCCTCTTACTTTCCATTCACTGGATAATCCGTTTGAAATTATTAAATAATTTTAGGCAACAGGCACATGTATGGCAGAAATGGCCAGATGTACATTGCAGCAAAGCCGATTGTACCGATAGGTGTATGTAAATTGTACGAACTTTGCAGTGATGAGGGAAAAACTCTGAGAAATTATTTAACAGTCCCAGATATTAGACCTTCTGATGTTGAAGAACAAGAGTGTCGTCTCGATTGATGATATTTCGGACGAGGACATGATGGAGGTATTCAAGGTCAGTGAACAAATGTCCAGACTTGTGGAGAATGGAAAAAAATCGGACGTACTCGCATCAAGGATCATGGCAACCTTCTTCTATGAGCCCAGTACACGAACCAGGCTTTCTTTTGAAAGCGCAATGCACAGGCTCGGAGGATCGGTTATTTCAGTATCGGAGGCCTCTTCGTCCTCTGTCGCAAAGGGTGAAACGCTTGCTGATACTGTAAGAATGGCAGAGGCCTATTCGGACGTCATTGTTATCAGACATCCCCTTGAGGGATCAGCAAGGCTTGCCTCAAAGTTCTCATCAAAACCTGTCATTAATGCTGGAGACGGGTCAGCACAACACCCGACCCAGACGCTCCTCGACCTTTACACCATGAAAAGTGAGCTTGGGAAGCTCGATGGGCTCAAGATCTCCATGATAGGAGACTTGAAGTATGGCAGAACTGTTCATTCTCTAATCCGTGCACTTTCCCGATTCGACGTTAACATAACCCTTATTTCTCCTTCAATATTGAAAATTCCAGATTACATAATGTCAAGACTTCCGAAAAAAATGAAGATTGAGGTTACGGAGAGTATAGAGGATAACTTAGAAGACACTGACGTCTTTTACGTTACAAGGATCCAGAAGGAGAGGTTCACTGACCAGAACGAATATCGGAGTGTAATAGGATCTTACTCCATAGATGCTTCACACGTCAAGAGGATGAAAAAAAGCTCTATCATTATGCACCCTCTGCCTAGGGTGGATGAAATAGCCCCTGAGGTAGACTATATGCCTCAGGCCAGATATTTCAAGCAGGCTGCCAATGGAATACCAGTAAGGATGGCACTTCTATCCATGATATTGGAGGGAGAGTAATGGTTGACCAGACACTCAAGATTTCTAAGATTAAGGAAGGAACAGTAATTGACCACATCCCTTCTGGAAAAGCGCTAAAAGTGCTAAATATTCTCAACATACGGGAGGATGTCAACTACTCTGTCAGCATTGGCATACACGTTCCAAGCTCCAAACTGGAGGCAAAGGATGTCATTAAGATAGAGAACAGGTTCTTGGAAAAACTTGAGCTTGACATGATCTCACTGATCGCTCCAAGTGCCTCCATAAGCATTGTAACAGACTATTCTATAAAGGAGAAATTTAGCGTAGAACTTCCAGATACACTTCTTGGGCTGATCAACTGTGCGAACCAGAACTGCATCTCAAACAGAAATGAGCCAGTGAAGAGTGAATTTGAAACAATTTCAAGGAATCCTGTTGTGGTGCGTTGCAAGTATTGTGAGAGAGAGATGAATTATAAGGAAATCCAGGCCAGCATGTAGGGGACATGCTGGCAACAGGAAGAGGTTTCAGATTAAATAACGGCCATCCTTGATCAGGATGACAAGAGTTGCATTTTCAGGAGATTCGCACTTGAAGCAAGTCTGAGTGAAAAATCATAGACCTTTTTCGCAACCATTTGATAGAATTCGCTAGAGAACTCCTCCTTGCTGTCATTCCTAGCAGGATCTTCTGAGAAGGTTACCACTTTTCCTCCCAAATTTTTGAGGGTTTCAACCCCTGAGACAGCGGTCTCTCTCTTGCTTGACCCCTCGTCACCTGATAGGGCAATTACGTTTAGGTGTGGTATTCCCTTCTTAGTGAGCATCTTGGAGAAAGCGATATGCATCTTCTGTGAGACATGTTCCCCAAAGTCGCTTAGAAGGACGAAAGAGGCAGAACCGAAGGATGTTGACATGATTCTGTCTGATATTCTTGTTGGGTCATTGTCAAAATCATCTTCATTTACGTCAAGCCTCTCTATTCTATGATCCGAAGCAATGAAGTCCAAAGATATATCTCCACCGTTCTTAAGGCCCCTGATATGCCCAAAGCGCGATCCATTCTTGCCGTGCGAAGGCGAGAAAGTTCTGCTTATAAGAGACATAACAGCTCTTCTTGCGGTGCTTAAACTGTACTCAACAGAAACCAATTCGGTTCCCATGGCCAGTCTAGTGTACAATCTCGCAGCTACGTTCCTACTTGACTTACCAAATGAGACGATGGAATTGTCCATCCTGCCCATGAAGTAATCAGAAACTGCATTCAGGCAATCATCTTTAAATGTCTCAGTCCATCCTATCAGCACTTTTAATCACCTTTCTCCAATTCGTTCTCATTAGTAAGGTCAAAGTTTTCAAGATCAGCCATTTCACGCTGTATGTTCTTGTATTGGTCCACTTTCTCTCTTATGATCTTTGTGACAAGACCACTGATCATTGCCTGATTTGCAATATCTACCACTGCGTCCTCTATGGAGTAGAAGAATCCCCTGTCCTTTGCGCTTTGTAGGGTCTTTAACAGGACCTTGTCGATTTTCAGGTTTATGCTTGAAGTATCTAGAATACCTACTCTCAGCTGAGACATATATTCCATTGCTGCGTGCCTCATGAACTCTGACCGGCTTCCGAATCTTGGGTTCTTGTCTAGAAATACATCAATCTCAGCCAGGTCGTCTTCAGAGATCCTCAATGTTATCTTTGTGTCCTGTTGATTCAAGTCTCCTTTGACCTCGAAGTTTAATCTTCTCGTTGCTATATAATACTTTGTCCGATGTAAGACATTTCAAGAATTAGTACCTTTTTATATTATTCTCTATTAATACTAGTAAACCAGTAAAATGTTAGATATTCTTGGTACTCAAATTATTTATTTATGATAATGCTGTCTTTAAATGACATCTTGTGTATATATTTTTAATACACATAAAATAAAAACATTACTCCATGTTGCTAGGAAATGAACTTGCTATCAAAGGTTGCTGGGAATCTTATTAAAGGGAGGCATAATACTGTCTCATGGCTCAAAATGAATACGAGGATCTCCTAGACAGGGCGAGTGAAATCTTCTCAGATTCAACACAGAGTGAAGCTAGACTTAAGATTCCTGAGCCTGATATCATAAGAGAAGGAAAGTCAACCATAGTTCGAAATTTTCAGGACATAGCCGATATGATAAACAGAGACCCCAAGCACATTTCAAAGTTTCTGATGAAGGAGTTCGGTATTGGAGTAACCATCTCAGGTAGAAGGCTCATCATTAACAGAAAAGTGACCTACGAGCAAATATCAAGCAAGATAAATCAATATCTAGATTCCTATGTTAGGTGCTATGAGTGCGGTTCCCCAGACACAGAGTTCCTGAAGGTTGGTAGAACTAATCTGTTATCGTGCAAGGCATGCGGAGCTCAGCATCCTATCAAATTGGCAAGGGAATCTAAGTCTGACGACACTGAGGTGGAAGAAGGAAAGCAGTATGTTGTAGAGATTACCGAAAAGGGAAGTGCAGGAGAAGGACGCGCTATGTTTCGTGGTTACAACCTATTTGTCCCAGGGGCAAAGAAGGGGGAAACTGTGAAAGTCCTGATCAAGAAAATCAAGCGCGGAATGGCCATTGCTGAGGTTGTAGACAGAGAGTAAGAAACATTACAAGAATGTCTTTGCCCCCAGTCGTGCCTGACACCAATGCGCTCATATATGCCATAAAGCATAGAATTGACATTGAGAGTATACTCAAGGAAATGCCAGAAGTAGGAAAGATTGTAATTCCTAACTGTGTAATAGACGAATTGTATGGACTTTCTTCAAGATTAGTAGAAGCAAGGGCCGCTGCAGTACTTGCTCAGAGATTCACTATTGAAGTTTCATCGGGAAGTGGAGATGAATGCATACTTTCTTTTGCAAATAATTCTAGGGCAATTGTTCTTACAAATGACAGTGAATTGATAAAAAGGCTGAAGGAAGCCGGCCTTCGGGTACTCTCGATCAGAGCAGGCAAGAGGATAGGTTTTGTATGACCTCAGTATTGAGAATTAGCGCTTTAAGTGGAGTTGCCAAAGATTATGAGCAAGTTTGATCCGAATCTCTACCATGCCCTCAAGGTGCTGAAGGCAAAAGCAGGCACGAAAAACCAAGTAGTAGTCTCATCAGGGGAGCTTGCAAAGAGTATTGGATTGAGTCAGCAATCGGCATCCAGAATTATTATAAAGTTGGTAGAAGACGGCCTAGTGACTAGAACTTCGCAGAACAGGAAGCAGAGGATTGTGATCACAGACTCCGGTCTAGAAGTACTTTACAAGGAACTTGGAGGTTTGTCAAAAATACTAAATCTAGACAGTACTATTTCCCTCTCCGGCATGGTTCAGAGTGGGCTTGGAGAAGGGAGGTATTACATATCAAGGAAATTCTACATCATTCAGTTTCAACAGAAACTCGGATTTATCCCGTACCTTGGTACACTGAACCTAAAAATATTGCCTGCGTATGAGAGCCCTCTCAGAAGGCTAAGAAGCAGCCCCGGAATTCACATAGATGGATTTGAAACAGAAGACAGGACATTCGGCCCCGTAAAAGTCTTCAATGCAACCATGAATGAACAGAAATGCGCTGTGATTTTTCCAGAAAGATCGGTTTACACAGATGTTATGGAAGTGATCTCTGACAAGTACCTCAGGGGAGAATTCAACCTTCAGGACGGGGATACAATCAACATTGCGGTAGATCTTGACATAAGTGAAAAATAACTACCAGAATTTTATTAGATCTCGATTTGACCAGACTTCACTTCATCGACTATTTTAGCGTAATTCTCTAGGACTTTTTCCTCCTTAAGGCCGCATTCAAAAAGTTCCATATAAATCTCATAGGGCTCCTCTCCCTCATCAAATTCCTGTTTTTCGATGTTGCCCTTGTATAACCTAACATATCCGCAGGCTCTATCAAGATCAAAATTTAGTCTGTAGTCAAGTTCGAATGAGACATCCAACTCAGGAAGGTAATCATATTTTTTCAGATGGTCCGACATTCGATGCAGCATGCGCCAGGTGTATAATACTATTGCCCGAATTTAGAGATATTTGTCCAGGCCATTTGCCCAAGCCTTCCTGAAGGATTCTATTTTTTCGTTCACTACCTTCATTTCGGTGTCCATAACCTCGGCCTCTGAACCACCGGTCTTGCCAATCTCTGTAATCTGAACATCCTGGAAGCATTCTAAGAGTCTATCCCTATTTTTGGGCCTCACCTCAACTACTATTCTATTTCCGCTCTCTGAGAAAAGTTTGCATGAAGTCCTGTTGTCTGAGATATCAGTAAGATCCAGGTGAAAACCAATCGACCTTCCAAATGACATCTCCAGAACAGTTTGAATTAGGCCACCAGTTGACACGTCATGTGCGGAGAGAATCAGACCCTCATTGTGTGCTTTCAAAAATCCGTATGAGATCTTCCTAAGTTCCTCGTAGTCCACGTCATCTAGACTTTCAGATGAGACAGAAAGAAACTCTAAATATGCGCTGCCTGAGAGGTTTCCCGAACTTCCTCCAATGAGGAATACTGAGTTTGACTCTTCTTTGAATTCTGAGGTGATGGATTTGCGCACATCCTCGGCGATGCCAAGCATCATGACTGTTGGGGTTGGCTTTATGTTCCTTCCGCCAGATTGATTGTAAAGACTCACATTTCCTGCCACCACAGGTATCTTGAAATACCTGCAGAATTCAGAAATAGCCCTGGAACTCTCAATCAACTCACCCATGACTTCCGCTTCTTCTGGATTTCCAAAGTTCAATGAGTCTACCAATGAATGAGGTGCAGACCCTGTGCATAGTACGTTCCTGTACGCCTCAGCAAGTGTCGCTTTGGTCCCGCGATATGCATCTATTCCTGTCATCGAAGGGATCGAACCCGATGAGACTGCAATTCCTTTGAAAGAGTCTTCCAAAGGTTTTACCACAGTTGCGTCTGAGTGAGTTTCCATATTTGGGTAACCCATGAATGGCTTTATCACGGTGTTACCTCTGACCGTATGGTCATACTGCCTTACAACGTTGAATCGTGAGCAGTTCTGCGGCCTGCACAGGAACTCCTTTAGAAGATTAGAATAGTTCTTTTCCTCCCTTGGGATAGGATAACTCATTAGTTTCCTTTCTTTGTGTTTGTAATTCCTAGCATACATGGGTCCTGTAGTAAGGAACTCTAGGCTGAGATCCATTACTTGCTCTCCCTTGTATCTTAGGAGCAGATTCTTTGAATCCGTTACTTTTCCAATTACTGTATTTTCAATGCCCCAGGTTTTGAATATTTCCCGAATACTTTGCAGATTCTTGTCTATTACTGCAAGAAGCATTCTCTCCTGGCTCTCGCTCACCCATATCTCCCAAGCCTCCATGTCCTCTGCCTTAAGCAACACTTTGTCAAGGTCTACCTCCGCAGATGTTCCGCCGGAATAGCACATCTCTCCAACAGAGCTTGAAAGGCCTCCTCCACCTAGATCTTTCATCCCCTCAATCAAACCGAGCTCATTTGCTTCCAGAACTGCGTGAATTAGGGGCTCCTTAATTATGGGGTTTCCCAACTGGACTGCTCTCTTACTGTCCTCGTCCTTTTCTGAAAGGGATCTGGATGCGAAGGTCACCCCATGTATTCCATCCCTTCCGGTTCTGCCCCCTGCTAGAATGAGATTTGCTCCTGCTTTGGACACCCTGCTTCTTGATATTTTGTCTTTTCTGGCTATTCCAACGCATCCTACGTTTACCAGTGGCATCCTGTTGTACGAGGGATCAAAGTCAATTGAGCCCCCAATAGTTGGAATTCCTACTCTATTTCCATAGTCCCTGATTCCGGCCACTACACCATTCATGAGGAACCTGGTTGACAGTTCGGTTGATGACTGGCTGTTATGATCAGGATCGCCAAAGTAAAGCGAATCCAGAAGGGCGACAGGCTGCGCTCCCATACACAGTACATCTCTAAGGATACCACCAACTCCTGTGGCAGCACCTCCATATGGCTCAACTGCGCTCGGATGGTTGTGGCTTTCCATCTTGACTACATATGCATGGTCTTCGTCGAATGACACGACTCCCGCATCATCTTCCATTGCAAGAATTGTGTAGTCAGTGTTTAGACCGCCGAAGAATTTTTTCAGGTAAAGCTTTGAGGATTTATAACAGCAATGTTCACTCCAGGCTTGTGCCATGGCCTGCACTTCAACCTCAGTTGGATTTCTTCCAAGATCTTGGAAATAGTGTTTCAGCATGAGCATTTCATCAATGCTCAGGGAGAGGCCAAGCCTTGAGCTTAGATCTGTTAATGCAGTGTCCTCTGTGCCATTTATGTCTATAAACCCTGGTTTCCTGGTGTCAGCGCTGGCCGTCTCAATCACCAACTTGGGTTATCTGGTAATCGTGGATCACTGGGTTGATAAGTAGTTTCTCTGCCATCTTCTTGGTTTCACCAATTGGATCTTTGGCATCCTTTGAAAAATCAATTTCATACGTTCTGACTGTGCTAATGTCCTCAACGGAACTGAAGCCCAGGATATTTAGGTTCTTCTTGATAGTAAGTGCCTCAGGGTCTTCAACCCCCTTGAGGTATCGTATTTCAATCCTTATGCGGACCATTGGAACTGAATTGTGCATGCGGGTAAAAACTTTGCAGACACTTTCTAAGTATTAGTTCCCAATGTTCCTGAATCTCAAGAAAGATAAGCCACTACCTGTGTTTTGTTGCCTGTACAGCCTCAACAATTGGGTGCAGAGTTTCATAAACGTGCGCAGTCCTCTCAGCGACAGTGCCTGTTACAACGATATCTGCACCTGCCTCCGCCACTCTCGACGCCGCCTCAGGGTCCCTAATTCCTCCACCCACTATGAGTGGAATTTCTAGCATACTTGAAACTGACCTAATAACCTTCTCGGAGACAAAGGTAGGAGAGCCGCTTCCTGATTCCAGGTATACCAGTTTCATGCCAAGCATTTCAGCTGCAAGCGAAAAGGAGACTGCCTTCTTTTCATCCTCTCGTCCAATAAGTTCTGCGTCGCCAACTTTTCCTACAGTCATTCCAGGCTCAAAGACAAGATAGCCCATGGGGATGGTCTCGATGCCCATTTTCTTGAGGATAGGTGCGGCAGCGGCTTGTTGTTCAATAAGGAATTTCGTCGATCTCGAATTCAGGAGCGTCATAAAGTAAATAGCATCTGCATTGTCACTTATCATTGATGCCGACCCCGGAAATATTATTGTCTTCCTCTTGGTTTCTTCTTTTATTCTATCAATTGTTTGTCTGATCTTCAGAGAATCGATCAGTGTCGATCCGCCAATCATTAGAAAATCTGTTCCTGCCCGTTCCGCCTCCTTGGCTATGAGAGCAGAGCGTTCCGGGTTTTGTGTCGCAGGATCTATTAATGTCATGTGCACCTTTTTCTTTTTTGTTAGTTCCTTAATTTCGGCATAAACAGTCAATAAAGACCACCTATTGTAAATGAAATGAGTCCAACTATCATTGCAAACTTTGAAATGTTTTGGCTTAGATGAGGGCTCCTAATTCTTGCTGCCGAATAGACAAACATCAGATCAGCCACTGAAACTGCAGCCAGGTATGGCAACTTGAAAATTCCAATGAAGTAAGGAAAGAATGAGATTGCAATTGCTACAGATACTGAGGCAATTGCTACTGTTCTGGAAACTGTTAATCCATACTTCTTTGGCAACGTTGCCCTGTCAATATCGCCCTCGACATCTTCAATGTCTTTTATTATTTCCCTTGATAGATTAGCAAGAGAAGCCATTGCAAAGAGGATTAACATTCTGTATGTTGAATTTACGGCGATTCCGCCAAAGATGAAGATCAACCCTACAAGTATGCTTACTGAGACATTTCCTACAAGACCTTTCTTTTTCAAAGAAAGTTCGTACGAAACAAGGAGGGCCTCTGCTAGAATGACTACCGATAATGCTGTGATGGAGATAAGCAATACAGAAAGGACAATTGCTCCCAGAAACAGAGAAATGGCCAGTGTTCGCGCTTGCGGTATGGTGATTGTCCCCTGAACAAGAGGCCTCTTAGGATGATTTACGCGGTCTGATTCGATGTCGACCATATCATTGATTATGTTTCCCCCTGAGGTTACGAGAAGAACAGTAACTGAGGCGACCGCAACTGGAACGATGTAATTAGAGATCCCGATTCCTACTCCTATCAAGCCTGAAATCCAAGTTGCCAGAAGGCCCATCAACCCGTTGATTGGCCTGATTATCTTGATCCACTTGTTCATCGGTTAAACCCCCTAACTTTGCTTCTCTATTAATACTATGCTCTTGATTTCCTTAGGTAATCCTCTACAGAAAGGTAAGCCTCCCTGAGGGACCCCGATACTTTAAAACCTGTATGCGAAAAATGTGTTGATGCCACATTCATTCCAGTCTTCTCTATCTCTTCCTTCAATATCTTCATTGGCGGAATGTCTGTTTTAACCTGCTTCGCAACATCAATTACCTCAAGGAAGAGAAAAGAAAGATCCTCATTCTCTAACAGCGAAAGGAGCCTTAGAGCATCCTTCTCTACAAATTCGCTATGAGAGGAGTTCATATCTTCAAGCACTGAATCGTGATTTAGACTCCCGATCCATATGGGACCTTCTTTCACCGTTTTGTAATGATCCCAGGCAAGCTCTTTCTTGTCGATATAACTCACTTGTTTCAAAGCATTATCGGCCTTTCCGGCCCCTCTGTCAACCTTGAAGATGATTCTGTAGAAGTGGGAGTGCCAAAAAGCAATTTGTGGTACTGCTGCAATATCAAAAGCGGCCGCTCTCTTGACAACATACGAAATAAGGAGTCTCAAGCCCATTTCATGCTTGAATGCGTCATTCCTTATGGTGGCCCCGTACCTCCTGTATGTTTTTGAAGGTACAGAACCAGTTAGTGCAGAGAGATCAGTTGCAGTCACACCAAAATGCCCATGGTTTTTGACACTGGTCAGCGCCCTATCAACGAACGGTATAATCGAACCGTATGGATCTACATCTATGAAATCAAAAAGGTATCTTTCCAGTGTTTTCTCAAAATTCTCATTGCACAATTCTACATCTAATCCGTTCAGTCTCGCATTTTTTTCGGCAATTCTGAAGGATGCCGGGTTTATTTCTGAGATCACGGTTTGTATTCCCAGTTCACCCTTAACTCTCAGACCACGGATACCTGAACCGCCAAAAGCATCGAGGAAAAGTTTAGGCCTAATCGACTGCAGAAAAATCAACGTAATGTCCCTGTTTATCCTCTGGGATAGGTTGTAAAAACCTTCTTTTCGCTTTCCAGGTCCTTTTCTTACAGGTTCGACAGGCAGATCCAGTTTGACTTTGCCTTCTGTCAGAATCACCTAGGATCCTTCTTCCCCTCTGATTACTCTGAGAACCTTGAATGGGAGCAGGCTCCGATTTATGGGTGTAATGTCAAAAACTCTGATGCCTTCAAGAGACCTTATTTCCTGGAGGACTGGGTTCCTTGATTTCTTGTGGAGAGTCACAATAATGGGCTTTTCAAACTTGAGTGTCTCCTCTATCTCTTTCTGTATAGGTTTTGTTACATTCTCAAGTTTTCCCACTTCATCAATTACAATTACGTCTGCAGTTTCGCGCGCCCTCTGTAGGCTGGGCAGCAGTATATCCTCAAGGAGCCTGGTGTCCACGCCTATCTTGTCAATCTTGGCCCGTGAAACAATCCCTTTATCAGCAAATACTGCCCTTTTCTTGGTGTATATGTCATAGATGGAGTATCCGTTGAGTTTGCCGTGTTCAGATATTTCCCTGACTAAAACTCCCTGTACATTAGATCCATCATTTTCCAGCATCTCAATGATTTTCTTGAGTGCATCAGCTTTGATAGAGCCTACCGGACCGGTAATTCCTATCTTGACCGCCATTCTAATGATTTCCCTCCAGGTGCATAAGTGGATAGTCCATTTCCTCCACATAGTGGAGTCTTGCTGTAACTGTCTCGTCGTTGTATTTTATCCTTACACGCACATCTAACATCTCACCGGAAAGGGTAATGTACTTGTATACTCCCTGTCGCTTCTTTACTATCTCTCTGTCGATCCTTACCTCTGCATCCTCCACAAAGGGTTGGACCAAGACACTTTCCCTCATAGCGCTTTGCAGCGAATCCGAGTTGCTCAGATTAATGGGGACTCCAACATACTGGTGATACAGGGTCCCCAGTTTTATACCGGCTTCAAATATGGCTCTTTCCCGATCAGTACAGGAAAAATAGGCGCTGGCAGGGTCCTTCATTAATTAGGTGTATTGCGCAAAATCTAATAAATATTCTTTAAGCTGCATCAATTGATTCCCAGAAACTGTGCTCTCTAAGTCGTATATACATTGGCTATTCCGCTGCACAAATAGTAAGGGGAGCGATACACTGAAATATGGGCTTATCCTTAACCAACAAGGCAGGGGGGTTATTCAATATGGCCAGAAAGAACGAAGGGGGCAGGGGAACCATGGAGACAATATTATCCTGGATCTCTTTCGACGCAGCATACAGGATATTCGGTCTTGCCCTCATCATCATTGGACTCTCATTCTATTTTGGATGGGCAATTTTATATGGGACATGGACGGACTCTGGACTTTACACAATCACTGTAATTCTTGTAGTATTTGGGATACTTTCCATACTCCTTGGAGCAGCAAAAAAGGATGCTCCACGGGGTAGTTAACCAGTTTTTTCTTCAAGGACCAGCTCGTTCTCGAGTTCGGTGCTGAGGACTCTGACCTTTCTGAGGGTATTGTCTTCCAAAAGGTAACATTCAGAGTATGGGCTGTGCTTCCCACCCATCAGATCCTCCGCTTGTACTTCACTGAACCTGTTCAAACCGAATCTGTTTCGATCAGAATTGCTAAGGCTTCTGAGCCTGAAAAGGAACACGGAGCTGCTATTTTCAGATACCACACTGGAGAGCTGGCTCCTTGAAAGATCATCCACATTCTGCGTCACGCATATGACCGAAGTTTTGTAATGCCTGGAATGTCTTACAAGTCTAGAAACGACCTCCAGTGTTGTTCTATTTCCCAGGGCAAGGTGGGCCTCATCGATCAGAATAATCTTCCTCTGATCTGGGTTTTTTGTTATTCTTTCATAAATCAGGGAGAGCGTATTCTTGACAAAATTGGCATTTCCCTCATCAACTTGGCTTCCGGCCTTGAAAATTCTAATATTGCTGTTGCCCAGGCTATAATCACTTGGAAAATCTTCGCGTGTAATTACTGTGCATTCACCGCCGAATAGGCTGCAGTTATACTCATCAAGTGGATCTAGTATGTACATTTCTTGACATTCATTGGCTGCGAGCATTCTCATAAGGAGAATTTTAGAGAAGAAGGATTTCCCTGAACCGGTCTCTCCAAATATGAGTGCATTGTGTGAACTCTTGCCAAAGGGGTCTACAAAAACGGGTTTTTCAGTGATGTCGTCAACTCCAATGGCGACTCCTGAGAACGATGGCCTGGGGGTAAAATAAATTGGAAGAAGTGATGCCGCACTCTGTGTATCCATAAGGTATGGAGCTCCAACATTACGAAGTGGCGACATTATCTTACTTAGAACACTTACTGTGGGATGTTTAACATTTTTTACCCTGATTCCAAGAAGACTCATCAGAGAGACAAAGATTCGGCTGCATTCCCTTAATTTGACAGGGTGGTCTGATGAAACACCATAAGAGGATGAGGTTTCCACCAGTTTTGATCTTCCTGACGATATTCTCTTTGACATCGACTCAAGATCAGTAATCTGCCTTTTTATCCGCTCCTTCTGGGCATCCCCCATGCTCCTGCTATATCTTATCTCTGATTTCCGATCAGCAATTAGCCTTCCTATGGTTTTGGAAGTCAATTGTTCCTTAACTGGCCAGATGTGAAACTTCAAGGTAACAGGAAAGCTTAGGGACTCAAGCAATGAAAGATAATCTGGACCACCATTATAGGACGCATCCTCCATGATATAAATCTGATGACTGGAAGTTGAGCGAAAATAGGTCTTTCCTATCTTGATTTTCCCCTTGCCATATCTTATGTGAATCTGAAATCACCTTAAGGCATCCAACAGCATTTCGGCGTCCACTTTGTCACGAACTATGCTGCAATCCCTGATATAGCTCCTGAATGCCCCGCATATGGTTTCTGCATACTCGTAGAGACTTGCCATATCGGTTCTATTTCCCTTTTCACGCCTCTTCCAGATTGTGACGAAGCTTCTGTAATAGTACTGTTCCTTGAAGAGGTAAGAAAGGTAGTCAGCGTAGTTCATGGACATCACACTGCTTTCGTTCCTGTATTTTTCGGGAGGCTTTACAGTGACAGGCACAGCTAGAAAGGCAATGTTTCCTTCATGGGACTGGAGTATCCTTGAAGCGGCGAGATTGACCTCCTCCATTCTCTGCTCACTCATCTTGTAAAATGATTCTGGTTTTACCTCAAGAATGTAACCTGCCATTGTTCCGTCGATAATTACTGGAATTCCGTCCTCTTCACTGACAAATGGGGCATGATTTTCAAAATTCTGCAGTCCAGCCAGCCTCCATCTTACGAATACATAGACAGAGAGTGCTGGGGACTTTCCACCATTCAGTGGGATAAACATGAAAAGGCCAGCAAAAAGAATTGCAATTGCCAAGAGAGATGAAAATCTAAGACTCAGGGCTGAAACGGATACTACAAGGATCAATATAATTGCGTCACGTGCATTTAGGCCAAGTATTTTAGGTGAAAAATGCCTAATATTTGACGGGAGTGGGGCAATTCCTTTACTTTTCATTTCCTCCCCCGCTGAACCTTCTGTAGTTAAAATCCCGCTTCAGTGATTCATCAAATATCCCTCCTGTGTTTCTACCAAATTTCAATGAACTGGAGAAATCTCTGGCACCGCCGTTCATATTTTGTGAGAACTGTCCAAATGTTGCAGAGGCCGCTTTTCCCGTGACCGCAAGTGGATTGGCGACATCAGAACCAAAGAATTCGCCCTGGCTTATGATACCGGCTGCTCCCGATGATAATATCGAACCTCCTGATACAAGTAGGTAGGGAC
The DNA here is from genome assembly GCA_046704405.1 of Thermoplasmataceae archaeon. Classification (GTDB taxonomy): domain Archaea; phylum Thermoplasmatota; class Thermoplasmata; order Thermoplasmatales; family Thermoplasmataceae. The sequence goes on along the minus strand of JBJKSA010000014.1, from coordinate 21,858 downwards.
TGGATGCTGCAAGGAGTAAAAAGGCCGCCTGGAGCAAGAAATCATTTGGAAAGAGGCTGATATTGTAGAGTATTATGAGTATAAAGAAAGGAAGGGCATTCAGCTCAAAGAACATCTTCCAGAACCTTAATGCCCATTTGTCCATTCCGCGTAGCACAAAAAACATCGAGAACAAAGGAAGAGTTAGAACCAAGAATATAACCAACGCTTGCCTGATTTCCAGTACCGCAAGCAATGCACCCGTGCCGGCAAAGAAGGTGGAAAGAAAGAGAAATTCCATCACCTCAAAGAATGGATTCATGGAATAGCTAGCTTTCAGCTGAGTCACTGTTCCGGTCACGGAAAATAAAGATCCCCAGTCTAGGGCACCATATCCCCAAACTTGGAGGAAGACAAACTGGAAGAACTTCATCACGAAAATGCAGATCTGGAATGAAAAGAATGATAGGGCCACTGCAAAGAATGCTCTGTATAGGATTGAAGTTGGTGTCTGGATTCTCCCAAATGAATTTGTGGCAATTAACCCAAAAGCCGCTGCCAGCATTGCCAGACCTCCAGCCTGAACATAAATGCTACCAAAGAGTGCATAATAGAAGTTCATGAATCCGTGATTGTTGCTCAGGCTAATTGGGTAAGAGTACGCGGGATTCAGGCCAAAATGCACCGTATAATACCATATTACCGAAATTACAGAAAGGTACGCCTGGTTTAAAAGTGATAGAAGCAGGGACAATGTTCCTGGAAGTGATGAGATAAGAGACATGGTTATCTGATTCAGGTACCAGATACTACGAAATTGAATACAGCATAAAGTGTCCCACTTAGGGCGAGAACGTAAATGAGCGTGCCTATTGAAGCATTCTTGAGCCTCACTTTAGCGTCAAATCGCCTGTCCTCATCACTGCTGAAAAAGGACACAGCTATGGGGATCCAGAGCAGACCTATTACAATTGCAGAGATTGATGCAACGACTTCATAAATCCTGTTTACAACTGTGGATAGTTGTGTCTTTATGACCAAATAGGTATTAATAAAAAGATGTAATTCTATTGCACTTAATACCATTATTTTATGATATTAATGTGTTATTTAATCTTGATCTTGGATCTACTAAGCGAAAGTTGACTCTATCTGCCTCAGAAGCTAAGCTTTCTTTGACTCTTTCCTGATCTGAGAGAGAAGTGCGAGCCTTTCTTTGCTTCTTCTTTCTCCCTCATTAAATCTTTTCTTTTCCTCTTCCGTTTCCAATAGAAGTTGCGGTATTTCAGTGGGTTTTCCGCTTTGGTCTACCGCCACACTTGTGAGAAAGGCCTTAGTTGTGAAGTTCCTGGTCCCTGTGAGCCCTTCCTCTGAATAAACATCCACTTCGATTTCCATTGTCGACTTTGTCGCGTGGTTTATAGTCCCTTGAAGGAGCACTATATCACCCATGTGTATGGGCGAGAGAAAGAATAGGCTGTCAATGCTTCCTGTAACAACTCTTCTTCTGCAATGTTTTATTGCAACAATTGAAGCTACGTTATCTATCCACTCCATCAGCCTTCCGCCGTAAAGGGCGTTGAATATATTTGTGTCAGCAGGAAGTACAAGGCGTTGAATTTCGGTTGTAGACTCGCTAGGAGACTTCTTGTCCATGGTATTGAGATAGAAAGGTCAGTAAACTATTTTCGCCAATCTTGAAAAGGAATTGTTTGAAATAGAAAGTGGTTATGAAAACCACTGAATTTACTGATTTTTCCCGCTTCTTCTAAATATTAAACTCGCACCAACAATTATTACAAGGACTACCGCAGAAATTATGGCTACAAGCAAGTAGGTCGATGTACCGGGTGATGGGGTAGAGCCTGTGACCTCTAATACGTGGGCTGAGAAATTAGATATGTGGACTATTACCAGTGAACCTCCAAATGCCGGAGCTATGAAGTACTCACTTTGGTTCTGGTTGGTTGAGTTTAGGACGCCATTCATATCCTTTAATTCTACCATTGTTTGACTGTCAAGACTGATACTGAATCGTGAAGTATTCATGATCACACTGTTTGGAATGAATATGGCTATGTTTGCACCATTGTGGACTAGAGATGTTAACTGTACCTGTACTTTGTTGGCGTATGCATTCTGAACTGTTAATTGCAGAGAAGAATTATAGTAGCTCGTCAAATTCAATCCATTTCCGTCTCCCGGCCCAATTGAAAGCGCAGCCCCCAACTTGCCGTTATCGATTGCGTACTGAAGTGCATTCATAAGGTTGTAGGACGCGTTCAAAAAGAGGTTTGAAGACACAAATTGTGCATACGCGAATCCGTCGGTCAATACGGTTATTGTGTTCCCTGTAACAGTGACTGCACCGTCATGAACGAAGAGTTCTCCCCTAAAAGTGTGATTTGTAATGGTAACTATGGTAGGTGCTGCATCTATGACGTAACGATTTCCAGTCTCAAGATTGGTGAAGTTTGAATAACTGTTTCCGAAGTTGAATTTCAGCTGATTGCCATTCATTTCAGGATGGAAGACAGTCACGTTAAGGTTGCTTGATACCTTAAAGACGGTAGTCCCATTGCTCAAGAAGAAGCTTCCCAAGGTCGCTAGGTTATTGTGGAACTGGTAGACTGAGGTGCTGTTTGCATAGAAGAACACGCTTCCCAGTATGATGGGAGCCGTCTCCGGAAACATAGGACTCATGAATCCTTCTCCTATTGAGCCGTTACCGTAGGAATAGATGGATGAGAATACTACAGTTCCAGTTTGCTTATTGGTATAATTCTGAATAACCCCAGTATTGGAATTGAACTCCAAGGATAGGTAGGTTCCGGTTACTGTTCCAGTGGTTTGATTGTAAGTCAGTGGATTCGTGCTGAGGCTAGCATTTGACATCTGCTTCTCAAGGGAGTACTTGACAGATCCGCTAGGGGTCGTTGCTACCACCAGGGGAACGGCAGGGCCAAAGGAATTGGGAACAAAGGCTTGTGGAATGCTGAAAACGATGGTCTTTCCATTATTTGTCAAAGAAGATGGGTAATTTGACATGTAATAGGTATAACCATCTGTTACGTTCATCCTGTAGATTGAGTTTGAAAGGAAGCTCAACATGAGGGAGTTTGAGTGAGACTTCAGGGAAGCATTCACAGCGGGTGTCAAATTCACAGCAGTTGCCGCGGCCGGTAGTTCAAGGGTGATTGTTGGAACTACAGCGGCGATCAATGGTGCTTGCATTACAAGTGGATATGTGGTAGCGAAGAAAATCATATCTCCATCCTCTGATACAAAGATAGTCATGTTCGGCAAAGTCAGTGTTTTGTTCACATCTGCATAACCGTGGGAGGAGAGGCTTGAATTCATCCCTACTGCAAAGATCTTATCTGCCACTCCGACTGAATAGTTTGAATTGGTATAATTCAGTCCATACACTGTGCTTGTAGTAGAGTCATACGACAACGAAAAGTTGCCCATTTCCGCGGAAGATGTAGCCGCGGACGCAAAACCGGCCAATTCAAACAGCGATGTCATGGAGATCATAAGGGCTATGATACCAATCATCGCTTTCGTGAAGGATGATGTGTTCATCTCTTTACACCCAAGAATTATTAGGCGAATCCCATCTTTACCACTGTGCCTAACCTTTACGGAAAAAGTGCACATAACTGGAGGAATTAGTTTGAGTGCAGACAAAAATGCTGAAAAGAAAGCTGCTGCGCAAGAGGCAGCTAAGCATGTGAAAGATGGGATGCTCATAGGCATAGGCACAGGCACCACGATTGCATTTTTCATTGATGAATTAAGAAGGCTTGTATCCGAAGGAATAAAATTCACAGGAGTGCCAACTTCACTGGAAACAGAGAAGAAGGCCAGAGATGCTGGGATAGAAATTACCACGGCACCTTCAAGGAGCATAGACATCACATTCGATGGCGCAGACGAAGCGGACACTCATGGCAACCTCATCAAAGGTGCAGGGGGGGCTCTTCTGAGAGAGAAGGTTGTAGCTCACAACAGCAAGAGCATGTATGTTCTTATTGACAGCTCAAAGATGAAGGGCAGTGAAGATTTCGGGAGCTCTCCATTACCAATTGAGATTATTCCGTACCTTGAGGAGCGCACTAGAGCCAGGATCGAGGAGATGGGTGTTAAATGTGCATTTAGAAAAGACAAGGATTTCAGAACCGACAATGGAAACCTGATCCTTGACTGCATGTTCGAGCATATTCCAGATCCTAAGGTCATAGAGACAAAATTGAAATTGATTCCTGGAGTGGCCGAGGTAGGCCTTTTCTGCAAATATGCCGACCTCATTATTGAGGGCCATTCAGGCAAGTGCGTGGTGCATAAGGTAAAGAAATAATCACTGCTTGAAGGACTTTAGTTGCTTGATGTTAGAGTTTATCTCGTTTATCTTGACTTCTAGGTCTTGTATGATCTCTTCAAGAATCTCGTTGAAGTCCTTGGAAAGCTTGTAGCCATGTATCGGCCTGCCCTTCCCCTCTTTTTTCATGTTACGCTTGTTGATCCAGCCCTTTCTGCGGAGCCACTGCATCGCAATTGATACTTCAGGTTGCCTGAGGCCAGTCTCACGTTCTATCTCGACGCTTGTGATCTCACCCTTGTTTCTTATGTAAACAAGCGTATAGGCAACGCTCCTGGGTATATCTGATATTATGAGGTATTTTGCGAGGCGTTCATTATCCTCTGATAATGTCATACCACTCATAAATATTATAATTCTATAAATATGTAATGGTTCCCAAAAAATACTAAAATCGCATATGTCTAGTCTTAAGTATTGAACCTAGGCACGATTATTCTATATTTTGTTTATGTTTTTGCCAAGGCTTCCAGTCTGCTGATGATGGTGTAAAGTGAAGCACGACCGTGTGCTGGAACATTGGGGTCATTGGCAATCTCATCGAGAAAGGAAACAGCTGTTGCACATCGGAGATCTAGGCTGTCTTGCTCTCTTGAAAGCGCTGCCTTTGAATCTGTCGCTGTCTTCCTTACGTTTTTCGGCACTGAGGTATCTGCGGCGAGTTCGTCTAGCAGAAACACAACCTCTTCAAGCATTTTCTCGTCCATAGTATCATTCTCCCATTCTTTGACCCATGTCTTTCTTTATGGTCAGGACCATCATGGTCTTAGATGTCCTGACTCCGGCTATCTTGCCCATTCTGGTAACAAGGAATTCTTGGAGTTCCTCATAATTGGGAAACCTGACTTTGAGTATGAGGTCGTACTCTCCAGTAACGATGAAAACATCCTCAGTGAAGTTTTCCCTTGCAAGTTCATTGCCAATAGCTTCTACCCTGCTAACATCGGCTTCTATTCCAACAAGTGCGGTTACAATTTTGTTTGTATAGTACTCATCAAGTTCCTTGGAAATCTCCACTTCAGTCATGTCATCACTCCCAATTTTTCTGCCGGCATAACAATGGGTTCAACTTCCCTAGCATGAGCCTTATGAAGTTGCTCGCCGGTAATCCCACAAACGAAAATAAGTGTTTCGAAGTGAGGTTAAACGAATTCCTCTTCCAGCTCCATCATAACCTGATTAAGAACTTCTTCAAAGGTCCTTCCCGAGTACTCCCTAAGCCCCCCTATTTCAGTTCTAAGCTTTCCCAGGTAGGTACCGTCCTCTTCCTGATCAAACTGGATGTTGCAAATGAGTTCCTGCATTTAGCCAACCACCAGTTCGCCGTATGTTGTCGCATGTATTAATACTTGGTGAAGAGGAGAAACCTGCGCTTATTACCTTAGGTCGAGGTATATTCTGCCGAAAACCTTCCTGTCCAGCATGTCAGCATAGGCCCCATTAATCTCTTCCAGCGACACTTCCCTGTCAACAACAGGCTTTATCTTTCCATTTGAGGTCATTTCAAGAGCCCATTTCATGTCATCTTTCGTAGAGCTTATGCTGCCAGATATTGAATTTCCTTTTAATATTATGAGGCCAAGTGGGAGTGGCACTGGATCAGGAGTAACATTTCCAATCACCACAAGCCTTCCTCCAGTGCGCAGGCTTCTCAGCGATTTTTCAAATGTATGGATGCCCACATTTTCAAGTGCTACATGCACGCCATCCCCCAAGAGTTCCTTTACCCTCTTGTCAAAACGATCACCTGACAATACAACATGGTCCGCGCCAAGCTCCATCAGCTTCTGCTGTTTCCAAGCTGAGCTCGTTTCCGCAACAACCTCGGCTCCAATTGCCTTTGCCACTTGGATAGCATGTGCACCCACACCACCGCCTGCACCTGTGATTAAGACCCTCATGCCGGCATCGAGCCCCCCAACCTTGTGAAGAGCATGATAGACCATGCCTGTGACACAGGCAGAAATCGCAGCTCCCTCAGGAGAGACATTTTCTGGCACTTTGACTATACTCCGTTGAGTTACTTTAACATATGGGGCATAGGCTCCATCAAGGAGTTCTCCATAAGTTTTCTTAGAAGTGCAGAGATTTTCATTACCTGAAATGCAGAATTCACACTTGCCACATGGGTCATAAATAAGGCTCGCTACGAAGTCTCCCTTCTTGAAATTCCTTACATCAGATCCTACTTCCTCAATAATTCCAGATATTTCATGGCCCGGGGTAATTGGCAATTTCACCCTAGGAAAAAAGCCGTCCCGCGTCAGTATGTCCCTGAAACAAATACCCGTAACTTGTTGCCTGATTAGTACCTCGTCATCCTTCACCTTTGGAATGTCCTTCTCCTTTACCCTGATAGGCTCTTTCAGTTTTTCAAGGACCGCAACTTTCATGCCTAGCTAATGCACAGTGGAAAAAATTCCTTTCCCTTTTCACTTAGGGGATGCAACCTAATAGTGCCTTAACAAGAGCGTTTATTTTCTTGAAGTGTATGTAAGAATGTGCAGGAGGCCAAGTACTCAAGGCAGTCAATTCTAAGAGTCTTTGAACCTGGCGATTTTGAGATGATCAGAAAAGCCACCGTGGCAGTAATTGGTATAGGCGGCACTGGATGCTTGGCTGCAGATCTATTTGCTAGAGTTGGAGTAAGAAAGCTGATTCTTGTTGACAGAGACTTTGTCTCTATCTCGAACCTACATAGGCAGATACTCTACACCGAAAACGATATTGGAGCAGCAAAGACAGAGTGTGCGTCAAGGCGGCTATCAGAAGTCAATCCAGATGTCTTGATCGAATCTCACAAGATGGCATTTGATGCATCAAATGCAGAAAGGATAGTATCAGGTGCTGATCTAGTGTTTGACGGTACAGACAATTTCACAACTAGGCTGATAATAAATGATGCATGTGTAAAATATGGAAAGCCATGGATTTACTCATCTGCCATTGAAACGTACGGAGAAACTAAGGCGATCATACCCGGAGTAACATCTTGCCTTGCCTGCTACATAAATATGCCTGATCAGAGGCAGCCCGTCTGTTCGGAAGTGGGTGTATTTCCTTCGGTGCCTAATCTAGTGTCCTCATTCGGCTTTACATTGGCCATCAAGATCCTGACCAAGAAAGAAGTAGACGGTGCGCTCTATTTCTTTGATCCTTGGAAGGGTGATATGCAGAAGCTAACTATAAAGAAGGCTCCAGAATGCAGGGCCTGCGAAAAAGGGGATTTCCAGTACCTTTCACGAAAGTTCACTTCACTGGGCATTGATCCATTGATATGAAGGTAAGATGACCAAATCATCGTATTTGAACTCAATTTTTCAAGCTACATGCAGGTCACTTTTTTCTACAAGTTTCGAATTCGGGTGTTGAATCCTATGATTAAAGGAGTCATTTTTGATCTGGACGGTACGATCCTGAATTCTGTCGATCTGAGGGTGAAGGCCTGGAAGAAAGCATTTCAGACCTTTGACATTAGCGTGTCAGATAATGAAATCAGGCCCCTGATAGGACTACCGGGTGAAAATCTTGCTGGAAGGTACCACAAACATCCTGAGGAGATAGAAAAGGCCGAGGAAGAATACTTTTCCAGCCATTTGAAGGAAGCTAGTCTTTTTCCAGACGTTGAGGGTACTGTGGCGGCTCTCTCCAAAAAGGGGATAGACTCAGTCATTGTGACTTCCTCAAGGAAGATACTGGTCAATAGACTGACACTCCCCGTCAGCAGAACTGTCACCATAGACGATGTAACCAAGGGAAAGCCAGATACGGAAGCATATCTCAAGGCACTTGCTTTCATGGGGATTGAGGCATCAAATCTCCTAGTAGTCGGGGACGCGGAATCAGACCTGATACCAGCCAAGCGAATCGGGGCAACATCTGCCATGGTACTCCATGGGCAGACTAAGAGCAGCAAATATGCGGATCACTACATGCAGGAGATAGGTGAAGTAGAGCAATTAGTAGAGAAATTGAATACAGTTAAGTCACAAGCGTGAGTAGTTCTGCCTCACTTAGAACTGTTTACGGTGATGTTGTTCAAGGACCAGTGAAACGGTCCTGCCCTGAAGGAGAGATTTACAGATGGACTTGAACCACTCAGATTTACCTTTCCCTGTACAGAATAACTCTTTCCGAACTCCAAGTCAGGAAGTGTGAGATTCCCTATGTTCTTGCTCCCGTTGAATACCGCTATTTTAGTTATATTAAGGAATTGAGCGAAAAGATCAGTGAATGACACAGATAGGTTATCATGCGCATTTCCAAATACAGTTTCTGTGAGGTTTGAAACGCTGAAACCACCAAAGGGTGCACCTACATCAACACTTAAATTTAGGCCCCTCGAGGCTTTGAGAAGAATGGAAGCGGCCTGCACCAGGATATTCATCGAGACAGAAGCATTCTTCAGGGGCCATTCACCAGAATAAAGCTTCGTCAGGTTCAGAGGAATTGAGAAATCAGTAATATTGCTTTTTCCTGGTGCAATCTTGAACGTCTTGTTCAGGACACTCACCAGCTCTGTGAAATGGCCTGAATTATTGGCTGACATGCTGGCAATGAGAAATAGGGATTGATCCGTAAAAACTACCTTTTCGCTCTGGGCTTGGACTGACCCAACTGACGCATAAGTGGAATCATACATTGAGGCGAATGATATCACTATTAGTACTGTAAAAACAGCAAGGGCTGCCCCGCCGATCATGGATGAGGTACGCATAGCAGTTAAATCGGCAATATGATCGAGATATGAATGTATAAGACTTCGCCCATCCATCACCGAATAACAGAATATTCCCCAGATTTTTGCCCCTAATATATATCCATGAAAGAATTCAGAGTTATGATTCTTGTAGAGGTTACTTTCATCCCAGTAGGGGTTGGAATATCAGGATCAAGATATGTAAGAATGGCACTGGACTCTTTTAGAGAGGATGGAATCAATTATTACCCCAACAGCATGGGAACAGTCCTTGAAGACAAAAGCATGGAGAGGCTCTTGGCAGTAATCAGAAAGGCAGAAGAGCGCATAATTGCCAGTGGTGTCAATAGGCTAGAAACAGCTGTCAAAATAGATCACAGGGTTGATCTGGATAACAGTGTGAAAAGGAAACTTGATTCTATACGAGTTCCGCAGTGAAGTTACTGTTGAGAAATCATCGCAAAGTATTAAGTGTCATATTCCTCTAGAAGGAAAAAAGGAGGGGATGTTGCTGGACTCTGAAATATTCAACACTTCCAGAGAGGCTCTGAGCCACTTGCTGATACTTGAGCAGCTGAAGGATGGAGAGAAATATCCTTACCAGATTATACAAGATATTACGTCCAAGTTTGGTTCTACGTACAAACCAAGCACTGGAGTGATTTACCCTTCTTTGTACAGGCTCCAGGAAAAAGGATATGTAGTGAAGCACAAACGCTACTACCATATCACTGATCTCGGACTCAAGGTTCTGGAGGAGCAGTACGAGGACTTCAAGAAGAGAATAGAAGATTTTTACACTGAAAAGCAGTTCTTGAAACAGTATCACGAGGTTCTGAACAAGTTAACCAGAGTCATATATCAAACCGACAGGGATTACATTTCCAAGAATGAGAGGGAGATAGTTTCACAGCTTAACAGGATCGCAGAGAAGATAGAGAAGACTCAGCAGTTCTGAATCTATCTTTTAGCGAGATAGCAAATAATTTCATTTTTTAAAATCTAGTAAAGAAAATTCTAACATCCAACTCGAAAGGTGTATCTCTGCAACCTTAAGGGATCCAAGATTTATGGTCCTAGAACTTATTTCATTAATTATCGTTCCACATACCGTATAACACTGTCTCGATGGAGTTAAATATGAGTTTCCGATATCGGAAAGATGTGAAATGCCGAGAGATTCTTCGGACAGAGATTTGGATTGTGGGATGAATTTTGACAAGCATTTTGATCCGAGAAATTTCAGTTTTGCAAGATCATTTAGAAGACATGGCGGCATGAAATATTACGTATTATGGCTTCTTAGTGAGAAACCCATGAAGGGTTCTGAGATCATTGAGGAAGTGCAGAAACAGACCATGGGGTGGTGGAGGCCTAGTCCGGGCACAGTTTATCCACTTCTAAGTTCAATGGAGAAGGAAGGTTTGATTGAAAGACTTGGGGACATGAAATATGAACTCAAGGATGCAGGCGCCGAAGCGATTGGTCTCAAATCTAGCAAGGAAAGAGCAAGCATCACAGAGACTTGGGATTTAGAAAGGATAGTAACAGAGCTTGAGGGATATACCTCTTACTTGGAAGAAGAGCAAGACAGTCTACATGCATACAAAGAAAGGATAGAACATATAATCGCAAGGCTGTCGGACCTAAAATTGAGGTGAAATGACAATGGGAACAATAATTAAAGCGGAGAATTTAACAAAAGTCTACCTTGGAAAGATAAAGGCTGTAGACCAGATCAGCCTTGACATTGAAGAAGGTGAAGTCTATGGCCTACTTGGACCCAATGGCGCAGGAAAGACTACGCTGATAAGTATGCTGACCACCAGACTGACGCCAACTTCAGGAACTGCAGGCATTAAGGGTTACGACATAAAAAAGAACTCCATGGATGTGAGGAAGATAATAGGGGTGGTCCCCCAGGATCTTACCACTGATGAGGATCTTACGGGCATGGAAAATCTCCTCATGGTTTCCCAATTCTACGATGTTCCAAAACCTACGGCAAATGAACGAATTAAGAACTTGCTCAGGCTTGTCAATCTAGAAGAGGCCGCCGGAAGGTATGTAAGGCAGTATTCAGGAGGAATGAGGAAACGACTTGAGCTCATAACTGGACTTGTGCATGATCCTGACATACTGTTTCTTGACGAACCCACTCTCGGGTTGGACGTACAGACAAGAACTCAAATGTGGGAATATGTGAGGGACGTTCAGGAGAAACTCAATGTGACCATAATTCTTACAAGCCATTACCTTGAAGAAGTTGATGCACTTGCAGATAGAATCTCAATAATTGATCATGGCAAAATCCTGATCACTGGCAAACCCTCAGAACTTAAAGCTAGCCTTCAAGGCGATATAATACAGCTGACCACAAAAGAGCCTGAGGAACTTGAGATACTGAAATCATTCCCTGAGGCAATAGATGTCAAGGATTTCGGCCCTAATTCTGTCAGGTTAAGAGTAAAGGATTCAGACGACCAATTGCCTTCCCTTATCAAGTTCATCTCAGAAAAGGGAGTAAATGTGGTAAGGATGACTGTGCAGAAGCCATCCCTGGATGAAGTATTTCTGCAGTACACTGGAAGGGACATAAGGGCTGAGGATGCCGGCGACGTTAGAAAGATGATGATGAACATGAGGAGGATGAGAAGATGAGCGGTCTGGGCCCATTAACGCAAAGAGAACTGAAGAAGTGGTACAGGAACCCTGTATTTCTTCTGACAGGGCTTATACAGCCTTTCTTCTGGTTAGCCCTCTTCGGAAGCGCATTCGACCTCACAAAGTTGAGTGTTCCCGGCTACAGTATTGGAAATGTGCTTCTCAGTGGCTCACCTGACTATATCACATATATCCTCGGAGGGGTGCTCGTAATAACTGGGCTGTTTACTGCGATGTTCTCCGGCGTGAACATAATATGGGACAGGCGTCTTGGTCCTCTTGGCAGATTCCTTACTTCTCCAATAAGAAGGAGTTCAATTGTCTTTTCAAAGATAATATCTGCATTGATTCGCATCCTGATACAGGTAGGAATCCTGTTTGGGTTTGCATTCGTTGTGCCAAACGGGCTCAAGCTCACTAATGGCTTTTCTATTCTTGGCGCTCTTGTACTTGTCGCTTCAGTAGTGCTTGTTGCGCTGATATTCTGTTCCATATTCAGTGTGATTGCAATCAGGCTGACAGACATGAACACAATATTCGGTATTGTGAATCTCGTCAACCTCCCTCTGCTCTTCGCAAGCTATGCAATGTTTCCGCCCGGCCTGATGGCGGGCTGGCTCAGCAATGTGGCAAAATACAACCCCGTCTCCTGGGCCTCTGAATCTATTCGCACGGTCATAATAAACGGCACAGTAATTTCATCTCAGGTCAACAATGTGATATGGTGGCTTGGTGGCCTTTCCATCCTTGCAGTCGGGCTTGTGTTGCTAACATACTTCGTGGCAGAGGGGGAAATCAGAGACTGATAATGCCTAATAGGATGAGGTTATCTAGAAAACCTCCAGCATTGGGAGTTGGCTGATGGTTCGAACTTAACCAAACTGACTTTCCAAAAGTAATTAAAGGACTCAGAGAGCGACGCGGTTTACATGATGTAAGTGACCGAGTAGACGAGGGCTGTGCGTTTGTACAGCAATCAAATCAGGCAGTGCAGATAGGGGGATTGCCTTGGAATCATATGGTGAGGTTCAACATGTTCAGAGTGAAACCAGAAGCAATGAGACAGTTACCATCGGAATTCTGGCTTTCATGGGGCTTCTCATCATTTATGTTGAAACAATGCTAACACCTGCCCTGCCAGTTCTACAGCGCTACTTTGACACTAATTATGATCTCCTGTCTTGGGTTCTTACTGCGTATATCATATCGGGGACTGTGTCCGCGGCACTTTTCGGTAAGTTGGCAGATGTAGTAGGAAAGAAGAAGGTGATACTTTCTCTTTCATTGATATATGCTGCATCCGTAAGCGCCGGAGGTTTTGTTGCAACTCTGGGTGAGTTGATTGCAGTCAGAGCTGTCCAGGGAATTGGTTTCGGAATGATACCAGTTGCATTTGCCATCCTAAACGACCAGATCCCAAAGGAGCGGCTCGCACTGGCACAGGGAATAGTGAGCTCAACGTTTGCAGGTGGCTCGGCAATAGGCCTTGTGGGGGGAGCCTGGATTACACAGAATTTTGGGTGGGAATGGTCGTACCACTCAGCAATACCTCTTGCAGTAGGCCTGGTGTTATTCATTGCACTATTTCTCAAAGACATCTCAAGGCCAAAGAAGGAAAAGATCGATGTCTTGGGAATTACATCTCTTGCACTGGGGCTTACCATGCTGATCTTCGGGCTATCTGAGGGACAATACAAAGGATGGTTCTCACCACTTATTCTGGGATCTTTCCTAGTTTCAATCCTCTCTTTTCTCTCATTTGTATGGGCGGAGTCCAATGCCCGGAACCCATTTATAGACGTAAACCTGCTTAAGATAAGGAATGTTTTTCTTGCTAATTTCACAGGCCTTTTTGCACTGGCATCCCTTTACTTCCTGCTGTATGCCATTCCGCCTTTGCTTCAGGACCCAAGCCCTGCGGGTTTTGGGGAATCTATATTTACTTCGGGACTCATACTTCTCCCTCAGGCAATATTGACCATGATATTCGCAGGTGTGGCCGCAAAGGTTACCACTGACCATGGCCCTAAGACTGCAATTTTGATCGGTACTACTGTTCTTTTCCTTGCCTTTATGGGGCTAATGTTCAACAGGGCAACCCTGCTCTCTATCTCCGAGGATGCAGCTATTGTTGGCATAGGTCTTTCTTTCATTTTTGTGGGGGTCATTAACATTCTGCTCCTGTCCATACCAAGAGAGAAATCTGGAGAAGCCACTGGAATGAACGTAGTGTTCAGGAATATTGGCATGTCAGTGGCTCCAGCTATTGGTGGGGTGCTGGAAACAACCTATACCAGCAGCGTTATAGTTGGTTACGTGCCCGTCAGGTTTGGCCCTTTCCCCTTTGTTCCCATAATGGCCTCTTTTCCGGCCACACAGGCTTACGAGCTGATATTCTTGGTTGGCATCACATTCCTTGCAGCCGCAATTGCATTTTCCATAATGATGAAGAACATAATAGTCAAGAGGAGGAACTGAAATAATGAAAAAAACAACAACTGTTTCGATTGTAACAATCTTGCTTGCCACAACCATTTTTGCATTCATGACGCCTGCCAATGCAACCTCAGGAAGCCAGCCTCTCGGTGTGACAGGAGTTGCCTGGTTCGGGCAGAATTCGACTCAGCAAGCTGTCCCGGGAATGAACGAAATACCCCTCTTTGTCAGCTTTGAGACAACTGCAACACTCCAGAACCTGACAGTGTGGGAAAACCTCAGCGCTTACAGTCCTGGAATATTCAATTATAGCTATGTGATGGGCGCAAACGCAAACGTGAATAATATCTATAATTTCGGATATATTCCTGCAGGAACGGCTCTGGTTGTTGAACAGACCGTAAATATATCCTCTAAGGCACCCAACGGAATTTACCTTGAAAATCTCAGTTATTCCTATGGTAATGCCACACAGACTTTCTATGGAAATGTGTCCTTCCAGCTTCCTCTTCAGGGAACGGTCAATATCCAGTCTTCAGGCTCACTCTTCGGCACATCGGCTTCTCCAATTATCGGCACCCCAGGAATGAACAATATACCCTTGACTGTGATACTCGAGAATACAGGGAACTCTCCTGTAAGTAATGTCAGCATCAAATACACACCCTCCGGCAACTTGTCGGGTAAGACCCAGAATACTGTAATCTCGGCTTTCGAGCCCTTTGGGGTAGTGCCCCTTACCTTCACTGTTTCCATAAATGGAAATTCTGAAGTTGATCAGGCATATGGACAGAATCTCACAGTCAGCTATCTTGGTTCGACGCACAAGGTATCCTTTTCAGTTCCTATAACCGGCTATTCGAACCTGTCTCTTGTCAGCTTTTACACTAACCCGCCTGTGATATATCAGGGTCAGAAGTACATATCGCTGACTCTGGTTGCGGTAAATTCAGGCAACTCATTTGCAACAAACGTCAATGTTTCAGTCCGCTCCGGTCAATTCAGCGTCCTTACAAATTCATACAATCTTCCCGTCTTTCCTTCAGGCACAATTCAAAACTTCACATTCTTATTGAACGCCCACAACTACACAGGGGAAGCCTCCATTGAAGCAAATCTTGCAGGCAGCACTTTGGTATTGCCAGTATATCTGCACTCATACGGCAGCTACAAGATTACTCAAGACATACCTGCCCTTCATACCGGAGCGACGAGCCAGCCACTGTCCTTCAACATAACCAACACAGGAAATGTGACGCTTTACGATTTCACCCTGTACTATCTCTCACCCAGTGTGGTATCCATACATGTGCCATCGTCTAATCCACTAGCATCGCTTACATCAGGCAATGTGACATTTTCTAGCATATCACCCGGGCAGACAGTCACAGCAACCTACCTGGTGGACACTAGTTCCTCTGCCGCATTCAGCACATACCCTGCGCAACTGGCCATAAGCTGGCGCACTAATCAGTCTGCAGGGGCATTCCACAAGACCTATAATTTCAACCAGACAGTAGCACCCACGGGTATACAGAACCTCAAGGGTATGTTCACATTCACTCCTCTCAATATAGCAGTGTTAGTTGTGATATTGGCGCTGATCATAGGTCTAGTCGCAGTGGCAAGAAGGGGAAGGAAGGCCAGGAAAAAGGCGGAGAAATCAAACAGCAAGAATGAACCACCTTCACAAAACACTGGTTCATATGGTAATGATTCAAAACAGAGATGAGTGAAATATGACAGCGAGAAAATTTGCCTAATGGGTGAATAGCCTCCCGCCAAATTTATAATCATCCCGGAATAGGGAGTATCATGGGAGATGTTAATGGCAAGTTCTCCGGCGGAATAATCAGTATTGAGAGATCCGGTAAGGAGGTTGTCGCCCTTGACAGGGAAGGAAGGGTAATCTACTACACCGATGGTAATGCCACATGGAAGCGATCCCTTAGCAACATCTACCTTAAAATCGGTTGGGAAGGCGAAAAAAGGATTATTGACAGGCTTGACCCAAAAGCATCCGAGGAGATTAATAGAAAGGCCTATGATTTTCTTTCAGAGTTAAGTAATGAAATTGATGATGAAACCCTTAAGACAGCCGTAGATGAAGTATTGTCGAAGCCGAGGGAATGGCCTGCAAGTGATGCGAGAGAATTCTCCAGAATCTACGGCGAGAGGTTTCCGCTTATACCACAAGATCAAAGGTTAACTGCATATTTTCAATTGACAGATGCGTTTGTTTGGAACTGTGCAACATTTGCAGCTCCCAGAGATGAGCCAAAAATGCGTGAAACATCAGAATTCCAGGAGCATGTCGATGAAGTCAAGGAACACTTCGGAAAGGGTTTTGAGCTGAGAAGGTCAACATTGGTAGGAGATGCTTATTTTCTCAGCGCAGAACAGAAGGCAGTCTTGACGGCACTTGACGCCGTGAGGGAAAAAACTGCCCTTCCTGTTTATGCGTTTGTTGATGCATTTACGGTGCCTCGGAAGAAGAATATGATACACTACCAGGATATGAAGCGTCACGGCCTTTCTAGGGTATACATAGGCATACAGTCAGGAAGTGTCTCCCTCCTGAGAGAGTTTGAGAAACTCAAGAATGTTTCTGAAATAATAAACCTGGCAAATAACCTCAAGAATTCGGGAATATCTGTAGGATTGCTTCTACTTACTGGATATGGTGGTAAGAAGCATTCCAGTGAGCACGTAAATGAGACGGCTTCAATCATATCCCAGATGGATTTGGATGAAAACGATATAATTTACATTTCTCCAATGGACGAAGACGATGATCCAAGATATGTCGCACTCCTAGCCTCTGGCACTTTTGACAGGATGTCTTACGACGAAAAGCAGTCACAGGCGGAAGAGCTTGAGGCAAGAATCAGGGAGGAGTTCAGGGGATCGAACAGAATCGACCTCAAAACACAGATCTCAAAGTACGATTTGCGTGAAGGTATATACTAATCCATTCCTATGACAGTTCCAGATGTCTTTTTTCCTTGCATCACATTTTGGTATTCAGCAAGGTCTGTTCCGTCTATCACAAACACCCTCAGGGAAGATCGCTTGGCTATATTCAACGCGGTTATGTCCATGAAAACATTCGGGCCCGCACCTATTGATTTGTCTACTGCGAGTCGTATTGCGTCATCATAGGAGAGGTGGTCGTACTTCATTGCGTTACTGTTCTTCCTAGGATCGTCTGAATAAACGCCATCTACTGAAGTCGCATTGATCATGATGCTCGCGCCTATTCTTTCAGCTAGGAGCGTAGCGACTGTGTCCGTTGTATGACCCGGTTCAGTGCCACCCATGACTACGTGCCTGTACTGGGAAACCAGCTCAGAAGCATCATTGACAGTAGTAGGAATCTTTGAGTTTACGTCTGTGAGGAAAGTGGACACAGTAAGTGCATTCATTCTTGTGGCGTTTATCCCAATCTCGTCCAGAACATTGTCATTTATTTTGTATTTTTTAAGTGAAGTGATATAGGTCCTTGCAAGCATGCCGCCTCCAACGACGATGCCGAATCGATCATATTCCTGCACATTCCCGAGCATCCCGCAGAACTTCTTGATGAATTCGAGCTGCAGGCCTTCCTTTGAAATTATGGACCCTCCAAGGGAAATAACTATAGGTTTCATCTTGACACATTACCTGACCGTCTGCTTGAAATCGGGAATTGCAGCGCAGACCATTGATCCCGATCAACTGGTCAGGGTATATTATGTGTGGGTTTATAATAAAAGTTTCATCAGCCGTAAAACGCTATTTTCGCGGTTTGGTTACCTCATAATGATTAAATAGCATCATAAATTTCTTGAGTGTGACCACGGAGGATGTTCAGCTACGGAAATACGAATTCAAGAAGGCTCTTCAGGAGCTTAGGGACTTAAAGGGCAGAGGTACTGAACTGATTTCCCTTTACATTCCTCCAGATAAGATGATATACGATGTTGTCCAGTATCTCCGAGAGGAATTCTCGACCTCGTCAAATATAAAGTCAAAATCAACGAGAAAGAACGTACTGGCAGCAATAGAATCAATAATGTCCAGGCTCAAGGTGTACAAGTTTCCGCCGGAATCGGGACTTGTCTTTTTTGTGGGGCATGTCTCAACACGCGGTGATCAAACTGCCATGTATACAAGGATAATAGAACCCCCCGAGCCTATCCAGACTTTCATGTACAAGTGTGACAGCATCTTCCACCTAGAGCAGCTCGAAGTACAGTTGAAAGTCAAGGAGATATACGGCCTAGTTGTCATTGACAGAAAAGAAGCTACAATAGGTTTCCTGAATGGAACAAATATACAGATGGTGGCAAACGAGCAGTCCTTAGTTCCGAGCAAGCATCATCAGGGTGGTCAGTCATCCAGAAGATACGAAAGACTCATCGAGAGCGCCGCGCATGAGTTCTTCAAGAAGGCAGGTGAGATAGCAAACAACGCCTTTATGCCGCAGATCAAGGAAATTCGAGCTGTGTTCATTGGAGGACCTGGAGCTACCAAGGAATACTTCTTTGAAAGAGGGTACCTCAGGAACGAGATCAAGGACAAGGTCAAGGATCTCTTCGATCTCGGATATACTGATGAAACGGGATTGCGGGAACTGGTCGACAAAGCATCTGATTCAATCAAGGACATGCAGATAACAAAGGAACGTGACCTCATGAACAAGTTCATGACAGAGATAAAGAAACCAGATGGTGGACTGGGCATTTATGGAAGCGTTGCTGTCGAGACTGCACTTAAGCAGAAGACAATAGATACTCTGCTGATCTCAGAGGGGCTGAGTAAGTCAAAATATGCATGGGAGTGCCCGAATTGTGGAAACACTGTGGAAACTCAGACTAAGCACGAAGAGGGGTTGAAGTGCGAAAAATGCGGCAGTGAAATGAACCTCAAGGATGAGCTTGATCTGGTCGAGGTTTATTATCAGCTTGCAGGAGAATCTGGCGCAAGAGTGGAAATGATCACTGAGGACAGTGATGAAGGAAAACTTCTCAAGAAGGCTTTTGGAGGCATAGCGGGAATTCTGCGTTATGTTCCGAGCGATTCCCAGATTCCTCAGAACGCTTAGGGTTCAATTGGCAGGCATGCTTTTTCCATTCTCTACAACAAAGACGTCCTTGAATGACTTCATTGCACTCAGAGGAATCATGAATCTCCCCTTTGAATCCTTCTGAAATATTACCACTTCCACATTACCTGAAGATTTCACAAGCACAGTTCTGATCTCTCCAGTGTCGGTGTCAATGACAAAATTGTCCACAATTCCAAGGAGCTCTCCGTCTGTGGTCATGACTTCTTTCTTTATGAGGTCAGAAACAAATTTCTTCATGAGGTATCCTTATTAACGCCAAGACTACTTCTCACGATATAAACTTTATTAGTATGCGCTTGGGAAAATGGGTATTTTAGGGAAAAATAGGAAGGGTTTACTGGTATAGGCCCAGTTCCTCTACTGATTTCTTCCTTTCCTTTGGACTCTTTCCTAGGCTGTCCGCTATGTTTCTGTAGAACTTTAGGACCTCCTCGTCAACAGATGGCCTGATGGCTTTCATTGCCTCTATGAAGTGCCTTTCAAAGACAAGTGTTGCCTCCGGGTCTTCGCGGTACGCCGTCATTCCTGCCTCGCGGCAAAGGTTCTCGAGGTCAGCGCCAACATATCCGTCAGTCCTGTCGGCTATTGCTTCAAGGCTCACATCCTCAGCAAGAGGCATGTTCCTTGTATGCACCTTTAGAACTGAAATTCTGCTGTCCCTGTCAGGTGGCGGTATGTTGATGAGCTTGTCAAACCTTCCTGCCCTTGTAAGTGCAGGATCCATTATGTCGGGCCTGTTTGTAGCCGCTATTACCACGACTCCCTGAAGGACTTCCATGCCGTCAAGTGAAGTGAGGAGCTGGTTAACCATTCTCTCTGTGACACCAGAATCACCGTAAGTCCCTCTTCTCGGGGCAATAGAGTCTACCTCATCCAGGAATACTATAGTGGGTGCAACCTGCTTTGCTTTCTTGAATATTTCCCGAATAGCCTTCTCGCTCTCTCCGACCCATTTGCTCAGAACTTCCGGACCTTTTACGGAAATGAAATTGGCTTTGCTTTCATTTGCAACTGCTTTTGCAAGTAAGGTTTTTCCCACTCCAGGTGGACCGTAAAGGAGGAATCCCTTTGAGGCCCTGATGCCCAATCTCTTGAATACTTCAGGTTTTGTAAGTGGAAGTTCAACCGTCTCCCTGAGTTCCCTCTTGACATCTTCCAGACCACCAACATCTGACCATGTGATGCTTGGAACTTCAATGGTAACTTCCCTCAGGCTGCTCGGCTCAATTGTCTTGAGCGCTTCCTTGAAGTCATCTGCTGTTACCTGCATTTTCTCAAGCACATCAGTAGGGATTGGCTTGTCCAGATCTATCTCAGGAAGATAGCGCCTGAGTGCATTCATTGCACTCTCTCTTGCGAGAGCGGCTAAATCTGCTCCCACGAAACCGTATGTATAATTTGCAATGTCATCGAGGAATTCGTTCTTCTCTTCCTCCTCCATGCCTAGGGGCATTCCTCTGGCATGGATGGCGAGAATCTCTTTCCTTCCATTCTTGTCCGGGACTCCAATGTTTATTTCTCTGTCAAATCTACCCGGCCTTCTAAGGGCAGGATCAACAGCATCTATCCTGTTTGATGCTCCAATCACAATAACGTGGCCCCTCTCCTTGAGGCCGTCCATTAATGTCAGAAGTTGAGCAACTACTCTCCTCTCAACTTCTCCTTGGACTTCCTCCCTCTTGGGAGCGATGGAGTCAATTTCATCAATGAATATTATTGAAGGTTCAGAGTCCTCAGCCTTCATGAAGATTTCACGAAGTTTCTGTTCACTCTGGCCATAATATTTGCTCATTATTTCTGGCCCATTTATGGAGAAGAAATTTGCACCAGATTCGTTTGCTACCGCCCTAGCGATGAGAGTCTTCCCCGTTCCAGGGGGGCCATGTAGCAGCACTCCCTTGGGAGGTCTGATGCCAAGTCTTTCGAAAAGTTCCGGATGTTTGAGGGGAAGCTCGATTATCTCCCTAACCTTGCTCAACTGGTCGGAAAGGCCCCCAATATCCTCATAGCTGATCCTTGATACTTCCTCGAGCACTTCAGATGCCGGTTCTTCACGGATCTCGATCTTGGTTTCCTCGCCGACTTCCACAGGAACTTTGCTAGGTGTTGTCTTAATAACTTTGAAGAGAAGTCCCGAATGACCTGCCAGAGTAAGGCCTGGGACGCTTATATTGTCTGCCTCGAGCATTGGCCTCCTGATAAGGGCCTTCTGCACGAATTCATCAATACCTTCGCCGAACTTCAGTCTCTGGTCTTTTCTTATAATCGGAGCAAGGACAACTTTCTTAGCCTCCTCCGCCCTGACTTTGCGTACCTTGACTTTGTCTCCAATGGAACAACCGCAATTGTTTCTGAGAACACTGTCTATTCTCACAATGCCTTTGTTCTCGTCTTCGGGTCTTGCCCTGTAGACCCTTCCAACAGTTTTTTTGGATTTTTCAATTTCTACAACGTCCCCTATCTCTGCGCCAATTGCGAGCCTGGAATCTTCATCGAGTCGCACTCTTGACATTCCGGGGTCGGTCGAATTAGCCTCAGAAACCCTGAGGATAATTCCGTCGTTCTGTTGCATGGTTCCCCTATTTCTTA